>CAZDLM010000015.1:0-48912 GCA_964506465.1 uncultured Syntrophaceae bacterium
GATCAACTCTCGGCTGGGAAGGGGGCAGCGCATTCCCTCGTGGCCCATGCAGATCCCGTCGCAAAGAGCAATAGTGTTGAACTCAAAAGGGAGCCCGCCGGCAGCGAAAATGCCCTCGCGAACTGCCTGGGCTATTCGATCTAGGTGTGCGTGTCCCGGAAAGAGTTCGTTGCGAGAGTTGGCGATGCCAATGATCGGTTTTTCCATGATATCCCGGTGGGAGTGCCCCACTGCTTTGAGATAAGAACGGTGAGGGCCGCGCATTGCTCCCTTGGTAATCCTGTCGCTGGTTCTGGATTTCATTGAGCCTTCCTTTCATCGGCCTTGTTTTTGGTACCCGGTGAAGACTGTTTCGGAATACGACCTCGTGAAATCCGGTTGAGCATTCTTGTTCCGGGTGTGGTACATTTAAGTGGTCTTGCTTCTGGCCTTTCACATATAGCGGGCCAACATCTGTCTCGCAACACGTTGAAATAGGAACCTCTTAATCAATAAGTCCCGCTTTCGCACCGGTCATTTTCAGCCCGTCATGATACACTACGCAATGGCTACGCCCCATTCCCCTTCGCGGCACAATCATCGTATGATCGGAACTCCTGATTATTCTGTAATCCTCTTTAGGAATAGTAGCCAGGAACTCCTCCAGAGACATGTCTTTTACTGCGTGATTGCATGCGTTGGCGGCCATTCGCTTTGCCTGGCTCATATCATAAATGGTATAGGCCGTAAAAAGCGCTAGGAGCAGTAAGACCGCAATAATTCCTCTACGAAAAAGAGAGCTCTTACATTTCTTGCCATCAGCATCCCCAACAACCGCAGGTGCAAATATCTTCCGCGCCGTCTTCCGCAAGAGGTAATAAATGCCTGACAGTCCCAGAATGATAAGGACTGGCGCTCCTTTGTCATCGCTCAAGAGGGCTGTGAAAGGCAACGCCAGAAAGGACAGAAATGCCAATATGGCGATGTTGCGGGCAAATCGCTTGAATTTGATCAAGCCTGCTCCCGCAACCAACATAACCAATCCGTAAATGGTTGCCAATGCCGCAGGGATGATTCCACCTCTGGAAATTTCTCCGATATTGATTGGGAAGATGACGAGTGTGAGGATGATCAGCAGATATCCAATAATTCGGATGGAATGGTAGGTACTGTATTCTTCACGAAGTTGTTTCTTTTCTTCCCTGGTTACCCATCGTCCGCAAAGAAGCTTCATTCTCCTGCCGACCGCTTCTTCTTTGGATAGCTGTTCACGCGGCGTTCCCCAATCCGTATTAATGAGGAGATCCGTCCGTGTGGGCTGGTATCTTTTCACTGACCTGGCCCCCCTGGGAAGTGGTCCAGTTTTTAACTTAGGATAACGTGATATTGAGGGTTCCCAGAAAAGCTGTCCACTCTGCAATCAGATATCACGAATTCAATGCTCATAACAAGCTGTAATGCTTCGTTTTTACGGGGGGCATAACTTCCGTGTGAATCGGAACATGAAATTGACCCGTTATCAGCATTGAATTTCGACTCGCCCTCAACAGTTCTTAACTATTTGACTTCATAACATAAATGGAAATTTGGGGCTGGTCAATCTTGGGTGCCAATTATCCTTAAAGGCAGTCTATCACTGCATGCCGATTAACATCACCCATCACTGCGAGATCATTGAAACCGGAAACGACTCCTGGGGTATGAAACACAGGGCCTCCTGAAAACGATTGCTCAGGAAGCAAAACAACTAAAATCCTTTGCAGGGGGTGGGTCAATTTTCAATCCCAATTGACAACCTTGACGATTTTTGTGTATCGGCAATCTTATGAGACAAATTTTCTTTGGCAAAGATTTTTCTACTACCCGATATCGGAGCATTCCAATAGCAAAGTGAGAAAATAAACGATGGTCAAATTGTCAAACAAGATACTTTTTCTGCTGGTTATTATTTTGGTCGGTTTCATTCCGGGTCCTCTCCAAGCCGGGGAAAAGAAGGCCTGGCTGGGCGCTCAGGTGCAAGGCCTCTCCAGGGTCGAGGCTGGCGGTTCTTCTGCTGTTGCTCGTGATGAGCTGGCGGCGGCCATACTGGGCAGTGTCAATAATGCCCGGCGGGGCAGAGTTGCTCCAGCGAGCGGCCTGCTGGTTGTAGCCGTAACAAAAGAGAGTCCTGCTGACAAGATGGGTTTGAAGAAGGGTGATATCATTGTCACTGTCGACGGGAATAAAGCGAATCAGCCGTCTGATCTGGTGAACTTTGTTGCTGAAAGCAAACCGGGACAGAGCATTCTTTTGGATATAAGGCGCAGTGGGAGGGAATTGTCTCTGTGGGGTAAGCTGGGGGAGATGCCGGCGGCGGCAACGCCTGCCGTCCGGAAAGTACCTCGAATGAACATTTCCGATGACACTGAAATCATTGTACAAACCGGCAATACTTCCGGTGTCAGCCGAGTTATTTTCTCTCCGGCGGGGAAATTTCTTCTTTCCAGTGCAGTAGCCAGAACGCTTAATCTCTGGGATGTGGAAACAGGCAAGGAAATCAGATCCTTTTCCGATTCCGACGATAATATTAATACCTTTGCTTTTTCCCCGGACGAATCATTCTTTGCAACCGGCGGCTGGAAGGGACTTCTGAAAATGCGCAATCTGGAGACCGGCGCCACGCTTTGGATGGTCAAGGGCCATAGCGATTATGTGCAGAGAATTGTTTTTTCCGCGGACGGGAAAATCGTAGCTACCGGGAGTTCGGATAAAACAATTAAAATCTGGGATGCCGCCACGGGTAGAGAGATCCGTACACTAGGCGGCAGTGCGGAAGCAGTTACGGGTTTGGCTTTTTCCCCGGACGAAAAAAATATCTTGTCTGTTTCCAAAGACGGCATTGTCCGCCTCTGGGATACGGCAACAGGCAGTGAGCTCAGGACATATGCCGGAAAACCCGGCTGGACAAAGGCTATCGCTTTCTCTCCGGATGGCAGGTATGTGATGGCGGGCAACGAGAAAACCGAAATCACAGTCTGGGAAACGGTCACCGGCCGAGAAATGAAGTCGTTTTCCATTGAACCGAAAGGTGTGTCGCGGGTGGCTTTCTCGCCTGATGCCCGCCGCGTTTTAACCGTCGGGACAAACCGTGTCTTTCATCTCTGGGATGTTTTTTCCGCCAGTGAAATCATGAATTTCACCGGTCATTCCATTATCATTACCGACACCTCCTTCTCGCCGGACGGCAGATTCATTGTTTCCGGCGGTCAGGACCGCTTGATCAAAATCTGGGATGCCAATACGGGTATTCAGACAAAAAATCTGACTGGCAACGCTTCGTGGGTTCATACGGCGTCCCTTTCCCCATCCGGTCTCCAGGCGGTGTCTGCCAGTGAGGACAGAAAAGTAAGACTCTGGGATGTTGCCGCCGGCAGGCAGGTGGATTCTTTCCGCTTCCGCTGGATTGTTGATTCGCCGGAAGAAAAGGAACGTTACGGGCATTTAAAAAGCATTGTGAAGACGGCGATATTTTCCCATGATGGCAACAGCGTGCTTTCCCGTGTCGAAGGGGAAAAAGGCGCGATCATCGTCTGGAATGCAGCCGACGGGAAAGTGAAGAAATTTTTCATTGATGAAAAATTTCTTTTGGGAAAAGCTGCCGTGCAGTTTTCTCCCGATGAAAAATTAATCATTTCCGGTGGCGGCGATAAGCTGGTAAAAATCTGGGATGTCGCTTCCGGCAAGGAATTGAAAAGGCTGGCGGGACACGAAGACGATATTAGCTCCGTCTCTTTTTCGCCGGATGGACGATATGCCCTCTCCGCGGGCGGCAGGTCCTGGAGTAAAAAAGACTGCACCATCAGACTGTGGGATGTTGACTCTGGGAAAGAAATAAGAAAATTTACCGGACATACGGATGCAATTTTTTCGGCAGCATTTTCGCCGGATGGGAAATACATCGTCTCGGGAGGGTTGGACAGGACGATACGGCTGTGGGATGTTTTCT
Source organism: uncultured Syntrophaceae bacterium (assembly GCA_964506465.1). Classification (GTDB taxonomy): domain Bacteria; phylum Desulfobacterota; class Syntrophia; order Syntrophales; family UBA6109; genus UBA6109. The sequence goes on from CAZDLM010000015.1 coordinate 3,965, forward strand.
CAGGAAAGGAAATAAAGATATTTACCGGCCATGAGGGAACTGTCACTTCAGTCATTTTTTCTAAAGACGGCAAAATGATTTTATCGGCTTGCGGCGATTATTCCGCCCGGCTGTGGGATGTCGCCACGGGAAAAGAACTTAAGAAGTTTACCGGACATTCAGCATGGGTCAATTCCGCTTCTTTTTCAGAGGATGACAAAAGGATCATCTCCGGCGGTTTTGATGCGACAACCAGGATCTGGGATGTTGCTTCGGGGCGAGAGCTGGCACGCTTTATCGGGTTTGAGGATGATGAATGGGTCGTCATTACGCCCGAAGGTTATTACAACTCTTCGCCCAACGGCCATAAACATTTAAGCTTGCGCATGGGCAACAGCATCTTCGGCATCGACCAGTTTTATGATGTCTTTTATCGACCGGATATTGTCAGCGCCAAACTGAGGGGCGAAGATATTAATGGACTGATTACGCTGACCATCGCCGAAGCCATTAAAAATCCGCCTCCCGACGTGCAATTTACCAGCGCCGGATTTCCGGATAACGAACCACGGGTCCGGGCCTGCTATCGGATAAGCAATACCGGCGGCGGTATCGGCGAGGTGAGGGTTTTTCACAATGGAAAGCTGGTACAGTCGGACGGTTTTTACCGTGATGCGGCAAAAACGACTGAGAATCTGTCTGTTGCTTCTATCAGCAGCGCCACAATTTACACGGAAATGCGCAGTATCAAGATCAAGGAAAAAGGGGAGTTAAGTCCTATCAAAAGCAGCGCCAAAGGCGATGTTTACGAAGCCTGCCGGGAAATTGATGTTGTGCCGGGAGAAAATGAAATCAGCGTCCAGGCTTTTAACGGCAGCAATACTGTGCAGAGCCGGTTGAAATCAGTCGGTTTCCGTTCATCACTACCGCCGCGGGAGCCTCACCTTTATATTCTGGCCGTCGGCATAGACAAATATCAGGATCAAACGATTAACCTGAAATATGCCCGCAAAGATGCGGAAGACATAAGAAATATGCTGTTAAGACAATCTGCGGGGTTTTATCATCCGCGAAATATTCATCCCCGGCTCATGACCGACAGTGAGGCGACAAAGCACAATCTCATTGACACAATTAACGACCTCGCGCAGCTCATAAAACCGGGTGACGGTTTTATCTTTTTTGTTGCCGGTCACGGAGTTCTAATGAGCAATCAGTATTACACGCTCACGCATGACTACCGAGGGAAGCTGGATGAGGGCAGTTTGATCAGCTCCAACGAAATTGTCGAGATGTCTAAGAAAATAAAATCATTTAATCAGCTGCTGGTTTTTGATACCTGTCACGCCGGCGGGGTTGATTACATTGTCAGCGGATTATACGATGCCCGCATCTCCGTTCTGGCAAAAAAAATGGGGCTGCATATTTATGCCTCGGCCAACGATAAGCAAACGGCGCTTGACGGCTACAAGGGCAACGGCCTTTTCAGCCATGTCCTGCTGGAAGGTCTGAATGACAACTGGCAGGCGACGGGCGGCAAAGACAACAAAGTAACAGTTATGAGTCTCGGCGATTACACTAAAAAAGCAACTGCCGATATTTCTAAACAAGTCGGCCACAGCCAGACGCCGCTTATTATTAATTTCGGCAAGGATTACCCGCTCTATCAATTGAAGTAAAGATGTGCGTCTGGCGCATGTAACTGTGTCGCAATGGTTCGTTCTTTCCCAAAACTCTGGGCCGCGTCGAATGAATTCGACTTCATTGCGACCGCGTTAATGTATTGATATTTCTTCATAGGACAAACGACTACCGATGAAAAGTCCTCACAGCTGTATCTCCCGGGGAGCCAAAACATTCAAGGGGTTAAGCAATTTACGGCTTAACCCCTTTTATTTTAGAGGCCTTCGCCACCCAAGCCGACTATCAGCGCTATCAGCTCGCGGACGCGCGACTCACCCGTCAACAGCTGTTATTTATTTGATATCATGACACAAACGATAAACTCAGGCGGGTCACTCTTGGATGCCGATTATCCTTTAAGGTGGGTTATTATTGCGTGCCGCTTTACAGTGCTCGGCCATGAGCTGTCCCACATCAAGAACAAAGACATCATGATCGGAACACTGGCGGCGACTATGTCTGGAGCTGTCGCCATGGTCGCCAGTGTGGCCAGAGGGGCATCTCTGTTCGGAGGTGTGCAGGTCAACGGATAGGAGATTTGCGCGTTCCTAAGAGAAGCCGACAACAATGCGCATTCTCTTGATGTTTCTCCACACTACTGGTATGAAAACCCCATCTTTAGGGGAAGCTTACGTGGTGAATCGGGGCCACGTAATTTCGATCCGATCCGATGAGAGTTCGATAACTGTAAGGAATCTGAGTAATCAAATTGTCACGTTTGAAAATCGGATATCGAAAGGGGCGCCATATGATGAAACATGTCATGCTGATTGGGGTCGTGATCATGTCAATAATCCCGATAGCGGCATGGGCTGATTGCCCAGACCAGGTAGTTTGCTACTACGATCCACCTCACTACTGGGATAAGCCAGGTGAGCGAGAATTTGTGGGAATTATCTCGACACCTACATGTTGGAAATGGGGTGAAACTACCTGTGTGCCTTGGCATTGCCCTGGGAACATGACTTCAAAAAAAGATTGGCTGAGAAGGTGTATGTCTGAGTTCAACAGTTACTATAAAGACAAAAGAAACGATGGTGCGTGCGTTGCCTTCCCGACCACAAAGATCTCACCTCCGAACATACCTGTGTTTGATCTTGAGTTTTGTGCGAGCTCGACGGAGTGGCGGTACGGACGTTAATGCAACAAGGTGAAAATATCCGTGCTGATGCAGGCTTAGTGATACCTGTTTTGACTCTGGTGTCTCGGTATATGCAGGTTGCCATACCTGCCGCGTCCCTCCGATCAACGAGCTCGCCGACGCCCGCCGAAGAGACCGAACGGAGTCCGAAACGAATGCGGATCACTACCCTTCAACGAATCAAGGCACGTCCGGTCGCGGAGATCGATGAGGAATTGACGGCCATCGCGCAACAAGGGCCTCTTCAGGGTTTACCCAGCCGTACCCGGCAATTTGGAAATCCATCAGTACCCCTGTCCCCCGTCTCTTCGACAGTGACATCCACGTTCCAGCAGCATGTGCCAGTACCCCCGCTTGGCGCGTTGACTGACCCGGCGCCGAGGCAGTTTATCCAATACATGAATTGGTTGCCTGGTTGTATTCTGCAATGGGGGGTGTAGATATACAGGTAATCCAGACAATATCCGCCCGTCATTTGTACCGGCGCCGACCCCTTGGCTGGGACAGGAATCGTTCGCATCCAGCTGCCTCCCGCCTCCTTGCCCCCCGCCTGAAGCTCTTTTTGGGTTTGATTGAACACGTTCCAATTCCACCCCCACGTTGCCACAGGTACCGTCATGGAGACGACGAATAGAGCCAGGCTGCACGCTATCGTAACGATCTTCATTGACACCCTCCATCATAATCCATCAATCGTCTGCTTCCATTATCTCTCGGGCGTTGATCGCAGCTAAGGACACTGAATTTCCATCTTTTCAATTGCGCAACCGTCATACCCGTCCGTCCGCACTACTCTGCATCGAGCGGGATACGGTCCGCCGTAGGTGAAATCAATCCTCGTAGCATGCTGATCTGTCAAGGCACTTTTTTCCATGCACCACAGCCTTATCAACGGCCCGTACTGCCATCCCTCATCAATCCGGGTGGGGATGTTCGAACTTGACGATGGATCTACATAATACGTATAGCCTGGTTCTCTCGTACGTGTCTTGAATATGCCTGAACAACTTAAAGCCCGATTTGTTGTATTGACCAGCAATATGCTGTCGCCCGCATATGCGACGCTTCCCGTGTCCGTCGGGATTAGATGCATCGTACAAAGACAGATAAGAAGAATACCGCACGCTGTAAATCCTGTTTTGAGTCCCATCGTATCCCTCCATTGGCGGAGTTCCATAATATCCCTATAGCAATGCACATGCCTTGTCCGGTCTTATGACGGTTTTCAAGGCCGATTGCAAGAGTAATTGCCACTGAAGCTGCGCTCGTTCGGCGAACGTGCACGGAAGCCGGTATGCGGCCTTCCACCGGATCGGTCGACGACTGCTTCGACAACCCGTTGGGCGAAAGCTTCTTTGCCGGCTTGGAACGTGAGCTCTGCGACGGGCACCGGTTCCGGACCCGGGTCAAGAAAAGAACGGCTGCCTTCGAATTTGTCGAGGACTGATGCAGTTCGCATCTCCGTCATTCCGGCCTCGACTATTGCTCCCCGTTGAGCATGAAAGACGTATGCAGTCAATGCGCGAAATCTCAACAACTAACCATCCACGAAAACGGTCAGCCCCAATCATCGACTTCAGAAAACAATGACTCGCGCCACGGCCCAAACTTTTCGATGACAAAATACCCATAATCTTATAGAGAAACACATCACCATGTTGAACGATGAGGGTGGTGCCCTTTCTATGAAGAAGGTTCTCTTAGTCAGCATTATCCCTTACGCCTTCATCTTCTTACTTTTTGCACCAAACCCGCACATCAGCGCCGCACCGGTCAAGCCGTCGAACGCCACCGCGATGAAGCTGACACTTGCGGATGCGGTATTTGTCGCCCTGACGAACAATGTCACCCTTCGCAGCGCCTACCTGGACCGATACCTCAACCGGATCGATCTGCAGATGGCGGAGAGGAAATACTACCTGCCCACGGACCCTTCTTTGACCCTGGGCGTCACCCGTACCGACAGCTACGTCGCGCCGACGGCCGGCTCCACAGCGGGCCGAACCGCCGACCTGAATGCCAGCGGCGCGTTGTCCGCCACCTTGGCGATTCCAACTGGCGGCACGTTTACTTTTGCCTGGAACAATGCGGGCGACCGGCCTGATGTCGGACAGAGTTTCAACTATTCGTCCGATTGGAACGTTGCGTTCAAACAGCCGCTTCTCAAAGGCGGCGGCATTGAGAATGCCGCGTATTCCGTCAGGATCGCCAGGATCACCGAAGAGAAGAATGTTCTTTCCTTGAAGGACACGATCATTTCAACGATCAAGACCGCCATTGCTGCATTCCGGGACTACAAGACTGCCGAGAGGCAGTTGGTCATTGCCGAGATGGGCCTTGCCCGGGCCAAATCGCTTTATGAATACAACAAGGAGATGATCGATGCCGGGCGGATCGCCGGTACGGAAATCGTCCAGGCCCAGGCGGACATCGCTACACAGGAAACCTCCGTCATTGACGCCAGAAACAGGCTGGATGCCGCCCGCATGGCCCTTGTCCAGGCCATGAATATCGACAAAAACACGTGGTTTGAAGCGATGGATGAAGACCAGCAAATGATTTCCCCCCCGGTCATGGAGGAGGCCGTTTCCCTTGCCTTTCAATACCGGACGGATTACCTGCTGGCCCTTCAGAATCTGGAGATCAGGAAATTGGATCTTGCCAAGAACAAGATCAACCGCCTCTGGAGCCTCAATCTGACGGCGGGGACAACGGACGCCGCTGCCGCGACAACCTTCAATAGCTACGATCCCGCCCTGCGAAGGGCGTTCGGAAGCACAGCCGAGAGGGACTGGAATGTAGGGTTGAGCCTGGAAATTCCTCTGGTATACATGACGACGGATATGCGGGCTTATCTGGGCGCAAAGAATGAAATGGAGAAGGCGAACCTTGCTCTTGAGAAATTGAAGCTCGACATCGAGATCAGCGTTCAGAACGCAGTACGAAACGTGGATTCGAACTATCGATCCCTGGTCAGTGCAAGGCAGGCCCGGGAGTTTGCCGAGAAGAAGCTGGACATCGAGAGGGAGAAACTGGGTGCCGGACGGACGACGAACTTCCAAATCGTGAGTTTTCAGAGGGATCTGCAGACGGCGCAACTGAATGAATTGACGGCCATGACAGCTTATTTGAATTCTCTGACATCCCTGGACGAGACACTTGGCACTACGCTCGCAACCTGGCAGATTGCTGTCCGGAAGGAAGACGACCGGATTCAGCAATCCGAAAAGGCGAGAGCCGGCAAACCAGAAAATCAGAAGGATCAAAAAAATGCCAACTGACATCATGTTCCGTAACATTCTCGAAAGCATGAGTGATGGTGTCATGAGCATCGGCCCTGACGGGCGGATTCTGACATTCAATAAGGCGGCGGCGGCTATTCTCGGTCTGAACGGCTCAGAGGTTCTTCAAAGATCTTTCGCAGAATTTTTCAGTGCCCAGGAGGGAAACGACGCCTTCAACCAGACGATCCTGGACGCCGTCTATGATTCCCATATGCTCCACAACAAACTCGTGCAGTGGCGGCGGGGGAAAGAAGTCCTGACACTGGCAGTGACGACATCCTTCCTTCCGGCAGCAGATGAGGGGGCACAGGCAACTGCGGCCGTGATCGTCGTTTTCAATGACATGACCGAAGTCGTTCGGCTTCAGGAATCGGAGCAACGGCTTGCGGAAGAGCTGAAGCAAGAGCATGTGACCCTACAGAAATCATACCTGGAGATAGAGAAAGCAAACACGAATCTCCAGGCAGCCCTGCGGAAGGTTCAGCTGATTCGCGTCGCGGCCACCGCTCTGATCATCATTCTCTTCTTGTCCATCGGCGTGTTTACATGGCGGCAAACGGACATCTCGACGGGTACGAAGGGTTCCTCGGAGGGAAGCAAGCAAGCCGCGTCTGCGACCAGGGTTTATCGACTTGCCCCCCAGACCTTAACCGACAGCATCACCTTGAAAGGGACCTTGAAACCGATTCAAATCGTTCACGTCACCAGCCCTCTGAGCGGCATGGTCACTGAAGAGTATTTCGAATACGGGCAGGCTGTTACCAAAGGACAGCTCCTGCTAAAAATCGACAGGGCGGAAACGGAGGTCAAATACCGCGAGGCGAAGACGGCCTACATCGAGGCGCAGGAAAAAGTCAGAGAGCTGGAAAATTGGATGAGCAGCAATGAGGTTGCGAAGGCCGAGCAAAACGTGACGCGGTCGAAGTTGACACTGGATGGCTACAACAAGACGTTTCAGGAAACGGAGCGGCTGTTCAAAAAGGAAATTGTGCCGGCCACGGAATACACCAACGCCCGGCAACAGTTGACAACGGCGAGGATGGACTATGAATCCTCTCTCCGCGACCTTCAAGCCACCAAGGAAAAAGGAGAAGGGCAGAACCGCCATATCGCCGAGCTGAAGTTGGCCAATGCCCGTCAGAAACTGCAGGAGATTGAAAAGCAGCTCAGCCATTCCGACATCTTCTCTCCCGTTGCCGGAACCGTTCTCCTTCCCGACACGCTCAGTGACAAGGACAAAAAAGGAAAGACTGTGGACCGGGGCGTCACGTTCTCCCAAGGTGATATCCTGCTTTCCATCGGCAACACGGAAGGTCTTTCCATGACGGCGGAAGTCGATGAGTTGGAGGTCCTGAAAATCAAGAAGAACCAGGAGGTCCGGATAACGGTAGACGCATTTGGAGAAACGATCATGGGGCGTGTCGTGCATATTTCTTCCCAGGCCGTCAAACCTGAAGGCGGGAGAAAAACCTCCAATTTCGAGGTTGTCGTCGCCATGGACATTCTGCCTCCGGGACTGAAAGACAGGCTCCGCCTCGGCATGTCGGCCAACATGGAAATCCTGCTCCTGAACAAGCCCGACGTCATGATGCTGCCCATTCAGGCCGTGCGGATCGAAGGCAGGGACCATGTCGTCAATGTCCGGGATAGCGCAACCCGGTCCTTGAAAAAAGTGAGCGTGGTGACGGGCATGACGACGCTGGATGCCGTTGAAATTACGAGCGGGCTCAAGGCGGGGGACGAGGTGGTTTACTGATGAATTTCCCTATGCTGGACATCGAGGATATCCGCAAGTCCTATCGTGTCGGCCCCACGGAAGTGAAGGTCCTGAAGGGAATCAATCTCAGGGTGGAGAGAGGAGAACTCCTGGCGGTCATCGGACCTTCGGGAAGCGGAAAGTCAACGCTGATGCACGTTTTGGGTCTCCTGGAGAAACCGGATTCCGGGAATTTTCATATCGACGGCACCAGGGTTCTGTATGACAACGACCCGGCACTGTCGAAGCTCAGAAACCGGAAAATCGGATTCGTCTTCCAGCAGTATCATCTTCTGCCCAGGCTGACGGCGATGGAAAATGTAGGCCTGCCGCTCATCTATAGGGGAATTCGGGAGACGGAGATCCGAAAGAAGAGCATGGAATATCTGGCAAGAGTGGACGTCCAAGATCGCGCTCGGCATCGCCCGAACGAGATGTCCGGCGGACAGCAGCAACGCGTCGCCATCGCCCGAGCGTTGATCGGATCGCCGGCAATTATCCTGGCAGATGAGCCTACCGGCGCTCTGGATACAAGAACGGGAGAGGAGATTATGGAACTCTTTCAGCGGCTGAACCGGGAGGAAGGCATCACCATGGTAATCATTACCCATAACCCGAAACTTGCCGAGCAGTGCAGGCGTTCCGTGAAAATTATTGATGGGATGATCTATTCATCATGATCCTGCTTCAAGTCAATCTTCGCGAAGCGGTTCGAAGCCTCTGGGGATCCAGACAGCGAAGTCTGCTCGCCCTCATCGGCATTGTGATTGGCATCGGCTCCGTCATTGGAATGGTCTCCATCGGCACCATCGTCGAGCAGGAGGCACTCCGGCAATTTCGAGATATGGGGATCGATATCATCACCATTCGAAAGGGCTTCAGCGAAAACAAAAAATCAGAATTCACCATGAATAGCGTCATGGGGATTCCTGCGGAAGAACCGAACGTTCTCGATATCGCCCCTTATCTTACCAGCGGGACGGAGTTTGTCCGGGGGCGCCACAGTATTCGCATGGAACAGATCGGCGTCACCGCTTCCTTCTTCGATTTGAACAAGCTTCAGATACGCCAAGGGCGGGTCATTTCCGAACTTGACCAGAATCGTTATTTCTGCGTTGTCGGCGCTGAACTTGCCGATTTTCTGGAGAAGGCCGGGACGTCAAAACTCCTGGGCAGCCAGATCATGGCGGATGGACGCGCTTTCACCGTCATCGGCGTCTTGGACAAGGTGGCGGAAGGGGGGCTTCGTCCTTACGGCATGAACCGGGCGATGATGGTTCCCATATCCACGGCCTTCCGGACGTTTCAGAATCAGGACATCAATACCATCCTGGCCAGAGTCGCTCCCAGGGTCCCGATCGAACGGCTCAAAGCCAATATTCACAACTATTTTCAGAAAAGAGCCAGGGGGATGCAGGTGGAAGTCACCTCCGCGGAAGAACTGATCGAGAGGATGAAGAAGCAGATGCAGATGTTTTCCCTGCTCTTGGGCGCCATCGGCAGCATTTCCCTCATCGTTGGCGGTATCGGTGTCATGAACGTCATGCTGATCTCCGTTTCCGAGCGGAGGAGTGAGATCGGTCTGCGCCGTGCCCTCGGAGGACAACAAAGCGATATCCAAAGTCAGTTCCTGATCGAGTCGGTTCTTCTCTGCCTGGCGGGTGGGCTGATCGGCATTATTCTGGGGATCAGCATTTCTTATCTCTTTGCGTACTTCTCCAAGTGGCAGTTCATCATGTCCTATTCCTCCATCGCTTTGGGGTTCGGAGTTTCCACGATTGTCGGCGTCTTCTGCGGCTTCTATCCGGCCCACACAGCGTCCCGTATGGACCCCATTAAAGCCTTGCGGTCCTGATGAAGGAGGGCATAATGCAGTGGCGATAGAGAGGGGAGCAGTCTCACAAGAGAATCACGGAACTCCCCGCAAGCGTGTGTTATCCTCTGTCGAAGGTCATTCACGAAAGCGAGGGTCGTCATGAAAAGATCTGCCGTAGCGGCGTTCATCGTTGGTGTTGTGGGTTTCTTCCTCTACATCGGCACGTCATGGGCCTTTGATCCGTCCCACGTTCAGAAACTCAAGCTGACCAATACCTGCACAAACTGCGATCTGAGCGACGCAGACCTGAGCCACGCGAGCCTTAAAGGGGCGAACCTGACTGGAACGCACCTGACTGCGGCACATCTGATTGGAGCGCGCTTGACGGGGGCAAACTTGAGCAATGCAGACCTGAATTATGCAGAGGCCTATGATGCACAGTTGAGCGGGGCAAATCTGAGCAACGCTTTTCTGCAATCGACGAAGTTGAGCGGGGCAAATTTGTCAGGTGCAAACTTGAGCGGGGCTGACCTCTATAGGGCAAAGCTGAGCGGAGCGATCCTCACCGGGGCAAATCTTACCGGGGCGAAGCTGGATGGGGCAATATGGACAGACGGGTCCCGATGCAAAGACGAGTCTGTCGGGCAATGCATAAAATAGCACTGACAATACCTCTGAGATCAGGAGAACATGAGAAGAGGGTAGATTACTGTGAATAGGCATGCTACCTTGGCTGTAATCAGCATGCAAAATTGACCCGTCCAAAATTTTATAACAGAAACGCGAACTTCGCGTTCACAGGAACGGGTCAATATTGGAAGCTGAATTATCCAGCAGGTGGTCATAATTGCACGCCGATTCACACCGCGTGACAGCTCAGATCAGAACGGGGTTCAGGTTTCCGCTCTCCAGGACCTTCTTCGCTGCCAGACCCACCGGCCCATCCAGGCGGTCACAGTGGGCGAAGGTCACGGAGCGAGCAGATCGAAAAAGAGGAGAGCCATGCAGAATGGCGTACCTCGCCGGTATATTCACCGGAGAACCTATTCAAATCGATAAGGCGCGGTGTACCTCTACAGGTCAAGTTTATCTGCTCCGACGCTCAAAAGACATGGCATACACAGCGGAACGTGCGGCGGGAAGTTGGTCGTCCGAAAACTCTATTCCGTCAACCAGCTTCGCGGGATCAAAGAGGAGTTTTTGCTGTGCGGCATCGCTTTCCGCCACCGGAGCATGTATGGAAATTATGCCAAGCTTCACTTGAGCGCGGTCCTCCGGCCATACATCCGTCGGGTCGGCAATCGGGTCGCCGGCGGCGGCAAGCTGGACCGCGAGCTGGAAACCGGCCGGGCCGTCAGCCAGCCGTCTTCTTATCTCGTCAAAGAGAAAGTCCCTGGCGTTCGCCGCAGCCTCTCCCGGGGTCAGATGCTGTTCGGCCGCAACGGGGCGTATGCGGTAGCGGCCGATTCTTGCTGTGCCATCTCTGTCTATGAAACGAAAGGCGTCGACGCCGTAGAATGACTCCGTAGCGAAGCTTGCCGGAGTTGGTTTGGGGGACTGGGCGAACTGCAGGGCCTTGGGATGATCGGCGAGAAACTGATCAAGAAGCGTCGGTTTCTGCGCATCTGGACCGCTGGCAGCCATGGCCTTAAGAAAACCAAGAAACTCTTCGACAGAGGCCGCGGGAAATCCATTGTAAGAGTGCGCCACGATGTCGGTCGAATCACCGCCGGGCAGGTGAAACCTGATCGCCATACCCCGCGGGGATGCATTCGGGTCAGAGTCCGGAATATCGGGTATGCCGGTAAAATCGGAGAACCGGACTGTCACGGGCACGGGAGTGCGTTGGAGATGAGGCGCTCGGCAAAGCGAAGACGCCTCCGCGCCCGGGGAAAATTCGCCCTGGCAGACGATGCCTTTTGCGTGAACCGGGCGGTATCCCGGATGCAAGTCAAATAACAGATTCAAGGTATCCAGAACCTCTCCGTACAACAGTTTCTTCTTGGCTGTCGCGGTTGCCTCAATCATACGGTTTGTCATAAAAGGCCTCCTCTTGTGCTATGTGGTATACAGTCCGGCCGGCATGGCGAGCGACGGTTGAATGTGCGGGCCGATGCGATTCGTGTTCATCGGAAAACAAGGCAAGTATTCAGCCCGGATATTTCCTCATCCATGCTGCCTTGGAGTTTGAGCGGATGTAGAAAAGACTTCCGTCAGGGAGTCGCCTGGCAATTCTGCCCACTGCGGAATCGAACTTCCGGACAGACGCCCCTCCACTTTTCCTCCAATGTCTGCCAGGAAGGTTTTCAGATGACGAAATTCCGCCTTACTTGGCAAGGCCATCGCGGCAGAAGTATCCGAGGGGTGTTCCCTTGCCCAGGTCATATTCACCGAAAACGGCGCAGCTCCCGCAGATGCAGGCCTGTTTGGGATCGAGGTCCCTGCATGCGGCGGTGCCGGTTGAACAATAGACCCCGGGAATGTCTTCGCGAACAAGAGGTGTCTTGGCCAGAGACGCCTTGATCGTGGCGAGTTTCCCGCTGGCGCACTGACTCTTTGACTGTACGGGACATTTCGGGCACATGCATTTGCCAACATTATTTGCAGTAAACGGGACCTTGGTACTGGACGGTTGCGTCATGGCTATTTTCTCCTTTAGGTTATTCTTCGTTCCTGATGCAGGATAAGCATAGTGTCCATTTGTCTGCGAAAACAATAAGGATTTACTGGGAGAATAAAGAGAGGGACAACCTACCTGCGAACAGAAACAACGACGGTGGCTGGGAAGGATCCGGGGGCTGAATGCCGCGGATGGTTCGACTGCCGGAAATTGTTTCCACAGTTACGGATTCAATGCTTTCATGCTATAGCACCGTCAAGGAGATCGACGGACGGCGAGCAACAAACTCGATCAACCGAATTGGCAGCAACAGACTGCGCGTAACTCGACACCTTTCAAGGACACACTTTCATGAACCGTGACACAACGAATCCATTATCATCCACCTGCGTGCTTCCATTCAATTCGGCATTTCTCGGATCGGAATACCAGCCTCTGAAGCCTGGGATGACGGCGCCCGCCGCGTCCCCTTTCTGGTTGATGATCCAGGGCGCGTCTCTGATCCTGCGCAAGTCGGACGGAGAGTTCCAGCTTCCCGAAGGAGAGCCGCCGTCATGGTGCGCAGAAACCTCCCGTGCGCTGTGCATCGGGACTTGGCGCGGCCGCCCGCTTTTCACGATTCCGGTGGCCAAGACCGTTGAAATTCTTCCGCCGTACCAAGCCATGCCTTTTCAAGGTCCGGACGCACCCCTCGATGAATGCCTGTCAACCCTGGCGGGCATCGCTCATCAAATTATAACCTGGGAGAAGAGAAGCCGTCATTGCGGATGCTGCGGAGCCGTCACGGAGCGCATCCCGCTGACGTGGGGGAAGCGCTGTCCCGCCTGTCGCGCCGAGTATTTTCCCCACATCCATCCGTGCATCATCGTGCTGGTGAAGAGGGGGAAGGAGTTTCTGCTGGTCCATAATGCCAACTGGCCGGCCGGCCGATTCAGCCTTGTCGCCGGTTTTGTCGACATCGGCGAATCGCTTGAAGCCTGTGTGAAAAGGGAGGTTCTGGAAGAAACCGGCGTTTCCGTGAAGAACATCCGCTATGTGGGCAGCCAGAACTGGCCGTTTCCTGCACAGCAGATGATCGGCTTCATCGCCGATTATGCCGGTGGCGAACCGCGGCCTGACGGGGTCGAAGTGCTTGAGGCCCGCTGGTTTACGGTCGAGACGATGCCGCCTTATCCGAGCAGCATCAGGAGCATCGCCCGATGGATTATGAAAAGATACTGCGCCTGAACCGTGCGCCTGCGGGAGCCCCATGACTGCTCAACAGGTGCACTTCCTTTTTTCGATCGGCGTGATCCCAGAATTCGCCCCCATGAACACGACATTGCGCACCGAACACCCTTCCCGCCGCGGTCGCTCTACGGATCCCGACCGCCGAACGTCGTTCACCTCCCGATCCACATTCTAAGCACGATTTCCCATTCTCTCTCATGATGACCGCTCAGGACCGCATCATGTAAGTGATCGTTTACAATTGATATTCTTGTTCCCTGATCTCAAGAAACCGACCCGCCTATGATTATAGAGTAATGATTACAAACGGATACAATTATTTCCGGCAGCTCTCTTCCCTTTTATTCGCCGACACAGTCGTCCTGATTCTAAAAATTATCTTGACATGAGTGATTCCGTTTTATAAAAAGTAGTTAACATTCACTCACTTTTTTGTGAGTTAAAAACGACAAGAGTTTCATTTCTCTGAGGAGGACTCTATGAGCGACCAGGCAAGACACGTTTCGTCAAACGACGGAAACCCCGAGCCGTCGCCGACAAAAAAATGGATCAACAGGATCATTGGTGTCATCGGTTTCTTGTTTCTCTTGTTTCTGATCTTCAAGATGGTCATGAACAAGCTGGGATAACCAGGTCACACTCGGCAATTGGAGGTGCTCCGCGCCCGAAGCGCCAATGCCGGTACTGCGATCAAGTCGGGCGGCGTATCGCGACGGCAACACCGGCCTAGCGATTGATACTTGCGACTCTCCTATGACAGCGGGTAGTGATGAAACCGCTTTTCTCGTGCGGGTAGTAGGTTAGCCACGGTAATTTCAACAGTCCTTATGCTTGCACGACCGTAATAGGCGCCTTCCACGGATAAAACCATTCTATCGGCTGTCACGAAGAGAATTGTCTCTTCCTATTGCCCACCTCATTTCCCCATGTAAGCCACCAAGCTAAGCGGTCAGGCGGATAGACGCCGGCGCCTTCCTCCATTTGCATCTGATCGTTGCCTTTCCGTGGCGGAAACGCGGCCGCAGTATCCGATGCTCGAAGTCCTGGATTCTGATGCCGAGGTCGCGTAGTCATATTTCGCGATTGACATCTGCCACGAATTGGTGGACTGAAACACTTGCGCATCATCAAATCAAAGCCATGCCATGAAGATGTCGCTGTGGTGATGGCGTCTTCAAGGAACCTATGAGCGGTCAAGACCACCCGGAAGCACCCCCAGACAAACGGCAGCTTGAACTTTCAGGCCGAGATCCCGACGAAGCGACAGATCTTTACAGGCCGTGAAGAGACAGATGAATCTGCAAGTCATCATCGCCATCACCATGGGCATGTTCGTCACGAACCTGGACGCCACCATCGTGAACATCGCCTTTCCTTCCATGGCGCGGCAGTTTGAAGTCGGCACAGACCTGATCGCCCTCGTCGAACTGAGCTACCTCGTCATGATCTGCTCCCTGCTGCCGGTGTTTGCCAAGATCGGCCAGCGCAGGGGCACCGCATTCGTCCTGCGTACGGGCTACGTGACCTTTACCGTCGCAACGCTTTTCTGTGCGGCGGCTCCGAATCTGCCCCTGCTGATCGTCGCCCGCGGCCTCCAAGGCGTCGGCGGCGCCATGCTGATGGCCGTGGGCAACGCCCTCATCGTCACACACGTCCCCGAACACGCCCGCGGCCGGGCCTTTGGCATCAACACGGTGCTGGGCGCCATCGGCTTCGCGGTCGGTTCTCCTCTGGGAGGCCTGCTCACCGACCAGTTCGGGTGGCGTTCGGTCTTTGTGGCAACGATCTTCCCAACGGTTCTCGGATTCGCGCTGGCACGGCGGCGCCTGAGCGACGGACCGCCCCTCCCCTCCCGCAGCAGCTTTGACTTTGCCGGTGCGTCGGGCCTGTTCGTCGGCCTCAGCTCGCTGGTGCTGCTTTTCAATCAGGGCATGGACCGGGGCGCCGCCTCTGCGCCGGCACTCGGTCTGATCGTCATCGGGCTCATCGGTTTCGGTGCGTTCGTCGCTGCTGAAAAACGCGCGGCCGATCCAATCATCACCCTGGGCGTGTTCAGGCACGCAGGCGTTGCTCTCGGCCTTTACGGAGGGCTCGCCTGCGTCGTCGTCCTGGACGGCATGTTCTTCATCATGCCCTTCTTCTTCCAGCAGGCCCAAGGCTATTCGGTGACGAACAGCGGTCTGCTGCTGGGCGTATTCCCGCTGCTCGCGATGGTGGCCAGTCCGCTGGCCGGATGGCTGGTTGACCGTCTCAATGCCCGATTGGTAAGCATCGGCGCCGGCGTGATCATCATTGCCGGGACCCTGCTGTTCACGTTCTTTTCCGCGACCACGTCCCTGGCCGCCACACTGACGGCGGCGGCGGCGTTGTCCGTCGGAATTTCGATGTTCCTGCCGGCCAATACCGCTTTGGTGATGAGTCATACGGGCGTTGCCACCGCCACGGAACTCTCCGCGCTGTATTCCCTGACCCAGTCGTTGGGCAGCGCCGTAGGGGTCGCGTGCCTGGAAATGGCCTATTCCTTGGGGTTCAGGGGGGGAGTCGCCAGTGTTCCCCTGATGGTCGAAGGGTTTCGCCGTGCGTCGTGGGCGGCTCTGGTGATCGCTCTGAGCCTTACCATCGCCAGCGTCGCCCTGAAGACCGTTCGAAAATCCGGCAATCCAGACCCGCCGATCACAAGGAGCTGATCATGAACCGTCGTCCATGTCTCAAACTCACCGTACCGATGCGGGACACGTATCTGCCCATGGCCTTGCTGCACGTGCGGGAATCCGCGGCCATCTTCGGGGCGCCGGCTGCTATCGCGCAGAAGATCGAGATCGCCTGCGAGGAGGCCGTTACCCACCTGATGGAACACGGCGAATTCTTCGAGGGCGACGAGACCTTGGAGATCGCATGCAACCGGCTCGATGACGGCATGGAAATCGTGCTGCACGAAATGGGCATTCCCTTTGACCCGAAGCGCCAGCCGGGCTTTCAGCCGGCGCAACGCCTCGAAGAGTTTTCCACGAGGGGACTAGGGCTTTACCTCATGCAGCAGTTCATGGACCACGTTGAATTCAGCAATATGGGCAGCAACGGCATCCGGATGCGGCTCGCCAAGCACTGGGAATCCGCTCCGGCAGGCGAACCTGCCCGGCCGGCCGAAACAGCGGCCGTGCCGCAAAGCTTCGACGTGCGGGTCGCCACGCCCGAGGATGCCATCGAGATCACCCGCTGCGCCTACCGGTCCCACGGCTACAGCTTCTTTGACGCCAAAATCTACGACTACCGGCAACTCGCCATGGATATTCAGAACGGGTCTATCTACTCGGTCATCACCGTCGAACCCGGCGGCAAGGTGCTGGGACATATCGCGGTGGTCCGCAGCCATCCGGACGATCCCATCGTCGAGTGCACGTATGTTTTCGTCGATCCGAATCTGCGCGGCGGCGGCGTGAGCAAGAAGATCGGCAATCTCGTCTTCGATTACCTGACGCGCAACCCTTCGATCAGGGGATGGTCGGCCTGTTCGGTTTCCAACCACGTGTTTTCCCAGAAGCTGGTGGCCAACTATGGGGCCAATGTCTGCGCCATCCAGCTCGCGAGCTGCGTCGAAACCTGGAGGTTTAAGGGCATTGCCAGCGACCTGGGCAGCCAGCGCAACAGCGACGTCATCGCCTTCATGCCCATCGACCGATCCGTGCGGACCGTCTTCCTGCCTGCTCGTCATCGGGACGCCATCCTGCAACTCTATCAAGCCCTGGGACTCGAACGCAGCGTTGGCGACCCGGGTCCTTCAGTCCTGCCGCCCTTGGGTCCCTCGCAAATCGAGGTGGATGTCATGGAAGACGATCGGACCGCCGACATCGACGTCATACGCCCCGGCGGCGACCTTATCGATTTGTTGCGCAAGACCCTGCGTCGGCTCTGTGTCCAGGGCATTGTGTCAATTCTCATTCGCCTGCCCCTGGAAGCACCCGCCACGTCGGCCATGGTTCCTCTGCTGGAAGACCTCGGTTTCTTTTTCGCCGGCATTTTGCCCTTGACCAGGATCGGAGACGCCATGCTGCTCCAGTACCTCAACAACGTGACGGTCGATTATGCCAAGATCCAAATCCATTCCGAGGGCGGCCGGCGGCTTCTGGAATACATCCAATCCTGCGACCCCTGGCGGGAGTTGGACCGCCCGTAAGAGAGCAGGAACGCGTTCTGAATTTCTGCCACGATAGGGGATTGCGCTCGACGTTGTCCGCAGGACCGGCGAGCAGCTCGACCTTCCGAATTGCTTCAGCGTCGCCTATACGATCAACGCGTTCGAACATATAAGCGACCGCTGTTGACCCTAGACAAATGGATCTATCGATCGAAGATAGCCGGCAATCCTTATCGGTCCATGCCTTGAGCCGGATACCGGCAAGATTCCAGGCGCCGATGGAAGTGCTGATCGGGAAAGCATGATCTCGCATTCGCAGATGCCCCCAAGTGTTCCCGGCAAGCGCGGGATCAGAGACCGATAGTCAAAAATTTATTTGCAGTTGACGCCTCATCACTCTATAGTCTTCTATATTCACTGAAATTCATTTCTTGAGGAACCTGCAAATGAGCAGGCTCGGCCGGGGCGGGGAATATACAAAAAATTTCTGAGGAGGAACGGAAGCCGTGAATAAAAAAAACATCGGGAAGACAGAGGAGAATCGCGTGGAAGGGCTTCGGCAAGAGCTCGTGGCGCATTTTCGCGGCGAACGGAACTCCTTGCGCAAGGAATGGGTGCGTCAGATGACTGCCAAGAAGCTTCTGGAAGGGATGACTCCGCAGGAGACGGAGGCTGAATCGGCGACGATTTACGACACCTGCGTCCAGTGCCTCGAGACGGCGCGTTATGATTCCGCAGAGGCCTATGCGAAGAGAATGGCGGAACGCGGCGTACTGCGCGGCATGACATCCGAACAGATTATGGGGGGCATGTTGACTCTGCGCGACGTATACGGACGCAGCCTGTTCGGCAAATACCGCAAGAATATGGCCCAGCTCATCGCGGCGCTCGATGTCTATGAGCCGGTCGCCAATAGTATTCTCGCCATCGTCGCCATGGCCTTTATCGGAGAACGCGAGAACGTCGTTCGCCAGCAGCAGGAGGCGATCCGCGAACTTTCCACGCCCGTCCTGCAGGTACGCGAGGGACTCCTCATCCTGCCGATTATCGGGTTGATCGATTCGCTGAGGGCGAAGCAGCTCACCGAGCAACTGCTGCGCGCCATCCGCGCGAACAGAGCCAGGGCGGTGGTCATCGACATCACAGGCGTTCCCGCGGTGGACTCCAAAATCGCGAATCACATCCTCCAGACGATGGACGCCGCGCGGCTCATGGGCGCAAGGGTCATCGTCACGGGGCTGTCTCCGGACGTCGCTCAGGCGCTTGTATACATCGGTGTCGATTTGACGCGGCTCAAGACCGTGGGAGATCTGCAGGGAGGCATTGAAGAGGCAGACAGATTTCTGGGTTACAGGGTCGGAACGGTTGAATCCGGACCCATGTCACCATCGATGAAAGGATAGGAAAGCGATGAGCATCCCCATTCTGAAACAGGGTTCCTACCTGATCGCTTCCATCCAGTCATCTCCTTCCGATTCAGAATGGCGGGAGATGGGGAAGATATTAGCTGATAGAGTAGGAAAATTCCGTTCACGCGGAGTGGTCATCGATGTAACCGTCCTGGATCTGATCGATTCCTTTGCAGCGCGGACCCTGCGCGAAATCGCCAAGACCGTCAAACTGCGCGGGGCGGAGCCCGTAATTGTCGGCATCCAGCCGGACGTCGCCTTTTCGATGGTCGAATTGGGCCTGACGCTGGGGGATATCGCGACCGAACTGGATCTGGAAGAAGGTCTGGCAACGCTGAATGCCCTTCTGAAGGGCGGTGGCAACCATGACTGACGGCGAATTGCGGGTGCCGATCCATTCCGAATACGACATCGTTACGGCTCGACACCAAGTCCGCAAATTGTGCGCCGCATTGAATTTCTCGGCCGTCGATCTGACCCTCGTTGCCACTTGCGTCTCCGAGCTGGCGCGGAACATTGTGGAATACGCCGGGTCCGGTGTGATGATCATGGCGCTGGAGAACGGCAAGGACGCGAGGGGTGTTGTCATTGTCGCTCAAGACGAGGGGCCCGGCATTCCGGATATAGAGTCGGCCATGAAAGACGGCTACTCCACAGGCAACGGCCTGGGTTTAGGACTCCCGGGCTGCAGGCGCATCATGGATGTGTTCGCGATTGTCTCCAAAAAGGGTAAAGGGACCACGGTGACGGTGAAGAAATGGAAGAGATGAGAAGCCCCTATGTCGAATGGGGCATCGCCGCTCTTCCGCTCGCCGGGCAGGAACAGTGCGGTGACGCCTATGTTGCGAAGGCCTGGGAAAAAAAATTTTTGGCGGCTGCCATAGACGGCTTGGGGCACGGCGGAAAGGCCGCCATTGCAGCGGGGATTGCCGTTGATACCTTGACCCGTTGCGCATCGGATTCTGACGATGTCGTTTCTCTTGTGAATCGGTGTCACGAATCCCTTATGGGAACGAGAGGGGTCGTCCTCAGCCTGGCGTTATTTGACGTCGAGGACAATGCCATGACCTGGCTCGGCGTCGGCAACGTGGATGGCCTTCTGCTGCGTGCCGATCCTCAAAAAAAACCGGCCGCGGAATCCCTGTTCCGGAGAGGCGGCGTCGTGGGGTACCAAATGCCTCCCCTGCGTCCTTCGAAGCTCCGCGTCCATCGAGGAGATCTCATGATCTTTTCCACGGACGGCATTTGCAGCGCCTTCAGCAGGGAAATCCGCCTTCACGAGTCGCCTCAGCAAATCGCCGACACGGTCATCAAGAGCTACAGCAGAAAAACGGATGACGCCCTCGTCATGGTAGTGCGATACAATGGTGATTCGACATGACGAAAAAGATCAGCGCGTTCAAGGCCGCTTACAGGCATTTGTTGCGTGAATACATCACAGCGACAGGCGAAGCCGCGCTGCAACACGCCTACGAATTGGGCCGCCAGGCCATGCGGGACGGGCTCGGTCCCATGGACATTGTATCGACCCAGCAGGAGGCGCTTCTCGAACTCTTGAAAGACGCTGAAACGGCACGTGACTGCATCCGCATAGTGGAATTGTCCCATGAATTTTCTACGGAATGCCTTGCCCCTTTCGAGTTAACCCACCGCGGCTTCTTGGAAGTGGAGCAGCTCAACAGGAAGCTCGAAGACCTGAATAAGGAGTTGGAGACCTTCAGTTACTCTGTTTCCCATGACCTCCGAGCGCCGCTCAGGGCCATCGACGGGTATTCGAGAATGATCCTCAAGAAGCAGGAGGAGCATTTTGATGAAGAAACGAAGCGTCGCTTCCGTGCGATCCGCGAGAACGTCGAGACCATGGGGCGTCTTATCGATGAGTTGCTGACGCTTTCCCGTCTGGGTAAACAGGAAATTTCGAATGCACGCCTGGATATGGAAGGGATCATCGGGAACGTCTGGCAGAATCTGCTTACGAGCAACCCGGACAGGAACATGATCTTGCGCAATGAGGGAGTGTTCCCGGCGACCGGCGATCCGTCACTCCTGCGAGAAGTGTTCAGCAATCTGCTGGGGAATGCGGTCAAGTTCACCCGTACCCGGGATATCGCTCGGATCGAGGTGGGAAGTTCTCGCGAAGCGGAAGAGGTGGTTTATTACGTTCGGGACAACGGCGTCGGCTTCGACATGAAGCACTACGACAGACTCTTTGGCGTATTCCAGCGTCTTCATTCCGCGGATGATTATGAAGGCACCGGCGTCGGACTGGCCATTGTGCATCGCATCGTCAGCCGCCACGGCGGACGGATTTGGGCGGAAGGGGACGTCGACAAGGGCGCCACTTTCTATTTTTCGCTTCCTCAGAAGAAGAACGGCTTTTCTTGAGCAGACTGCGACTCTCTTTCATCCATCCGTCCGTCCCGGCCCTTGCCGGATCACCACAATGAAAAAACCCTGCCCCCTCCGCCTGCGGTCTGCTGAACTGCTGGACTTTTCGGAGGTCATGTCTTGACCGGATCAGAGGCTTCTTTCTGCAACACTTCCATCCGTCTTTGCCGCCCGCCCCATCAGGACACTAAATATCGTACCCAGAACACCCACCGCGGCACAGGCAGCGAACGCCGCATGGTAACCGCCGGTGATGTCCGATAAAAGCCCCGCCAGCACAGGACCGACAGCGCCGCCGAGCGTAAAACTGCACGTTACCGCCCCAACGATGGTGCCGATCGACCTCAGACCGAACAATTCCGCCGGCACCGGCGCCATCAACGCGGCCAGACCGCCGTATCCGATTCCGAAGATGACGCCGAAGATGTACAACTGCCACATTTCGGCGGCGAACGTCAGCAGGACCAGCGCCGCCGTCATCAGCAGAAAGCTGATAACGAGGCAACGCAAATTGCCAATCCGGTCGCTGATGATGCCCATCCCTACCCTGCCGGCGGCATTCACGCCCCCGACAACGGCGATGATGCCGGCCGCAGTCAGCGCCGGGATCCCCATTTCAATGGCATGAGCCACGAGGTGCACCATGACGGTGTACAGGTCAAAGCCAAAACAGAAAAATGCGGCGCAGAGCACCCAGAACCGGCCGGTGTTGATCGTCTCACGGAAACACAGGCCCTTGTCGGAATCGTAAACGGCCGCCGTCTTCACGACATCGCCGCCGTAGGGTTCTTGACCCATCTGCTGTGGATCGCGCCTCAAGAACTGGGCCGAGAGCGTCAGGATGGTCCAAACGCCGCCGCCGACGATGAGGTAAGACATCCGCCACTGGTACTCGGCAATGAGGGCGCTGGCCGCGATGGAGAGCAGGATGGTGCCGATGCCCGAGCCCGACGTGACGATCCCCGTCATCAAACCCCGCCGCCGTATGAACCAGCGAGGTATGGTCGATATCAGCGGCACCCAGATGCCGCTCATCCCGACCGCAATCAGCACCCCATAGACCACGTAAAGGTGCCAAATGGCGCCGATCCGAGACATCAGCGCATAGCCCAGCCCCAGAAAGAACGCGCAGGCCGTCAGCACGAGGCGGGGGCCGAAACGATCGTTCAGCCGCCCTACGAAGATACCCAAAACACCATACAGAACCAGGTACAGAGAGAAGGCGGCCGATGTGGCGGCCTTGGTCCAGCCGAATTCCTCCAGGAGCGGCTTGAAGAAGATTCCAAAGGTGTACTGGGCCCCGTGTGAAATGATGGTAATCAGGAGGGCAGCCGCAACGACGACATAGCCATAAAAGATATTCCGCTTCCTGCCGGATTGAACGGCGCCTTGCCCATTCATAGATCTCATCCTCCGGGACAAACTCCCGACCCGCAACCGCGGCATGTGTACCACATTCGGGCTCAAAGTTCCTCGTTCTCCTATCTCTCACGAGCCCTCAGCCGTCAACAGCGACCGAAAAGACATTTGGAGGCCGCTGCTACCATTATCCTCCCCATGAATTATCATTGTTCTTCCGCCGCCGCCGGCTAAGATATCACAAGGAGCAAGCAAACGAAGGAGAGGAAGGAAAATGCGGGAATTCTCCGTCTTGACGGGCGGCAAGGCAGGCGAAGGCATCGACAGGGCCACGCTGATTCTGGGCCATCTTCTGAATCGATGCGGGTACCGGATCTATATCTATCACGATTATCCTTCCCTGATTCGGGGAGGACATACCTTTTCCATCATCCGGGCCGCTCAAGCCAGGATCGGCGCCCATCGGGAAAAGATCGATCTCCTCCTGGCACTGAACCGGGAAACCATTGATCTGCATCAAGCGCGCCTCAACGAAGACGCCCTGGTGATTTACGACAGCGACGCCGTCAAGGCGCCTGTCCTTTCGGGGCAGATCCGCATGATGGGCCTGGCTGTCGGAACAATCGTCAAGGAGGAAAACGCCCATGAGGTCATGCGCAACATCTGTATGATCGGAGGGTTTGCGAAGGCCATCGGCGTCCCGATGGAGACCTTGGAAAAGGTCATCACGGACAATTTCCCGAAGGAAGCAGCGCAAAATGTAAAGATCGCCGAAAGGGGATTCGCCGCGGCGGAAACGGCAAGAAACATTGCACCGCCGGCGGCGGAACCGCTCCCTTTGATCTCCGGAAGCCAGGCGATCGGCCTGGGACTCGTCAAGGGGGGTTTGCAGGACTACATCGCCTATCCCATGACCCCCACGACGCCGCTGCTGCATTTCCTGGCCGAACGGGCGGACGAATTCTCCCTGAAGGTCATCCACCCGGAGAGCGAGATCGGAGTCATGCTCATGGCCCTCGGATTTGCCTATGCGGGCGAAAGGGCCGCCGTTGGAACATCGGGTGGAGGATTCTGTCTGATGACGGAGGGCTTGAGCCTCTCCGGCATGAGCGAGACGCCGGTGGTCATCGTCCTCGGGCAGAGACCGGGCCCAAGCACCGGCTTGCCGACCTACTCCGGCCAGGCCGATTTGCGCTTCGCCCTGAGTGCTGGACAGGGCGAATTTCCCCGCTTTATCGTGGCGCCCGGCGACCTGGAGGAGGCCTATTTCTGGTCCGCCCTGGCGTTGAACCTGGCATGGAAATACCAAATCCCTGCTATTGTCCTGACGGACAAGAATCTCAACGAGGGGATCGGCAATTTTGACATGGGTTCCGTGCAGGAGATCCCGGAGATCCTTCCGGTCGTCTGGGATGGGAAGACGCCGTACAAGCGGTACGAAGATGAGGAAGGCGGAGTGTCGCCTCTCGCCTTTGCCCCCCGGAAGGACGCCGTCATCAAGACCAACAGTTACGAGCATGATGAGTTCGGCATTACAACCGAGGACGGCATCATCACCAGGAAGATGCAGGACAAACGATTGCGCAAGGAGAGATTTTTGCAGGACGAGTTGAAAGGCTTCAGGCAGGTCAACCGTTGCGGCGACAAGAACAGTTCGACGGCCCTGCTCTGCTGGGGTTCCAACAAGGGCGTTTGCACGGAGCTGGCGCAAAAACTGGGGCTGAAGATGGTGCAGCCGGTCGTCCTCTCGCCTTTTCCGGAGGACGCTTTCCGGGAAGCGGTGCGGGGGATCGAAAAGCTTATCGTCGTGGAAAACAACGCAACCGGGCAGTTGGCCGGATTGATTCGGAGCCACGGATTCCGCGTGGACGGGATGATCCTGAAGTACGACGGGCGGCCCTTCGCCCTGGATGAACTGGAGATGAGAGTAAAGGAGGCGATCCGATGAGCCAGACCAATCTGGGCACCTATTCCCCGAACACCTGGTGTCCGGGATGCGGCAATTTCGCGATCCTGAACGGCATGAAAACCGCCCTGAACGAATTGAAGGATGCGGTCTTCCCACTGGAGAACGTCGTGATGGTCACGGGGATCGGCTGCCATGCGAAGATCGCCGATTATCTCAACCTCAACAGCTTCTACTCCATCCACGGCAGGACCGTTCCGGTGGCCGAGGGAATAAAGATCGCGAAGCCCGCTTTGAAGGTCATCTGCTTTGCCGGCGACGGGGACGCCTACGGAGAAGGAATTGAGCACCTGGTCTTTGCCGCCAAGCGGAACATCGATATCACCGTCATCGTCCACAACAACCGTTCCTACAGCCTGACCGCCTTTCAATACAGCCCAACGTCGTTTACGGGATTCAAGGGCCGCTCCACGCCCCGGGGCAGCATCGAAGCGCCCCTCAACCCGCTGGAACTATTGCTGGCAAGCAGGGCGAGCTTTCTGGCGCGCGGCACTTCCCGCGGTTTGTCGCTGCTGACGCGTCTCTTCAAGGAAGCCATCCTGCATAAGGGCTTTGCGCTGGTCGACGTCCTGCAGGTGTGCGTAACCTACAACAACCTCTACGAATATTACGCCAAGCGCGTCTATGACTTGCAGGACCACGACGCGGGCGACTTCACGGCGGCGCTGACCCGGATCAGGGAATGGGACTACAACTCCGACGCCGCAATCGCCCTCGGGCTTTTCTACCGGAAAGAGTCCGCAAGCTTTGAAGAGAAATTCGTCCCGCCCCCGATCGATGCGCAGGAAAGAGACGTCCGGATACAGCGGTTGCTGCGGCAAAGCATCTAGGCAGGGCGACGGCAGACTGCAAAGAGACCTGCAATATCGGCGGGCGGCTCCCGAATCTCCCGCGCACAATCGATTGCCTGATCAGGACGATCACCGAAAAAACGAAATGACATCCTGGATGGCCGTACCGCCGAGGACATCTCCCGCACTTGCCGCAAACCCCTGCCTGACATGAGATTAACCATTCTCTTATCGATAGTCTCACGTTTTTCGAAGACAAAACGAGCCGCCGCGCAATGCACAATCAGGCGCGGGAGCATGGCATTTCACCGCGACTCCCCGGTAGAATAGCATCACAGGAGGAGGACGCTGCTTGACTGAGAATCCGTTGGAGATATTGATCATCGAAGACGACATCTACAGCGTCGAGTTCATGATCGACGCCCTGGAGGAGAATGGCCCGTCCGACAGGATCAAGGTGCTCCGCACCGGTGCGGAGGCGTTGGACTATCTCTGTTCCGGGAGGCCGTGTCCGGATGATGATTCTTTCAGGCGTCCCAGGTTGATCTTCCTGGACCTGAACCTGCCGCTCGTGAGCGGGCTCCAGGTTCTTCAGAAGATCCGGGACACCGAGACGACGGCGGCGATCCCGGTCGTCGTTTTTACGTCGTCGGCGAACGAGAGGGACCGGATCGAGAGTTACCGGCTCGGTGCAAACAGTTTCGTCGTAAAGCCTCATACCTATGAGAAATTTGTCCAGGCCGTCGTCGAAATAGCGTTCTACTGGACGAGGATCAACAGGGTCTCCTACCTGGAAGCCTGAACGAAGCCCCATCTCCCTCGCCGGCGTTCCTCGACCCATGATCCTTGCCTCCGCTCGAAGACTCTTGCCCGGTCATCCGCCGCAGCGGCCCGATCCTCGCCGGATTAAGGGAGCAGGAAAAATCTTGCATTTCCGGAAATAAGAGGTAATGCTTTCAAAACACGGCAACCAGTTCCGGTGAAGAACCCACAAAAAAGGAGGATAAAGATGCCAGAGGGAAAAGTGAAGTGGTTCAATGACAAGAAGGGTTTTGGCTTTATCGAGCAAGACGGGGGGAAGGATCTATTCGTACATCATTCCGCGATCCAGGGAGAGGGCTTCAAGTCCCTGGCCGAGGGTGACCGGGTCAGCTTTGATGTCGTCCAGGGTACAAAGGGGCCGGCTGCCGAGAATGTCCGCAAACTGTAGCCGATATTGAGACATCTCTTTGAAGGACTCCCCGGAATCGGGGAGTCCTTTTTTCGTGGTGCAGGAGCGGGGGCTGGGATCCGGCGGCTGAGCAGGAACACGGGAAATCGCAATGTTTCACTGGTTTGTCGGTTATCGTCGAAAGAAGCTTGCCCGGGTTCCTTTTCCGCCCGCATGGGAAGACATCATCCGCCGCAATGTCGCCCATTACTGCATGCTGGAGGATGACGAGCGCGCCCATCTGCGTGCGCTGATCCAGGTGTTCATCGGTGAAAAGCATTGGGAAGGAGCCGGGGGGCTGGAACTGACGGACGAGATCCGCGTGACGATCTCCGCCCAGGCCTGCCTGCTGCTCCTGGGGCTGCCCCACAACTACTATCAGAATGTCGAATCCATCGTCGTCTACCCCTCGACCGTCGTTCCGCCTCAGCGCAGACCCGGTTTCTTTGAAACGGCGTTCAAGCCGGTGGAACTTCAGCATCCCATCATCGGGCAGGCATTCCAGCGGGGACCGTTGATTCTTATCTGGGATGCGGCCCTGCACGGCGGCCGCCATCCCGAGTACGGCCACAACGTCATCTACCACGAATTCGCCCACAAGCTGGATATGCTCAATGGCGGGGCCGACGGCACACCGCCGCTGCGCGGCCGGGCTGAATACGAGGATTGGGTCCGGACCTGTTCGCGCGAATACCTGCGCCTCAAAAGCGACGCCGAACGGGGCAGGGAATCTTTTCTTCATGCGTACGGCGCAACCAATGAAGCGGAATTCTTCGCCGTCGCCACGGAGCAGTTCTTCGACCGACCGCAGTCCCTGAGGGAGCATGCGCCGGACCTCTATCGCGTCCTGCGCGAATACTACCGGCAGGACCCTCTCGAACGCGTAAACCGGAATAACTGCGTGGCGGAGCGTTAGATGGCTTGATGGTCGCGGCGGGCGCCCGGCTGGCGGGACGCCAGGGCGCTCCTCCGCAATAAGTCTATCTGCAGTCCTCGAGAACTGCCTTCCTTTTCCTGAGCGCGCCCGGGTTCGCCAGCAACTCTCTGCCCGCGATCCTGTCGAGGACGTAGATCAGATTGCCGCCGTTCGTGGCATATCTCTGTCCGTAGGAAATCGGCACCTCCGGGGTGATCTCCCCCAGGATGGACCGGGTGACGGATTCCACCTTCCTCTCGCCATTTGCAAGCAGGACGACGTTCCTTGCCTGATACACAAGCTCTGCGCCCATCGATATCGCGTAATTTGGGCAGTCCTGTTCCGAGGGGAAATGCCCGTCGGCTACGGAGTTCTTGATGGTGTTCTCATCGAGCTTGACCAGCATGACGGAGCTTCCCTGGAAAGGAATGCCCGACTCGTGAAAAGCAACGTGCCCGCGTCCGCCGACGCCGATGATCTGAAGGTCGATGCCGCCCGCCTTCCGGATCTTCCGCGCGTAGCCGTCGAGGATGTCCTTCCGGATCTCTGCAAGGACCTTCGACCGGGCGTTCCGTTTGATGGCGATGGATTTGCCGGCATCCGACCCCCGATAGGCCCAGTCCCCCGGATGTTTCTTCAGCTCGCCTCGGAGTTCCTTCTGATCGATCAGGGATCCCCACGGCACGCTCGTTTCGGCAAATTTCTTCTTCAGCAGGCCGAAAAACTCCTGGATCATGAAATAGCAGTAGCTCTCGGGGTGGGTGACCCGCTGCTGGACGTTCTCCCCGGGCAGACCGACATACTCATCGAGGTTGAAGCTCCGGATGCGGCCGCTGTCGAACTCGCCTTGATTGGCCGCCTGCGCGAGGAGCTTGTACATCCCGGTCGGCGAGTTTCCCGTGGCAAGCCCCAGCACGACCTCTTTTTTTGCCTTGGCGATCCCGACAATTTTCTTCTTCACGATGTCCGCGGCCACCCTGCTCATGTGCTCAAAATCGTTGGTGATGAAGATCTTGACGGGCATGTTCTTTCTCCTTTGCTCTGCAAGAGCGCGCTGTTCCGTACGATCTCAGCCCAGAACACGTTTGATGATATCGGCAATCTCCCTGCAGTACTTCTCGGTCACCGCCGCAGACGGGCCCTCGACCATGACCCTGCACATATTCTGCGTGCCGGAATAGCGGACCAGGACGCGCCCCTCTTCCTTCAGCTCCTTCTCGATCCTGTCAATCGCCTCCATGACCTGCGGCACGGTCTTGATGTCGGGCTTGCTCGTCACGTTCACGTTGATCAGTTTCTGCGGATAGATGTCCATCATCTTGGCCAGCTCCGACAGGGGCTTGCCGGCCCGGATCATGGCGGCAAGCAATTGCAGAGCGGTGAGGATGCCGTCCCCGGTGGTATGATGATCGAGAAAGATGATGTGGCCCGAATCTTCCCCGCCGATCACGCCGCCCATCTTCTGCATGTCCTCCAGGACATAGCGGTCGCCCACCTTGGCGGCATGGTGTCTGAAGCCGTATTTCCTGCAGGCCACCCGCAATCCCAGGTTGCTCATGACGGTGCTCACCAGGAGGTCGTTCTTGAGCAGGCCCTGCTCCTTGAGCATCCTGGCGCAGATGAGCAGGATCTGATCGCCGGTTATTTCCTGGCCTTTTTCATCGACGGCGATCAGGCGGTCGCCGTCGCCGTCAAAGGCGAACCCGATGGCGGCGCCGTTTTCGACGACTTTCTTTCTCAGGTCCTGCGTATGCTGAGAGCCGCACTGGTCGTTGATATTGATGCCGTTCGGCGCATTGTGGATCACCTCCACATCCGCGCCGAGTTCCCAGAAGGTCTCCGCGGCGACCTTGTAGGTGGCGCCGTTGGCGGTATCGAGAACGACCTTCATTCCTTCGATCGATGCTTCATGCGGAAATGTGTGCTTCAGGAAGACGATATAGCGGCCGTGCACGTCCCACATGCGGAACGCCTGCCCCATGTCCTTGACGGGCGGCACCAGGCCGTGAAGCGTATTGCTCAGCATCAGGTGTTCGATGGTCTCCTCCTGCTCATCGGAGAGTTTGAAGCCGCCGCCGGAAAAGATCTTGATGCCGTTGTCCTGATAAGGGTTGTGCGAAGCGGAAATGACGATCCCTGCGTCGGCGCGCATGCTGTGGGTGACGAAGGCGATCCCCGGCGTCGGCAGGACGCCGAGCAGGTAGGGATTGCCGCCCATCGAGGTGATCCCGGATTCCAGGGAACTCTCGAGCATGTACCCGGAAATGCGGGTATCCTTCCCGATGACGATTCTCGGGCGCGCACGCTCCTTCTTCAGGATATAGACAATCGCCTGCCCCACGGCAAAGGCAATTTCCGCATTCATGGGATACCGGTTTGCCTCACCCCGGATGCCGTCCGTGCCAAACAGTTTCCCCATAAGACTTCCTCCTGGTGAATAGGGTCAGAATTTTCTGCCGAATAGCTGAAGTGACGGAACGCTTCTTCCCGCCTTTCGGCAGAATTCATCGACAATCCCCTGCAGCCACGCAGTGCCCTTCCCGGAGACATCCACGGAAAGACCCTGCACGGCGGCGATATAGTTGCCTCCGCTTTCGCCCCTTGCCCTGGCAAAGGCGGCGAGAAAATCATCGCGATATCTTCCGGCCGCTTCGTCCGCGATGCCGGCGGCGAAGAGCGCTTCCATTTCCGTAAACCTTTCAGAGAATTCCTTCCGCGCGGACGCTTCCGGTCCCACGTTTCCGCCCGGTTCGGGAGAAGTCCTTGCCTTCTCGGAAAGAACCTGCAACCGCTTGATCCTCTCTTTCTTTGCAAGCGCCAGCTTCTCGAGCAGCCCGGCAAAGAGGAGCGGGCCGAATTCCTGCGAATCCAGAAACGGCCGCCTCACATGAAGGTACCACTCCTCGAGAGCCATGAGGTTTGCCATATAGAGAAGATTATTCTCCACGATGCGGCGAAGGTTTGGATAGGCCCTGGGCAGGTAATCGACGATCTTTCCCGATTGCGGTTCCTCAACGATCAGCTTGTTGTCCCCGGTAAAATCCGTTCTCAGCACCGAGCCGGCGGCAACCACGTTGCCGAATCCCATGCGGGCAGGCCCCACGATGCCGCCCTGGCCGCCCAGAAAAATGGCCGGCTGGTTCAGCATCACGCCCCGCGGAACATCCCCGAACAGGGACGCGGTCGTCTTGTCCCCGTCCGGCGTGAAGTTGAAATGAATGTAGGAACTGCCCACCTCGCTGTGGTCCTTCCGGCTCGTCCCGCCGGCCATCAGACAGTCGCAGAAGTTGATCAGGCTGCCGAGCGTTACAAAAGGGAAAAGGATGGTCTGCTTGATGCCGACGCAGTGGGCGCCGTTGGCCTCCTCCTCGAGGATGCAGCCTTCGCGCACCTGCGCCCCGGACCCCATGTTTGCCTTTTCCAGGAAGACGGACCGGTTGAAATATCCGCCCTTCAATTCGACCTTGGGGCCGAGTTGGCAATTGTCGATCGTGACCGGACCTTCGTAACCGATCTGGGCCCCCGCCGATATCACCGTCTGTTTGCCGTAGATCCTGCATCCCGGATAGATCCTGACGCCCTTTCCGGATATCTGATCCACGTTGACGTCGTCGCCGATGTCCAGAGTCGAGGGATTGGGGATGTCGGCGCCCCTGTTCATCAGTTGAATCGTCTTGTCGTAACCGCGCGGCTTCCTGTCCATGCTCTCTCCTCCAAGTCGTCGGATAATATGTTAATTTAATTATATTTCAAGATATTTTTTGAACATTTCCGGTGCGAAAAGGCCCGGGTAAACCCGGGTGAATTGCAGCGGAAACGGCCGGCCGTCCGAAGCCGCCAGCCATCGGAAACGCAAGCCGGATGACTCCGGCGCAGGCGTCGTCGCGAGGGCCGATGCCGTCCGCGGCTAGAGTCCGCCCTTTTTCTCATTGACACGCAAAACCGATCTCCTTATAGTCCCGTCCCATAAAAGCGGGTCTGTATCCGTCTCATCCTGTTCATCCTTGAACTTGCCGTTCTCTGCAGGACCCTCTTAAGGAGGTCCGCTGTCTGCCATGAAGTCATCACAGATCGGCCGATATCTTGACCAGCTCCTGGAGACGGTCATCAACGGGACGCCTCCCCGAGGGCCTCGACGAAGGATCGTTTCCAGACTGGCGGACGAGGTTCATTCCTCGGAATGCCGTGCGAAGCGGGTCGTGACGTTCGGAGGCGGAACGGGGCTCTCCACGGTTCTCGGCGGAAATTCCCAGTTGGACGATTGGCCCGAAAATCCATTTATCGGCCTCAAACAGGAATTCCCTCACCTCAATGTAGTGGTGTGCACGACGGATGACGGAGGATCGACGGGCCTGCTCCTGCGGGAGCTGCCGATGATCGGGATCGGCGACTTCCGCAAGCTTCTGCTTTCCCTGGTCCTCCACAAGAACCTTCGGAAGACCTACGGCCGCGACGATATCCTGACGCGGCAGATCCTCTGCGCCATTCACGGCGTCTTCAATCACCGCTTCCCGAAGGGATTCCGGGATTTCCGATATGTGGCCGACCCGCTCCTCGTGGTCCCGCCGCATCTGCGGGGATGCTGTCCGAACGCTCTTGCAGACCTCCTGTCATCGCTCGGCGGATATATCTCCCCGGGCGGGAAGGGACCGGTGATAGCGCCGGGAGGTCATTGCCTGGGAAATCTGCTGCTCACGGCGGCCGTATTCCAGTCGGACGGAAAGGCGGGCGCCCGCGCTCCGGGCGTGGAGGCAATCGAGAAGGGAATCGGCCTGCTCTCGCGGGCCATCGGAGTATCCCCGGGCTGCCTGCATCCCGCGACGCCGACCCCCGGGCAGTTGGTGCTGCAGTACAGCAACGGGGTTGCCGTCAGGGGACAGAGAAAATCGGCGGTCACGCACCGTTTGCTGCCCATCGACCGCGTGTCCGTGGAGTATTGCGCGCCCCCCCGGGTCAGCGAGAACGTCTGCAGCGCCATCCGGGAGGCGGACCTTATTCTTTTTGCCCCCGGGAGCCTCTACACGAGCATCATGCCGATCCTGCAGATCCCTCCCCTCGTACAGGCCATCCGGGAAAACCGGAAGGCGCTGAAGATTCTGGGAGCCAATTTCTGGATTCAGGAGGGGGAAACCGACATATCCCGGCGCCAGCGGGAACACGGGTTCCATGTATCCGACCTGGTGGAGGCTTACGATCACAACATCGCAGGCGGTTCCGAGGGACTGTTCGATGTCGTATTGAGCGCCAACCTGGAACACATACCCGGCGATGTGCTTCGCAACTATGCCCTCGAAGGCAAGCGTCCCATCTATCTTGACCGGGCTCGCGTGGAGAGTCTCGGGGCGCTGCCGGTGGAGGCGACCATCTATTCCCGGGAACGACTCAATGCCGCGAGCGTGATCCATCATGACCCTCAGAAATTCGCTCTGGCGGTGCGAACGCTGCTGTTCGCGCACCAGCGGCTGAACCTGAAGCCGGAGCGCGCGCTGTCGCGGCCGCTCCCCGTACGGACCCCAGGTCCCCCCTGCACGGATGCGCCTCTGCTTTCCTCCTACCACAGGCAGACGGGTTCGATGCTGGCGGAGAAGCGTTTCTCTCCGAGGACGCTTCGCAACACCATGCACGAGATGATCTGGGAGAACCGCGATATCCGAATCGGGCATCTGAAATGTTTCCGCGGGGCGCGGATTGTTCCCGCCTCCCGGTGGGTCAGGAGCAAGGAGTGGGACAACGTCCTGGGATACTATGACCCCGAAGACGGGGTCCTGAAGGTCCACGAGCAGGTGAGCGGCGATCCGGAAAGGCTCCGGGACAATCTTCTCATCGCGCTGGGCGAGTCGCTGCTGGGGCGGTACCTGGAAAGCCGGCGCTGGGTGAATCCGGAAGACGGGATCCACTGGGGAGGGCGCCGTTATGAAATCCGCCTGCGTCCCCTGCGGGAACGCGGGTGCTTCCTCGACGACGGGGATTTGCGGACCTATCTGAGGCTGGCCCGCATGCTGCCGAGCCCGCATGACCCGGATATCTTCGGGATCACGTTGAATGACCGGGAAGGGTTTCTTCCCCCGGGCCTGCTTTTCGGGCTTCTGTATGCGTGGTATCTGAACAATGCCTATGGCGAAATCATGGAATATGAGATGTCGCTGCTTCGCTGGCCGCCCGGGAAACTCATCCCCTGTCAACTGGAAGAGCGTGTGCGCAAGCAGGCCCTCGTACAGTTCTTCCGCAACGTGGTGTTTCAGCATGCGGGGGAATGAATTCGCGGAACCCCTTCCCTCCGCCGATCTGACAATTCAGAAGAGAACCTGTACGGGAATCCCCTTCCTCCGGAAACCTTCCGCCAGTTGTTCCGCCTGCCCATGGAAGAAGGCGTCTTTCAGGGCCCATTCCATGCCCTTTTCCCTATAGATGCGGTTCGCGTAGAAGTAATTGAGCCGGTCGATGAGGACGCTGTCCACGATCCCCGCGAGTTCCTCGACCAGTCCATCGGCCCCTGGGAGAAGGGGTGCGATCATGGCGAAGGTCGGTATTCCCTTCGCGTGCAGGACACCCAGGGCGCCAATCCTCTCCCGGATCGGGGAAGCGCCGGGCTCGAAGATCTTCCTGATTTCTTCATCCGCGGTCGCGATGGAAAACCCGACTTCCAGATCCTGAAATTTTTCGAGGACGTCGATATCCCGCAATACCAGGGATGACTTGGTCTGAACCGTCACGGGCCATTGATCATCCAGGAGGACCTCCAGGCACCTTCTCGTGAGCCTGTATCTCTTCTCCGCCGCCTGGTATGGATCGCAGACGCCGCTGATCCAGATCCTTCCCCTTTTCTTCTTCCGGATCTCGCGGGCCAGCAGTTCCGGGGCATTGATCTTCACGTCGACGAATTCCCCCCATTGTTCGCTGCCGTGGCCCGTGAACCTCCTCATGAAGGCGGCGTAGCAATACCGGCAGGAGTGGCTGCATCCCACGTAGGGATTCATGGCATAGTCGTAGACCTGGGATTTGGAGAGGACGGATTTTGCGAATTTCTCCCGGACCATCATGTTTTTCCCGCCGCAGGTTTCGGCCGTCACTTGTCTTCTAAGATGTTTAATCATTTGCACACCGGCGCCTGTTATGTCAAATATCCACCGGCAGAGTATCGCCGGCAAAGTATTGATTGACAGGCGAAATCGGACCTGCCATATGTCGGCCCCGCAAAAAGCGCGTCTTATGCAGCCGCCCCCGTTGCAGGCCGGCTGCGGCGATCAAGGATGCATGAGGTATGACCAGCACATCGAAGGACTCAGGAGGCCCCTGCAGCGAGCCGTTCTCCCGGAACCGGGATGCCGCCGGAATTGCCGGGGAGCGCGTTTTCACGCCTGACTTTGTCTTCGCAACGCTCGCCAACTTCGCAAACGCGTTCGGCATGCAGATGCTGGTCGCCACGCTTCCCGTATACGTCATAAGCCTGGGGGGCAACCAGGCCGACGCCGGCCTGGTGAGCGGAGCCCTTGCCTTCACCGCACTGCTTTTCCGACCGTTGGTGGGATGGCTGACGGACGCCTGGCGACGCCGTCCCCTGGTTCTCATCGGCACGTCCTGTTACGGATTCGCGAGCCTGTTCTATCTGCTGGCCGGTTCGATCCCGTTTCTGCTGGTGGGGCGTTTCGTGCACGGCTTCGGGTTGAGCTGCTACACGACGGCGGCCAACGCCTATGTGGCCGATATCGCGCCGCGCAAGCGGCGGGCCGAGGCGGTCGGGCTTTTCGCCGCCGCGCAGGCCCTCGGCCTCATTCTCGGGCCCGTAATCGGCTTCGTGCTCATCGATGCGAGCGGCTTCCGGCACATGTTCTACTTCGCGGCGGGGCTGGCCTTCACGGCTTTTGCCATCTCGCTCCTGGCGCGCGAGCGACGGCACACCTCGGAGATCAAGAATCGCCCGTGGTCCCTGCGCACCGGCGTCGTGGCGTTCGACGCCTTGCCGGTTGCCTGGATGGCCCTTTGCATGGGGATGTCCTTTGGAACGATCAGCGCGTTCATATCGATCTTCGCGCAGTCGCGCGGCATTCAGAATCCCGGCTTCTTCTTTATGGTCCAGGCGATCGCCCTGCTGGTCGCCAGGACCTTTGCCGGCCGTCTGGCGGACCGGCGCGGACGCGCCGCGGCCATCGTCCCGGGCATCATCTCTATGGCTGCGGCGCTGGCGCTCCTCCCCCTGGCTTCCGGCTTCCCCTATTTTGTCGTCTCGGCCTCGCTCTTCGGCCTCGGATTCGGCGCGGCCCAGCCTGCGACGATGGCGCTGCTCATCGATCGGGTTCGGCCCGAGCAACGCGGACTTGCCACGGGCACGTATTTCACGGGATTCGATGCGGGGATTTCCATCGGCTCCATTCTCTTGGGATTGGTGAGCCAGTACTGGGGCTTTGCGGCGATGTGGCTGATTTCGGCGGCCTGCACGCTGCTGGGTCTCGCCGGCCTGCTGACGGACCGCCGCAGTGGCGGCAGCTCCGCTGCATAGATCGGCGGCCATTCCCGGAATCCCGCGAACGACATCCCTGAGATCAGCCCTCCGTCATCTGCAATTTGCCCGCTTGCCGAATATTCATCAGAATAATCTGCCTCTGACCGCTTGAAATGGAAACGTACAGGCAGGGGAAGAAGGCCTCGTCACGAAATATCTTCGGTACACCGGGAATCCCTGCGGTAACCCAGGAGACGCGCCAGGCCCAGGACGATCGCGAAGAACACGGCTCCCCCCAGCAGGATCTTGACGGCCGGCCCTTCGAGAAAAATGCCGTAGCTGCCGTCGGAAATCGTCAGAGACCGGCGGAACGCCATTTCGATCCGGTCACCCAAGACGATGGCAAGCAGCAGCGGCGCCACATCGAAGTCGAACTTCCGCAGCACATACCCCGCCACGCCACAGACACTCATCAGCCAGAGATCGAGCAGGCTGCTGTTGACGCTGTAGACGCCGATCATACTGATCATGAGGATGATCGGCGCCAGGTATGGATAAGGGACCCTCAGGATGTTCACGAAGATGCCGACCAGAGGCAGGTTCAGGATCAGAAGGATGACGTTGCCGATGACCATGCTGGCGATGAGCCCCCAGAAGACCGCTGGATGGTCCGTCAGGAGCTGGGGGCCGGGCTGCACTCCATGAATGAGCAGAGCCGAAAGGAGTACGGCCGTGGCTGGTATGGCCGGGATCCCCAGGACCAGGAGCGGAATCATGGCACTGCCCGTGGTTGCATTGTTTGCGGTTTCCGGGCCGGCAACCCCCGCCACGGCACCCTTGCCGAAGCGCTCCGGATGTTTGGAGAGCTTACGTTCGACCACGTAGGAAACGAAGGTCGAGATGATGTGGGAGACGCCCGGCACCAGGCCGAAGATGAACCCGATCACGCTGCCGCGGCCGATGGCCGGCGCCGATTCTCTCCAATCCTGCCGGGACGGCCAAAGGCTGCGAAACGACGGCCGGATCGCCCGGATGCTGGCGATCTTCTCCAGGTTGATCAGGATTTCGCTCACCCCGAACAACCCCAGGGCGATCGAAACGAAGCTCAACCCTTCCGCCAGCCGCAGGTTGCCGTACGTGTAACGGGCAAAACCGGTAATGGGGTCCATGCCGATTGTGGCGACCGCCAGCCCGAGCAGGATCATGGCAATCGTCTTGAGTGGCGGGGTGGAGCTGACGAAGCTCATGACGACGAGGGCCAGGAACATCAATACGGCCTCGGCGGGCGGACCCACTTTGAGCATGGCATCGGCCATGGGCGGGGCAAAAAGCATCAGGCCGACGACGCTCAGGACGCCTCCGATCCAACTGCCGATGGCCGCCATGGCAAGCGCCGGGCCGGCCCGGCCTTGGCGCGCCATCTCGTATCCGTCGATACAGGTGATCACGGAAGCCGCCTCGCCAGGGATACGGACGAGGATGGACGTGAGCGAGCCGCCGTACATGGCGCCGTAAAAGATTCCCGCCAGCATGATGATGGCCGCCGCCGGATCCAATTTGAAGGTGAGCGGCAGCAGGAGCGTCATGCCGGCCATCGGGCCCAGGCCCGGCAGGATTCCCACGACCGTCCCCCACAGGACGCCGATGAAGCAATACAAGAGGTTGGTGGGATGGGAAGCGACCACGAAACCGTTCCACAGGAATTGGAGGGCGTCCATGGCGCTATCCTTTCACAGCAGGCCGCGCGGCATGCTTACGTCCAGGAGATGGACAAAGAACCAGTAGGCTCCGGCCGTGCCTATTGCTGCGAACGCGAGGGGCTTGAGCCATCCCTGGCGGGTGAATTCCTTCGAGAGGGCGAAGAGAAAGACGCCGAAGCACAGCGAAAATCCCAGCACCTCAAAGAAAAGGCTCGCCCATACCAGTCCCAGAACGGCCGCAAGGATATGACGGCTGCCCAGTTCGACAACCGCCTCTTCCGCGTGCGAACGCCGCCGCAACGCGGAAACCAGGAGAAGTGCCGCCGTCACGCCGAGAAATGATCCGATGGCAAGGGGCATGACTCCCGGACCCGGCATGACGGCGGTTCCCAGCGGCATCCTGACGGCCGTGCAGACGAGGAAGAAAGACACGGCCAGCAAACCGACGGCTACGCCGATTTCGCCGTTTCTTTTGGATAGGGGAAACACGTGCACCCGCCCCTACTTCTTCAGGCCGATGTCTTTGGCGACTTCGCCCAGCGCCTTGTACTCCTCACGGATCAGTTTGTTCACTTCCGCGGGACCGGCGATCACCAACTCCTCGCCCTGTTTCGTCAGGAACTCCTTGTACCGCGGCTGGGAGGCCCCTTGACGGAAGGCCGCTTCAAGCGTCTTGAGCACGTCCGCCGGCAAACCCTTGGGCGCGATGACCGCGCGCCACAGGACGGTTTCCTCCTGCGGGATGCCCAGGGCCTTGAGTCCGCTGGCCGTAGGCAGCGCCTCGTTGTCCGCCGCCGAGGTCAGCAGCAGGGCCTTGGCCTTGCCGGCCTTGATGTGCGGCATGATCGGCGGAATCGAGCCGCCGTAGAAGGTGACGTGGCCGCCCAGGAAGTTCTTGGCGGTTTCTCCGGCGCCGCCGAAGGGCACCGGACGCACCTTGACTCCCAAGGCCTTGAAGATGCGTTCGCCCGCAAGCTGCATGGTTCCGCCCACGCCGTCATTGCCATACGTGTACTTGCCCGGGTTCTTCTTCAGCTCCGCGATCAGTTCCCGAGCGTTATTGGCGGGAAAAGCCGCAGCGGCGCAGAGCACATACGAGGCCGAAGAGATCTGCAGGATAGGCTGATAGCTGTCCGGCGTAAAACCGACCTGCAGGGTATGGGGGCTCGCGGTCAAGGGGCTGTTCCATATTCCCGCCAGGGTGTAACCGTCCGGTTTGGCCTGTGTGAGGAGACTGACGCCGAGGGTTCCGCCGCCGCCGGGCTTGTTTTCCACAACGAGTTTCTGTTTGAGAAACGGCTCGGTCAGTTCAGCCAGCAGACGGACCGCGATGTCGGTGCCCCCGCCGGGCGGAGACGGGACAATCAGGACAATCGGTTTCTCCGGATACGCGGCCCATGCGCAGGGAACCATCGCCGCTACCACCACCAACGCCAGAAGCATTCTTTTCATGATGCCCTCCTTTTTTCACAGCCCCCCCAGAAGACGGGCTGGATTCTCCCTGGTCATGAGGCGGATCTCCTCCTGGCTCACTCCCTTTTCGAGAAGGCACTGGCCGAAGACGCGAAGCACCTCGGCCGGCCATGACTTTCTGGGCTGTCCTGCGTCGCTGGTCAAAATGACGGACCCGGCGCCGGCCTCCGCGATGATGCGGCGATAGTCGTCTATGTCGCCGACGCCCGGAATGGGGTAGAGGTTGCCGCCGCAGAGTTCGAGGCGGGCGCCTCGGGCGGCGAGTCCTTTCTGGTCCTCGATGCTCAGGGCGGGAGGGCTGAACTCCGGGTGGGTGATCAGGAGTTTCGTCAAGCCGAGTTCGACCGCGAAATCCGTGAGGGCGAAGATCTCGGCACGGCTCAGATGCCCCGTGCCCAGGATGGCGTCCGCCTCTTTGACGAGTTCCACGATGACCTTGGCCTCCGGTCTCAGCCGGCCGTTCTCGTCCAATATCGAGATGCCGGGGCGGGGCAGCCTCAGGTCGTTCTTCTGGTGGTTGAAGCCACCCATCGGACCGTAGACCGCGACGTGCGCCGCCGCGTCCACGGTGGGCATCCAGATCTGACGGGCGCCCAGACGGAGGGCGGTTTCCGCTGCGAACGGGTTCAGTCCGCCTGCGGACCAGTTCAGGACAAGTCCACCGAAGACGCGGACGCCTTCCGCCATCCTGTCCGCGAGGGATGCCCGTCCCACGGTGGATTCGAAATGGTTCTTGATCAGAATCCCCGCCAGGCCGCATTCCGCCGCGTGCCGCGCGAGGTCCAGATCGTCGCCGATGCGCAGATAGAGCTCGGGATTTGCGTGCACGTGCAGGTCATATGCGCCGGTCAGATCCACCAGACTCATGGCGAACCTCCCCTCACCGTAACTCGATATGGTAGCGGAAGCGGTCTCCCCGCCCGAAACTCGTCCGGAATTCGACAGGTTTGTCTTCAAAGGTGTAGGCGATGCGCTCGAGAAAAATGACGGGATCCCCCGCGGCAATCCCGAGATGCTTGGTGAGCTCCGCGGTCGCCAGCCGCGGTTCGAGGAATTCTTCAGCCCAGATGATGGGCGTGTTGAACCGGGAATCGTAAATCGGATAGAGCAGTTCGCGCGAAATGTCGATCCGTTCCAGGCCCGTGAAGATCTTCTCCGGAAGATAGATGTCCTCATACATCAAGGGGAGATCGTT
This sequence comes from uncultured Syntrophaceae bacterium, assembly GCA_964506465.1. Lineage (GTDB taxonomy): Bacteria > Desulfobacterota > Syntrophia > Syntrophales > UBA6109 > UBA6109. The sequence continues at coordinate 44,456 of CAZDLM010000015.1, forward strand.
GTAGGTACGCAGTCTCTTGATCTGCAGCACACGCGCCCGCTTGGAAAGCCGCAGGACGTCGAGTACCCTGGACGGCGGCCGGCTCGGGCCGGCGAAGAGCACTTTCGAAACCGGGACAATGTCCTCGCCGGTCTCGTTCACGTCAAACCGGAAGAAGTGGAAGAAGCTGCGTCCGAAATCCGGGCGGGCCACAAAAGTCCCCCGGCCCTGGCGTCTCACGATGAAGCCCTCGCGGGTCAATTCCGCGAGCGCCTTTTTCACCGTGCCGACGGCGACGCGATGCGTTGCCGCGAGTTCATTTTCCGAAGGGACCATCTCATCGGCTTTCCATACTCCGGCGGTGATGGACGCCTTGAGGATTTCCTTGAGCTGGTGGTAGAGGGGGACAAAGGAATTGTGGTCGAGCCGCGACAAGGCGGCCGGGGGCTTCCCGCCGCTCGCGGACCAAGAGTTGCTGGAAGGAAGTTTAGGCATAGAGTCCAATACTCATGTAGTTCTATATATAAGTATCGGCAAAGGGGCTCGTTGTCAAGGATCTTTTTGTCCTTGCGGCGTCCCGGGTCTTCAAAATGGCGGAAATCTTGTGTGGAATGTGCTAGAGGTTCCGGCGGCTCGGCGTGGCGCCGGTCCGGATTTCACGATGGGAAGGAAGAAATGGTTTCAGAGACCGTAGATCGATGCAGCACCCCGCATCACGGCATGGCCGATCGTCCCCACGCTGGCGCGAGCGGTTACGTCGAAGCCGGCGGCGTTCGGCTCCATTACCTGGATTACGGTACGGCGGGCCGCCCGCCCATGCTGTGCTTGCACGGTGGAGGCGCGCATGCGCATTGGTTCGATTTCGTCGCCCCGGATCTCGCCGCGGATTGCCATGTGCTGGCCCTGGATCAACGCGGCCACGGCGACAGCGCATGGGCCGACCCGCCGGACTATTCCTACCCTCGTTTTGCGGCGGACCTCGCCGAGGCGGTGGAGAAGCTCGATCTGCGGGATATCATCCTCGTCGGCCATTCCTTGGGAGGCATGGTGTCGCTGCTGTACGCCGCCGCCCATCCGGAGCGGGTGAGCCGACTGATTGTGGTCGATTCGATGCAGCGCGTCAGCGAGGAGTTCGCGGCGGCCCTTCGCACGATCGGATCGCGCGAAGGCAGCAGCTACGATACGCTGGACGGATTTGTCTCGCGCTACCGTCTGCATCCGCTCGGCGCGTCCACGCGGCCCGACATCGTCGCCTACCTCGCACGCCACAGCGCCCGCCGGTCGGCCGACGGCCGCTGGCGGCACAAGGTCGACCGCGGAGTCTACGCGGCGCGGCACGCCATCGACGGCCTGCCCTGCTGGGAACGGATTGCGATCCCGGCGCTGCTCATCCACTGCACCGACAGCACGCGCATCACCCCCGCCATCGCCCGCCAGATCAAGGCGCGGTGCCCGCAGGTGGAAATCGTCGGCGTGCCGGACAGCGGCCATCATGTGACCCTCGACAACCCTGCCGGCTTCGTGACCGCGGTGCGGGCATTTCTGGCCCGGCACGCCTAGCAGGCCGTACCGCTTCTGAACCCGTTTCCGCCGGTCACCGTCCGCCTGAAGGACTCACCGCCTCCGCGTGTAGGCAATCTCGAACTCTTTCTGTTCTTTGCCGCTCTTGTCCGTGCCGAACATCTCAAAGACAAAGGCATTATCGTCCACAATCCTTGTCACCGAGCGCCACTTCATCCGGCCTCGCAGAGGATCATCGTGCCAGTTTTCCTGGGTCAAGGTCTTACCGCCGTCGCTGGCGGTTCCCTCGAAGAGCAGGATGCCCGTAGCCGAGGAGTCCATCCAGGTCGACACAACCTTTTTCGCGTGGTTGTCATACCCGGTGAAACCGATGCCGGCAAAGGAACTGCCCATCATGTCGCCGGCAAACTCCTCCTGAAGGAAACGTCCGCCAAGAACCATTTTCTGCTCTGCGGAGCCCTCGCTTTCCACAGGCGGCTTGCCGGGTTCCAGAAAAAACCTCGTCTTCGCGCTCCAGCTTCCCGCCATGCGCGCGAACATCTTGTGGGGAGCGGCCGGCGTTCCCAGGTTCTTGTAGATCGCCATTGCCGCCTGCATATCCATCTTGCCTTCCCGTTTGCCGTCTTCAGCCATGATGCGTCTCCTCGTCAATGTATTCGTCCGGCGCAGCCGGGCCTCATGGATGCCATTTGAGCGGCGCTTCTCTTGCCTGCTCGTTCAGAAATTGCCGGATCCATGCGGTTTGGTCCGCAGCGGCTTCGTTTTCCATCTTATGTCGCCCCCCTCCCGTCTTCAATGGGCGTTATCCTGAAATCGTGAAGCGAAATGGATGAAAGAAGAATGTCCCGGCTGACTTCAAGGAGTTCGCCACATCCGTCGCCGGATTTCGGCGTCTCTCCCGACGACGCGCATTAAGGGATTTGGAGCCCGACTTTAGGGTTTCCACCGATGGGAAATGCCTGTAGACGGGATTACAGATATCCTGAGGCTGATCACTCTCACCTCTGGAGAACCGGTACGGCGGTTTCCCGGGAAGGAGGAAGATATGTTTGTCCAGGGCTTGATGTTCTCACACGTGATGTTCGGCGTTCTGGCTATCCTCTTCGGAGTTGCGCTCTTCACGGACACGTTGAACGCCTGTGAGGCAAACCGCGAGAGGATCAAGAAACTGAGCATGGCGGTCGCTGTTTTTCTTGTCCTATCCTACCTGATCGGCGGATACTGGTACGTCGTCTTTTATGGGGCTGAACGGGACATCATCAAGGCCGGCCAGTGGGCCTGGGCCCACAGCTTCTTCATGGAGGTCAAGGAGCACGTATTCTTTGTCCCCCTCATGCTCGGCATCTACGCCCCCATCGTGGCTTACAGGAACGATGTCTGCCGGGACCGTGGCGCCCGCAAGCTGCTTCTTGCGGTGTCTACCCTGATCATCCTCTTCGGGATCTTCATGGAAGGCGCCGGGGGGATTATTTCCAAAGGCCTATCCATGGGATTGATGGGGAGGTGAGAATTATGAACGCAACGATGGATAAGTACACTGCCGGTTTCGGCCTGTCTTTGGCCGTAACGAGCCTGCTCAACGCCATTCTCCTGCTCGTCAAGGAGACGAATGCGGGGCTGATGAATGCGATGAAGGCGGCGTTGGGTCATCACTGGACGACCCATGGCGTCATCATCCTCACTCTTTTCGTCGTGCTGGGTTTTGTCTTCTCGGTGACGAAATTAAGCGAAAAATGGGATTCCGGGAAAATGGCATGGCTTCTCGTCTTTGCCACCGTCATCGGCGCGGCCGTGATCGCGGGGTTCTTCCTGCCTCATCTGCCCTTTGCGGGCGGCGGGGTGAAGTGAGCTTCCGAAGACGGGGCCAACGGTTCATTCCTCCATTCTTCCGGCCAGGATCCCGGAAAGAGGCGCGCCGGACGGGCGCGCCTCTTTCCTATGTCCCGCCTCTTGACATCCCGCCTCTTTCCTATTGACTTTCCGTGAGTTCTTCCCCTATACTCCGCCCCCGAAAAACAGAACGGAGACCGCGGCGATATGAAATTCCGCTTCGACCACAACAACGTCAATGTACTCGACCTGGACAAGAGCCTGAAGTTTTACCGGGAGGCCCTTGGCCTCGTCGAGGACCGCCGTAAGGTCGCTCCGGACGGCAGCTTCATCCTCGTTTTCCTGGGCGACGGCCAGACCGCCCATAAACTCGAACTCACCTGGATGCGCGACCGCAAGGAACCCTACAACCTTGGCGAGGGGGAATTTCATCTGGCGGTGCGGACGGACGACTATAACGGCGCCCACGCATTGCACGAGAAGATGGGCTGCATCTGTTACGAGAATCAGGCGATGGGATTGTACTTCATTGCCGATCCCGACGGGTATTGGATCGAGATCCTGCCGACCCGTTGAAGCAAGGAAATACTTTCAGATGATCGCGGGCGTTTCTTCAGCGTTTCTGAACCCCGGGTGGAGATCCCTCCCGGGGTTTTACACGTCCGACGGTCGGCCCGAAACATAGGGAGTTCGTTCCATGCGTTTTGCACCGATATTGCTGCTTGTTTTGTCGAACCTCTTCATGACCTATGCCTGGTACGGGCATCTCAAGGACCTGCGTGCCCAGCCGCTCGTGCTGGTGATCGCCATCAGTTGGGGCATCGCCTTCTTCGAATACTGTCTGCAGGTTCCCGCCAATCGCATGGGCAGCGCCTATTTCAGCCTTCCCCAGCTCAAGGTCATCCAGGAAGTCCTGACGATGATCGTCTTTGCCGGCTTCTGCATCTTTTACATGAAGCAGCAACTGACCTGGGATTACCTGTGGGCGAGCCTCTGTCTCGCGGGCGCCGCCTTCTTCATGTTCCGGAATGTGCCGCTGGGAAGTTAGCTTCCGCCGAGTCGGCTGTGACCGGCACATCCGGATATTTCGGGTCCCCGTACTCGGCTGCGGCAAGCTGTTCGAATCC
>CAZDLM010000016.1:0-45704 GCA_964506465.1 uncultured Syntrophaceae bacterium
ACGAGGGGGTTCTTTTGAATAACGCCGTGAGCATCTATTCGATCGCAAGATGACGATGGAGTGGAATTTGTATGCGTAGGCGCCGGCATAATCGCTGCACGTTGATTCTCATACTGCTCCTTACATTTTCCCCACCCACCTGGGCGGAAAGCATTACCTATAAAGGGGTTGTTAAAGATGCCTTGCAGAATTCCGCACGAATTCGGGTCAAGGCGGAAGATATTCATATTTCCAATGCCGTCTATCGCCAGAATTACGCGGGCTTGTATCCGGAAGTCGCGGCTGTGAGCCGCTTCGAGAAGCACGAAAATCTGGCTAACCAAGGCGCCGGAATCGACACCATTAACGGAGAGGTAGTGGGCGGCGATCAGAGCGCCTGGCGGTCGAGCGCCTACCTTCAGGGGCAATACTATCTTTCCCATTGGTACAAAAAGCGCTTCGAGATCGATTATTACGAACGCCTACGAGACGTCCGGATATGTGAAGTGAATGTCGAAGCCAAGAGTATTCTCAAAGAAATAACGGGAATATACGGCGTTCTGGCGGAAAACGGGGTCAAGCTGCGCTACGGCGCCGACATATTGAGGCGTATGCAGGAGGTCCTGTATCTAAAGAAACAGGCTTTTGTCGGCGGCCAGGCTGCTTATGAAGAGGTCCTGAAGCTGGAGGCGGACATCGTCGCCCTGGAAAAGGAAATGGGAGCGATCCGGAAGGAATATAAAGAGAATCTGGAAAAGCTATATAGCTATACAGGCAAGGCCTACGGCGAAGATGTCGATATAGAAGCGTTATCCGCCACGGGGGAGCAGCCATTACCCGATTATTCCCGCCGGGTTGAAGAAACACCTGAATACAGGGCCAAGATAAAAGAGTTGGAGGCTGTGAAAGCCAAGAGCAAGGCCGTATCGAACAACTTTTTCCCCGATGTCTCTCTTTATGGACGCTACGATTTCTATGGCGCGAATCAGGACAGTTTGGATCGGTCCGTTAACGATTTCCGGCAGACCTCTTACTCGGCAGGTGTCATGATCAGCCTGCCTCTTTTTGACGGCGGCGTGAGGAAGTGGGACCGAGCGAGAAACCTCTTGGAGATTAAAAAACAAGACGAGACCATCAAAGCGGTCGCGGAGGAAAAAAACCGGGATATAAGAACGCTTTATGCCGGGTATCAGGAAATCCTCAAATCCTTCGTTCATTATCGGAAACTGGCCGATCAATACGGCCGGATGCTCGATATAACAAAGAAGGCAAAAGGCCTGGGGGAAAGGAGCCTGGTGGAAGTCAAGGAACTGGAAAAGGATTCCCTCACGGTGGAGCGCGATTTGAAGGCCGCAGAACAAACGCTTGCGGCATATGAACGGCGGATCATGATCGAGACGGACTATAAAACATTCATAAGTGAGCACAATGGAAACTGGCCTTATCAGTATTGAAGTGGTGTCGAAAATCCACTCTGTGAACATTGATATCCAGGCTGTCAGGCGGCGCTATTTTGTCGAGAGCGAACTGCGGCCGGAGGAAGTCCTAAGAATTCTCCGGGACCACGGTATCCGCGCGCGCCAGAAAAATCCCAAGACGTTGGATGTGCTTTTCAACTACCCATCCCCACTAATCTTTACGGATAAGGAGGGTAATTTCCATGTCCTTGTCGGAAGGAAGGACGATAAAATTTTTATCTTCAACTGCATCGAAAAAAAGATGATGTCGATGGCGGTGGAGGATTTCAAAGCCATGTGGAGCGGGATGATGATTGCCGTCTATCCACGGTTCACGAAGTCGGAATTCTTTCTGAACATCCGCTGGCTCTTCAAAGAATTTATCAAACACCGGCCGGTCTTTTCGGCGGTTGTCCTATCCTCTTTCATTATCCAGCTCTTCGGACTGGTGACGCCCCTCTTCATCCAGGTCATCATTGACAAGGTTCTTGCGCATCACGCTTTGACGACGCTGGAAGTCGTTGCCGGAGCGTTTCTGATCGTGCTCCTTTTCGAAACGGTCCTGAACCTCATGCGCAACTATCTCCTCTACCACACGGCGAATAAGATTGACGCCAGCCTGGGAGCGAAGGTCTACCGACACTTGCTTTCGTTGCCGTTTCGATACTTCGAAACTCGCAAAGTGGGGAATATCATCGCACGGGTCCGCGAGTTGGAGAATCTCCGGCAGTTCATGACCAATATCTCTCTGACGGTGCTCCTCGATACGATTTTCTCCATTGTTTTTATCGCTATTATGGCCGTCTATAGCATCTACTTGACGCTTATCGTTCTGCTCTTCGTAGCGACGATAGCGTTGATCTCGTTCATTGCCACGCCCATGATGAAAGACAAACTCAATGAGAAATTTCATAAAGGCGCTGCCGCCCAATCTTTTTTGGTGGAGTCGATCACTGGAGTCCAGACCGTAAAATCACTGGCCATCGAAGGAAAGATGATTAAGGATTGGGAGAATAATTTAGGCGATTATATCCTCTCGGCTTTTAAACTCTCCAATGTGGGAAATGTGGCTGTGTCGTCCTCGCAGATGTTTCAAAAGATGATGACACTGGCCGTTATCTACTTCGGCGTGAGTCTGGTTTTTAGCGGCAGGCTGAGCGTAGGCCAACTCATCGCGTTTCAGATGTTCGCCTCCCAGTTGAGCAGCCCCATTCTTCGTCTGGTTCACATGTGGCAGGATTTCCAGCAAGCGAAGCTTTCGCTTGACCGAATCGGGGACATCATCAACACCCCGCCGGAAGTCGTGGGAGGCGCCATTACGGTGGAGCATTTAAAGGGGGAGATAGTCGCCAAGGATCTTTCCTTCCGGTATGCCCCCGAGGCCCCGCTGGTTCTTGACCGAGTCAACTTTGCGATCGGGTCCGGCATGATGATAGGTATCGTAGGACGAAGCGGGTCCGGGAAGAGCACCATCGCCAAACTGATTCAACGCCTCTACTTGCCGATAGAAGGAACGATGTTGATTGACGGCGTCGATATCCGGCATCTCGATCCCCTTTTCCTTCGATACCGAACGGGAATTGTGCTGCAAGAATGCTTTCTCTTCAGTGGCACGATTCGGGAAAATATTGCCATGTCGGCTCCAAACGCCAATATGGAACGAATCATCGAGGTTGCCCGCATCGCCGGCGCGCATGACTTTATTTCCGAGATGCCGCTTGGTTATGATACCTACGTGGAAGAACGGGGTTCGTCGCTTTCCGGCGGGCAGAAACAACGGATTGCCATTGCCCGTGCCCTCATCACCGACCCCAACATTTTGATCTTCGATGAGGCCACGAGCGCCTTGGATTATGAATCGGAACGGATAATTCAGCGGAACCTGGGCATGATCCGTAAAGGGAGAACGCTGATTTTTATCGCCCACCGCCTTTCTGTGATGCGGGACTGCGATATGGTGATCGTTTTGGACAGGGGCAAGATCGTCGAGCAGGGGTCGCATGAATCCCTGATGAAGGGGAACGGACTTTATGCCTACCTCTACAAACAGCAGGAGGAAGCCCGCCTGTGAATCACAGCCCTGACTATCACGACTTCAAGCCGATCCTCTCGGAAATCGAGGAGCGACCGCCGAATCCCCTTGGTACGCTATTTCTGTGGACAATTATTTCCCTCATGTTGGTTACCATATTGGGCCTATTTTTCGTGAAGGTTGACGTCGTCGTCACGGCCCGGGGGAAAATTATTCCTCTTGGTGACGTCAAGGTCGTGCAGCCGCTGGAAACGGGGGCGGTGACGAATATCCGCGTTCGAGAAGGCGATTACGTGAAAAAGGGCGATGTTCTCTTAGAGATCGATCCATCCATCGACAAGGCGGACCTGGAAGGCAAGGAGCGGAACCTTCTGAATTCCCGTCTGGCTATGGAACGTGTGAATGCGGTTCTCACGAAAAAGGAATTTTCACCCTCACCAAAGAGCCTCTCGCAGGAAACGATTAAGGCACAAGCCGCCCATTACGATGCGCAGAAAAACCTTTATGAGACCACCCTCAAAGAAAAGGAAAAAGAATATAAAGAAAACCTAAGCGCTCTTAGCTCGTTGAAGGAAGAGATGAAAATTTTGAGAGAGCTTCTTACCCATACGCAGGAGGATGAGCGACGTCAGAAGGAATTGGTGGAAATTGGCGCCCTTCCGGACAACCGCTATCGGGACAAGGTGCGGGAGCGGATGAATCTGGAGAAAGAGTCGGAGGTCAAGGTTGGCCAGGCTCGGCAAACAGAAACCAAACTCGAACGCATCAAGGATGAGATCGAAATCTTCAAGCATGATTTCCAGAATAAGCTCCTGTCGGAATATACAACCAATCTCCAGAGCAAAAACAGCTTGGAGGCCGAAGTAAGCAGCATCAAATTCAAGCAGGGCAAGAAATTCATTATTTCCCCCGTGGATGGTTATGTCCACCTCTTGCCCGTAAAGACCATCGGGGGAGTGGTTACAACGGCACAGCCTGTTGCGACTATTGTCCCCGAAAATGCGCCGTTAGTGGTCAATGCCGTCGTCTTCAACAAGGATATCGGTTTCGTGAAAGAAGGCCAGAAAAGTGTCATCAAAGTCGACACGTTCGACTTTCAGAAGTATGGCGCCATTGATGGAGAAGTAGAGGTGATAAATCCCTTTAACCTGGAAGAGAAGGAGGGGGCCGGTAGAGAGAATGAAAAAGAAAGCGAACGGGGGGCGGGTTCAGGCGGCTACCCGGTGCGACTGAAAATGTTAGCGGATCATCTGAGAACAAGAGATGGGATAGAGTATCGGATGAAACCAGGTATGACCGTTACAGCCGAGATCAACGTCGGGAAAAGACGGGTGATCGAATTTTTCCTGTTCCCCATCATCCGGTATCTCGATGAGGGTCTGAAAGTCCGATAGCCTCTCTTCTTCTATTATTTTCGGTACTGACCTTTTCTGACGGATACTCAATATCTCTTGACACCCGACGTTCGTCCGTGGAGGATGACATTCACTCAGCATCCCTAAGCGTTTCCACCAACCAACAGCCCTTCCGGGCGGAAAGGATCGCCGGCCTATGGGTACGGACAACGTCGTCTTCCTGGAAGTCATCGAGTGGTTCGACGAAACGGGCAAGGAACTGGTCCATCGCATTCCTGAAAAGGGCTCGGGCGAGATCAAGTTCGGGGCGCAACTCACCGTGCGGGAAAGCCAGGCCGCTGTCTTTTTCTACAAGGGGCGGGCCTACGATGCCCTGGGACCAGGGAGGCATACGCTCAAAACGGCGAACCTGCCGATCCTGACCAAGGTGCTGAGCATCCCCTGGGGGATGACGAGCCCCCTGCGCACCGAAGTCTACTTCGCCAACATGAAGCTTTTCCCCAATCTCAAATGGGGCACGCGGGACCCGGTGGCCTTTCGCGACAAGGAACTGGGCCTTATCCGCCTGCGCGCTTTCGGCGTATTCAACATCCGCATCGTCCAGCCGCTTCTCTTCATCAACACGCTGGTCGGGACGCAGGGCGTCTATTCGACGGACGCCATCGAGGAGTACCTTAACCGCGTCATCGTGTCGCGTTTCAACGACTACATGGGGGAGAACGTCGATACGATCTTCAATCTTCCCGCCCGGTACAGCGAATTCGCCGATGGTCTGAAGAAGATCGTCCAGGAGGACATGGCCTCCTACGGCCTCGCGCTGGCGGAGATGTTCGTCAATTCCATCACGCCGCCGCCGGAGGTCCAGAAAGCGATCGACGACCGCAGCCGCCTCGGCCTTTTTGACGACCTCAACAAGCTGCTCAAGATGAAGGCCGCCATGGCCCTCGAAGCCGCCGCCTCGCAGACGCAGGGGGAGGCGGGTGCGGGCCTCGGAATGGGCATGGGGATCATGATGCCGGCGATGTTTGCGGAGGCGTTCCGCGGATCGTCTCAGGGACAGGTTCAGGCGACGGCGCCGTGCCCGCGCTGCGGCAAGGCTTCGCCGAAGGAAGCGAGGTTCTGCCCGCACTGCGGCCAGCAGATCCTGGTCTTCCGTCAGTGTGCCAAATGCGGCGCCAATCTGCCGCCCGACGCAAAATTCTGTTCGGGATGCGGCCAGACGGCGGACAAGAAGGCGCCGGTGAGGAAATGCGGGCGCTGCGGCGCTGAAAACCTTCCCAACTCGAATTATTGCAACGCTTGCGGTGAACGGATCTAACTGGGAAGTCGAATATTCCTGTCCCCAGTGCGGCGCGCCGGTGATCCTCGGCGAAGCCGACCGTCTGCTTGCCTGCGGTTTTTGCCGGACGAGGCTTTATCTGGCATCCCGGACGGCCTTCCGCTACCGATTCGGAGGCCCCTCCGGCACCTCCTTAGGAATTCTTTATGTGCCCTATTGGCGCCTGAGGGGTTCGGCGTTCTCCGTCGATCTCCCCGGCGTTTCGTCGCGCTTCATCGACACGAGCGTGCTCGCCGTCGACCTTCCCGGAATTCCCCAGTCCCTCGGATTGCGTCCGCAGACGATGCGCCTGAAGATTCTCTCGCCGGATGAGACCGGACGCATCCTGGGACCGTCGGTTAGTCTGAAGGAGGCGATGCCGGCTCTCGGCGGATCCGGCGCCGCTATCCACCGTGCCTTCATCGGCGAGACGACAAGCCTCGTCTATGCGCCTTTCTGCATGCAGGGCGGTGACCTCCGTGACGCCGTTCTGCGGCGGACCGTCCCCGGCTGGACATCCGGCATGTCCGAGGATCTGCTTTCGCGGCCGGAGGATCGGAACTGGCGCGTGTCCTTCGTTCCCACGCTGTGCCCGCGCTGCGGATGGGACCTGGAGGGCGAAAAGGACGCTGTCGTACTTCTCTGCCGCCATTGCGATTCGGCATGGAGTTGCTCGGAGGAGAAACTTCAGCCGGTGACGTTCGCCGTTTTTGAAAAGGAAAAGGCCGATGCGTATCTTCCCTTCTGGCGGATGAGGATGAAGATCGAAGAGGCGGAGCTGAATTCCTACGCTGATCTGGTCCGGGAGGCTAATCTGCCGAAGGCGCCGAGTGCCGTCCTGGAGGAGAAGCCGCTTCACTTCTGGTCTCCGGCTTTCAAGATCAGCCCAGCCCTCTTCCTGCGCTGGAATCGCGGGATGACGGTCTTCCAGCCGGAAGCGGAGGGGAAGGAGACTTTTCCCGGCACGATGCTGCATCCCGTCAACCTGCCCCTGAGTGAAGCGGCGGAAAGCATCGTCCTTACGATCGCCAGCCTCGTCACCGACAAGCGAAGGTGGCATTCGCTGCTGTCCCGGCTGAATCCGCGTCTCGAAGAGGCGGTGCTCGTCTATCACCCGTTTGTGGCGGAGAGAGCGGAGCTGGTCCATGTGGCCATGGGCCTGACGGTGGACAGGAGGGCGCTGGCGTTCGGCACGCACCTATAGACGGCTGTTGAACCGCGAAGTGTGAAACGATATTGTCATCCCCGCGAAAGCCGGAATCCAGGAGCATAGCACTGGACCCCGGCCTGCGCCGGGGTGACGAAATGTGGATCCGGCTCTTGTCTGGGCGACGACTCTTCGTCACCCTTCGATCCTTCGGCAAGCTCAGGATAAACGGAGCTCAGGGTGACTATTATGTGTCATGCTGAGCTTGTCGAACCACGAAGCATGAGTCATGTCAGGGTGACAGCATGGAGCTTGCTCCAAAGAGCTTCCCTGTGTTACAGGGCAACTGCAATGACCGCCGGACGAACCATCAGGCGCGTAATAGCAAGGAGGGCGGATTTTCCCGATGAGCGGCGATATCAACAAGGTCATCTACTCGATGATCGGGGTCAGCAAGTATTACGACCGCAGAGCGGTTCTCAAGGACATCTACCTGTCCTATTTCTACGGCGCCAAAATCGGCGTCCTGGGCCTCAACGGGTCCGGGAAGAGTTCGCTGCTCCGGATCCTGGCCGGCGTGGACCAGGAATTCCAGGGGAAGACGATTCTCTCCCCCGGTCATACCGTGGGTTTTCTCGAACAGGAGCCGCAGCTCGACGAAGGAAAGACAGTCCGCGCGATCGTCGAGGAAGGCGTGAAGGACACCGTCGACCTCCTCAACGAGTTCAACCGGATCAGCGAGAAGTTTTCCGAGCCCATGTCGGACGAGGAAATGGCGAAATTGTGCGACCGGCAGGCGGCGGTCCAGGAAAAGCTCGATGCGCTCGATGCCTGGGACCTCGATTCCCGGCTGGAGATGGCGATGGACGCCCTGCGGTGTCCTCCCGGCGATACGCCGGTGAAGGTCCTTTCCGGCGGGGAACGGCGGCGCGTCGCGCTCTGCCGGCTGCTTCTCCAGAAACCGGATATCCTGCTTCTCGATGAACCGACGAATCACCTCGACGCGGAGACGGTGGCCTGGCTCGAGCACCATCTGCAGCGTTATCCAGGCACGGTCATCGCGGTGACGCACGACCGCTATTTCCTGGACAATGTGGCAGGCTGGATTTTGGAGCTCGACCGCGGCGAGGGCATCCCCTGGAAGGGGAATTATTCCTCCTGGCTGGAACAGAAACAGAACCGGCTGCGGTCCGAGGAAAAGACCGAAGGCGAGCGGCAGAAGACCCTGCAGCGTGAACTGGAATGGATCCGGATGTCGCCGAAGGGCCGCCACGCCAAGGCCAAGGCCCGCATCACCGCCTATGAAAATCTCCTTTCGCAGGAGAGCGAAAAGCGCGAGGAGGATCTACAGATCTTCATTCCGCCCGGCCCGCGCCTCGGCGACAAGGTCATCGCCGCCGAAGGGGTTTCCAAGGGTTACGGGGAAAAGATCCTCATGGAGGACGTCTCCTTTTCGCTGCCGCGCGGGGGAATCGTCGGGATCATCGGGCCCAACGGCGCCGGAAAGACGACACTCTTCCGCATGATCACCGGCCAGGAGAAACCGGACAAGGGTTCCATTGTCGTCGGCGACACGGTCCGGCTCGCCTACGTCGACCAGAGCCGGAGTGTCCTGGACCCGGAAAAGTCGGTCTGGGAGATGATCTCGGGCGGCCGGGATACGATCCAACTGGGCGCGAGGGAGGTGAATTCCCGCGCCCACGTCGCCCGCTTTAATTTCTCCGGGACGGACCAGCAGAAGCGGATCGGTTCGCTCTCTGGCGGCGAGCGCAATCGGGTTCATCTGGCGATGATGCTCAAGGAAGGCGCCAACGTCCTTCTGCTTGACGAGCCGACGAATGACCTCGACGTCAACACCCTGCGCGCCCTCGAAGAGGCGCTGGAGAATTTCGCCGGCTGCGCCGTGATCATCAGTCACGACCGCTGGTTCCTGGACCGAGTCTGCACGCACATCCTGGCCTTCGAAGGAGAGAGCCGAGTCGTCTGGTACGACGGGAACTATTCGGAATACGAAGCGGACCGCAAGTCCCGTCTCGGAAAGTCAGCGGATCAGCCCCATCGGATCAAGTACCGCCAGTTGACGAGGATATGAGAAGCCGGACGTCGGAGAAACGCTTTCTGGCTGCGACGCGCTCGCGGGCTGCGGCGGCAAGCCGCGCCGTCTGTGTGCTGGCCGCAGGGGCGGCCGTCCTTGCCGCGGTCGCAAGCCACGCTGCGGAAGCCGGGGGGGCGGCGGCTTCCCCCTCAACTGCCGGGAGCCGTGGCGCATCCGTCGGGGAGATTACGTTCCGCGCCGAGGGCGGTAACCGGGAAATCGTCTGCATCCGCTTCGACCGCCTCCTGATTCCGGTTGTCTGGAGCATCGAAGGGCGGAAACCCCGGGTGGTGATCGACGCTGATCCCGTTGTGCGGGCTGCGAAGATACCGGCCACCATGAAGGTGAACGGCAATCTGGTTCGGGCGGTCCGGTGTTATCTGAACGTCAAGAAACAGCGCCTTCGCGTCGTTCTCGACATGCATGCCGGGCGGAATTATTATGTGGATCAAACGTTCCGCGAGGCCGACAACCTGTACTGCCTCACGGTAACCGAACAGGCGCCGGCCGCCGAAGAGTCCAAAGCCGGGCCGTAATTTTCCGGGAGAACGCTTGCGCGATCCCGGTCCATGGAGGAATCATGAAAAAAGCCCTTGCAGTCGTCATCGTCCTTTCCTTTCTCCTGCCTTGTCCTGTCTTCTCCGCTGCGAAGACACCCTTCTTCGGGGCTGCGGATGCGAACGGCGATGGAAAGCTTGGTTTGAAAGAGTTCGAGGAGAGCGTGATGAAGAACTTCGATAAACTCGACCGGGACCGGAACGGCAGCCTCGACGCTGCGGAAATGTCCGCCATGAAGGGCAAGGACGGAGAGCGTCTTTTCCGGGCCATGGATGCGAACAAGGACGGGAAGGTCGACCGGGAGGAATTTCAGGCGGAGGCGGCAAAGCGCTTCAAGTTCTGCGACAAGAATCAGGATGGATTCGTCAGCGTGCCGGAGTACCGGAATCGGAACGCGTCGGTGCTGATGGCGCCTCTCCTGACGGTCTATTACTGAACCGAAGAACGGGAAATATGCCGTACTGAAAGAGGAGGATCCCTATGGAAAAAGCGGTGGAGATTTACTGGCAGAGGCATCTTGCGGAATTGAAGAAGACTCTCGAGGAGAACCACTTCGAGGCCTTCGTCGCCGCCGACGCGAAGGAGGCGGGGAAGATCGTCCTGGAGGAGATCATGCCGAAGCTTGCCCCCAAGAGCGTGGCCTGGGGCGGTTCAGCGACGTTCACGGCGACGGGCCTTTACGAAGTCCTGAAGAACCGCAAGGACCTGAAGGTCGTGGATCAGTATCAGAAGAACCTCACGCCTGAACAGAGTATCGAAATCCGCCGTCAGGAACTCCTGGTGGATCTGTTCTTTACGGGCGCGAACGCCGTGACGGAGGACGGGCAGCTCGTGAACCTCGACGGCACGGGCAACCGCGTCGCGGCCCTCACGTTCGGGCCGAAAAATGTCATCGTTCTTGCGGGTCGGAACAAGGTGATGCCGGATCTGGAATCGGCGATGGTGCGGGTCAAGAATTTCGCGGCGCCCGCCAACGCAATTCGTCTTGAGAAGCAGACACCGTGCGCCAAGACGGCCTACTGCGAGGACTGCAGCGGCCCCGGCCGGATATGCAATACCTGGACGATCACGGAGAAATCCAACCCCAAGGGGCGGATCAAGGTGATCCTCATCAACGAAGATCTGGGGCTGTAGAAAAAACGGCGGGAGGCGAAGCAGAAGCGGGAGGGGCGACACGCCCCTCCCGCTTTTTTTCATCCGTCGGCAAACGGATCAGTTTTCCTTTCCGTTCGCCTTGAGGATCATGCGGCAGTCGGCCACGGTGGCGCCTTTCCCTTCGGGATGGACGAGAAGGGGGTTGATGTCCAGTTCGGCGATCTCCGGATGGTTCACGACAAGACTGGACAGGCGGATGAGCAGCTTTTCCACCTCCTCGACGTCCGCCTTGGGCCTGCCGCGGAATCCCGTGAAGAGCTTGTATCCCTTGATGGCGCGGATCATCCGCACCGCATCGTTGCGGCACAGCGGCGCCAGGCCGAAGATCACGTCCTTGAACAGCTCGACAAAGATGCCTCCCAGTCCGAACATGATCAGCGGCCCGAGCGGCGTGCGGTTCATGCCCAGAATCACCTCTTCACCGGAGGGCGCCATCCTCTGGACCAGCACTCCCTCGAGGGTTGCTTTCGGATCGTACTTCTTTGCGTTATCGATAATCTTCCGGAAGGCCGTCTTCGCTTCGTCTTCGGTCTTTACGCCCACCACAACCCCGCCCGCATCCGATTTGTGCAGGATCTGCGGAGAGACGATCTTCATGACCACGGGAAAACCCATCCCGGCGGCGATTTCCGCTGCGGCCTTGGCGTCTTTCGCCAGCTCCGTCGGGAGAACGTTGAAGCCGTAGGCTTTCAGGAGTTTCAGACCGTCCAGTTCGCCGAGCCTTGTCCTGTCCGCCGCCAGACATCCGGCGATCAGCGCCGCCGCCTGTTCCTTGTCCTGCTTGAACTTGAATTCGGGAAGCCGGTCGCGATTCACCCACTTGGAAAATTTGTACAGGGAGGCGAAGGACTTGGCGGCATTCTCGGGAAACTTGTATACGGGGTAGCCGTTGTTCTGGAGATATTTCACCCCCGCAGAGACGTCGACGATTCCCATGAAGCTGCACAGGATCGGTTTCGGGGAACGCCGCGCCACGCGGACGACGGCCTCCGCCGTTCCAAGGGCGTTGGTCATTGACTGCGGCGTCAGGATTACCAGGGCGCCGTCGACCCCCTCGTCCTTGATGACCGCCTGCAGGGCGCTTTCGTAACGGTCGGACGGCGCATCGCCGATCACGTCCACGGGGTTGTGGAGGTTGGCGGTGGCGGGCAGGCTGTTCGCCAACTCCTCGATCGTTTCCTTCTGAAAAGAGGCGAGGGTCAAGTCGGACGAAATTGTCATATCCGTCGCAAGGATGCCCGGTCCCCCGGCGTTGGTGATGATCGCCACACGGTTGCCGTTCGGGAGTTTGCGCCTCGTCTTGCCCAGTTTGCTTTCGTGTTTGTATGTGAAGGCGTTCGCGTAGTCGAATAGTTCGTCGATGGAATCGGCGCGGATGATGCCGGCCTGGCGGAAGATGGCCTCGTAGACCGCCTCGGAACCCGCGAGAGCACCCGTGTGCGAAGCGGCGGCGCGCGCTCCGGCGCTTGTCCGGCCGGACTTGATAACGAGCACCGGCGTCGGCCGGCTGCCGGAGGTGATTTCCTTGACGGCGTCGACGAACTCGATTCCCTTGCGCAGCTCTTCGACATACATGACGATGACCGCCGTTTCCGGGTCATCGTGGAGATACCGGAGCAGGTCGAGCTCATCTACGTCCGCCTTGTTGCCGATCGAGATAAACTTCGAGAAACCGAAGTCGCGGTCGGCGGCGAAATCGAGGACCGCAGCGCAGAGGGCGCCGCTCTGGGAGATGAAGGAGATGTTTCCACAGGCGGGCATACGCTGCGAAAAACTCGCATTCATGCTCACGCCGGGCAGGGGGTTGATGACGCCCAGGCAGTTTGGGCCGATGACGCGGACGCCCGCCTCTCGGCACATGGCGATCATGCGGTTTTCGATCTCCAGGCCTTCCTTCCCGACTTCACGGAAACCGGCGGAGACCACGACGATTCCCTTCACGCCCTTGGCGATCGATTCCTCCACGGCAGTGAGGGCCGCTTTCGGAGGTACGATGACGATGGACAAATCGATCTTGTCGGGGATCTCCTTGACGTCGGCAAAGGTCTTGACGCTGAGGACGGATTTCGCCTTCGGGTTCACGGGATAGATCGTCCCCTTGTAGCCGCCCTTGAGGATGTTGGCGAAGATATCGTGCCCGACCTTTCCAGGTGAATTGGAGGCGCCGATGACCGCTATGGACGATGGCGAAAAAATGGCATCTAGTGAATTCATGGTCTTGTTCCCTTTCCTTTTCTTGCACGGAGATAAAATAAAACGCCCTCGCGAACCCGCCTGTGCACGCGGACCCGGAGGGCTTCCTCTCTTGTGGGGTGCATTATGCCGCAAACGTCATGTGACTGTCAAGGAGAAAGGTTTCGCGGGGTGATGTATCCGATCTCGTGTCAGGGATAGAGGAAGGGGTATCTCCCGGTTTGCGAAGACCGATGCCGGTGCCCCCGTGCCCGGTCGGATGGAAACGGCAAAATGCGGCGTCACGCCAGTCGGCATAGTCATGATAAGTCCATGAGAGTCATTTTTTGTCATTATTAGTTATAATTGTCTTGCAAAAAGTAACTTTTTTGTCTTAGAATCCCCGCTTTCGGAGGATGGCCAGTGGCACGGGATCTGATGAGTACGAAAGAAGTGGCTGAGTATCTGGGCATCAACGACAAGCAGGTATACGCGCTGATCAAGCAGCAACGAATCCCGGCTTCAAAAGCAACGGGGAAATGGGTGTTTCCGCGCAGATTGATCGATGAGTGGATCGAGGGAGATGCGCAGGCCGGTCTGAAGGAGGCCAGGCGCAAGAGCCGGAAGATGGAAGGGGCTCTGTTGGCGGCCGGAAGCAACGACCCTGTGCTGGATATGCTCTACGGCGGACTTCGCAGGCAATATCCGGAATTTTACGTGTTTTCGGCCAATATCGGCAGCACCGCCGGCCTTCTGGCGCTGGAAAAAGGTTTTACCGATATCGCCTGGTCCCATCTGCTCGATCCCGAAACCGGAGAGTACAACATCCCCTATTTGGAAAAGCTCATTCCCAGCATCAACGCGGTGGTCGTCAATCTCTTCCACCGGGAACTGGGTTTTGTCGTTGCCAAAGGCAATCCGCTGGGCCTTGCCGGGTTCGAGGACCTGATGCGCGATGACGTCCGCTTCATCAACCGCCAGAAAGGTTCCGGCACGCGCCTGCTGCTGGATTATCACCTGGAAAAGGCCGGCCTTCAGCAGGAGCGGATCACGGGCTATGAGAACGAGGTGCTCACCCACGCCGAGATCGGTTTGTCAATCCTCTCCGGCGAGGCCGACGTGGGGATCGCGACGGCAGCGGTTTCGGCGTTGTTCGGCCTCGGCTTCATTCCGATCGTCCGCGAACGGTTTGACATGATCTGCGACCAGTCGGTGTTTTTTCAGAGAGGGGTTCAATCGCTTATCGGAGTCCTCAGCGGAGATCTGTTCCGCAGCCGGTTCTCGGATCTGAAAGGCTACGACTTCAAGAGCGCCGGTCGGATCCTCTTCGCAAAATCGTAGAGGATCCCGGGACGAGAGGGGAACGATCCATGACGATTTCGTCGACCCTTGGGACGGCATCGAAATGGCATCCGCAGATCGATTAAAAATGAAACGGTAAAGGAGAGAAAGATGATGAAGAGATTTTGGATTTTTGCATTGCTGGCACTGTTTATTTTCCCGGCCTGCAGCACCATGAACGTTGCCGGGCCGCCTCAGGACAACCAGTTTGTTCTCCTGGCCAGCACAATCGGGCCGATCGACGCCGGCATCGTCGGGGCGTTGGAGGCAGGGTTCGAGAAGGAGACGGGAATCCGGGTGCGTCACGTGGGCGCGGGAACGGGCGCCGCCCTGAAGATGGCGGAAAAGGGGCAGTTCGACTTGGTCCTGGCGCACGCCAAGTCCCTGGAGGAGAAGTTCGTGCAGGGCGGTTTCGGGACCGAGCGGATCCCGCTCATGTACAACGACTTTGTCATCGTCGGGCCGGCAAAAGATCCGGCTGGGGTCCGAGGGATGAAGACGGCCGCCCAGGCGCTTCGGACGATCGCCGCCAAGAAGGCGAGCTTCATCAGCCGGGGTGACAAGTCCGGCACGCACGTTGCGGAAATGGAGCTCTGGAAGGGAGTCGGCATCAAACCGTCCGGGTCCTGGTATGTCGTTTACGAGAAAGGGGCGAGCGGAAACGGGCCGACCCTGCGCTACACGAGCGAGAAACAGGTCTACACGGTCATCGACCGGGCGACCTACCTTGCCCTGAAAAAAGAAATCAAGCTGGACATCCTCGTCGAAAAGGACGAGGCGATGCTGAACTTCATGTCCTTGATCCCGGTCAACTCGGCGAAATTTCCCCGGGTGAACCGGGAGGGGGCGATGAAGTTCATCGGCTGGATGACCGCCGCGGACAAGGGGCAGATCGTCATCCGCGACTTTGGGAAAGACAAGTACGGCGAGCCCATGTTCTTCCCCAACTCGCGGGAGTGGCATCAGACGCAGAAAAGCAAATAGCAGTTGCAGGAAATACCGAAAGGAGTCGGCATTATGAATCGAAGAATACAGTGGAAGCATTGGTTGTGGATCGCCGCGGCCCTGATCGCGTTTTCGGCGGCTTTCTCGCCCGCCCTGGCGGCGGCGCCGAAGACCTTGATTCTCGCAACGACGACGAGCACGCAGGATTCGGGGCTGCTGGATGTGCTCATCCCGATTTTTGAAAAGCAGACCGGCTATTTCATGAAGACGATCGCCGTGGGTTCCGGCCAGGCCATGGCCATGGGGCAGAAGGGCGAGGCCGACGTCCTGCTCGTCCATTCTCCGGCGGCGGAGAAAAAGTTCGTCGACGAAGGCTACGGCATCAACCGGCGGCTCGTCATGCACAACGATTTCATTATCCTCGGACCTCCCCAGGATCCGGCGAAAATCAAGGGCATGAAATCTGCCCGCGAGGCCTTCAAGAAGATCGCCGATGCGGGCGCCCTCTTCATGTCGCGGGGGGACAACTCCGGGACGCACGCCAAGGAAATGGGGATTTGGAAAGCAGCGGGCTTGAAGGTCGAGGGGCAGAAGTGGTATCAGCAGACGGGCCTCGGCATGGGGCAGACCCTGAACGTCGCCGCGGAGAAGAAAGGCTATCTGCTTGCCGACCGCGGGACCTATCTGGCCATGAAAAAGAACTTGGGCCTCGACATCCTGGTCGAGGGGGACGGGATTCTCCTGAATATCTACCACGTCATCGAAGTCAACCCGGCCAAGTGGCCCAAGGTGAACAAAGAAGGCGCAAAGGCCTTTGCGGACTTCATGGTCGCCAAGGATACGCAGGCGATCATCAAGACCTTCGGCATAGAGAAGTTCGGATCGCCGCTCTTCTTCCCTGATGCGGGCAAGAAGGTGGAGGACCTGGGGAAGTAACATGGACCTGATCCTGGAAGGCATCCAAAAAGCCTTTCATCTTCTTTTCACCGCCGATGCGGAAGTTTTCGGCATCACGCTGCTGTCCCTGTACATCTCGGGGGCGGCAACGCTGATCAGCCTCGCCATCGGCATCGCTACGGGCACGGCGGTGGCCCTGACCTCGTTTCCGGGCCGCCGCCTTGTCGTAAGTCTCATCAATACGGGTATGGGCCTGCCGCCAGTTGTGGTCGGGCTTTTCGTCACGATCTTCCTGTGGCGCAACGGGCCTCTCGGCTTCCTGGAGATCCTCTACACGCCGACGGCTATGATCCTCGCCCAGGCCGTGATCGCGACCCCGATCGTTACGGGCATCAGCCTCGCCGCCATTCAGCAGCTTCCTCCCAAGATGCGTCTTCAGATCCGGGCGCTCGGTGCAACGCGCCTCCAGATGCTCTTCCTTCTCATGCGGGAAGCGAAGCTGCCTCTTCTCGCGGCGGTCATGGCGGGCTTCGGGGGCGTCATCTCCGAAGTCGGCGCGTCGATCATGGTCGGCGGAAACGTCAAGGGGTACTCCCGGGTGCTGACGACGGCCACTGTCATGGAGACGAGCCGCGGCAATTTCGATATCGCCATTGCCCTGAGCATCATCCTGCTTCTCATCGCCTATCTCATCAACCTCATCCTGACGTCCATTCAGCAGCGGCAGAGGCCCCGATGACCGAAAGAGCAGCCATTCTTGAAGCCCGGGGTCTTGTCGTCGTCAGAGGAGAAGTTGCGGTCCTTTCCATCGACGAGCTGATCCTGCCGCCGGGAGAGATCCTCTCGGTGATCGGACCGAACGGCGCCGGCAAGACCACGCTTCTCCAGGTGTTGGCCGGCCTGATCCGCCCGAAGCAGGGGGAGATCCGTTTCTGCGGCGCCTCGGTTGCCGGAGAGGCCAGCCTGGCCTACCGGCGGCGGATCGCTATGGTCTTTCAGGAGCCCCTGCTTTTCGACACCACGGTTTCCGCGAACGTGGCCGCCGGTCTCAAGATCCGCGGCGTTCCGCGGGACCGGATCACCGGGCAGGTGGAGCGGCAGCTCGGACGCTTCGGGATTGGGCACCTGGCGGCGCGTTCTGCGCGGACCCTCTCGGGAGGCGAGGCGCAACGAACCTCGCTCGCACGGGCCCTCGCCGTCGAGCCGGAAATCCTCTTCCTGGACGAGCCCTTCGCCTCGCTGGATCCGCCGACGCGGGAGGATCTGATCGAAGATCTCAACCGCGTGCTGCGCGAAACGGGAACGACGGCCCTGATGGCGACGCACGACCGCGAAGAGGCGCTGAGGATTTCCGACCGGATCGCCGTGATGAGCGGGGGGTCCATCGTTCAGACGGATTCTCCAGAACGCCTCATGAACCGGCCGGTCAATGAGTTCGTCGCCTCCTTCGTCGGGATGGAAACGATCCTCAAGGGGACCGTCGTTTCGAACGGAGGTCTGGGGACGGTGCTGATTGCGGCGGAGGGAAACGGATCCACAAAAACGCCGGCTGCGGTCTCATCGGGCAAGCCCGCCCTCATCGAGATCGTGGGGGACTTTCCCGCCGGGGTGGAGGTCGTCTGCGTGATCCGGCCCGAGCACGTAACGGTGTCGCTCCGGGACGGGCGGGAAGGGAAGACCAGCGCACGCAACGTCTTTGACGGCAGGATCGTGAAGCTGGCAAAGAAGGGATTGTATTACAAACTCGCACTCGATTGCGGATTCTCTCTCGCCGCCTACGTGACGGCCGGTGCCGTGGAGCAACTGGGTCTCACGGAGGGAACGGAGGTCGTCGCCTCTTTCAAGGCGACGGCGGTGCAGGTCATCCGCCACGGCGCTTCCCGCGGCCAATCATAGACAGATCGACGGCTTATTGGCCGCAGGATTCAAATCAGCTTTTCGGTTTTCTTCAGGGTCTTTAATTTCTTCAACCTCTCGAGCCCATGGCGACATGCGGTGAAGGCATCTTCGCTCGCAGAAGAGCTGACAGCAATCAAGGAAATGATATCGCCAACCTTCAGTTGACCGATTCTCCGGACGAGGAGAACATCTTCAATGTTCCACCTCTGTTTCAGGTCAGCCGAAATCGTGGACATCTCTCCCTCCATGTCCCCGGCTCTCTGGAATTCAATTCCCACAGATGCCCCGCCACCTGTTTGACTCTTGACAACGGCATAATGAAAAATGACCGATCCCGCTTCAGATTTGCGGATATTGTCGAACATTCCTTCGGGACGGATGGGGCCGTCCGTAACGATCTCCATATTCGCCTCCGTCACAGGCTCGTGATTGCCCGATGCCGTTTCACAGGTCCTCTTATCTCTCCCGATACATCCCGTCGATGAGGTCCCGGAATTTCTCGTTGATCGCCTTCCGCTTGAGCTTCATCGTCGGCGTCATCTCCCCTGCATCCTGGCTGAAGGGCCGCGCGAGAAGCGTGAACTTCTTGATGCGTTCGAAACCGGCCAGATCGCCGGAATTCTGGTCGATCCGTTCCTGGTAGAAGCGGACGATCTCGGGTTTCGCGACCAGCTCCTCGTGTGAGGCAAAGGAGATTCCCTTCGATTTCGCGTATTCCTCCAGCGCCGGGAACGCCGGCACGATCAGGGCCGAGACATATTTGCGCTCGTCGCCGATGACGGCGATCTGCTCGATGAAGAAATCCTTGCCGATCGTCGTCTCGATGAGCTGGGGCGCGATGTACTTTCCGCCCGAGGTCTTCATCAGGTCCTTGATGCGGTCGGTGATGGTCAGATACCCGTCCTCAATCATCCCCACGTCGCCCGTCCGGAACCAGCCGTCCTCGAAGACCTCCGCTGTTGCCTGCGGCTTCCTGTAGTAACCCTTCATCACCGTGGGGCCCTTCACGAGGATCTCGCCGTTGGCGGCGATCTTGATCTCGACACTGGAAATCGGTTTCCCGACGGTCCCCGGACGGTAGAAGGCATTCTCGTGGCAGGTGACGGTCGCCGTGGTCTCCGTCAGGCCGTAACCGCAGGCGATGAAGATGCCCGCTGAGTGGAAGAACTCTTCGATCTTCTTGGAAAGGGGCGCCCCCGCGCAGGGAAAGTAGCGGATGCGTCCGCCCACGACCTCGCGAAGCTTTGCAAGGACCAGCTTGTCGGCGATTTTGTGTTTCAGGGCCAGCAGCGGTGGTACGGCCTTCTCCTCCTTTTTCAGGAGATAAACCTGCTCGCCGGTCGCGACGGCCCACCGAAAGAGCTTCCTCTTCAGCGGAGGGGCCGACTCCAGGCGTTCGAAGACGGTGGAGTAGATCTTTTCGTAGAAGCGGGGGACGGCGCACATGACCGTCGGCCGAACCTCCTTCAGGTATTCGACGACCTTGGTCGTATCGTCACAGTAGTTGTTCGTCATCCCCTCGACGAGTGCGAAAAAGGTCCAGGCCATCTCGAAGACGTGCGTGAGGGGCAGGAAGCACAGGGAAATGTCCTTTTCGCTGACGTCGAGGCGTTTTTCGTGGGCGACGAAGCAGGCCCGAAAGTTGGAATGGCAGAGCATGACGCCCTTGGGCTCTCCCGTCGTTCCGGAGGTGTAGATGAGAGTCGCCAGTTCGTCCGGGTCCGCCTCGGCAAGACGGGCTTCGACTTCCACGGCCCTCGACGATTTCCGGCCCAGCGCCAGGAAATCGTCGAAGTACATGGACGGCGCATGCTCCCGGATATCCACCGTCCGGTCGAAAACAATGATCTTCTTGAGCCAGGCGGATCCGTCGAAGAAGCTCCGCACCTTGTCATACTGGTCTTTGCCGCCGACGAAGACGATGGGAATTTGCGCGTCGTTGACGATGTACTCGGCCTGCCGGGCCGTGTTCGTCGCGTAGATGGGGACGGAGACGCCGCGGACGGAAAGAGTCGCGAAATCGGCGATGGTGAACCCGGGCTTGTTCGCCGAGAAGATGGCGACGGTTCCGCCCTCCGGAAGGCCCAGTTCGAGCAGCCCCTTGGCCGCGTCGAGAATCCTCTCGCCCATTTGACGGAAGGACAGCTCCCTCCAGGCGCCGTCCTCTTTCCAGCGAAGGGCGGGCTTGTCGGGATATCTGTCGATCGTCTCGCGGATCATCATGGCCAGGTGGTTCTTCATAAGGCTCTCCTTGGTTGTCTGCGGACCGGTCGACAGGTGATGGAAGACGGCCGCAACCGCCGGGACTATAGTCGATTCCGTCCCCGGCTGTCAAAGCCGTTTTCCGGCGAATATTCCATTTGACGAAAGGGATTTTCGCTGGCACAAAGAACGGCATGGGGGAAGGATGAGCGAAACAGGCCGCCATTTGAATCTTCAGCCGTCCGGCACAAGCGCGGGAACCCCCGCGTCATCCGAGTGCGGAATGATCCGCGCCATCGAAACCAACCTCTTCGGCGCCTGGGCGCAGCTCGCCTGTCTCCCGCAGGTCGATTACCGGAACGAGGCGGATGCGATCCGCTTTATCGGCGGCATTCCCTTTCCCCTCTGCAACAGCGTCATGAGGGCCGATCTCTCCCCGGCGGGGATCGACGCGAAGATCGAGGAAATCCTCCTGCCCTTTCGGGAACGGAAACTGCCGATGTTCTGGTGGATCGGGCCCGCCACGAAGCCGGCCGACCTGGGCAGCCGGCTGGGAAAACACGGCCTGCAGTACCAGGACGAGACAGTGGGAATGGCGGTCGATCTATCCGTTTTTCCGGTGGACGCGGAAAAGGAAATGCCTATCCGCATCCGGGAGGTGACCGGCGAGGACTCGCTTCGGGACTGGCTGGCCGTTTTCCGCACCGTATTTGAAGTCCCCGAGTTTGTGGTGGAATTCTTTGCCTCCGCCATGCGAAACCTCGGGTTCGGGTCCGATCTTCCGTATCGTCATTTCATCGGGCTTGCCGGCGGTATGCCCGCAGCGGTCTCTTCCGTATTTTTTGACCTGCAAGCGGCCGGCGTCTACAATGTGGCGACGCTCGCCGATTTTCGCTCCCGCGGCATCGGCACGGCCATGAGCCGGGCGGCGATGAACGAAGCCCGGATCAAAGGATGCCGCTGGAGTGTCCTCCACGCGACCCCGATGGGTGTTCCCGTGTATCGGAAGCTCGGTTACCGGGAATGCTGCCGTCTCAAGATCTACAGTAATATCAACGACTCCCATGGGTAAGGCGCGGGAGCGAGCCTTCGTCGCCCTGGCCCCGCGCAACTCGCTGCTCTTCGGAGCGGGCAACACCCTCCGCGCAGGACGCCCGATTATTGTTTGACACCCGGGCTTTCTTTTCCCTATAATCGCCGCCATTGATGCAGGGGAGCCCTCCCGGCGCCGCGGATGAAGGTCCGGTTGCGGGGACGGCTTTCCGGCAGGAGAGATGGAGGGAGCGGCCGATAGGTACAACCGGCAGCCTCGATCAGGGGCCGTCGGGGCCTTAGCGCCGTTTTATTTTTCCTATGATCTTGAGCGACCTCGACGCAAGTCGGATAGGCATTATCGGTCCCGGCCGCCTGGGAACGTCTTTCGCCTACAAATTCGGACGCGACAACAAGCGCGTCACCATGTATTACCATGACGCCGAGGTCTGCCGGGCCATCAACCGCGACCACCTGAATCCCAAGCATCTGACGCAGGACCTCGCGACAAAACTCGGCGGCATGGACCGCGTGCCGCGTTTTTCCTCGAAGATCGTCGCGACCAACGACCTGGAGCGTGTCATCGAGGATAACGACTTCATCTTTCTCGCCCTCACGATGAACCGCCTCCCGGAACTCCTGAATTACGTCAAGCCCATCCTGGAGCGGAAGACGGGAAACACGGTCTTCATCTCTCCGATCAAGGGGCTCGTCTCCGACGAACTGACCAAGGAATTGATCACCCCTTCGCAACTCATCCACAACAACCTCCACCAACTCAGACACAAGTACACCATCGTCTGCGTCGGCGGCCCCTTTTTCGATACCGACATCGCACTCGGCAATCCCGTCTGCGTGACGGTTGCCGGAAGAAGCCGGATCGTCAGGCTGATCCGGGAGAAGATCATCCGCTTCAACCGGCGGGAGCTGAGCTCGTTCTACAACTTCGACATCGTCGGCGTCGAGGCCTGCGGCGCCCTGAAGAACATCGTGGCAAACCTCATGGGGGCGGCCCACCGCATGGAACTGGGGGATTCGATCCCCGGAACGGTGTTCGCCCGCTCCGGGGTGGAGATCCGTTCGCTGTCCAAGCTCCTGGGCGGCAGTTTCCAGGCCTTTCACAGTCAGGCCGGCGTCGGAGACCTGTTCGTCACCGTCTCCTCCATGGCGAGCAAGAACTACCGCTACGGCAAGCTCTTCTACGAAATGCACACGGGCAATCCCATCGAGACGAATATCAAGGTCCTGGAGCGGATCGACGGCACGCCGGAGGGCCCCAATACCATCCGCAACGTGTACAAGTACCTGGAGAAGAAGAACATGTACAGCCCGCTCTTCCATTGCGCTTACAAGATCTTCAACGAGAGCATGACGCGCAAGGACATCCGGGAACGGCTCATCCAGGCCTGCCAGTTCGACAAGAGGACGAGGGAGTTCATCGGCCCCGTCTCGCGGTTTCTGTACCGGGTGGCGCCGAACCTTTGGTACCGCCGCCACAAGGGGATTCTGTCCAATATCGACGGCATGAATCCGTAGCGGAATGTCGGCTGACGCCGTTCGTGTGGCATTCCCCCTTGACAGGCCGGATACGGACATGCTATTCGGCAAAAAAAGCACCGTGCGCGTGGGCCGTATGAGAATGTCAACGGAAAAGAAACTCTGGTGGTGGTGGCAGGCCATAACCGTCTGCCCACAATAACGGAGTGCGCGCGAACCGTGGGCGGGAAGAGATCCACCCATGGTTCATGAAGGACAAATCAGGCCATGGGAAGTTCCCATGGCTTTTTTGTTGTTCCGCAGGAATTGCCCTTTGGGCGGATGAGTGCCGACGCGAATAAACCATTCGAAAAGGAGAAGCGTTATGGAACAGGTGAAGGTGACTCTGGACGATCAGGAAATCCCCAGGCAGTGGTACAATGTGCAGGCGGACCTGCCCAAGCCCTTGAGCCCGCCGCTGCACCCCGGCACGGGAAAACCCGTCACGGCGGAGGATCTGGCCCCAATCTTTCCCATGAACCTCATCGAGCAGGAGGTGAGCCAGGAGCGCTGGATCGCCATTCCCGACGAAGTTCTGCAAAAGTACCTCTTGTGGCGCCCGTCGCCGCTGTGCCGGGCGAGAAATTTCGAGAAACTGCTGAACGCTCCCGTCCGGATCTATTACAAGAACGAGGGGCACAGCCCCGCAGGATCCCACAAACCCAATACGGCCATTCCGCAAGCTTATTACAACAAGGCTTTCGGCATCAAGCGGCTGGCCACTGAGACGGGCGCCGGGCAGTGGGGAAGTGCCCTGTCCATGGCCTGCAAGATGTTCGGCCTGGAGTGCCGCGTCTTCATGGTGCGGGTCAGTTACGAGCAGAAGCCCTATCGCCGCATGATGATGCGAACCTGGGGCGCCGAATGCATCCCCAGCCCGAGCACGATCACCGAATCGGGCCGCCAGGTTCTGGCGGAGCATCCGGATTCGCCCGGCAGTCTCGGAATCGCGATCAGCGAGGCGGTCGAAGACGCCGTGACGCACGAAGGGTCCCGGTATTCTCTCGGCAGCGTGCTCAACCACGTGCTGCTGCACCAGACGATCATCGGCCTCGAGGCCCAGAAGCAGATGGAGAAGATCGGCGAGTATCCGGACGTCGTCATCGGCTGCGCCGGCGGCGGCAGCAACTTCGCCGGGATCGCGCTGCCGTTCGTGCGCGACAAGATTCACGGGAAGAAGGTCTCCGTCATCGGCGCGGAGCCGACCTCCTGCCCGACGATGACCAAGGGTCCTTTCGCATACGATTTCGGCGACCTCGCCAAGAAGACGCCGCTGCTGCCCATGTACACGCTCGGCCACGACTACGTTCCGGCGCCGATCCACGCGGGCGGTCTGCGCTACCACGGCATGGCGCCGATCATCAGCCACCTCGTCCGCGAGGGGATCATCGAGGCGCGGGCCTACCACCAGCTCCAGACCTTTGAGGCGGGCGTCAACTGGGCGCGCACCGAAGGCTTCATCCCGGCTCCCGAGACCGACCATGCGATCGCCGCGGTCGTGGACGAAGCGATGCGGGCCAAGGAAGAGGGGAAGGAGAAGGTCATCCTCTTCAACTGGAGCGGCCACGGTCTGGTGGATCTGGCCTCCTACGAGGCCTACTTCGACGGAAAACTCCAGCCCTACGAACTTCCCAACGGCGAGATCCAGCGGGCGCTCCGGGCGATCGAGGGGTTCCCGAAACTGTAGGATCGCCGGTTCAGGCATCCGAGTGAGACGAGGCCGTTGCGGGATTGTCCCGGCGGCCTCGTTCCCTTTCCATGCTGTGACTTTCGCGATAGGCTGTGGTATCGTCAGTCGCGCCGGAGGGAGTTGCCGTGTCCGAATACGATGATCTTCTTGTCCGCTGTCCGCGTCTGGGCCACGAACTGACCTTCGCCTACTGCCGGAGGGAAGCGGGGACGCTTCCCTGCCCGCGGGTCGCAACCTGCTGGAGCGGCCGCTTTCCCGTCGAGGACCATCTGCGGGCCGGGATGGCGAAGGAGGACTGGGAATGCTTCTTGCTGCAGAAACCCAGGGAAAAGGTGGCGAGCCTCCTGGAAATCATCGACAAGGCGAAACGCGGAAAGACGGGAAGGCCCGACAGCGGCCGGTAAGCGGGAAGGGAAGACATCCCTTAGAAGATTCGGATCCGGGCGACTCCCGGGATTTGAGGAGCATGGAACTTTTCGATCAGGAAGACAGGAGCAACGCGCCGCTGGCGGACCGCATGCGGCCGCGGTCCCTGGACGAATACGTGGGGCAGGCCCATCTGGTGGGTCCGGGCAGTCTCCTGCGGACCGCCATGGCCGAGGGGCGTCTCTTCTCGATGATCTTCTGGGGGCCGCCCGGTTCGGGGAAGACGACGCTGGCACGGCTCGTTGCAGCGGATATCAAGACGCCGGTGCACTACACGAGTTTCTCGGCGGTGCTTTCCGGCGTGAAGGAGATCCGCACCGTCATCGACGAAGCGCGCGAGCAGTTGAAGTACCATCAGCGCAAGACGATCCTCTTCGTCGACGAAATTCATCGCTTCAACAAATCCCAGCAGGATGCGTTTCTTCCCCATGTGGAAAGCGGTCTCATCACGCTCATCGGTGCGACCACCGAGAACCCCTCCTTTGAGGTCATTTCACCGCTCCTTTCCCGGACCCGCGTCCTGACGCTGAAGCCCTTCACTGAAGAGGAACTCCGCACGATCGTCGAACGGGCGATCGCCGACCGGGAGAGGGGGCTGGGATCGCTGGGACTCGTCTTCGAGCCGGAGGCGGTCACCCACATTGTCTGGTCCGCGGACGGCGATGCCCGCATGGCCCTCAACAGCCTCGACGCGGCCGCCTCGCTGGCCGCAGGGAGGGGGAAAGGGGGCGGGACCGTCACGAAGGCCCTGGTCGAGGAGGCGCTGCAGCGGAAGCTCCTGCAGTACGACAAGACCGGGGAAGAGCACTACAACCTGATCTCGGCTCTCCATAAGAGCCTTCGGGGGAGCGATCCCGACGGCGCCCTCTACTGGCTGGGGAGGATGCTGGAGGCGGGGGAGGACCCGTTGTACATTGCGCGTCGGATGGTGCGTTTCGCCTCCGAAGACGTCGGGAACGCCGATCCTCAGGCCCTGACCGTAGCCGTCGCCGCCATGCAGGCCTTTTCCTTCATCGGGCTGCCCGAAGGGGAACTGGCGCTTGCGCAGACGGCGGTCTATCTGGCAACGGCCCCCAAAAGCAACGCCCTATACACCGGCTACGGCCGCGTGAAAGAGGCCATCCGGCGGACGGGGTCGCTCCCGGTACCGCTGCACATCCGGAATGCCCCGACGAAGCTCATGAAGGAACTGGGCTACGGGAAGGATTACCGCTACGCGCACGACTACGAGGACGCCTATACGCCGCAGGAGTACCTTCCCGAAGGGCTGCGCGGCGAGACCTTCTACCGGCCCACCGGACGAGGCTATGAAAAGCTGATCAAGGAACGTCTGGAATATTGGCGGAAGATCCGCGAGGCGAAGATGCCGGAAGACAAAAAAAAGGGAGGAGGTTCATGACCTCCCCCCTATATTCAGGAGGATTCTGGATTTTCCTGTCGGCGAAGCATGCCCGTTTGTTTCACCGATTCTCTCTTTCTGGTCGATAGAATGCAGATAGCATGCCAACAGGAGGGCGACGCTAACTAAGTGCATGACAAGACGAGAATTTCTGATATTTCGACGGGGGAAAATCGCTTTCGAAGGGACGGGTTTGTGAGGCAAGATTTGTCGAATTGCCGGAGCCCGTCGAAAAGGATTCCTTTGAATACCGATAGTTACAATTCGTCTCGCCTTTGCGGGCCTTTTCGACAAAAATGTCGATTCCGTTTCCCAATCAATCGTTGACTTTTCGGGGGTTTTCCATAAGATAACCGCCGAGATCGCTGGAGGTTTTTCCAAGCATGCAGTCCGACAAGAAAATCGTCTGGCAACAGCAGCACCTGCAGCGCAACCGACCCTTTCTCCAGCCTCTGGCCGTCGCCGCCGTCTGTGCGGTCTTCATCGGCATCATCCTCACCATGGGCATCCAGGATCTGAACCGCGTCGACCGGACGCTCGTCAGCTTCATGGAGAGCCGTGGTCTGGATATCATCGACGTCATTCAGAAGCTGGTTCAGGAGAATCTGAACTACCTGGCCCAGGCCCGCCAGGCCAGCGGAAGCGAGACTTTCGTGCCGCTCAAGGAGGAGGTTTCGGCTGCCCAGAAATCGCTTACGAAGGCGATGGTCGACCTGGCGCAGGAGACCGACAAGCGCTGGAAGGCGAAGGGACTGAACAATGCCTACCTGAAAACCTACGCGGCGGAAAAAGGGCTTTGGCTCGTGGCGGTTCTCAACGAGAAAGGGAAGGCCGTCCATTACAGCCGTAAACTGCCGCGCGATCTGTTCGCCGGGACGGATTTCTCGCCGCCGCCCCGCGGGGAGATCACTCTTGAGGCGGTCGCCCATCTCGGCAAGATGAAGAAGATCGGCTTCATCGCCCTGCGGCGCGCGGACGGAAGCGGAACCGTCATCATCGCCATGGATCGCGACGGCCTGCGCTACTGGGGGACAAAGGTCTCCGTCGAAAAGGTCATCGCAGATCTGGGGGGGGGACAGGGAGGACAGGGGCTCCTGTACGTCACGATCGCGGACCGCCAGGAAAAGATCCTGGGGAGCGCCGGAAAAGTCCCGGCTCAGGAACAGTCCGGGACCCTGCACATCGGCGAAATCCTGGCCGGACAGCGGAAAGTCGAAAGCCGCAAGCTCGCCGAGGGGAGCGACCGGATCCTGGAAATCGCGGCGCCCTTCTTTCTAAACAACCAGATCTACGGCATCGCGCGGGTGGGACTCGAACTGAAGAGCACCGAAACGATCCTGGAGGAAAATCGGCGCAACACCTACCTCTTCATGGGGATCGTTGTCCTCATCACCCTGCTTTCCATGATGCTGCTGTACTACGACCAGAACCGGCACCTGGCGGGCATCGTGCGGATGGAGCGGCAGCTCGAAAAGGCGGAGCGTCTGTCGGCCCTGGGTCAGCTCGCCGCCGGCGTCGGCCACGAGATCCGCAACCCTCTCAACGCGATCAGCATGGCCAGCCAGCGCCTCAAGCGGGAATTTTCGCCCAGCGAGCCGGACAAGGTCGCGGACTTCCAGACGCTGACCGGCGTCATCCGCGACGAGATCCGGCGCCTGAACGGGATCATCGAGGAGTTCCTTACCTTCTCGAAGAGCCGCCGCCTGGAGTTCCGGGACTATCCGGTCACGGAGGTGCTCCAGAAAATCGTGAATCTTCTGCAGGAGGAGGCGGTTGTCAGGGGGATCCTCCTCCGGACCTCCTGGAAGGATACGCCCGCCATCCCCATGGATGCGGATAAGCTCCAGCAGGCGCTCCTGAACATCGTCAAAAACGCCATGGAATCTATTACCGGCAAGGGAACGATTACGATCGCGGTGGAGGCGAAGCGCGGAAAGACCGTGCGTATCGCGATATCCGATACCGGCTGCGGCATGACGGCGGAGGAACTGGACCGCATCTTCAGCCCTGAATATACGACCAAGGAAAAGGGACTCGGCCTGGGGCTGTCCCTGGCTCACGAGATTGTTCGCGGCCACGGCGGCGAGATCCGGGTAACGAGCAAGGCCGGGGAGGGCACAACCTTTGAGATCTTTTTGCCCTCCGAACGGGCGGCGGAGAAGACGGCGGGGACGGGTGCGGACAGGCGTCCGACGGGAAATGGCCTATGAAAAAACTGCAGATTCTGATCGTTGAAGACGGAAAATCCCAGCGGGAAATGCTGCGGGACTTCCTCATCAAGGAAGGCCATGCCGTGGCGGAGGCGGAAAACGGTGAACGGGCCCTGGAAAAAGTGAGGGCAGGTCATTTCGATCTTCTTCTGCTGGATTACAAGATGCCGGGCATGGACGGCATGACGGTCCTCAAGGAAGTGAAACGCATCAACCCGGAGATCGACGTCGTCATCATCACGGCCTATGGGACCATCGAAACGGCCGTGGATGCGATGAAGGCGGGCGCTCTCGACTACATCACCAAGCCCATCGAGTTCGAAGAACTGCTGCTTCTCGTCGACCGGGTTGCCGAACGGAGGACCCTGCTCCGGGAGAACGAGTTGCTCCGTGAACAGCTCGGCGAAAAGGGGATCACCACGGACCGCATCGTCTACCGCAGCCCGAGAATGGATGCGATTCTCAATATGGCCGGCCGCATTGCCGCCAGCCGGACGACGGTCCTGCTGCAGGGCGAAAGCGGCACCGGCAAGGAACTGGTTGCCCGCCTGATCCACAACCTCAGCCCCCGTTCCGGCAGGCCCATCATCGCCGTGAACTGCGGGGCCGTTCCGGAAGGGCTCCTGGAAAGCGAACTTTTCGGTCACGAGAAGGGCGCGTTTACCGGCGCCGTCGGGCGCAGGATCGGACGCTTCGAAGAGGCGGACGGCGGAACACTGTTCCTCGACGAGGTCGGAGAGATCGCGCCGGCCGTGCAGGTGAAGCTGCTTCGCTTCCTTCAAGAGCGGGAGTTCCAGCGGCTTGGAGGGAACGCCACGATCCGAACCGACGTCCGCATCATCAGCGCCACCAACCGCGACCTGGAGGCGAGGGTCCGGGAAGGCGCCTTCCGCGAGGATCTCTTCTACCGCCTGAACGTGGTCCGTCTGGATATCCCTCCGCTCCGCGAGCGCAAAGAAGATATCCCGCCGCTGATCGAGCACTTCCTGGCGCGGTTCGCCGCGGACAACGGCAAGAACCTGGAGGGAATCAGCAGCGAAGCCAGGGATCTGCTCATGAAGTACGACTACCCGGGGAACGTCCGGGAACTGGAAAACATCGTCGAACGCGCGGTTGTGATCTGCCGCGGGACCGTGATCGGCGTCGAAGACCTTCCTTTCGGGGCGGGCGAAACCGCCTCCGCGGAAGAGCGGGACAAAGAAGACGGCCTGCTGAGGGGATCGGTCGAGGATCTGGAGCGGAAGCTCATTGTCGATGCCATGGCCAGGGCGGGAGATCACCAGACGCGCGCCGCCGAAATCCTCGGCATCTCGGAGCGAATGCTGCGGTACAAACTCAAAAAATATAACTTAAAATTCTGAACGGAGTATGGGAACGTCTCTTACAGGCTGTTCAAAAATGCCTGGATGCAAGGCTCCCGAAATCCTGAGCCCTGAGTCGTACCGGGAGGTACGTCGAAGGGCGAAGGATGAGGGGAACGCCGCAGACGGGCGTTTTTCAACAGCCTAGAGGTGCAGATGAAACAGATCCTCGTCGTGACCGACAACCCCAAGACCTGCGAGGCGATCCGCGTTTCATTCCGCGGGGAGGGGAAGGTCCGTTTCGCCGAAACCGCCGAGGCATGCGTCGATGCCTGCCGGAAGGGCCGCTTTGACTACATCTTTGCAGGCCTGGATCAGCTTCCCGATCTCGCGGAAACGGACGGCCCGGAAGGCCGGGAACGGGAGCCTGCAGCCGAAGCGGATTCGGAAACCCTTTACGGCGAGGCCCTGCAACGGATCTGGCAGCTTCAGCCGTCGGCGGAGGTCATCGTCCTGGCTCCGACGGACCGGATTCGCCAGGCCGTATCGGCCGTCAAGGCCGGGGCCGCCAACTACCTCACCTATCCCCTGAACCGCGACGAGGTGAAATACGTAACCGACAGCATCCGCGAGTCTCTCCTGGCTCAGGAGGAGCTGGATTATCTGCGCGGGCGCTTCTGGCGTTCCGACATCCTGCAGATGATCCAAACGGCCAATCCGCTCATGCGCCACATCTACGGCCAGGTCCGCATGGTCGCGCCCACCCGCAGCACGGTTCTGCTCGTCGGCGAGACGGGAACCGGAAAGAGCATGCTGGCGCGCCTCGTCCATCGCCACAGCAACCGCGCCGACCTCCCGTTCATCAGCGTGCACTGCGGCGCCGTTCCGGAAACGCTGCTGGAAAGCGAACTGTTCGGGCACGAGCGCGGGGCCTTCACGGGGGCGGTGACGCGAAAACTCGGCAAGTTCGAGCTGGCCCGCGGCGGGACGATTTTTCTCGACGAGGTCGGCACGATGGCCCCGGCCTCTCAGATCAAGCTGCTGCAGGTTCTCCAGGAGAAGACCTTTCAGCGGGTCGGGGGGCAGGAGGAGATCGAATCGGACGTGCGCATCCTTGCCGCGTCCAACATGAATCTCAAGGCGATGGTCGAAGCCGGAACCTTCCGGAGCGATCTGTATTTCCGGCTCAACGTGTTTCCGATCGAACTTCCCCCCCTGCGGGATCGCAGGGAGGACATTCCGCTGTTGGTGGATGTTTTTCTCAAGGACGTCAATCGCTTCGGCCGGAAGGGGATCCATTACGTCCATCCCCAGGTGATGGAGGCGTTCCGGCGCTACGCATGGCCGGGGAATATTCGTGAACTGCAGAACCTGATCGAACGGGCGTATATTTTGGAGAAGACGTCCGTGCTCACCCCCGGAAGCTTTCCCGCCGAACTGATCGGCGCCGCCGCCGCACCGGCAACGGCCCCGGTTCGGAACGGCGCCGCGGGGACGCTGGCCGAAGTCCGGAACCGCGCGGCCCGCGAAGCGGAGGGGCTTCATCTGAAAGAGCTTCTGTCGCAGCACCGCGGGCGGATCAACGCCACGGCGCAGGCCGCCGGCGTCACAACGCGCCAGATCCACAAACTCCTGACCCGTCACGGCATCCGCAAAGAGGATTACCGTTGACGGCGGTCAGTCCCGCTGCCCGCCCTTCTTCTTCAATGTAACCGATACTTTTACAAAGGGTTCCCTGTTCTGCCGGAACTGCGCCTCCGGAGGGAAGATCAGCTTGGGGTAGAGCGTCTGCGTGGAGGCCAACGCGGCAAGATTGATCGGTTCCGTGCGGACCGTCAGGACGCCGTGCGCGTATCGGGACGGGATCAGATATTCCACCGTCGCGGGCGAGGCGGAAATCTCCTCGACGGCCAAACCCGGCGGCGGCTCATTGACGGTGACGATCGACACGGGAGAGGAAACGTTCATAAGCCGGGAGGCGACAATCGACGCCCGGGCGGGCTTGATGCTGACAACGGTCAGCGTTGAGGGGGCCTTCACCATGTCCCTGGAGAGGACAAAATCCTGGCGCCCCTCTTTGAGGGAAGACAGATCCAGCGACACCTTGAGCGTGCTCTCATCGAGAAGCTGAAAGGCCTGCGAAGGGCCCATCAGCATGATCTTCGCTTCGGTGATCCGGGGTTCCTCGATGACCCATTGCGGGGAGGCCTTGGTATATTCGATCGGAACGATGAATTCCCTGCGAACGGATTCCCGCTGGTAACCGAAAACCACCCACAGGACGCCGGCCAGCAGCAGCGCGATGACCTTCTCTTTCGTATTCTCCCGGATCCAGCGCAGCGCAGCCGACTGGCGCTTCACGGGGCTCTTCTTTGCGTAGAAGGACTCCAAGGCAACCCAGAAGTCCGATGGGTTCATCATCCGGTTGAGTGTTTCGCCCTTGGCGATCGAGATGGCGCCGGTTTCCTCGGAAACGACGATGCAGAGGGCATCGGAACGCTCCGCCAGGCCCAGGGCCGCCGTGTGGCGAAGTCCGACGCCGTAAAGCTGACTTGCCTTGTCCGACAAGGGGAGATGACAGCCGAAACGGACGACACGGCGGTCGTCGATGATTACGGCGCCGTCATGCCCGATGGAGTGGGGGTCGAAGATACTCTCCAGGAGGGGCTGACTGACGATGCCTTCGAGGAGGGTTCCGCCCTGGATATGCCGGTCGAGAGGCTCCTCCCCCTGGAGGACGATCAGCGCGCCGACCCGCATCCGGGCCAGGTTGGAAACGGTGTGGGCGATGATCTCCACGATGTCGTGTTGGGGCCCCTGCTCCGATCCCTTGCCGCCGATCCGTCCCCAGATCGCGATCCGCTCAAAGAGCCTGCGCAGGTCTTCCTGAAAAATAACGACGAGGACGAACAGGAGGATCGTGAAGAAACCCTGCAGCACGACCGTTGTCAGATAGAGTTGGAAAAACCGCGCTCCAACGTAGAGAAGCCCCAGCAGGCTGATCCCCATCAGGACGAAGCGCGAGGCGCGTTCCTTGAACCAGACCAGGAGCGTATAGATCATCAGGGAGATGATGGCGATATCCAGAAGGTTGCGGATGCTCAGATTATGTGGCAGATCGCCGAACGATATCATGGGTTTCCGATCCACGGAGGCGGAAGTGACCTTTTTATACCGGAGCGGCCGGAAGGCTGTCAAGGAAAACCCCGTTTTTCGCTCCCAAAAAGATTTTTCTTGACAAGGCCAGAGCAAATATGTTTCCGTCGCCACACGAAGAAGGAAAAGGTATTCCCGATGGGCAACAAAAAACCGCAGCGTATGTTCAACGAATTCGGCTTTTGGTTTTATTATTACGCCGGGGTCTGCCCATTGACCGGAAGCCGTTGAGCCAAACGACATAACGAGCTTCAGCCGTGGGTGGACAAAGCGCCGCCCACGGCTTTTTGTTTGGTTCCAGGGCCGTGGGGGCGCAATCCCCGCGGCCCTTTTCTTTTTCCGGAAATACGCCTCGAGGAAAGGGGAAAAGAATATGATCATCATCATGAAGAAGAACGCGACGCAAAACGAGATCGACTCCGTCATCGGGTGGATCGAGTCGGTCGGCTATCAGGCCCATCCCTCGACGGGCGTCGAACGGACGGTTATCGGCGCCGTCGGCGACGAGCGCGGAAAATCGAATCTCAAGGCGGCCGAGATGCTGCCGGGGGTGGAGAAGACAGTGCCCATCCTCAAACCCTACAAACTGGCGAGCCGCGAGTCCAAGGAAGGTCGCACCGTCGTTCGCGTAGGGGAGCTGGAGGTGGGCGGCAGCGGTTTCGTCGTCATGGCCGGACCCTGCTCCGTGGAGAGTGAGGCGCAGATGATGGAGAGCGCCTTCATCGTGAAAAAGGGCGGCGCCCACGTCCTGCGCGGCGGCGCCTTCAAGCCGCGGACTTCCCCGTACAGTTTCCAGGGGATGGAGGAAGAAGGACTGAAGCTTCTGAGCATGGCGCGGGAAGCGACCGGTATGCCCGTCGTGACGGAGGTCGTCAATCCCGCCGACGTCGAGATGGTCGAATCCTATGCGGACATCCTCCAGGTGGGCGCCCGCAACATCCAGAACTTCGCGCTTCTGAAACGGGTCGGTCAGGCGAAAAAACCGGTCCTGCTGAAACGGGGCATGATGACGACGATCGAAGAACTCCTCATGTCGGCCGAATATGTCCTGTCGTCCGGCAATTCCCAGGTGATCCTGTGCGAGCGGGGCATACGGACCTTCGAAACGGCGACGCGCAACACGCTCGACATCAGCGCCGTTCCCGTTCTCAGGGAGCTGACCCATCTGCCCGTGATCGTCGATCCCAGCCATGCCGCCGGCCACTGGAAATACGTGATTCCCCTGAGCCGTGCGGCCGCCGCCGTGGGGGCGGACGGGATCATCGTGGAGGTCCATCCGGAACCGGAAAAGGCGTTCTCCGACGGAGGCCAATCGCTCAAACCGGAGAAATTCTATGAACTCATGGAGGAGGTCCGGATGATCGCCTCGGCTGTCCGCGGGCGGGGGAGGGCGGCGTCATGAAGAACATCAAGGTCCATCTGCATCGGGCGCCGTCCCTTTCCTATGAAGTGCGCATCGGGTCCGACATTCTCGATCAGGCCGCTCTCGTCGTGGGGCGCAAATTCCCCGCCGGCCGGTATGTCGTCGTTACGGATGCCCGCGTGGAGGAGTTGTACGGACGGCCGCTCAGGGAACGGTGGGAGCGGGTCGGCCTGAAGACGGACTGGATCGCGATAGCGCCCGGCGAGGACGCCAAGAACATGGAGACGGTGCTGACGGTGGCGGCGAGGCTTCTGGAACTGGGGGTGGACCGGAACACCCTCCTCATCGCTCTGGGCGGCGGCGTCGTCGGCGATCTCACGGGGTTCGTCGCTTCCATCTACATGCGGTCGGTGCCGTTCCTCAATGTACCGACGACGCTCCTGGCCCAGGTGGACAGTTGCCTTGGAGGCAAGACCGCCGTCGACCTGCCGGCGGGGAAAAATCTCCTCGGGACCTTCTACCAGCCGAAGGCGGTCTTCGTCGACCTCCGGTTTCTGGAAACGCTCCCAACGGGCGATTTCCGCAACGGCCTTGGGGAGATCGTGAAGTACGCGCTCCTGGATGCGGAGTTCTTTTCGGAGCTGGAGGACGCCGTCGACGGCCTTCGCCGCGGCGACGTCGCTGTGCTGGGCAGTATCGTAGAACGGTCCATCCGGATCAAGAAGGGGATCGTGGAGATGGACGAGCGCGATCAGGGGATCCGCCGCATCCTCAATCTCGGACACACGGTGGGGCATGCCATCGAGGCGGAGTCCGGCTACGCGGCGGCGCACGGAGAGGCCGTCGGCATGGGGATCGTCGCGGCGATCCGCCTCTCGGAGAGGCTTCACGGCTTCCCGGCGGCGGAGCGGAAACGGGTTGAGGCGCTGATGGACCGGGCGGGTCTGCCCGGGAAGATCCCAACGGCGATTCGAACGGAAGGCATTGTCCGGCGGCTTGCAGCGGACAAGAAACGCGAGGGAAAGAGCGTCCGTTTCGTGATGCTCCGGAGGATCGGGATGCCCTTCGTCAACGGCGGCGTCCCGGAGGACGTTCTGATCGAAACGATCGAGGAGATGAAGCGATGAAGGATGGCAGGCTGGGCAGGCTGAGAAGGAAACTCGCCGAATGCGACCGGTCGCTGGTCAAGGTCCTCAACGAGCGGGCGGAGCTGTCGGTCTGCATCGGCCGGGTGAAGACGGAAGCGCAGCTTCCCGTCTACGACCCGGTGCAGGAGCGCATGGTGCTCGATCGGATGCAGCGGATGAGCGGCGGTCCGCTGACGGGCCGCCAGCTCGCGGCGATTTTCCAGGAAGTGCTGTCCGTTTCTCGGGCCCTGCAGGGGCCGATCCGCGTCGCCTGTTTCGGTCCGGAGGCCTCCTTTACGCATTTGGCGGCACGCGCGCACTTCGGCGGTGAGACCGCTTTCGCATTCCTGCCGTCGATCGTCCACGTCTTCGACGAAGTCGAAAAGGGCAAAGCGGACTGGGGGGTCGTGCCGGTGGAAAACTCCCTGGAGGGAACGGTGGGCGTCACCCTCGACCGCCTTCTCGGCACCCCGCTCTCCATCCGGGCGGAACTCTTCCTGCGGATCAGCCATTGCCTGCTCGCGGCACGGAAGAACCGGAATGCCGTCAAGCGCATCTACTCGCATCCCCAGGCGCTCTCCCAATGCAGCATCTGGCTGAGCACGCACATGCCCCGCGCTGCGTTGATCGAGGCGGACAGCACCTCGGCGGCGGCGATGCGGGCTTCGGAAGACGCGACCAGCGCCGCCGTCGGGAGCCGGCTCGCGGCGGAGACCTACGGCTTGAAGATCCTGGCGGAAAGCATCGAGGATTCGCCCTCCAATGAGACGCGGTTCCTCGTGATCGGAAAAGGAGGAAACGCGCCCACGGGACGCGACAAGACGTCGATCCTCTTCAGCGTGTCCGATGTCCCAGGGTCGCTCCACCGCGCCTTGCGGCCTTTCGCGCGGCGGCGGGTGAACCTGATGAAGATCGAATCGCGCCCGGTCCGGGGAAGACTTTGGGAATACCGATTCTTCGCCGACGTCGGGGGACACTGCGAAGACCGGAAAGTCGCGCGATGCCTCGAGGAGCTGGGGTCCTGCACGACTTTCCTCAAGATCGCCGGCTCTTATCCGCAGGGGAGGTGCGTGGAGACATGAAGATCTGCGTGCCGGTTTCGACGCCGTCCGCCGAGGAGGCGCTCCAGGCGATCGGGGAAGCCGCCGTCGCGGCGGACCTGGTGGAGCTCCGCATGGACGCGATCGGAGACGTTCCGCTCGCAGCCCTGCTTGCCCGGGCGGGATCGTTTTTCCCTCCGCCGGCCGTCGTGGTCACGAACCGCCGGCGGGACGAGGGAGGCGTACGGCCGCCGGCCGATGGTGAGAGGCCCGAGGACACCGAGCGCCGCCGGGTCGGCGTCCTCATCGAAGCCGCAAATCTGGGGGCGGAATTCGTCGACGTCGAGCTTGCCACGGACGCGCATCTGCGGGAAGCCCTGCTGGAAGCGATCGCACGAAGGGGCTTCCGGACTGCGCTGATCGTTTCGCATCACGACTTCCGGCGGACGCCGTCACTCCGCTGTCTCAAGAGCATTTATGACCGCTGCGTGGACGCCGGTGCGGCGATCGTCAAGATCGTCACGACCGCCGTTCAGCCCCGGGACAATCTCCGCATCCTGGAACTGGTCGCCCATGCGCGGCGCCACGGGCAGCCGGTCATTGCCTTCTGCATGGGGAAAGCCGGGAGAATCAGCCGACTGGCGGCGTCCGTTCTGGGCGCGGAATGCGGATTTGCCTGCCTGCGGAAGGGGCAGGAGTCCGCGCCCGGCCAGTTCACCGTGCAGGAAATGCGGCGGGCGATGATGATGATCGGCGGGGAGGAGAAGAAGTCATGATGCGTTTTGCCCTGTTCGGGAATCCGGTCGTCCAGACCCTCTCTCCGCTCATGCACAATGCGGCGCTGGCGGCGATGGGAATCCCCGGACGTTACGAAGCGGTTCTCGTCGAGGATCTCGGCAGGGCCGTGCAGTCCTTGCGGGAGGGCCGTCTGGACGGCGCGAGCGTGACGATTCCGTTCAAGGAGGAGGTCATGGGCCTCCTCGACGGCCTGGACGGGGAGGCGGAGCAGATCGGCGCCGTCAATACGATCGTCAAGAAGAACGGCCGCCTCGTCGGGTTCAATACCGACGGGAAGGCGCTGCTCCTCGCGCTTGCCGCTGTCCTCGACGTTCCCGGCCGGACCTTCGCGGTGCTGGGAACCGGCGGGACGGCGCGGGCGGCCCTCTACGCCGTCCGCAGCGGCGGCGGGCGGGCCGTCGTGCTCGGCCGGACGCCCGCAAAGGTCCGTGAACTGGCCGGCCTGTGGGGCTGTCCCGGATATGCCCTCGCGGAAATCACAACGGTCCGCGCCGACGTCATCATCAACACGACGCCGGTCGGCATGGGACATCGGGCGGGTGAAAGTCCGCTGGACGGCAACCTGCTCAGGGAGTGCTCCGCGGAATGGGTTGTCGACGTCATCTACCGTCCCCGGAGGACGCGTCTTCTCCGGGAGGCGGAGGCCGCCGGTCGCAAGACGCTGGGCGGCGTCGAGATGTTCGTCCGGCAGGGGGCCGGGCAGATCCGTCTCTGGACGGGCGCCGAGCCCCCGGTCTCTCTCATGCGCGAGGCCGTCCTGAGACGGCTGGAAGAAGAAGAGTCGGCATTGACGGGACGGAGGAAGCATGAATAAAGGTGCGATCATGGAGACGAGGGCTCTTCGCCCCCGCGGTCCCTTGAACGGCGTCGTCCGCGTCCCCGGCTCCAAGAGCCATACGCAGCGGGCGCTGATCGCCGCCTCTCTGGCCGACGGCGGGTCCCGTCTTGAGGCGCCGCTGTTTTCCGAGGATACGCGTCTCCTCGCCGCCGCGCTGCGGCGCCTTGGCGCGGAGACCGTTGCGGAGGGAGTCGACCTCACGGTCCGGGGCTGCCGCGGAATT
Source organism: uncultured Syntrophaceae bacterium (assembly GCA_964506465.1). Lineage (GTDB taxonomy): Bacteria > Desulfobacterota > Syntrophia > Syntrophales > UBA6109 > UBA6109. Next base: position 38,692 of record CAZDLM010000016.1, read on the forward strand.
ATCGCAGCGCCGGAAGGAGAGCTGTTCCTCGGCAACAACGGCACCGCGATGCGCTTTCTCCTGTCCGTGGCCGCTCTCGGCCGCGGGAAATACCGCATCACGGGAGATCCACGATTATGCGAACGGCCCGTCGGAAGTCTTGCCGAAGCGTTGAATCAGCTCGGCGTGACGATAGAGACCCAAAACGGCTGCCCGCCCGTCGTCGTCCACGCCGCCGGGATGCGCGGCGGCATTGCGGAGCTTGCCGATCTCCGCAGCAGCCAGTTCGTCTCTTCGCTGCTGCTGGCCGCCCCATACGCGGACCGCGACGTCGAGGTCGTGCTGAAAGGAAACACCGTCTCCGAGCCCTACATCGACATGACGATCCGCGTGATGGCGGATTTCGGGGTGTCCGTTCTGCGGGAGGATGCTCATCGCTACCGGGTGCCGGCGGGGCAGCGCTACCGGGGACGGGGCTATCGGATCGAAGGGGATGCCTCCAGCGCGTCCTATTTTTTTCTGGCTGCGGCCCTCTGCGGCGGATCTGTGCGCGTCCTTCACGTCCGGCGGGGAGGCCTGCAGGGGGACACGCGATTTCTCGATATCCTGGAGACTCTCGGCTGCAGGGTGCATGCCGGGGAGGATGAGGTCGAAGTCCAAGGCGGTCCCCGCGATGGGGCGGAGCATTCCTTCGACATGGGCGACATCCCGGACATGGTGCCGACGCTTGCCGTCCTGGCCGCCTTCCGTCCCGGCAGGACGACGGTGTCGCGTGTTCCGCACTTGCGGCTCAAGGAAAGCGACCGCCTGGCCGCCCTCGCAAGCGAACTGCGGAAGATCGGTGCGGAGGTGGTCGAAAGGGAAGACGGACTGACGATCACGGGCGGAAATCCGCACGGCGCAACCATCGAGACCTATCGGGACCACCGCATCGCCATGAGCTTCGCGGCGGCGGGACTTGCCGTTCCGGGGATGAAGATCTCCGATCCGGGGTGCGTCGCCAAGTCCTTTCCGTCCTTCTGGGAGGAGATCGAGAGGCTGTGAAGGTCGTTCTGATCGGATATCGCTGCACGGGGAAAAGCGCCGCAGGCCGGCGTCTCGCCGAGCGCCTGGACGCCGCCTTTGTCGATACCGATGAGCGGGTGGAGGCGGAAGCGGGCGGGACGGTCGCCGAGATCGTCCGCGCGGAGGGGTGGGCCGGTTTTCGCTGCCGCGAAAGCTCGGTTCTTTTCCACCTCAAGGAAGAGGAAGCGTGCATAGTCGCGACGGGGGGCGGTGTGGTTCTGGATCCCCGCAACCGGGAGATCCTGAAGGGCCTGGGCCTGGTAGTCTGGCTGGATGCCTCGCCGGAGGCCGTCGTCCGGCGGATGGACGCGGATGCGGGGAGCCGCGGGAGAAGGCCGGGCCTGACGGACCTGGAACCGGAGGCGGAGGCGCGGAGTCTCCTCAAGGAGCGTGAGCCGCTGTATCGGCAGGCGGCCGATGTGCGCATCGATACGACCGACATCGGGATCGACGACGTTGTGGAAGAGATCTGCCGGCGGATCGATCAGCACACGCGATAAGAGAGCCGGTCTTGGCAGACTGCTGCCGGATTGCAGGGAGAATCGACCATGTCCGGAAACACCATCGGAAGCACATTCCGCGTGACCACTTGGGGGGAGTCCCACGGAAAGGCGATTGGCGCCGTCGTGGACGGGTGTCCCCCTGCGATCCCGCTTGACGAAGCGGATATTCAGCGGGTTCTGGACCGGCGCCGGCCGGGGACCGGTACGGAGGGGACGTCGCCGCGCCGGGAGCCGGACGAGGTGGAGATCCTGTCCGGGGTCTTCGAAGGCAGGACGACGGGGACGCCGATTTCCCTCCTGATCCGGAACCGCGATGCCGATCCGGCCGCCTACGAAAAGCACCGGGACGTTTTCCGCCCCGGTCACGGCGATTATACCTATTTCCGCAAGTACGGCCTTCGCGACCATCGCGGCGGCGGGCGGGCCTCGGGCCGCGAGACGGCGGCGAGGGTGGCGGCGGGCGCAGTGGCGGCCGCGGTGACGTCCAGGGAAGGCATCGAGGTGCTCGCCTGGACGGCGGCTCTGGGCGGAATCGCGGTTGACGCCGGAGAAGTCAGCCGCGAACGGATTGACGCCGACCCGCTGCTGTGTCCGGACCCGGCGGCGTCCTTGCGGATCAGGGAGCGGATCCGCGATGCGGCGGGATCAGGGGATTCCCTGGGTGGGATCGTCGAAATCGCCGTCCGGGGTTGTCCAGCGGGGCTGGGAGAGCCCGTATTCGACAAGGCCGACGCGGTGATCGCCGGCGCGCTGATGGGCATCGGGGCCGTAAAGGGCGTCGAGATCGGGGACGGCTTCGCGGTTGCCGCCAGGACGGGTTCCGAGGTCAACGACGGAATGGCGCCGGAAGGCTTTCTCTCCAATCACGCCGGCGGCATCCTGGGCGGGATCACGACGGGCCAGGAGATCCGGATCCGCGTTGCCTGCAAACCCCTTCCCTCCATTGGACGGGCGCAGCGCACGGTCGATGCGGCGGGACGGGCCGTCGAGATTTCCGTCGGCGGCCGGCACGACGTCTCGGTCCTGCCGCGGGTCGTGCCCGTCTGCGAGGCGATGGTGCAGATTGTTCTGGCGGATCTTCTGCTGCGGCAGAAGGCGGTGAGATAAATGGAAAGGTTTCGAATCGGAATTGTCGGCGGAACCGGCGGCATGGGGAAGTGGTTTGCGGGCTTTGCCCGGACAGCGGGCTGCGAGGTCGATGTGTCCGGCCGAAACAGCGGGATGTCTCCCGAGGAGATGGCGGCATGCTGCGACGTTGTCTGCGTCGCCGTTCCCATTCCCGCCACCGTGCCGCTCATCGAGCGCATCGGGCCGCAGATGCCGGAACGTGCGCTCCTCATGGACCTCACATCCCTCAAGGTCAAGCCGGTGGCGGCGATGCTGCGTTCGTCGCGCTGCGAAGTTGTCGGCTGCCACCCCCTCTTCGGCCCGGCGGAGACGTCGGTGGAGGGTCAGAACGTCGTCCTGTGCCCGGCGCGGGCGCCGCGGTGGCTGCCCCGCATCAAAGCGCTCTTCGCGGAGACCGGAGCGAACGTCGTCGAGGTGAACCCCGAGCGGCACGACGCGGCAATGGCCGTGATCCAGGGGATGAACCACCTGCATTCGATCGAGATGGCCTTGCTGGTGGAGGAATCGGCCTTCGACCTCGAGACGCTGAAGGATTTCAGCACGCCCATCTTCCGGAAGAAGGTGGAGATCCTGGAGCGGATCCTGAAGAACAACCCGCGGCTCTACGCCGAGATCATCTGCGGGAACTCCGGCGTTCTCCCGCTGCTCGAGTCTTACCGAAAATCCCTCGAAGCGTTCTGCGAAATCGTCCGCACGGGCGATGCGGAGCGGCTTGCGCAGCGGATGGAATCCCTCGCCGGCAAGCTCTGGCCCGCCCGGTGACCGCTGCCCTTCCGACGATACGACACATCTTGGCCGTTTCGTCTTCCCGCCGCCGGCGATCCCGCGGCGGTTCCGCATTGCCGCAACGTCCTTTCACTTTGAGTTTTCCTCTTGAATGATGTAGCGTAAACGCGACCGGGGAATTGCGCCGGATGACGGTTCTGGAGGACGGCAAGGGGCGTGGCACAGGGCGCACGAAACGCAGCGATCTTGGAGGCTGCGCAGATGATCCGCGGGGCGAACCGCGTTGTCGTTTTCACGGGCGCGGGCGTCAGCACGGAGTCCGGCATTCCCGATTTCCGCAGTCCCGGGGGGATCTGGACACGCTTCGATCCCGATGATTTCACGCTGGAGAAATTCCTGAGCAGCCCCGAGACGCGCCGGAAACAGTGGCGGGTCCTTCTGGAAGGCGGTCTCTTTGCAGACGCCAGTCCCAACGCCGCCCATTACGCCGTCGTCGAACTGGAGCGGATGGGAAAACTCGCCTGCGTGATCACGCAGAACGTCGACAACCTTCACCAGAAGGCCGGCAACGATCCGGCGCGTGTGTTCGAGCTGCACGGCAACATGAACCGGCTCCGGTGCCTCGACTGCGGCGTCGACTATGAACTCGCCGCCATCCTTGACCGCGCCGCCCCGACAGAAGATTTTCCCGTGTGCGGGCAATGCGGGGGAATCCTCAAGCCGGACGTCGTCTTTTTCGGCGAAGCCCTTCCCGAAGAAACGCTCCGCATGGCCAATTACCACGCCGCGCACTGCGACCTCCTGATCGTCATCGGCTCCTCGCTCGTCGTCTATCCCGCCGCCTATATCCCCCTGTACGCGAAGGAAACGGGGGCGCGGCTTGCCATTCTCAACCGCGACGAGACGCCCTACGATGCCGATGCCGACGTCCTGATCCGGGCCGAAGCGGGAGAGGGGATGAGCGGGATCCTGGCGGCCTTGAAGGAAGGGACGGCCTGACATGTGCCTGATCCTCTTCGCGTGGCGGAATCATCCCCGGTATGACCTCATCGTCGCGGCCAATCGCGACGAGTTCCACGAACGGCCCACTGCGGCGGCAGAACCGTGGGAGGAAGCCCCGCACGTCCTGGCGGGACGCGATCTCCGCAGCGGAGGAACATGGCTCGGGATTTCGACGAGCGGGCGGTTTGCGGCCGTCACCAATTACCGGGATCCGGCTTCCCTGAAGACCGACGCCCCCTCGCGGGGCGGGCTGGCGAGCGAATTTCTTCTGGGGGCCGAGCCGCCGGGCGCCTATCTCGATCGGATCGCCCCTTCCGCGGATCGCTACAACGGGTTCAGTCTCCTGGTCGGAGACCGGGACTCCCTTCACTATTATTCGAACCGCGGCGGGACGCTGGAATTGAAGACCGGCATCTACGGTTTGTCCAACCGCCTGCTCGACACCGACTGGGAGAAGGTGACCGGGGGGAAGAAGGATTTTGCCGGCGCACTTGCCGGGAAGGAACCGGACGTGGAGGACATCTTTCGGGTCCTGGCCGATCGCCGTCCGGCCCCGGACGATCGCCTGCCCGATACCGGCGTCGGGACCGAATGGGAAAGGCTCCTCTCATCGCGCTTCATCGCAAGTCCGCAGTACGGGACGCGGTCTTCCACGGTGGTTCTCGTCGACGGCAACGGCCGCATCCGGTTTATCGAGCGTTCCTTCGACGCGCAGGCAAAGCCCTGGATGACGGTGGATCTGACTGCGGAGATCTCCGGGCCGGCCGCCGGCGGAAAGGGAAAACGTCGTGTCTCGTCGTGAGTATCCGGACAGCCCGCGGGTGGGCGTCGGCGCCATTGTCTTTCACGAGGGGAAGGTGCTCCTGGTCCTGCGCGGCGTGGAGCCGAACAAGGGTCTTTGGGCGATTCCCGGCGGAAGCCTGAAGCTCGGCGAAACCCTGCAGGCGGGGGCGGAGCGCGAGATCCTCGAGGAAACCGGGGTCGTCATCCGCGCGGGGAAGCCGATTCTCAGCTTTGATTCGATCCGGCGCGATGAGGCGGGCAGAATACGTTTTCACTATGTCGTCATCGATATGGAGGCCGAGTATCTTTCCGGGGAGCCAAGGGGCGCCGACGACGCGCGGGAAGCCCGCTGGTTTTCGCCGGAAGAACTGGCCTCGGTTCCCGTGTCGCCAACGACGCTGCAGTTGCTTCGGACGGTCGGTTTCGCCGGGCCGGCGGAATCCGAAAAATAGACGGCATTCGGAGAGGTGAGGACATGAAGGTGATCTTTTCCGAAGATTTTCACCAGTCCTACAGCGGCGACCCGGCCGCGGCCTACGGACGGATGGAGGCGGTCCTGCGGGTTCTCCGGGGCAGGGTGACCCTCGTCGACGCCATCCCCGCGGCGGCGGAGGATATCGCCGCCGTCCATACGTCCAACCACTGCGACCGCGTGGCGGCGGAGGGTGTTTTCGAAATCGCGGCGCTTGCGGCCGGCGGCGCGATCCAGGCGGCGACCATCGGCCTTGCGGAACCCTGTTTTGCCCTGATCCGTCCCCCCGGCCACCACGCTTCGGCGGGCAGCGCGTGGGGGTTCTGCTACTTCAACAACATGGCGATCGCTCTGGAGAAACTCAAAAGGGGAGGCCGGATTTCCAGGGCCTTCATCCTGGATTTCGATCTCCACGTCGGAGACGGCAACGTGAACATCCTCGGGCAACGGGGATACGCGACCATCTATAACCCCGCGAGCGCGGACCGCGGTGAATATCTGAAGAACTGCCGGCGGCAACTTGCCGATCACCCCGCCGACGTCATCGGTGTTTCCGCGGGCTTCGACAACCACGAAGAGGATTGGGGCGGCCTCCTGACGACGGAGGACTACCGTGAAATCGGGACCATGGTGCGGGAGGCGGCGGACCGCAACGGAGGCGGTTGCTTCGGCATCCTGGAAGGCGGCTACAACCACCGCGTCCTGGGTCGCAATGTCCTGGCCTTCCTCGAAGGGATGGAGCGGGCGAAAGAATAGCCCCCGTTTCGTCGGGAACTCTTCAGCGGAACAACGATTTGCTCGTCAGACGCTGGATTTCCTTCTCGTCCGTCCAGACGATTTCACCGGTCTGGATCGTGACCAGCTGAAGCGTGATATTGTAGAAGATGATGTCCTTCCGGTCCGTTTTCTTGCGGATGCTGGAAATCGTGCCTCTCAAGATCAGTTTTGCCCCGACCAGTCTTCCCACCTGGGCGACCGTCTTGTTGTCGAACAGACCCGATTGCTGGAGCTTCAGTTGATTCAAAATGTCTTCGACGGCCTGATCGTCTATGAAGGCGGCCACCCCTTCGTTGATCAGCCGGGTCCTGATCTTTTCCATGATGGTCCGCGTATTGACGTGCTCGTCCGTCTGATTCTTCATGTCGCGGGCCAGCATCCAGCGCGGTTTTTCGCTGGCGTACTGGGGGCTGGCGATGAAGGATGATTTCTTGATGGATGCGGCCATGTAATCGCTGACATCTTTCAGATCCTTGGCAGACCAGTCGGAGCCGATGATCGTTTCTTCATCCTTGATCTCGTGCCTGACGGTCGGCCCGCAACCGGCCGCGAGAATGACGATGATGATCAGCAAGAAC
>CAZDLM010000017.1:0-43073 GCA_964506465.1 uncultured Syntrophaceae bacterium
AAGAGTCTCTAAAAACAGACATTTTGAAAGGGAGGTTTCAAATGGCCGACAAGAAAAAAGATGGAGTAACGAGACGGGATTTCGTCAAGGGCGCTGCGGCAGGGCTTGGCGGAGCGGCGGCGGTACTGGGTTTCCCGGGTATCCTCACGGCGCAGAGCAAACCCATCCGGTGGAGGCTTCAGGGATATTATCCCAGCACCGCCTCGGCCGGAAAATTCGGTCCCCTCTGGGCCAAGGGCATCACGGAGCTGACGGGAGGGCGTCTCACTGTTGAGTACTCCGAACCGGGTGCGATCGTCCCCGTCGGAGAGTCGTTCCAGAACGTCGCGGACGGAACGATCGATGCGTGCCAGGCTTTCTCGAACTTCTATCGAGGAATATTTCCCGAGACGGACATCGAGGCCGGCCTGCCTTTTGCCTGGGAGACCCCATTCGAGATGCACGATGCGTTCTACAATCGCGGCCTTCTCGAGGAAATCCGCAAGATCTACGCGGAGCACAATATCCTCTACTGCTGCCCCTGCTACGGAAACCTCATCTACGGGTTCTCCACGGTGAAGCCGATCCGGAAAGCGGCGGACATGAAAGGAATGAAGATTCGCGATCTGGGGCTCTCCGCGGACTGGGTGGCTTCCTACGGCGCCTCGCCCACCAGTCTCCCCGCGGGCGAGATGTACATGGCGTTGAAGATGAAGACGATCGACGGCGTCCATTATGGGGCGGCCGTCCTGGAAGACCTGAAGATCGGTGAAGTGTGCAAGTATTTCCTAATCGAACCCAACACGGGCACCTGCTCCATGAACCTCTTCTGCTCCATGAAGTCGTACAAGAAGCTTCCGGACGACCTGAAGAAGATCGTGCGGGAGTACAGCCTCCCGCTGGTTCTCCCGGCGACCCTGATATGGGATGAAAAGAGGAGCCTGGCGGAGATCTCCAAGAAATACGGCGTTGAGGCGATTCGCTGGCCCAAAGCGGAAGTGGACAAGGGCCGCGCCTTCATGATCGAGAAGCTCTGGCCGAAGGTTGCGTCCAAGAGCGCGCGCTGCAAGAAGCTGGTCGACCTGGTTGTCGCGCAGGCCAAACACTACGGGAAAATCTGACGGAGTCACGTCATGGAACGGAGGAAAGCGGCGGGGGAGGATGTCCCCCGCCGCTGCCTTCCCTCTGCGAGGAGGAAGCAATGTCAGCAGCAAGAACATTCATCAGGATCATCGACCGCGTGAACGACGTCATCGGAGAGGCCGTCAGTTATCTCGTCGTTCCCCTTACGCTGATCGTCGTCTTCGAAGTCATGATGCGGTACGCCTTCAACTCCCCGACCCTCTGGGCATGGGATGTCAACATGTATCTCGGCGGGTTGTTGACGATCATGGGGGCCGCGTATGTCCACTTGTACAAGGGCCACGTCACGGTCGATTTCCTCCTGGAAAAATGGTCTCCGAGGAAAAGGGCTCTGCTGGATATGATCCTTTCTCCCCTGATCATCCTGCCCCTCGTCGTTCTCTTCTGGCTGGGGTGGGAAGCGGCCTGGAAATCGTTTCACTTCAATGAAAAATTCACTTCCCTTTGGGAGCCGCCGATCTGGCCGCTGAGGATGGCGATTCCAGTCGGGGCGATTCTGTTTCTTTTGCAGGCGATCTCCAAGTTTCTGAACGATCTGATTCGTTACCGTGAATTGAAGGGACAGGAAGGAGAGAACTGATGGACATCGGTCTTATTTCAATCTTGATGGTGGTCACACTGCTGGCCCTCCTCTTCCTGGGACTGCCGATCACTTTCTGCCTGATCAGCACATCCATGATCTTCACGGTGTTCTTCTGGGGGCCGGCGAAGATGACGGTGCTTGTTACGTCCACCTTCGGCAACATGACCAACCCGACGTTTCTGGCCATCCCCCTGTTCATTTACATGGCGGCGGTCCTGCAGTCCTCCGGGATCACGGATGACCTCTTTGAAGCGATCTGGAAGTGGCTGGGAGGGGTGCGGGGAGGATTGGCCGTTGCAAGCGTCATCGCCATTACGATCCTCTCGGCGATGACCGGTGTCGGCGCCACAGGCATTTTCACGATCGGCATGATCGCGTATCCGCAGATGATGAAGCGGGGGTACGACCAGTCGATCGCCATCGGTCCCATTCCGCCGGCCAGCTCCCTGGGGCCGCTGATTCCGCCGAGCAACATCATGATCATTCTGGGCGGTTTTGCCTCGCTGTCCGTGGGCGCCCTTTTCATGGGCGGGTTTGTTCCCGGATTCCTGATCAGCATCGGGTTCATTCTCTACATCCTGATCCGGTGCTATCTGAAGCCCGAATTGGCCCCCGTCATACCGGTGGAAGAACGGCCTTCCATGCGTGAGAAGCTGGTTGCCGCACGGGGCGTTGCGTTGCCCATTCTCCTCGTGGTGGCCGTCCTCGGCGGCATCTGGACAGGGGTGACGACGGCCATCGAGGGGGCGGGCGTCGGAGCCTTCGGGGCCATGATCTGCGCCGTGCTGAAACATCGCCTGAATCCCAAGACCCTCCGAGAGTCCGTGACGGGAACCCTCAAGGCGAGCACCATGGTCATGTGGCTGCTCATCGGCGGGAGCTGTTACGCGGCCTTCATGAGCGCTTCGGGGATGTCGGCATACCTGGGCAGGCTGCTGATGGGGCTCCCGATTCCCCCAATGGGCATTATCGTCATATTGCTGCTCATCGTGCTTCTCATGGGAATGTTCATCGATTCGGTCGCGATCATCATGATCACCGTCCCGATATTCTTTCCCATTGTCAACGCCCTGAACTTCGATCCAATCTGGTTCGGCGTAGTGTACACGATCGCGATCATCATCGGGTACATCACCCCGCCCTTCGGGTACAACCTGTTCTACATGCGGGCGATCATCCCTCAAGATGTCAGCACGAAGGTGATTTACAATTCCGTGATACCTTATATTCCCATCATGATCCTGGTGATGCTGATCTGCCTGCTGTTCCCGAAACTGGTTCTGGTCCTGCCGCAGTGGTTCATCGGCTGACGGAGGCCGGGGGGGGGGGGTGGATGCCTATGGTGGACGGTATTCCGAAGAGTGTCAAAAGGAAATGCGGGAAGAAATCGGTTCCAGGAAGGTTGTGACTGGGCATTTTGCACTGAAGGAACGGATTCAATACTCTACGAGGAGGTGTTCAATGTCAGGAGCTTCAAAGACTGCCATGGAGCGGCTGGAGCAGAGACTGTGCGCTCGCTTCGAAGCGGTCGTTCCGAAACGGGTCAACGGCGATTCTCACTTCGTCTGGCGGGGAAGATGCCTTACCGCCGATTGTCTCCTGCAGATCGGGAGCGTTCCCTATCTGCTGCGCTTCGAGCAGGGGACCATCAAGGAATGCCGCAGGGGGTTGCCCATGATGTGTTCGTGGGACTTCGCCGTGCGCGGTTCGGCGCGCGCCTGGGAGGAACTGTGGCAGGATCCCCCCAAGGCGGGCTGGCATGACATCGGCGCACTGATCAAGCGCGGTGAAATGACGATGGAAGGACGGCTTCATCCTCTGATTGCGAATCTCCAGTATTTCAAGGACATGATGGAGTTGCCGAGGAAAGGAGGTTCAAAATGAAGAAGACTGCTGTAGAACCCATCGTCGGCCGCTATACCACGGTCTCCGTCATGGGAGAGGACTGCCGGATCTATTTCGAGGAAGCGGGTCAGGGGATTCCCTTCCTCTGCGTTCCTACGGCCGGTTCGGACACCCGTCAGTTCCGTCACATGATGTGCGATGAAGATATCACGAAAAAGTTCCGCGTGATCACCTTCGACATGCCCTGGCACGGAAAATCCTATCCCCCCGTCGGCTGGGAGAAGCGCGAATACAAGCTCAGCGGGGAACTCTTCATGCAGACGATCCGGTCGGTATCGGCGGCACTGGGGCTTGATCATCCGGTGTTCATGGGATGCTCGATCGGCGGCCGGATCACCCTTCAGCTCGCCAATTTCTACGGGAAGGAATTCCGCGCCCTGATCGGCCTCGAAGCGGCGGACTACCAGACAACGTGGTACGACAGGAAATGGCTGCACCGCAGCGACGTGCACGGAGGGGAAGTATCCGCCGCGATCGTCTCGGGGCTGCTTTCGCCTACGAGTCCGGAAGAGTACCGTCAGCAGACCCTCTGGCAGTACATGCAGAGCGGCCCGGGAGTGTTCGGCGGCGACCTCTATTACTATCACGTGGACAGCGATATACGCGGAAAACTGACAGGGATCGATACGAAAGCATGTCCTCTCTATCTGCTGACCGGCGAATATGATTACTCCTGCAGGCCGGAGGATACGCTGCGCACCGCCAAATCGATTCCCGGGGCAAAAGCCAAGGTGATGAAGGGAATCGGGCATTTTCCGATGAGTGAGAATCCGGCGCAGTTCAAGAAATACATCATGCCGGTGCTGAACGACATCGTAAGGCGCGAAAAGAAGTCGTAGATCGAAAGCTTGCCGAGACATCGGCCGCGTCAAACCCATGTCAAGCAGCGCACACGGGACGGGCCTTCCAACCCGCCCACCGCCGTGAACAAAAAGGGACCTGGCGAAATCGTCGCCGGTCCCTTTTTTTGTCTTTCCCTCCCGTGTGCGAGACCCCCGTAAGGGTTTTCGAAGGCACAAATCAGTCTTACCCTCATTGTGGCGCCTGCCGCGTTTGTATATTCCTATATCATGAAGACGTCTGAGAATCTTTCCCGCAGAGGGGCCGGAATCGTCGTGAGGAGGGGCAGCGCTTCCGGAGACGACCGGGCGCTTGCGAAACGCGGTCGGAGCATGTCCGGACGCGCGGAGGCGGGCGCAGTGCGAGGGAAACGCGGTTTTTTCAGGAAAGAAAGGGGGAGGAGCTTTCTGGCATGAAAAAGAGCGGTTTGCTTATCATCCTGTTTTCGGTTTTCCTTGTTCCCCTCGACTTCAACGCCGTTCTTTCGGCTGAAGACAAGTTCGCGTTGAAGGCGCCCAACGGAATATCCTTTTCCGAGATCCGAGGGTACGAAACGTGGGACGTGGTCGCCCCGAGCTACAGGACCGACAACAAGGAATTGCGGGCCATTCTGGGAAACAGCGCCATGATCGGTTCCTACAAGGGCGGCGTCCCCGGAAACGGCCAACCCTTCTCCGAAGGATCGATTGTCGTGAAGATCGGCTGGGCGGAAAGACAAAGCTCTTCCTTTCCAGTCGCCCGTGAACCGGACGTCCTCCGGCGCGTCGAATTCATCGTGAAGGATTCGAAGCGGTTTCCGCTGACCGCCGGCTGGGGGTATGCAAGATTCGTTTACGACGCAAAGACCTCGACCTTCACGCCTTGGGGAAAGGACGCCTCTTTTGCACAGGAGTGCTTCCAATGCCACACGGCGGTGAAGGAAAGGGATTACCTATTCACCGGATATCCGGAGAGATGAAGGGCGATTCCCCCCAGCGGGTCATACAAGACGTTGCTCCTGAGAAATGGGGGGCTAATAAACGGGGACGAAGGATCGGGGAATCGGCCCCTGATGGGAAGGCCTGCCCGGTCGGCCGGGCGTTTGTGAAATCCTATGGACACGGAGAAAGGCAAGGCATTGAAGAACTCGACATCTTCCGCAACGCGCGGAGATGAACGGGTCTTTGGGCCTTCTGCGCGCGGCGCGGACGGAGCCGCTGCCATCGACTTCCATTCGGCCGAGTTCAACCGCATCGACGATCTCAATGACTTTTCGGGAAACTATCGTGACTTCCATTCTCTCGAGGGAATCGTTACCGCGGACATGCGCTACCGGAATGAGCGGCATCGGAAAGACGGGGGCGGTCCGGTTGCGGATGCCGCCGCGCCGTTGCGGGGAAGGACGTTGAAGGAAGAAGGGGTGGAAGCGGCAGCGCCTTTGTCCCCCTTGGAAGCGGCCTCCGTGGGACGGATACGCATCGCCGTGAGCCGCTGTTTTCATGGCCGATCGCGTTCCCGGGAATGTCGTCTCTGTCTCGACCTCTGCCCATTTGAGGCAATCCAATCAAAAGACCGAACGCTTTCAATCGATCACCGCCGCTGTGAAGGCTGCGGCGCCTGCGCCGTCGTCTGTCCTGCGGGCGCCATCGCCATGAATCATCCGTCGTCCGATGATCTCCTGAATATTCTGCGCCGCAGCCTGGAGAGGAATCCCTCGACTTCCGCATCGCGGCCGACCCTGGTGATTTCCGACGGGAAAGGCGCCGGGACGGGCGGATTTCCGGCTCTGGAAGGGGGAGTTCAGGATGTCGTCTCCTTAGAGGTGGAGCAGATCGCCTGCATCGGGCTGGAGATAATGCTGGCTGCCTTGGCCTTTGGTGCGGAAAGGGTAGTTGTGGTCTGCGGAGGTCAAAACCCGCCCCGGATTGCGGATCTTCTGCGGCGGCAGGCGGGGATGGCGGAGGCCGTTCTGCGGGGCCTGGGCATGCCGGAGGACGGGATCCGGGTGATCGCGTCCCCGTCCGTGGACGGCCGCGGCAAGGTCATTCCCGACCCGGCCGGCCCCCACATGCGCGCCGTTGATCCACCACTGTCGCCCATGACGTTGCCTCCGGCCGCGGATAAGAGGGCGATCATCCTTCTGTCCGTCCGGCATCTTCGGGAGATGTCCGGTGTCAGCCGGACGGAGATCCCGCTTCCGGACGGTTCTCCGTTCGGGGCGGCCGCCGCTTCCGCCGCCTGCACGCTATGCATGGCCTGTGCCTCCGCCTGCCCTACCGGGGCCCTGTCGGCGGGCGGAGATGTCCCGCGTCTCCTCTTTCAGGAGGATCTGTGCCATCAGTGTGGCCTGTGCAGGGAGGCGTGCCCTGAAGAGGCGATTCGACTGACGCCGCGGATGCTGCTGGACGCGGATGCCGCCGGGACTCCGATCGCATTGCGGCAAGCGGAACCGACGCGCTGCGAGGAATGCGGCCGGATCTTCGGTTCACAGGCCATGGTCGACCGCATGCAGGAAAAGCTGTCCGGCCACTGGATGTATCGGAGCGAAAAACAGTTGCGCCGCCTGCGGATGTGTCGCGTCTGCAGGACGCGGGACGCAATTCTGTCTCATGAAAGGACCACGAGGGATCAACCATGAACCGATCGAACGCTCCTGCCTGGCTCGCCGCCTATGAGGAGATTCGCACCGACAGTTATGCGATGCTGGCAGCGCTGCTGACGCAGCCGCCCTCCGCGGATCTCCTGAAGATTCTCGAGAATCTGGAGTGGGAGACATCGCTTCCCGGTAAGCTGGATGCCGCGCTGGCCGAGCTTTGCCGGGCCGGCCGCGAGCGAGCTCCCGGAGAGTTGGAGGATGAGTACAACCGGCTTTTCGTTGGTTTGGGAAGTGGCGAACTGGTGCCTTATGCGTCATGGTACCGGGACGGAAAGATCCAGTCGATGCCGCTCGTCTTCCTGCGGTCGTCCCTGCGGCGCCTCGGCATCGTGAAGCAGGCGGACAGCGCCGAGCCCGAAGATCACGCCGGCGCGCTCTGTGAAGTCATGACGCTTCTTTCCGCAGAACCGGACGACGCGTCCCGCGCGGAACAGATGGAGTTCTTCGGCCAGCACATCGCAACCTGGATGCCGGCTTTCTTCGGGGATCTCCAAGCAGCGAAAAACGCCGGGTTCTACCGTGCGGTGGCTCGGTTCGGCGATTCTCTCCTTGAGACGGAGAGCGAATACTTCAAATACGGGACGGAACATCCATCCGCCGCCAGGGAAGGAGGAAGACAAGATGAAAAATGATTTTTCCGGGAGCCGGCGTTCGTTTGTGAAATGGGCCGCGATCTTCGGCGGACTTGCGGCGTTCGTGGGCTTGGTCGGGCCGGCGGCCGCACGGCAGAATGACCCCGTGCCTCAGACAAAAACGCCCAAGAAGGGTTATCAGGTCACGGAGCACGTAAAGAAATACTATGAAGCGGCAAGGCGATAGAAGACCGGCCAGCCGGATCGGAGGGAAGACGATATGAAGGCATTTCAGAAAAAGCGGTTGCAGCGAATATCCGGTGATGCAGATTCTCCGAAGGCGATCAGCCGGCGGGCCTTTCTCATCCGCGGCTCCGTGGGTTTGGGAAGCGGCGCCCTCTTGGGGCTACTGCCCCTTTCGTGCGTTCGCAAGGCCTCGATGGAGGAGAAGAAGAATTTCCCCAAGCCGGACGTGAAGACGGAATACCGGCGGACGATCTGCACGCACTGCGCGGTGGGATGCGGCATCATCGCCGAGGTGCAGAACGGCGTCTGGACCGGCCAGGAGCCGGACTACGAATCGCCGATCAACCTGGGCGCCCATTGCGCCAAGGGCGCCTCGGCCCGGGAGCACGGCTTCGGCAGCCGGCGCGTGAAATTTCCGATGAAGCTCGAGAATGGCGCCTGGAAGCGCCTCTCCTGGGATCAGGCCATCAACGAGATCGGCGACAAGCTCCTCAAGATCCGCCAGGAATCGGGTCCGGACGCGCTCTTCTTTTGCGGCTCATCCAAAGCGAGCAACGAAGGGGCCTATCTCCAGGGGAAATTCGCCGCCCTCTGGGGAACGAACAATGTCGACAATCAGGCAAGGATCTGCCATTCCACCACCGTCGCCGGCACGGCGGCCACCTTCGGCTACGGCGCGATGACCAATTCGTTCAACGATATGCACAATTCCCGGGCGATGCTGTTTCTCGGCAGCAATGCCGCCGAGGCCCACCCGATCGCCATGCAGCATATCCTCCGCGCCAAGGAGAACGGTTCGAAAATGATCGTGATGGACCCGCGCTTCACCCGCACGGCCGCCCATGCGGACATCTACGCCCGGTTTCGTTCCGGCACCGATATTCCCCTCCTGTACGGGCTCCTCTGGCACATCTTCAGGAACGGCTGGGAGGACAAGGAGTTCATCGCGACGCGCGTCTATGCGATGGATGACGTACGGAAGGAAGCCCAGAAGTGGCCCCCCGAGGTGGTGGAAAACATCACCGGCGTTCCCAAGGACAAGATGGAACTGATCGCCAGGACCATGGCCGAAAACCGGCCCAGCACGATCGTCTGGTGCATGGGTCTCACCCAGCACCACATGGGCACCCAGAACGCCCGGCTCTTCTGCATCTTCCAGCTCGCCCTGGGGAACATCGGAAAATCGGGAGGCGGGGCCAACATCTTCCGCGGCCATGACAACGTCCAGGGGGCGACCGACGTGGGTCCCAACTCCCACACCCTCTCGTGCTACTACGGCCTGGCCGAAGGCGCCTGGAAACACTGGTGCCGCGTTTGGGATGTGGACTACGAATGGGTCAAGTCCCGCTTCGACAGGAGCCGGCAGTACGATGCCGGGGGCGGCAAGATGGATTATACGATGCACATCCCGGGTATTCCCGTTTCCCGCTGGATTGACGGCGTCCTCGAGGACAAGGCCAATCTCTCGCAGAAGGGAAACCTCCGCGCCGTCATCTTCCAGGGCCACGCCTGCAACAGCCAGACCCGCGGACCGCAGATGAAGAAGGCCCTGGAGAAGCTCGACATGGTGGTCATCTCGGATCCTCATCCGACCCATATGGCGGTGCTGAGCGACCGGAAGAACGATACGTACCTGCTGCCCACCTGCACCCAGTACGAGACGTCCGGTTCGGCGACGGCGTCGAATCGCGCCCTCCAGTGGCGCGAAAAAATCATCGACCCGCTCTATGAGTCCCTGCCGGACCACGTCATTCTCTACAAGCTGGCCAAGAAGCTCGGCTTTGCCAATGAACTGTGCAAGCACATCAAGGCGGACAAAGCAGAGCCGCTGGCCGAGGACGTCCCGCGGGAGATAAACCGCGGCGCGTGGCCGATCGGTTACACGGGCCAGAGTCCGGAGCGCCTCAAACTCCATGCCAAATACCGGGGAACCTTCGACACCACCACGATGCGTGCCGAGGGCGGACCCTGCAAGGGCGAATATTACGGCCTCCCCTGGCCGTGCTGGGGGACGCCGGAAATGAAGCATCCGGGCACCCCGCTCCTCTACGACCCGAGCAAACCCGTCGCGGAAGGCGGGCTGGTCTTTCGGGCGAACTGGGGCACCGAGCGCGACGGGCAGAGCCTTCTCGCCAAGGGGGTCTACGCAAAGGGCTCCGAGATCAAGGACGGGTACCCGGAATTTACCGCCGACCTCCTCAAGAAGCTCGGCTGGTGGAACGATCTGACCGAAGCCGAGAAGAAAGAGGCCGAGGGGAAGAACTGGAAGACCGACCTGTCCGGCGGCATCCAGCGGGTGGCCATCAAGCACGGCTGCGCACCTTTCGGGAACGGGAGGGCGCGGTGCAACGTCTGGGAATTTCCCGACCCGATCCCAGTCCACCGCGAGCCCCTGTACACGCCGCGGTTCGACCTGGTGAAGAAATATCCGACCTACGCGGACCGGAAGGCCTTCTATCGGCTCCCCACCCGATACGAGTCGATCCAGTCGGTGAACCACAGCGAGAAATACCCGCTGGTTTTCACCAGCGGCCGGCTGGTCGAGTTCGAGGGTGGCGGCGAGGAGACCCGCTCCAATGCCTGGCTGGGCAAACTGCAGCCCGAGATGTTCGCGGAGGTCAACCCGAAGGATGCGGCGAATGCGAATATCCGCCACTGGCAGTACATCTGGCTCGAGGGCGCCGAAGGCGGAAGGATCAAGGTGCGGGCCATGCTCACCGAACGGGTGGGCCCCGGGACGGTCTGGACGCCCTTCCACTTCGGAGGCTGGTTCCAGGGCAAGGACCTCTACGACAAGTATCCGCAGGGCACGGCGCCCTTTATCCGCGGGGAGGCGTGCAACACGGCCACGACCTACGGCTACGATTCCGTGACCCAGATGCAGGAAACCAAAGCGACGCTCTGCCGGATTTCGCCGGCGTAAAGGAGGCATATTATGGCCAGGATGAAATTTCTCTGCGACGCGGAGCGCTGCATCGAGTGCAACGGCTGCGTGACGGCGTGCAACAACGAACACGACGTGCCCTGGGGCATCAACCGGAGGCACGTGATCACCATCAATGACGGGGTCTCGGGCGAAAAGTCGATTTCGGTTGCCTGCATGCACTGCACCGACGCGCCCTGCGCCGCCGTCTGCCCCGTCGACTGCTTTTACACGACGCCGGACGGAATCGTCCTGCACGACAAGGATCTCTGCATCGGTTGCGGCTATTGTTTTTACGCCTGTCCTTTCGGCGCCCCGCAGTTTCCGGAAGAAAACTCCTTCGCCGTCCGCGGGAAGATGGACAAGTGCACGTTCTGCGCAGGGGGTCCGCTCCCGGACAATTCGGTCGAAGAGTACAAGATGTACGGGCGCAACAGGATCGCGGAAGGAAAGCTGCCGCTCTGCGCGGAGATGTGTGCGACCAAGGCGCTGCTCGGCGGGGACGGCAACATCGTATCCGAGATCTACATCCAGCGCATCACCAAGCGGGGCAGCAGGCCTCAGGCCTGGGGATGGGAAACGGCCTACAATTTCAAACCGGGGAAGGAGAAGAATCCATGAGAACGCAATGGCACCTGATGGCGGGACTGGTCGTCCTGGCGGCGCTGATCGGCTGTTCTTCGGAGCCCCGGTCGGTGACGATGCATGAGCCGGGAGTGTATAAGGGTAGCGAGGATCCCCTGCTGGCCAAACAGCCTCAACAGCAGGTATTGATCGATCGCTTCAAACTGGTCCAGACCGACCGTTGAGAGAAGGAGGATTTATGGAAAGGCACATGGGAAAACGAACCGTCAGCCTGCTCCTGCTGGGCGCCTTCTTCTTTCTCCTTCTGGGGGGGACCGTGTACTGGCAGGCCGTCGGCGCCGATCCGAGCAATCCGCGGGCCAACTTCTGGCGCGTGGTCCGCGAGGGGGTTCCGGGCTATTCGTCCACGCCGCAGCAGGGACACACGATACTCATTACCAGCGGCGAAAACTGGCGGGGGATCCGCAACGGCCTGATCATGCCGGCCACCCAATGGGTGATCGCCCTGGCGCTGCTGGGGATGGGCCTGTTCTACACTTTCGTGGGGCCGGAAAAATTGGAGAAGCCGCGGTCGGGCGTCCGGATCGCCCGTTTCACTCTCTGGGAGAGGATCCTGCACTGGTACACCGCCGGGATCTTCGTCATCATGGGCGTCACGGGGCTCAGCCTCCTTCTGGGCCGGGTGGGGCTCATCCCCGTCTTCGGCCACGGGGTCGTTTCGGTCTATCTGGATGCATCCAAAGGATTGCACAATTTCCTGGGACCGCTCCTGCTTGTCGGGATCCTTCTCGAATTCCTCGTCTGGGTGCGTTTCAACATCCCCGAGAAGATCGACCTGCAGTGGTTCAGGAGCATGGGCGGCATGATCGGGAAGGGGCCTCGGCCCCATATCGGGAAGATCAACGGCGGTGAGAAGGCGTGGTTCTGGGCCATCTTCGTCTTCGGCACAGCCGTCGGAATATCGGGTGTGCTGCTCGATTTTCCCATCTGGGGGCAGAGCCGCCTCACGATGCAGATCTCGCACGTCATTCATGCCGTTGCAGGCGTGCTCTTCGTGACGGTTTCCTTCGGCCACATCTACATGGGCACCGTCGGTGTCGAAGGCGCTTTCGAGGCCATATGGAAGGGGTCCGTAGACGCCGTCTGGGCAGAGCAGAATCATGACCTCTGGTATGAAGAGATGATGAAGACGGGAAAAGCAGAAAAGGGGCGCGACGCGGCGAAGCAGGAATAACGGGGTGGCGCCGGTCCATGCCGAAGCGGGAAGCAGCCTGCAAGCGTCTTGAGGGAACATCATGACCGTAGAACTGGGCCTTCTGCTGCTCGAGTCCGTCCTGCTCGTCGCCACGGTGCTCATGCTGATTTACAATATCCGCGAGGGAAGGCTGCGGGACAACCTCCTCAGGGAAGTGGGAAGGGCGACGAAGGTTCTCACGCGGCAGGAGTATTTCTTTTACCTCATGGAATCGATGCTCGATGCCAAGAAGGAGATCATTGGCTGCATCACGGGCACTCCGCCGTCCGGCGATGACGTGAAAATGACCCGGAACATCGTCCGGATGATCGAGAGGATGACCGAGAAAGGGGTGCGCATCAAGTACCTCCTGCCGAAGTTCCCCGACCGGCTGCAGGTCGGGGTCCAGTATGCGGAAGCCGGCGCGGAGATTCTCTTCAGCAGTTGTGCCATGGTCTATACGCTCCGCTTCAGCATCATTGATGAAAGACTCGTCATCCTCGGCATCCCGGAACACGCAGGCGAAAAGGAAGCCACGAAGAAAGGCTACAAGATACCGTCCGAAGAACTCGCCTTGATCCTGAAGAATTATTTCAACGCCTGCGAGAAGCAGACGAGCCTCAAGGATTACCTGCTGGAAGTCATGGAGCACACCGGCGCGACAACGGCGCATCTCGCGCATGAGTTTCAGCTCGGGGAAGAGGATCTGAAGAAACTGATCCGTTGAGGCTGTCGAGAGGAGATCATGAAGGAATTCGATCCTGAAACGATCGGGCAATTTGACGGGAAAGAGGGCCGGCCTGTCTACATTGTCCATGCGGGCCGCGTATTCGACGTCAGTGGAAGCAAGCTCTGGAAGACGGGACTGCACATGAACCGCCACGCGGCGGGGCGCGATCTCACCGCCGATCTGGAAGCGGCGCCGCATGGTACGGAAGTGCTGGACCGCTACCCCCAGGTGGGGACCCTGCGGAATGAGGCGGATGTCGCCGTGCCCAGGGCCGTTGAGGCGCTGCTGGAACGATTTCCGTTTCTGCGCAGGCATCCCCATCCCATGCTTGTCCATTTTCCCATCGCCTTTACGGTGTCGCCGGGTCTCTTTTACCTGCTATACCTCCTGAGCGGTGTGAAAGGGTTCGAGACGACGTCCTTCTTCTGTCTGGGCGCCGGAATTCTTTTCACCGTGCCCGGCGTGCTGACAGGGTTTTTCACCTGGTGGCTCAATTATCAGGCCAGGCCTCTGCGGCCGGTTCGCATCAAGATCATTTTCTCCACCGTGCTCGTGACGGTGTCTCTGTGCGCTTTCCTCCTCCGTTTCCTCTTCCCCGAAGCCGTTCTCTCGGGCAAGGGGATGGAAATGTTCTACCTCCTGCTTCTCCTGGCGCTCATCCCGATTGTCTCCACGATCGGCTGGTTTGGGGCGAGCCTGACCTTCCCGCTCAAGAGACAATAGTTCTACACGGCTTCCGCAGTTCCCGCGGTCCCTGTCAGAACCCACGCCTTCAAGTTCGCACCCGCGAGCTTCTTCATCCGCGAGTTCGCTTTTGGAATCGACCGACGCTGGAAGGGCGGGCGCGGAGACGGAGGCGCGCATATGCATCTTATACATCTCGCGGGAGGATGCGCTCCTGTTATTCATCCGGCAAGTCAACATATGAATCGTTGTCATTCCTGGCTTGATGCGAAATCCAGTGCAGTTCTGGATTCCCGCCTTCGCGGGAATGACCTGATTGTCGTATATTGTTGCCGCAGCAATAACGGCCAACTCGCATACCGTTTGATGAAAATGAACTTCGCGCTTTTCATTTCTGAGAGAATAATGTATGAGTTATACACATTCGCTGTTGAAGAGAAGTTGTACAACAGGGTACGAGGCGGCTCGGACGTTCACGGCAAGTAATGCGGGGACACTATGATGAAGATGAAACGGCAATATACTACGGCTATCGGACAAGGAGGATGGAAAATGGCGGGTCATTCAAGAGTGAAGTTCAATCCGGTATCGCGCGAAATCGAAGTCGAGGGTTCAGAGGCGTTCGTGAAGACGTACTTCAATAAACTGCAGGGGCTTCTTGCCGGCGAAGAGGCCAAGCCCGAAGTGAGGAAGGCAAGAAAAGTACGAAAAGCGGCAGCGCCGAAAAAAGCGAAGGCGATGCGGACGCCGGCGAAGAAGGCGGCCGGCGGGAAGGCTTCCAAGAAGACCGCGAAGAAAGTCGGGAAGAGGCCTGCCAGCGCCCTGAAGCGTATTGTCTCGGCATTGCAGGGGACCGCGGCCGGATTGACGACGGCCCAGCTTCAGGAAAAGACGGGGTTGAAGCAGCGGCAGATCTGGACAACGATCTACCGCGCTCAGAAGCTGGGAAAGATCGCCAAGGCGAAGCGCGGCACCTACGTGGCTGTGTAGAAGCGGGATTCGTCCCGCCCGGAGAAGTCAAGCCGGCGGGATCGGATTTTCACCTCAGGAAGCGGCATACGATTCCCCCCAACAGGAAAGGGCGGTTTGCGGCAGCGGTTTGTGAAACGTCCTTTCCGATTTCTCTGTGGCATGTCCGTCTGTTCTTATACGGGTCCATCGGTCGTTCAATCCCTTCGGCCTCTCTCGTAGAATAGCATCTGCAATTCGCAGGCAATTTCTTCCCTGCCTGATTGTCCCCGAAAACATCCAGTAGGGTGCAGTAAACGGAGTTCGCGTCATTTCATCAAATCGCGATACTTTGCATCGGGTTCTAAAGTTTTTCCCCGTTTTATCCGATTTGTGGGGAAACGCCCTCAGCGTCTGCTGTTTGCGGCTGCTGCAGATAAGGCGGCAAGGCAACCGGTTATTGCGAATTGTGGACGGAGGAGAAGGAGTTTCTTGCAGGCAGGGGGGGTGATTTCAGGGGGCGGTATCACAAAGACGGACGAAGATGAAATCAAAATAGGAGAGGGAGGAAAAATGATGAAGAAAATGATGGCAGTTCTGGTGGTCGTTGGACTGGTTGTTGCCGGGGCCGCGTATGCCGCGGAAAAAGACGACGCAAAAGCGCTCGTGGAGAAAGCCGTCGCCTACGCTGGAGCGGAGGGCAAGGACAAGGCGCTGGCGGAAATCAGCAAGGCGAAAGGGACTTTTGACAAAGGCGCAATGTATGTCTTCGCGTATGATTTCAAGGGTGTCGTGGTTGCGCATCCGAAGAACGCGAAGCTGATCGGGAAGAACCTGCTGGAAGTGCCGGACAATGACGGGAAATTATTCCGCAAAGAAATCGTCGAACTCGCCAAAGGAAAAGGCTCCGGCTGGGTCGACTACAAGTATATGAATCCGGAGACGAAGAAGCCCGAACAAAAGACGACGTACATTCAGAAGGCGGGCGACATCATCGTCTGTTGCGGTGCTTACAAGTAATGAGAGGAGGAACGCCGGCTGAAAACGCCCGCGGGTGATTTTCGGCCGGCGCGTCCGTATCCGTTCTGGGGGGGGGGGACAAAAAGGGGGACGCCATGGGGTATTTCCTGAATCTCGGTATGCATAAGAAGCTGCTGCTGTCGCCGCTCGTCGCGATTGCCTTTCTGCTGGTTCTCGGACTGGTCTCCTACAGGGGCCTCAGCGATCAGAAATCCGTTATCCGGGAAATCTTCGAGAATCGTTTCCAGATGTATCAGGACAGCGCCAGGGTCATGAGCGACGTCAAGAGCGTTCACGCCAATCTCTATCAGGTGCTCAATCTGTCTTCCATCAATGCGGACGCGAACGTGATCGACGACCTGGGAAAGCGGCAGATTGTCATCCTGCAGAGTACGGCTGGTCTCATCCAGCGCGTGATGAAGAAGGATCTGACCGGCGAGGAAAAGAAGATCTATTCCTCTTCCCTGCAGCAGGTGACGGAATACCGTGATGCGGCGGCGAAGGTTGTGGACATGGCGACTGCCGACTATAACCTGGCGACGACGATGATGAAGCCCGTGGTCGACAAATTCGAGATCCTCAACCGCAACCTGCAGGGGTTGATGGACCTGGAAAACAAGCTGAGCCGCGAGAAATACGACTATGCGGTCTCGAGTTTCCAGACGACGCTGATCACCTTTGTCGCCGTCTTCGCAACGGCGATCCTGCTGTCGATTCTGTTGAGCATCTTCATGACGCGCTTTCTGCTTTCGATGATCCGGAAGGTGAACGACGTGGTGGGGATGATCGCGGAAGGCGATCTGACGCGCGGCATCGACATCGAGGCCCGCGATGAAATGGGTCAGCTCGCGCAGTCGGTCGACACCATGCGGAACAAGGTGGAAAAGGCCGTCGGGAAATCCCTGTCCATTTCCCAGGGGCTCGCCGAGTCCGCTTCCGAGCAGGCTGCGGCGCTCGAGGAAACATCCGCTTCGCTCAATCAGACGGCGTCCATGACCAAACAGAACGCGACAAACACGAAGGAAGCGAACTCCCTGATGATGAGCAGCAGCAAGGCGACGGATGATGCGAACGGCTCCATGAAGGATCTCACGAAGTCCATGAAGGACATCGCCGATGCCGGCGCTCAGGCGCAGAAGATCGTGAAGAGCATTGATGAAATCGCGTTTCAGACAAATCTTCTGGCGTTGAATGCCGCTGTAGAGGCGGCCCGCGCGGGTGAAACCGGCGCCGGCTTCGCCGTTGTCGCGGACGAGGTGCGGAATCTCGCCATGCGCGCGACGGAGGCGGCGAAGGGAACGACCGGCCTGATTGAAGACATCATGCGCAAGGTGCAGGTGGGAGAGAAGATCGTCCAGGTCACGGACAAGGCGTTTCAGGAGGTCCACGACACGTCCAAGAAAGTCGTCCAGTTGGTCGGGAAGATCGCCGAAGCGTCTCAGGAGCAGGCGGAAGGGATCGACGAAATCAACAGGGCGGTGAATGAGATGAATCTCGTCACGCAGAAAAATGCATCACTGTCTGAGGAACTTTCTTCGGCGATGTCGATGTTCAAAACGAACGACGTCTCTGGAGACTCTCCGGCGATGATCGGACGGAGAATCGATACGAAGGCCCTCCCGGCGGTTGCGGAGGGAGACGCGGCGGTCGCCGCGCTCTAGGCGTCTCCGGCGCGGGGTTACGCCGTCTCGGCGATATTCAGCCGCTTGAGCTTCTCGACGAGCGTTGTCCGGTTGAGGCCGAGAAGCCTTGCGGCGCGGTTCTTGACGCCGCTGCTTTTCCTGAGGGCCTTGACGATCAGGTCGCGTTCGAACTGGCCGACCATGTCGTTGAAGTTGATGCCGTCCTCCGTCAATTCGACGGGAAGCGGAGAGATGACGTCGACGTTGTTCTGGCGCACCTTCATGGGGAGGTCTTCCAGGCAGACTTCCCCTTCCTCCTTCATGACGACAAGCATCTCAATGAGGTTTTCCAGTTCGCGAACGTTTCCCGGCCAATAGTAGCTCATCAGTTGCCGCAGCACTTCCGGAGAAAATCGCCCGACGTTCTTCTTCTTCGATTTGTTGAACCGCGCCAGAAAATGATTGGCCAGGATGGCGATGTCCGGTCCGCGCTCGCGAAGGGTCGGCAGGTAGATCGGGATGACGTTGAGGCGGTAATAGAGATCCTCGCGGAATCGCTTTTCTGCAACCGCCTTCTCGAGATTCTGGTTGGTGGCGGCGATGATTCTCGCATCGACGCTGATGGTTTTCATGCCGCCGATCCGTTCAAATTGCTTTTCCTGGATGACGCGAAGCAGCTTGACCTGCAGGGATGGGCTCATATCCCCGATTTCATCCAGGAAGATGGTCCCCCCGTGCGCCAGTTCGAACCTGCCGATGCGGTTTCGGATTGCGCCGGTGAAGGCGCCCTTCTCGTGACCGAACAACTCGCTCTCGAGGAGCTCCTCGGGGATGGCGCCGCAATTGACGGGCACGAGGGACTGGTCCTTCCGTTCGCTGTTGAAATGGATCGCCCTGGCGACCAACTCTTTTCCCGTGCCGCTCTCTCCGTAGATGATCACCGTACTGTCCGATTGGGAAACCTTTTCGATCGTCTCAAAAACCCTCTTCATGCAGTCGCTGTAGCCGATCATCTTCCCGGCGTCGAACTTGTCCTTCAGGCGGTCCCGCAGGAGGACGTTTTCCTCCTTCAGGCGCGCATAGGACAAGGCGCGGGCGATGGTCAGTTTCACGAGATCGTCCTTGATGGGCTTTGTCACGTAGTCGAAGGCGCCCAGTTTCATCGCTTCTACGGCCGTGTTGATCGTTCCATAGCCCGTCACAATGATGACGATGGCGTCCTGGTTCATTCCGCGGATGAACTTGAGCAGTTCCAGACCATCCATATGCGGCATCCGGAGATCGGTGACGACGAGATCGAATCGATCGGCGATGAAGGTATCCATGGCCTGGCGTCCGTCCTGGACGGCGGTTACGGAGTAGCCTTCTTCGCGGAGAAGCTCGATCAGATTTTCTCTGGAGAGGTCATTGTCTTCGGCGATGAGTATTTTGGAATTTTTCATGGTCCGCTGGGGGCGTCAAATTTCTCTCGGTCGTGTAAGGTGAGATCCATTTCCGCGGCAGCCATAGTCAAAATAATGACGCGGGCTCTTCATAACGGTTTCCGCTCCTTGTGTCAAGAAAATCATTTCCGGACAAGGGCATCGATCAGAGGAGGAACCGTCGGACGCGGCGCGTCTCTGCCGGCGGTGCGGCTGCGATGCGTTTGGCATTCTTTTCAAGTTTCTTCCCGTCTTGCCGATATCTGTACCAGCAACGGTTGCATCGGATGTGTTGGTAAAGATCGTTGAATCGGTTTCATGCGGGACGGTGAAATGGCCAAGACCTTCTATTCGACCTCGGAAATGGCGGGCATGCTCGGCGTGAGCCGGGTGACCGCCTATCGCTGGATCAAGGACGGCCGGATCAAGGCCTATGAGATCGGCAAGCATTGGAAGATTCCGTGCTCGGAGGTGACGCGTTTCTTCCGCGAGTCCGGGTTCTCGGAAGAGCAGATCCTGGATCTGTGCGGGCCGGCTCCGCCGGATGAGGAACCGCAGATCCGCAGGACGCTCCTTCTGGTCGGGGCCGATGCGAAGCTGCGCAATTCCATCCGGCGCTTGGTTCTTTCGATTCCGGAACTGCAGCCCGTCACCCTCGAGACATGCGCGGACCCGTTCGAAGCGGTGCTGGACATCGGCAAGACCGCGCCCGACATCGTGGTCTGGATCGCAGACGACGACCGGAACCACGGCCCTGAAATTGCATCGAAAATTCGAAGGTTTCACCGAAAGACCCGCGTCGTGTTCTTCCGCGCGGGAAGCGCGTCTTCTCCGCCGGCCTTCGGGCCCGGTGAAGCATGCGAAGACACCCTGATCTGCAGCGACGTGCGGGGGCTTGGCAGGTCCCTGCTCAGTCTATTGAAGACGGAACGGCCCGGATAGCCTCGCAGGGGAGTGCGGCGATGAACAGTCTGGAAATGAGAGACATCGATTTCGAAAAGATCAGCCGGCTCGTTTACGGGCAATGCGGGATCAATCTGCATGAGGGAAAGAAGGAACTCGTCAAGGCGCGTCTGGGGAAGCGCCTGCGTGAAGGCAATTTCCGATCCTTCGCCGACTACTACAAGTTCGTGACCACGGAAGACGGCACCGACGAATTGATCAGCATGATCGATTCGATATCGACCAATCTCACCTTCTTCTTCCGGGAGGAGAGCCATTTTCAGAAGCTTCGGCAGATCATCGAGAAGCGCCACAGCTCATCCGGGGAAAAGGGCGCCGAGAAGATCTCCATCTGGAGCGCCGGCTGCTCGACGGGGGAGGAGCCCTATTCCCTGGCGATCACGCTTCGGGAATGCGAAAACGGCCGTCCCATCGATGCGCGGATCGTCGCGACGGATATTTCGACGCGGGTCCTGAAAACGGCCACTCGGGGAGTCTACCCCATGGAGAAGGTGAATACGCTGCCGGCGGCCATCCTCAAACGATACTTTCAGAGGGGCTGCGGGAGCTGGAGCGGACAGGTTCGCGTCAAGCCGGACGTTCAGCAGATGGTCAAGTTCACGAGATTCAATCTCATGGAGGAGGCGCCTGCGGATTTCCGGTTTGATATCATCTTCTGCCGCAATGTCATGATCTACTTCGACAAGGATACGCAGTCCCTGCTCGTGAACCGTTTTCACCGCTGCCTGAACAAGGGCGGATATTTCTTCGTCGGGCATTCGGAAAGCCTGACCGGCTTGAAGCACGCGTTCAAGTACGTAGAACCCAGCGTTTACCGGAAGTAGGATATGGCGGATATTGTTGTCGGCATCGCCGACCTCAAGTGCAGCGGCAGCAAATCGGATACTCTGGTGACCTATGCGCTCGGCTCCTGTATCGCCGTTGCCGTTTATGATCCCCGGGTGTCGGTCGGGGGGCTTCTTCATTATATGCTGCCGGACTCTACGCTGGATGAGAACAAGGCGAAGGATTGTCCCGGGATGTTCGCCGATACGGCGATTCCTCTGCTCTTCAAGAGTTGTTACGCTCTGGGGGCCGAGAAGCATCGCATGAAAGTCAAGGTGGCGGGAGGCGCCAGCATTCTGGACGATACGAATTATTTCCGGATCGGCCAGAAGAACATCATGGCCCTGCGGAAGATCTTCTGGCGCAACAACGTTCTCATCGATGCGGAGGACACGGGCAGCAACCACAATCGTACCGTCAGACTTCATCTCCTCGACGGGAAATTTCACGTCAGAAGTTCCGGCGGCGAAATGAAGGTACTGTAAGATGATCGAGCGCATTCTCAGATCCGTAACGAATATTCCCGCCTTTCCGGATGCCGTTCAGAAGGTCGTGGCGCTTCTGAAGAACGAGGATTATGCCGTGACGGATGTGGCCAAGGTCATCCGCTACGACCAGGGAATGGCCGCCAATATTCTGAAAATGAGCAATTCCGCATATTTCGGCGCATCGAGCAAGATCCGGTCGATTCCCGACGCCGTGATCTGCCTCGGGCAGAAGAATCTGCTCCGCGTTCTGGAGACAGCCTGCACGGCGACCTTCTTCAAGAAGGCGGGGGGCGGCTACGTGTCGGATGCCTCCGAACTGTGGGAACATTCCGTGGCGGTCGCCCTGATGTCTCAGATCCTCTCGAGGCACATTCAGAAACAGGACGACGCGGCGCTTTACACGGCGGCGCTCCTCCATGACATCGGCAAGGTGATCCTCGGCCAGTACGTCCGGGAGTCGTATGTCCGGATCCGCGGGCTCGTCGTCGAATCCGGCTATTCCTTCCTCGAGGCGGAAGAGGAAGTCGTCGGGATCAATCATGCCGATCTGGGCGGACGGATCGCGGAACAGTGGCGCTTCCCCGCCGATATCCGCGATGCCATCGCTCATCACCACCGTCCGGATTCTCTGGGAGACGCTTCGGCCACCATTCCATGGCTCGTCTACCTGGCCGATCAGTCCTGCCTGATGATGGGCATCGACGGGGGAATGGACGGCTTGGCGCATCGCGGCCTGAGCGAGACGCTGCAAAAGTTTGATTTTCATCAGAAGGATCTGGAACGGAGTTTGGTGCTCCTGCTTGAGGAATTGAAACAGGCGAAGGAGCTGGTTCGGATCGTGTGAGAAAGAGATCGAGGTTTCTATGTCATTCAATATCCTCATTGTCGATGATTCGAATTCCATGCGGGCCGTGATCAAGAAGATCGTGACCATGTCCGGGTTCCATATGGACAACTGCTATGAGGCCGGCAACGGGAAAGAGGCCTTGGCGGTTCTCGCCGATGCCTGGGTTGACATCATCATATCCGACATCAACATGCCGGAGATGAACGGCCTCGAGATGCTCGGGGCATTGAAAGAGCACCGGCTCTTTCGCGAGATCCCCGTCGTGATCGTCACGACGGAGGGCAGCGAGGATCGCATGGAAGAGGCGATGGCCAGCGGCGCAAAAGGGTTCATCAAGAAGCCTTTTCTGCCGGAGGACTTGAAACGGGCATTGTACCAGGTCGTGGGGATGAGAGAGGATGGACAATACGGTGGAGATGAAGGAAAAGCTGGCGGCGTCGATTTTTGAGGTGCTGGAGAAGATGTTCTTCGTCTTCCTGGAGCCGGCCGAGGGCCGGGGCCGTTTTGAAGGCTGCTCCGCCGTCATCGGCTTCCGCGGACCGATGTGCGGCCGGCTGGAGATGTTTTCGTCTCCGGGAGTCTCCTCCGCCATGGTCCGGAACATGCTGAACATCGAAGGAGAGGTCGGCGGGCCGATGCTTCAGGACGGCCTCAAGGAGGCCGTCAACATGATCTGCGGAAATTTCCTGCGCAAGCACGACCCCTCCAAGGTCTTCGACCTGCAGATCCCCTCGTTTCGCGAGGCAACGGACGTCCCCGGCCACCGGGATCCGGCGCCGGGAGAGGAGATCGCGGTCGAGCTGGCGTTTGTGGCGGACGGAGGGAGCCTCGACGTCGTTCTGTTCCTCGATCGCGCTTGAAGGGACGCGGTTTGGCCATGGGAAAAGGCGAAGTCCAACTTTTTGAATACTTCCTGTCGCCCGGCTACATCTACCTGAGCCGCGACCCTTCGCTGATTTCCACGGTCGTCGGTTCGGGGATCGCCGTGGCGCTGTGGGACGGAAGCGCGGGGTACGGCGGCATGAACGCCTTTCTCTATCCGGCCGCGCCGGGAAATGCGGAAAGGACGCCTCTGTACGGAGATGTCGCGGTGGATTTTCTGATCCGGATGTTCCTGGAGGAGGGGTCCAAGAAGAAACACCTGAAGGCCCAGTTGTTCGGCGGCGCCTCTTCCGGGGAGAGGGAGTGCACGGGCATCGCCATGAAGAACATCTCGAAGGCGCGCCAGGTGCTCCGTCTGGCGAATGTCCCCGTCGTCTCCGAAGACACGGGCGGCCGCATGGGCAGAAAGATCGTTTTCAACACGCTTAAGAACGAGGCGATCGTCTACAAGGTCAATACGCTTCGCAAGGGGGACTGGTACCCCTATATTCAGGACCGTTAGCAGGGATGATCGCGCTTCCGGCCGGAGGCGATGATGAACGACCGGGAAATGGAGATCCGACGTTGAGCAAGATCAAGGTGCTGGTGGTCGACGACTCCGCCATCGTCCGCAAGATATTTTCGGAGGAGCTCTCCAAGTATCCCGACATCGAGGTGGTCGGCGTCGCGCCGGATCCGTTCGTCGCGCGCGACAAGATCCTCTCGCTGAAGCCGGAGGTGCTGACGCTCGACATCGAGATGCCGCGGATGGACGGCCTCACCTTCCTGCGGAAACTGATGAAGCATTACCCCATCCCGACCATCATCGTCAGTTCGCTGACGCCGAAGGGGGGGAAGATGACCCTCGAGGCGCTGGACATCGGGGCGGTGGACGTGATCGCCAAACCCGGCGCTTCCTATACTGTGGGCGACATGAGTTCGCAGTTGGCGGAGAAGATCCGCGCCGCGGCGCGCGCCAGAGTGGTGAAGCACGAGTCCAGGGACGTCGAAGCCGAACCGATCCGGGCGCTTTCCCAGACGTCGTACAAGGTCATTGCCATCGGCGCCTCCACGGGAGGGACGGAAGCGCTCAAGACCGTTCTCACCCGGATGCCGCCGAATTCGCCGGGCATCCTGGTCGTCCAGCACATGCCGGCCAACTTCACGGCCGCCTTCGCGGAGAGGCTCAACGGCATCTGCCAGATCCGCGTGAAGGAAGCCCGGGACAACGACTCGGTGACGCCGGGAAGCGCCCTGGTGGCGCCCGGGAATTTTCACATGCTGCTGCGCCGGAGCGGTGCAAGGTATTACGTGGAGGTCAAGACGGGCCCGATGGTGCATCACCAGCGGCCCGCCGTCGACGTCCTGTTCAAGTCGACGGCCAAGTATGCCGGTTCCAACGCCATCGGAGTCATCCTGACGGGCATGGGTTCCGACGGGGCGGACGGTCTGCTGGAAATGAAGCAGTCGGGAGCGGGCACGATCGCCCAGGACGAAAAATCCTGCGTCGTTTTCGGGATGCCCAAAGAGGCGATCAAATTGGGCGCCGTGGACCGCGTGGCGCCCCTCGAACAGATTGCGGACGAAATCATCAGGATGGTGTGAGATTATGAACTGCGATCGGATTCTGCAATTGCTCAACACTCTGGCCTCTGCATTTCTATTCATGGATGCGAGGGAATTCGATATCCCCGCCGCCGGGAAATTCCTGAATTCGCTGGATGAAATCGCACAGGAGGCGGAGAGCCTCGGGATGAGGCAAGTGATTGCCGTGTCCCAGGAAATGGGCAAGACCCTGGAGATGCTGATCCTGGACACCCTGGAAGACAAGGGGGCGGGATTGGCGTCGCTGGGCCAGGGGATATCCCGCATGCAGGAGATCGCCGACTCGTTCAAGAACACGGGCGGATGTCCCGAGGACGTGCCGGCAACGGCGGAGAAGAAAGCGGCCGCGCCGGCCGCCGAACCCGCGGCGGTCGAGGGTGAACCGCAGGAGGCGCAGTCGGCGGGGCCGCCGGCGGCGAAACAGGATGAAGAGGTGAAGATCCAGGACGAGGCGCTGCTGAAGGATTTCATTACCGAGGGGCTGGAGTACATCGACCAGATCGAAGTGAACATCCTCAATCTGGAGAAGAATCCGACGGACAAGGATTACATCAACGCCATTTTCAGGCCCTTCCATTCGATCAAGGGGGTGGCGAGTTTTCTCAACCTCGAAGCGATCCGCGAGCTTGCCCACAATCTGGAAAACCTGCTGGACAAGGCCAGGAACGGGGAGATCCAAGTGACTTCGCCCGTGATTGATGTCGTGCTCGACGGGGCGGATCTGCTCAAGACGATGATCGGCCAGTGGAAGGAGATCCTGGAGGGCAGGCGAAGCGCCCCGGACGGCATGGATCTGTCCGGGATGTATTACCGGATTTCGAAGATCCTGCAGGGAGAGGAGGACGCGCCGCCCCAGAAGCTCGGCGAGATTCTCGTGAATGAAGGCGTCATCAGCAAGAAGGACCTCGATGACGGCCTGAAGAACATCTCGTCGTCGAACAAGAAGTTCGGCGAAACGCTCATCAGCGGCGGCAAGGCGACGCCCAAGCAGGTCGCCCAGGCCCTGAGAAAGCAGGCCGACCAGGTGGGGGACGCGTCGACGATCCGCGTCGACACCCGCAAGCTGGACGACCTGATCGACATGGTGGGCGAATTGGTCATCACGCAATCCATGATCGAGCAGGACGTGAGCCTTCAGAGCAACGCCGACAGGAACCTCCTGCGCAACCTCTCCCAGTTCTTCCGCATCACGGCCGGTCTGCAGCGCTCCTCGACGAGCCTGCGCATGATCCCGATCAAGCAGACGTTCCAGCGGATGTCGCGCCTGGTGCGTGACCTTTCCAAGAATGCCGGCAAGCTCATCGACGTGGAGATGGTCGGGGAGGACACGGAGATCGATCGTAACATGGTGGACGAGATCTACAACCCCCTCGTGCACATGATCCGCAACTCCGTCGATCACGGCGTCGAGGCGCCGGAGGACCGCGTCCGGGCGGGAAAACCGGAACGGGGATTGATCCAACTGAAAGCCTACCACCGGGGCGGCAATATCGTCATCGAAATCGGTGATGACGGACGCGGCCTCTGCAAGCAGAAGATCCTCGACAAGGCCGTCCGGAACGGGCTCGTCGCCGCGCACGACGTCCTGACGGACCAGGAGATCTGCCGCCTGATCTTCATGCCCGGTTTGTCGACGGCGGAGAAGGTGACGGACGTTTCCGGAAGGGGCGTGGGAATGGACGTCGTGAAGCAGGCCGTCGAGAAGCTGCGCGGCAAGATCGAGATCGACTCGACCGAGGGCAAGGGGACCACCTTCACCACCAGCTTCCCGCTGACGATGGCGATCATCGACGGCATGATTGTGAAGGTCGGCAAGGAACGTTATATCCTGCCGACCACGGCGATCCGTCAGGCCCTGCGGCCGGCGAAGGAGTCGTACAACAACGTCGTGGGACAGGGGGAAATGATCAACGTCATGGGCA
Source organism: uncultured Syntrophaceae bacterium (assembly GCA_964506465.1). Classification (GTDB taxonomy): domain Bacteria; phylum Desulfobacterota; class Syntrophia; order Syntrophales; family UBA6109; genus UBA6109. Next base: position 26,582 of record CAZDLM010000017.1, read on the forward strand.
GGCTGCTGCCGGTCGTGCGCCTGTATGATCACTTCGGCATTCAACCCCAGCACAAGAATCCCTGGGACGCCATTGTCGTCGTCGTCGACGGCGCGGGCCGCTCCAAGTGCCTGCTGGTCGACCAGATCATCGGGAAGGCGGAAGTGGTGATCAAGAGCCTGGGGGCGGAATTGAAGAAGGTAAAAGGCGTGTCGGGAGGGGCCATCCTCGGCGACGGGCAGATCGGGCTCATCCTGGATCCCGAAGGGCTGTTTGAATTGAGCGAGAACCGATCGGCAGAAAGAGCCTAGCAGCCGGTCGTCGCATATCAGAGGGGGAATCTTATGCAGAAAGACATGAAAATCTTGATTGTGGATGACTTTGCGACCATGCGGAAGGTGATCCGAAATCTCCTCAAGCAGGTCGGTTACGAAAACATCCTTGAGGCCGAAGACGGTGTTTCGGCGCTGAGGGTCCTGAAAGCGCAGAAGGTCGACCTGGTCATTTCGGATTGGAACATGCCGAATATGACGGGTTTCGAACTGCTCAAGGCCGTCCGGGCCGATGCCGATCTCGGCAAGACGCCCTTTCTGATGGTGACGGCCGAGGCCCTTCAGGACAACGTCGTTGCCGCGGTGAAGGCCGGCGTGAGCAACTATATCGTCAAGCCGTTCACCGCCGAGGTGCTGAACGAGAAGATCAGCAAGATCATGGAGAAGCTGCTGACGCCGTAGCTCTCGATCGCGGGAAGGAAAGAGGACATGAACGTCAAATTCATCAACCCCTTCTTGGAGGGGACAGTCAGTGTGATCAAGACGATGGCCTTTGTCGAGCCTCGGGCCGGGAAGCCGTACCTGAAAAGGGACAGCGTTGCGCACGGCGACGTCTCCGGCATCATCGGCCTGACGGGCGCGGCGGTGGGCTCCGTCGCACTGAGTTTCAGCAGCGGCGCCATTCTCAAGATCGTCTCCAATATGCTCGGCGAGGAAATCAAGGATCTGAACGGAGATATCAAGGACGCGGTCGGCGAATTGACGAACATGGTATCCGGCGCAGCGCGCAAGCGTCTCGAAGCGGAGGGCTATTCCATCATGGCGGCCATTCCGACCGTCGTATCGGGCAGCAAACACTCGATCACCCACGTGCTGGGAGGACCGAGCATCATCATCCCCTTCGAAATCGACACGGGCACCTTCGTGATCGATGTCTGCCTCAGCGAGCCGAACAAGATGTAAGAAGGAAGGGCGCTGGGAGGACTGCCGGTCCGCCGGGCGCGCTTGGATTCTCTGCGGCACCCGCCGCGGAGGCCCTCAGCCCGGCGAAAGCAGGATGACGCTGATGCGACGGTTGCGGGGGTCGCGCGGGTCCAGCTTGACGTAGAGTTCCTGGTCCGCGTATCCGACGACCCTGGCAATGCGGCTGGGTTCGATGGCGTTGTTCTCCAGTTCGCGGCGCGCCGCCGAGGCCCGGGAAGAGGAAAGCTCCCAGTTGGTGATCTGCCCTCCGCGGAACGGCGCGGAATCCGTGTGTCCCTCGATGGCGACTCGATTCGGTATGTCCCGGATGTTTTCGGCAACCAGGCGGAGAATTTCCCTGGCCCGGTTCGACAACTGGGCGCCGCCCGAGGAGAACATCTCGCTTCCTTCCAGGTCCACAATTTGGATTCGGACGCCGCCCTCGATGATATCCACCATGATGTGATTGCGGAGGCCCCTGAGCTTCTCGTCAACAGCCGTGTTGATCCGTTTCAGGAGGTTTTCGGGGGTCAGATTGCTGTCGACGGTTTCGCGCGTGGCCACCTTCTTCCCCACCTTCTGCAGTTGGATATCCTGGATCGACATCTTCATGACCGCCGTGCCCTGAGAGGCGCTTTCCTGGAAAAGACTGAAATTCTTGAAGTATTGCGATACGGCCTGTTTCTTGTCGGGCGAAACCATCGCGATCAGCCACATGAGAAGGAAGAAGGCCATCATGGCCGTAACGAAGTCGGCGTAGGCGACCTTCCAGGAGCCGCCATGGTGTCCGCCATGCTTCTTGACCACCTTCTTGATAATGACCGGCTGCTGGTTTCGCTCTTCCATAGAGGATCACATCGGACCGATTTCGGAGTTCAAACGTCGCGTGACGACGATCCGGGGCGCTCAGGCCTTCTTGGTCTGGCGGAACCGTTCTTCCAGTTCCGAAAAGGTCGGTTTCGCGTTCGCCGGAACCACGCGTCTGCCGAATTCAACGGCGACCTTGGGGGCGGCGCCGCTCACGAAGGACAGGATCGCGACCTTCAGGACCTTCAGGTATTGAAGATCTTCTTCGGCCATGTGCTCCATGTTCTTTCCCATGGGGCCGACGAACCCGTAACACATGAGCACGCCCAGAAACGTTCCGACCAGGGCTGCGCCGATGCTGTGTCCCAGAACCTCGGGAGGTTCCGTGATCTTTCCCATGGTCAGGACGACGCCCAGAACGGCGGCGACGATCCCCAATCCCGGGAGCGCATCGGCCACGAAGCTGACGCTCTGCGCGGGCTGGAGGAGCTCCTCGTGATGATTTTCCAGTTCGCTGTCGATCAGCGCCTCCAACTCGTGCGGTGCGATCGTTGTCGTCATGACCGTGCGCAGGGTGTCGGTGATCAGATCGATGGCGTGGCGGTTTTTCAGAATGTTCGGATACTTGGAAAACAGCGCGCTCTCCGACGGAGCGTCGACATCGGATTCGATCGAGACCAATCCCTGCTGGCGGATCTTATAGAAGATGCCGTTGAGCAGCATCAGGGCGTCCACATAATCCTCCTTGCCGTAGTTCTTATAGGAGAACATGCGGGCCAGTGCGCCGACGACGGCCTTGATCACCTTCAGGGGCGAGGAGATGAGAAAACCCCCGGTCGCCGCGCCGAAGATGATCACCAGCTCCGCCGGCTGGAGGAGCACGGACAGATTCCCGTGTTCCATAAGGTAGCCGCCGATGACCGCGGCGAGGACTACGCCGATCCCGATGACGACGAACATGCGAAACCCCGGCTACTTCCTTTTCTCGCGGAGGATTTCCCGCTCTTTTTCGAAGACGAAGCGGACGATCTCGTCGCGGACTTCATCATCGATGAGGACGAATTTCACGGCGACCTCGCTGCTGCCGCCCCGCGCATCCACTGAGACGACTTCGCCGCACACGTACATGGCGACCGGCCTGTGCGGAGAGAGCATCATCTTGATTTCCAGGATATTTCCGACGGCATACGGTTCCCGGGTCTCGAATTTCAGACCGCCTCCGCCGATATTGACGTGGAGGGAGGGGAGACGGAGGAAACCCTCCTGCTGGATGGAGAGCATGCGGATCACGGCATCGAGTTTGGCGTTGAGGAGTTGCAGCCAGTTCGCCAGACGCGGGTCCTCAATTTCCGGAAGACCTTCGAAGCCGCAAGGATAGCCATCACTGCGGAGCTTCCGCGGCGGGGATGCAGACGATCGGCAGATCGATGACGCCAACTCGGCGAGGGAGGCTTCTCCGGATATGCGAGAGCGGACCTTGCCGATCTCCTCCGGTTCCAGGCGGCGGCATTCCACTCCAACGTACGCATCGACCCGTGAATATTCTCTTTTGTTGGTCTCCGAGACCTGAAATTCCGCTTCCATAGTTCTCTCCCCAAACGATATGGCGATTTGCCGCGGATCTCTTCCGCCGAGCGGGAATATGCAAAGCGGGTGCCACCGGTTTGAAGAGAAGGCCGCCGCGGGACAGGGCCGTCGAATCCCCGGCGGATGACCTCGTCAGGGTTCCTGCGCCGGCCCGACTCCGGAATCTTCTCTGCGTTTTCGTCAATTATTTGGCTTTCATGCTGATCCGTTGACATCGAAGGTCGGCGATTTGCGAGGATGCCTGCCCCGCGCCGTCCCTCGGGAACAACCAAATTTCCGCGGAACACCGGACCGGCCGGAGTTTCCCGGACGCCGCCCGCGCCGTGGTATGCAAATTGCTTTTTTGGGGTCGGCCCTTTCTCCCCATGAGAGGAACGCATCGAGGAGGCGGGGCATCGCAAGGGGTTGCAGCATGACAAATGCGCGGGTTATCTTGACAATCTGCCTTGCCGTTGTGCCGGCGCTGCTTTTCCCGGGGGATTCCCTCTCCGGCGAAAAGGTTCTTCCGGATCGGCGATACAGCATCCATACGGCGTCGTACGCCAACTCCGATGGCGCCCGGCGCGAGGTGCAGATGTGGAAGGCGGCCGGCTACGCTGCATTCGTCCGCAAGGTCGATCTCGCCGGCAGCGGGACGTGGCATCGCGTCTACGTCGGACGGTTTCCGACACGCGAAGACGGGGCCAGGGTCGCGCGGAAGCTGAAGAAGGAGGGGCTCCTGCTCCTGGACACATTCGTTCTCGTATCCATGAAGCTGGAGGATGCCGACCCCGCGGCTGCGCAGGCGGCGGCGTCACCGCCGGTGCAGAGAAACGAGATGGGAAAGCAAAAGCCCCCTGCGGCGGACTGGAAGAAGAAGCAGCGGCCGGCGGCCGGGCATGCCAAAGAGGCGCGGCAGGTCCGCGGCGCACCGGCGTCCGCCGACGGCAACCCCGGTCCGGACATCGTCCGGAAGAGCGGCAAACCGGTCCCGGCGGCCAAGACGTCGAAGTCTGCCGGGGACATCGAGCAGCCGCCGGCCCCGAAAGACCCGGTCATGCCGAGACCTCCGAAGGTTCCGACGGCGGCGGCCGGAGACGGCTCGTCCGTGGCGGACGCGGGCGAGGGGGAACGGGAGCCTGATTCTCCGGGGCTTTCTCCGGAGGCGACGCCGCCGGCACTGGCGCCGGCGATGGAGAAATTCCGCGCGGGACGATACGAGGAGGCGATCGCCGGTTTCGGAGAGGTCCTCAAAGGTCAGTCCGCCGAACCGGGCCTGAAGGAAACGGCTCTGCTCTACTCGGCGCACAGTTTTTACCTCCTTGGCGGCAGGGGGGACCGGCAGAAATACCTGGAAGCGGTCGAGCAGTACAAAGCGGTCCTTGCGATCGAGGGAAAGAGCGATGCGAACGACCTCGTGTACTACCGTCTCGGAAGCGCCTATGAGAAATTGAAATTCTACTACGAGGCCTCGGCGGCCTTCGCGAATCTCGCTGTGAAGTATCCGGCCTCGCCGCTCCGTCAGGAGGCGCAGTTCCGTTCCGCACGGATGCTTCACCGGGCGGGGAAATATCAGCAGGCCGCTGAGAGACTCATCGCGTATCTGCTCAAACAGCCCAACGGAAAAAATGCAAAGATCGCGTACTTCACGGTGGCCGACTGCTACTACCGCTTGCAGCAGACGGTCAACGCCGAACTCTGGTACGGCGAAGGGCGCAAGAAATGGCCCGATTTGCGAGGGGTCCCTCCGGACCTCCTTCTCAACATGGGCTATCACTACTACGTCGCACGCAAGTACCAGCAGGCGATCCCCGTCCTTTGCCGGTACCTCAGTCTCTATCCCCGGGAGGGTTCCGTCCCCGGGGCGATCGTGACGCTGGGGAACTGCTATGCCCAGAACGGGCAGATTCCCTCCGCACTGAACCTCTTCAGCCTTGTCGTCGAGCGCTACGACGGCACGCTCGACGCGCAGGAGGCCGCGATTCTTATGGCGGACCTCGGCGTCGCAAGACCGGGAATCAAGATTTCGTCGGTCATGCCGGGGATTGCGAATTATGAAGACCCCGTTTCGGCGTACGAAGCGATTCTGCGGAAGAACGCCGATTTCCCGATGGTCGAAGAACTCCTCTACAAGAAGAGTCTTGCCCTGGCGAAGTTCGGAAGGCATCAGGAATCGATTTCCGGTTACATCGGACTTCTGGACCGCTATCCCTACGGACGTCACAGCGAAGAGGGCAGGCGGGGTCTTGCGGCGGCGGCCGGTCCCCTCGTCAAGGCGTATGCCTCCAAGGGGGATCACCTGGCGGTGGCGGACCTGTATCTCCGGACGGCGAACAAAGGCGCCGGTTCCTTTTACGACCGCGAGAATCTTCTTCTGATCGGCAGGAGCCTCAAGAAAGCGGGGTTGAACGATCTGGCCCTCCAGGCGCTCCAGGATCTCGAAAAATCGGATCGGAACAGCGCGGATGAGCGGCGCCGGATCGGCGCCCTGTCCGAACTGGAGACTTGGCGCAACGGAGAGGACGGGAAGAAGCTGCTTTCGGAGCTGCTGCGGAAGAGGACGGCCGGCGACGCTTCCGTTCCCCGGGAGGTGAAGAAGGCCTTTGCCGAGCGTTTCTACCGCGAGGGGGATTATCCGAAAGCGGCCCTGCTCTATGCAGAAGCCTCCGCGGGCCCCGGAGAAGCCGATCAGGACCTCCCGTCCCTGGGACGTTTCGCGGACTCGTTGCGGAGGACGGGATCGACGACGGCGGCGGTCGGGCAGTATCAGAAGGTCCTGTCTGCGTGTACGGGCGGGCAAAAACCCTGCGAAGCGAAGTTCCTGGCGGACATCTATGAGGGATTGGGCGACTGTCATCTGCGCAGCGGCAACGACTCGGAAGGCATCCGGATGTTCCAGCAGGCCATGGCGGCGGATGCGGACAGGGAGAGAAGATCGTGGGCGCTCTATCGGATCGGCCAGGCCCAGGCGCGCTCCGGAGGCGGCAAGGCGGCCGAGAAGTGGATCGCCCCGCTGCGGGAAAGCGCCGAGGACGGTTTCTGGGCGAAGGTTGCGGATTACTGGACGGTAGACCGCAAGTGGCCGGGAGCGCGCGCAGCCTCGATCAAGAACTGAAACGTCTTGGAGGCGCAACGGAGCGGGAGCGGGAGGTTCATGCCGCGATCCCGCGGACGCGGGTGAGCCTATGAGCGAAATCGGGCTTCTGCAGAAGACTTTCGAGGAGTTCAACGACTCCGCCCGGAAGCTGCGCACCTCCTACGGGCAGATGGAGTCGCGGCTCCAGCAGATCGGGGCGGAACTGGAAGCGGCCAACGGGGAATTGCGCAGGAACGTCGCCGAAAAGGAAGAGATGCAGGAATTCCTTCGGAACATCCTGGACAGTCTCAGCACCGCCGTCGTGGTTACGGACCTCGAAGGAAAGATTCGGATCGCCAACCGCTGCGCCGTGGCGTTTTCCGGTCTTGCCAGGGAGGTTCTCCAGGACAGCCACATCGGGGTTCTGTTCGAAGACCTGAAGCACCCTCGCGGGACCTCTCTCCTGGATTCGCCGTATTTCCGCAGGGAGGGAGGGATCAAGACTCGGATGCTGGGACGCACGCTGGAAGTCTCGGGTTCTCCCTTCACCGCGAAGGAAGGCGAGGCGACGGGCGCCGTCTTCCTGATGCGCGACATCAGCCGTATCGAGAAACTGGAGGAGACGGCCAAGCGGGCGGAGACGTTTGCCGCGATGGGGGAAATGGCCGCGACGATCGCCCACGAAATCCGCAATCCCCTCGGGAGCATCGAACTCTTCGCGTCGCTCCTGCTCAAGGACATCAGGAACCGCCGGAATCGCGAACACGCGAAGCAGATCATCTCCGCCGTCAAGAGCATGGACGGGAAGATCTCGAATCTTCTCCTGCATGCGCGCTCTCCCCATCCCTTCATGCGGCCCGTGAGCGTTCACGATCTGCTGCGCGAGATTCTCCTCTTTTCCGAGCAGGTGATCGACCAGGAAGACCTGATCCTCTCCGTCCGCTATGCCGATGCGGAACCCTGCGTCCAGGGGGACCCGGAGATGCTGAAGCAGCTCTTTATCAGTCTCATCATCAATGCCCTCCGCGCCATGCCGGAAGAGGGACGTCTCCGCATCGAGACGTCCTATGCCGACGCCGGCAGACGTTTTCCGGAAGGGTGCGGACAGATCGAGATCCGTTTTTCCGATGGCGGATGCGGCCTTTCCCGCAACGGCGTGGAGAGGATCTTCGATCCTCTCGGAGAGTCCCGCGAGGGCGGCTGCGGCCTCGGGATCGCCATTGCCCACAACATCGTCGACCTTCATCACGGGTCGATCCGGCTGGAGGCGCAGGAAAAGGGCGGCACGACCTTCAGCATCCTGCTGCCTGTGATCGGACTTGCAGGCGAATCTCACCGGAAGAGGGATTGACATCGAAATGGAACATTTCGGGAAGACCTTGCTGATCGCGGACGATGACCGGACCATGCGGATGGCGCTGGCCGAGTCGCTCCAGAGTTGCGGCTACCGGATCTCAACGGCGGAAAACGGCGCGGAGGCGCTGGCGAAATACGCCAGGGGGCGCTTCGAGGCGGTCATCACCGATATGCGCATGCCGAAAATGAGCGGCATGGACGTCCTGAGGGGAATCAAGAAGATTTCCCCCAAGACCCCGGTGATTCTGATCACGGCCTACGGTACGGTGAGCACCGCCGTCGAGGCCATGAAGGAAGGCGCTTCCGAATTCATCATGAAGCCGTTTTCCCTCGACGATCTGGAATTCGTCGTGAAGAACGTACTGGCGACGAACGGCGGCGACCAAACGCGTCCCGATGAGGCCGGCGGGGACGGCGCATACCCGGAACGGGAAATTGTCACGAAGGATTCCGGCATGCTGTCCCTCCTTTCAATGCTCAAGGGAATCGCCAAGAGCAAATCCAGCGTCCTGATCCAGGGGGAAAGCGGAACGGGCAAGGAACTGATTGCGCGCTTCATTTACCGTCACAGCAGCCGCAGGCAGAGGCCCTTCGTCGCCGTCAACTGCGCGGCCATCCCGCACAATCTGCTGGAAAGCGAGATGTTCGGCTACGAACGGGGGGCCTTCACGGGCGCTTCCCAGCGCAAGATCGGCAAGTTTGAACTGGCGGACGGCGGAACGCTGCTTCTGGACGAAATCAGCGAGATGGATGTCCAGTTGCAGGCAAAATTGCTGCGCGTGATCCAGGAATCGGAAGTCGATCGTGTCGGCGGGAAGGAGCCGACGCCCGTAGACGTCCGGATTCTCTCCACGACGAACGCAGACCTCAAGGCGGCGATCGGGGAAAAGCGCTTTCGGGGCGACCTGTACTATCGGATTAACGTCATCCCCGTCAAAGTTCCGCCTCTCCGCGAGCGAAGGGGAGATATCGAGATCTTGAGCGAGCACTTTCTGAAGAAATACAGTTCGGTGAATGAATGCGGCACGCCGCGTTTGACCCGGGAGTCTCTGGAGCTGCTGCGGTCGCACTCCTGGCCGGGCAACGTCCGGGAACTCGAAAACATTATGGAAAGGGCCGTGCTGATCTGCGCGGACGGACGGATCCTGCCGGAGCACCTCGGCCTGGAGGGGACGGCCCGCCCGGCCGCGGCGCCGCCTCCGCCCGCCGAAGCAAAGGAAGACGAGGCCGCGGGCTGCGCCGCGACGCTGGGGGAGATGGAAAAGAACATGATCTTCGAGACCCTCAGGAAGGTCAACGGCAACAAGACCAAGGCCTCGAAAATACTTGGGATCAGCGTACGCACCATGCGCAATAAGCTGCACGAATACGGTCAGGGGGAAACGCGGCAGTGAAATCCCGGCGGGGGCGCACTCCCGGCCGCCCGCCCAGGGCAGGCGAGCCGATGAAAGGCAAGACATCCTCCCCGGGGCCCTTCGAAGTTCAGCCGGAAAAGAGTCTGGTATGTGCTTTGCATTTCATCCGGACGAAGGAATGAGGACGGCATGGATGGATGCTCTATTCGGAAAGACCATAAAACTGCTCTCGAACATGCTGGGCTTCCGGGCGGAGAGGCAGAAGGTCATCTCGTCCAATGTCGCCAACATCGATTCCGAGGGCTATCGTCCCTCCGAACTTTCCTTCTCATCGGACCTTGCCAGGGCGATGGGCGGGGAGGCGGGCCTTCCGCTGACGCGGACCGATCCCCGTCACCTTGCGACGGATGGAGGAGCGAACGCGGACGGCGAATTCCGGGTGACGACATCCAAAGAAAAGGTCAATCTCGACACGGAGATGGCGAACCTGGCGGAAAACCACCTCATGTACAATCTGACGGTGGAGCTTCTCGCGAGGAAATTCCGCAGTCTCCAGAACGTGATCAAGGAGAGCAGATAGCATGGATTTCTTGACGACTTTCAAGATCGCCGGTCAGGGGCTTTCGGTTCAGCGGGCCAAGATGGACGTCATCACTTCCAATCTCGCCAACGCTGCGACAACTCAGACGCCGGAGGGAGGTCCCTATCGCCGGAAGTCCGTTGTTCTGAAGGCGCAGCCCGTGGAAAACCCGTTTGCGGGTTCGTTGAAGGATGCCCTGCAGGGCGTTCAGGTCAAGGCGGTCGTGGAAGACGGGAGCCCTGCGAAGAGGATTCACGATCCGACCCATCCCGACGCCGATGCGAAAGGGTATGTCGCCATGCCGAACGTCAACGTCATGCTGGAGATGGCCGACATGATCACCGCCAGCCGCACCTATGAGGCGTGCGTCACGGCGTTCGACGCATCGAAGAGCATGGCCCTCAAGACGCTGGATATCGGAAAGTAGCGCGGGTCGGGTGGGCGCAACCCAAGGAGTTGGCGAATGAATGACATGCTTATCCAGGGCGGATCGGCCCCCCTGCCGTCGGGGGAAATCTCGAAGCCCGGAACACGGCCGGAAATCGCAACGCCTTTCGGGACGGTTCTCAAGGGAATGATCGGCGACATCAACGCGCTGCAGCATCAGGCGGACCAGGCGATCGCCAAGGTCCAGCTCGGGAATACCGGCAGCATCCACGAGGCCATGATCGCACTCGAAAAAGCGGATATTTCCTTCCGGACGATGATGCAGGTCCGCAACAAGATCCTCGAGGCCTATCAGGAGATCATGAGGATGCAGGTGTAGCGCTGTTTCGGGACGGCGGTGACGAAATCCTCCGACGGAACGCCGTCTGCCGGAAGAGCAGAATCTTCCACGAAAATTATTTTTCGGGAGTGTCCGATTCATGAATCCCCCCGCGCAATTTCTTGAGAGACTTCGGAAGGGTTTTGAAACGCTGACCCCCATCCGGAAGATGACGATGATGACGGCGGCTGCGCTGACCCTTGCCGGAATCGTCGCGCTGGTATTCTTCGCCAATGCGATCGAGTACCGCGTGCTGTTTTCGAATCTCTCCAGCGAAGACGCCGGGCAGATCGTGAACCGCCTGCAGGAAAAGAAGATCCCCTACAGGATCTCTGCGGGAGGCGATACGGTTTCCGTGCCGGATGAGAAGGTTTCGGAGTTGAGGCTGGAAATGGCCGCTTCCGGACTGCCCAGGGGCGGCGGCGTCGGTTTCGAGATCTTCGACGTCAAGACGCTCGGCTCCACCGAATTCGAGCAGCAGTTGAACTATCGCCGGGCGCTCCAGGGCGAGCTGTCGCGAACCATCAACGGGCTCGACGAGATCCAGCAGTGCCGGGTGCACATCGCCCTGCCGAAGGATTCGCTCTTCGTCAGCGAGCAGAGGAAGCCGACCGCCTCCGTGACCCTCAAGCTCAAATCGGGAAGAAATCTTCGTCCCGCCCAGATCGAAGGAATCGCCCACCTCGTGGCGAGCAGCGTGGAAGGGCTCACGCCGGAGAACGTCATGATCGTCGACAGCCGCGGGAGCATCCTGTCCAGGAATGCCGCGGACACGAAACTGTCGAAGCTTTCGACCTCCCAGGTCGAATATCAGCGGAACGTGGAGAAGGACCTGGCCGGCCAGATCCAGTCCATGCTGGAAAACGTCGTGGGACAGGGAAAGGCGGTGGTGCGCGTCGCGGCCGATTTCAATTTCCAGGTGACGGAGAAGACGGAGGAAAAATACGATGCCGAAGCGCCGGCCGTGCGAAGCGTCCGGCGCCAGTCCGAAAAAACGACGCCCCCGGCGCCCGGTGAGAAGACAAGATCGACGGACGCATCCGGAGCGGGCGAACACGAGAAATTGGACGAAGTCATCAACTACGAACTCAATCGCGTCGTCAACAAGACCGTGATGCCCGTCGGAGAAATCCAGAAGGTCTCCATCGCCGTTCTGGTCGACGGGACCTATGCGAAGAACGACAAGGGCGTGGAAGTATACAAACCCCGCGACAAGAAGGAGATGGACGGCCTCGAGGAACTCGTCCGCAAGGCGGCCGGCTTCAACGCGGCCCGGGGCGATCAGGTCGCAATATCCAACATCGCATTCAAGAAAGAGGAGGAGTCCGAATTCGCCGACCGGTCTTCCTGGATGGGCTGGGTCAGCAGGTTCGCGCCCTTGATCAAGTACGCGACCATCCTGGCGATCGCGGCTCTCCTGCTGTTCTTCGTCATTCGTCCTCTGGTGCGGATGCTGCTCACCCGACAGCCCTATGCGGAACTGGGGGCGCAATTGCCGGGCTCGGAGGCGGGACAGCAACTGTCCGGCGGCGCGCCGCTCGCCCTGGAGTCGATCGAGGAGCGACCGCTCGCGGAGACCGATCTGGCCAGGCAGCTTGCCAAGGCGGATGCCAAGAGATTTGCGGAGTTGCTCAGAAACTGGCTGAAATAAGGAAGATTGCCGTAACGACATCCCTGGAGCAAGGACATGACATCGGAAGAAAAAGCGGCCATCTTGCTGCTGTCCCTGGAAGAAGACATCGCCGCGCAGGTCATGAAGAATCTCAGGCCGGGCGAGATCCGCAGAATCGGGAAATACATGAGCCGGATCACGAACATCCCGGGTGAGACCCTCAGTTCGGTCGCCAAGGAATTCTGCAGCCTTGCAAGAGAGAAGGGGGGAACGATCTCGGTTTCCGGCGACGCCCCGAAGAACATCGTGATCAAGGCCCTGGGAGAAAAAGAGGCCCAGGCGATTCTTACGGACGTGGAGACGGGCTCCTACCAGGACAATCCGATCATCGACAAGCTGCGGGATGTGGATCCGAAGATCCTGATGGACTTCACGCGTTCGGAGCATCCGCAGACGATTGCGCTGATTCTCGCGCACCTTCGGTCGGAACAGGCGGCGGAAGTGCTGGACAGCTTCTCCCCGGAGATGCAGTTCGAGATCTGCAAGCGCATGGCGACGCTCAAGAGCGTGCCGCACGAATTCGTCGAGGACCTGGCCAAGACGCTCGAAAAAGAGATTGTCGTCGGAAGAACGTCGGATCAACCGCTGGGAGGCGCGGAAATCATCGCCGAAATTCTCAACCGCATGAATCGATCCTCCGAAGGGGCGATCATGGCATCGCTGGAGGACAGCAATCCCGACCTGGCCTCGCAGATCCGCAACTTCATGTTCACGTTCGAAGATGTGCTCAAACTGGACGATCGAAGTCTGCAGGAACTCCTCCGCGAAATCACCACGGAAGATCTCTCCAAGGCTCTGAAGGTCGTCGATGAGTCGATGCGCGAGAAGGTGTTCAAGAACATGTCCAAACGCGGGGCCGAGATGCTCAAGGAGGACATCGAGATGATGCCGCCCATCCGCCTGTCGGACGTGGAAAAATCCCAGCGCACGATTGTGGAGGCAACCAAGAAACTTGAGGCGGAGGGCAGAATCGTCCTTGCCCGCGGCGGTACGGAAGATGAGTTCGTCTAAGAGAATCATCAAGGCAACGGAAGTCCGGGTTGTGGACCGTCCCGCCGCAGGGTCGCGCCGCTTCGTGGAGACGCGCTACGGAGGGACGGAACCGGAGAAGGACGCGCCGCCTCCGTCCCCGTCAGGACTGGAGAAGTTGCTGGCCGCCGCCGAGGAGAAGCTGCGGCGTGTGGAAAAGGAGTCGTATGATCGGGGGTTTCAGGCGGGCGCCGAGCATCAGAGAAGGGAACTGGCGCCCGCTGCGGAGAGCCTGTCCCGATTGATCCGCGAGATCGGCGGACTGAAGCAGCGGATCTTCACGAGCACCGAGAAGCAGATGATCCGCCTGGTGCTGGCGGTTGCGGAGAAGGTGATCCACCGGGAAGCGTCCCTGCACGCCGATGTCATCCAGCACGTCCTGCGCGACGCCATCCGAAACATCGTCGATCGGGAGGGAATGAAGATCCGGCTGAACCCGCGGGATTTCCTCCATGTCATGGAGGTGAAGCAGGATTTTCTCCGGAGCATGGACGGCCTGAAGAACGTCATCTTTGAAGAGGATTCCGGCATCCCGCTCGGAGGAGCGGTGATCGAAACGTCGTTCGGCGAGGTGGATGCAAGACTGGAGCAGCAGATAGGCGAGATACGGATCGCGATGGAGGCGAAGCTGGAATAGTGGGACGAGCCGCCGAAGCTTTGGAGATCGACCTCACGAGGTATTTCAAGGCCCTGGAATCGTTGAATCCGGTTCGGGTCAACGGCAAGGTCAGCGAGATCATCGGCCTGGTCGTCGAGGGGCACGGACCCGTCGCGTCCATCGGCGAAGTCTGCGGGATCTATCCGAGCGGCGACGGCGTTCCACTGAGCGCGGAAGTCGTCGGCTTCCGAAAAGGCAAGGTGCTGCTGATGCCCCTGGAGAGCATCCATGGTTTTGGTCCCGGCTGCAAGATCATGTCGTTCGGGAAGAAGGCCAGCGCCGGCGTGGGAAATGGCCTCCTGGGGCGCGTGATCGACGGCTTGGGATACCCGATCGACAACCGCGGCCCGATCGAATGCGAAGGAGAATACCCGATCTATGCGGAACCGATCAATCCGATGAAGCGGGGGCGAATCCGGGAACCCATGGACCTGGGAATCCGTGCGATCAACGGCCTGATGACTTGCGGCAAGGGACAGCGGATGGGGATCTTCTCCGGTTCCGGGGTCGGCAAGAGCGTTCTTCTGGGGATGATCGCCAGGAACACGAAGGCCGATGTCAACGTCATCGGGCTGATCGGAGAGCGCGGCAGGGAAGTCCGTGAATTCCTGGAAAAAAATCTCGGCGAAGAGGGGCTCCGGAGGTCCGTCGTCATCGTCGCGGCTTCGGACATGCATCCCCTGATCCGGATGCGCGCCGCCTATGTCGCCACTTCCATCTCCGAGTATTTCCGGGACCAGGGAAACGACGTCCTGCTGATGATCGATTCGCTCACGCGTTTCGCAATGGCCCAGCGGGAGATCGGCCTTTCCGTCGGAGAACCGCCGACGACCAAGGGCTACACGCCTTCCGTCTTCAGCCTGCTGCCGAAGCTCCTGGAGCGGGCGGGAAGCGTGGAGGGGAGGGGGAGCATCACAGGCCTCTACACGATCCTGGTCGAAGGGGACGATTTCAACGAGCCGGTTTCGGATGCGGCGCGGTCCATCCTCGACGGTCATATCTCTCTGTCGCGCGCACTGGCGAACAAGAATCACTACCCCGCCGTGGACGTCCTGGAGAGCATCAGCCGCGTCATGATCGATATCGTGGACGAGGGGCACAAGAAGATGGCCAACGAACTCCTGAACATCGTCGCCACGTACAAGAAGGCCGAGGATCTGATCAACATCGGCGCCTATGTCAAGGGAAGCAACGCGGAAATCGACTACGCAATCCGCATGATCGAGCGCGTGAACGGTTTTCTCAAGCAGGGCATCGAAGAACGGATTGATTTTGCGCAGACCCGCCGGGAACTGAGCGCGGTCTTTGAGGGATGACGGGGATGTTTGTCTTTACGCTGCAGTCGGTTCTCGATTGCCGGAAGGCGTCGGAGGAAAACAAGCTCCTGGCGTTCTCCGAGAAAACGAGAGAACTTGCCGCCGAGAAGGAGACCCTCGAGCGGCTGCGGATGGAGCGGTTCCGGCTGGCGGAGCAACTGCGCCAGACCGCCGGCAAGGCCCTGGATGCCGACTTTCTGTTGCTGCAGGTGCTTTCGATCAAGCAGATGCTGGAATTGGAAAAGAAGCAGATGGAACAGATCCACCGCGTCGCGGAGGAATTGGAGAGCAGGAAAGAGGAGCTTCTGGATGCCGTGAAACAGCGCAAAACCATGGAGACGCTCCGGGAACGGAAATTCTCCGAGTTCAGGAAGAATGCCGCCAGTCTCGATCGCAGGCAAGCGGATGAGACCTCCATCGCCAGGTTCATCAGGAGAGAATCATGAAGAGGGGACGAATCGTCCTGATCCAGATGCTTGTAGTCGCCGTGCTGCTGGTGAAAATGGCCGCCGTCGGGGAGATGTTCAACCTGTTTCGAATGGGCAGTTGGACGCTCTGGGACGTCGAGACGGCCCTTGCCCAGGCGCCGGCCGCAAAACCCGCCGCCCCGTCCCCCGTTGCTTCGGCGCCGAAGGACGCGTTTGACGACGGTCTGAAAAAAGAGCGGGACCTCTTTGCGGTTCTGGAGCAGCGCAGGAAAGAACTCGATTCGCGCGAAGCGGCCTTGAAGGCCGAGGAACAGAGACTGTCCTCACTGAAGAAAGAAATCGTCGAAAAGATCGATTCTCTCAAGACCCTCGAACAGAAGCTCAACGTGACCGCCGAGGCCCAGAAGACCGAAGAGAACAAGCGCTTCAAGGATTTGGCCAAGGTCTTCGAAGCGACCCCCCCGGCCAAGGTGGGCCCGGTGCTGGAAAAACTGGACCTGAAGACGGCCGCCGGCATCACGATGAACATGAAGAAGGACAAGGCCGGCGCCGACAACAGGCCTTGCACCAGCAGGAAGCCGAGGACCAGGTAGACCAGCGCCCGCCCGGCGGCGTATAGCAGGCCGTGGCCCAGCACGGCCAGTTTATGTGAGCCGGAATGTTTGGAGA
>CAZDLM010000018.1:0-22843 GCA_964506465.1 uncultured Syntrophaceae bacterium
GGGAGGGGAATCGCGTTCGTCGTCGATGTCAAGGGTCTCGTGGGGATGATTTCTTTGTTGAAACCGCAGCCGTGAGCGAAGAATTGGAGGGGACTCCCATGGTCGAATGCTGTCAAATCGAATTTGATTTGATTGTAACCATCGTCAACAGGGGTTTTGCCGAAGAAGTCGTATGCGCCGCAAAAGCGGCCGGCGCCGAAGGCGGCACCATCGTCAACGGCCGTGGCACGGGGGTGCACGAAAATGCAAAACTCTTCGGCATCACCATCGAGCCCGAGAAGGAGATCGTCCTGACGCTCATTGACAGGGCCAAGACAAAGAATGTCCTGGAGGCGATTACGAAGTCGGTGGATCTGAATAAACCGGGCAAGGGGGTGGCTTTCGTCTTGGGAGTAGAAAAAGCGATAGGCATTTGCCATCTGTTGAAGGAGTAACCTTTTGTCGGAGAGCTTCCGCCCGATGACAGAACAAGCACGCTGCACACTGACGGCCCATGCTTCCGTAACTGCTCGTTCTTGTTCGAGCACGAAATCCCGTTCGGAAGAGGAGTGCTACTTGTTCTTGTCCCTCTTCGCCGCCAGGGCCTCTTCGGTCGTCTTCCGGAGGCGGAAGGCGACACTCTTGAGCATCTCTCGGAAATCGGCGGACAATTTATTGAATTCCTGATCGAAGAAGGTCCGGTCGATGATGCCGACCACCGTCTTTCCCCTGGCGATCGCCGTTGCGGAACGGGGCGTCTTGGCGATGTAGGACATCTCGCCGAATATGTCCCCTTCCTTCAGGACTTCTATGACCATATTGCGGCCGTCCGACATCTTGGAGATCTCCACCTGCCCCTCTTCGACAACATAGATCCAGTCGCCGTTGGACCCTTCTTCGAAGATCACCTGCCCGTCCTGGAAGGTCTCGTAGGATGCGATCTGAAACATGGCTTCCTCCAGTCGTATTCTCTCTCTGACAAACGGATTCTATCCACAAAATGCAGGCGGCGCAACATCGAGGAACGGCCCTTCACCGCGCCTTGAGCTGTTCCAGCCGCTGCTTGGCCTTGGCGCCGAATTCGGTATCCGGCCCGGTCGCAACGACGTTGCGGAAGGCTTCCGCCGCTTTCACCGGCTCCCGGACCTTCAGGTAGCTTTCCCCCAGCCAGTAGTGGGCTTCCACGAAAGCGGGCACACGGTCGACAGCCCGTTTCAGGTGTTCAATCGTCCGCGCATAATCGCCGCGGGCGTACAGGATGAGCGCGATGTCCCTATCGATGAGGGGCACCAGCGAACTGTTCGGATCACGCTGGGTCGCCTCGGCGAACTTGCTCAGGGCCATCTCGATATTCCCCAGCTTCTGGTAGGCCTTTCCCATGTTGTACAGGGCCACGGAGGGCGTGTCATACACGATGTTCGAGAGGGCGGCCTGGAACGCAGCGATGGCTTTTTCGAACTGCCCCAGGTCGTAGTAAACCATCCCGAGGTAATTGAAGGCCTCGGAGTAGTCCGGTTTTAATTCGATGGCCCTCCCGAATTCTGCGGCGGCCTTGTCGCGGAACCCCTTTCCCTGGTAGGCCACGCCGAGCAGATAGTGGACCTTCGCATCGTCCGGTACGAGTTTTTCCGCATCAAGGAGCTCCTTGAGAGCCGGATTATACTGCGCGGCCTGGATATAGGCGGAGCCGATATTGATATGGTGGTCGGCCTGCTCCCGATTGGCCTGCGATGTCGCACAGCCGGAAATCATAAGCACGACGACCACAAACGCAAAGCCTTTCACGATCCGACGGATTCCGCTGCCCGTGGCATCCTCTTCGGCATGACGATAACGATTCACAGTTCTTCCCCCTCGTTCCGCGAGTTCCCGTTGACCCACCAGTCGCTCTTGTCCTTGAACCACCATTCGGCCGAATCCGTATGGAGGATGGCCTCTGCAAGCTTACGCGCCGTATCCGTACAGAGCCTGCGGACGGCAAAACCAATCCATTCCCGGCTGTACTTGTTGCCCAGATCCCCGTGCTCTTTAAGCTGCAGGATCAGCGCAAGCTGGTCGGCGTCTCGTGCAAGCCGTGCTTCTTTCGTTTTCTTCTCATTGAATTCGCCGATCGCGCCGGAGATATCCTGCCCGAAGAAGAGCGTCTCCGTCAGTTCCCGGACGGCCTTGGCCTCGTCTACGTTCACGTACTTCTTGTTGACGTAATTCATATCTCCCGTGCGCGCCTCGGGCAGATCGTGCACGAGACACATTTTCAACACCTTCAGTTCGTCGACTCCCCGCTCCAGTTTCGCAAGGGTGTACCCGATAAAGATCGTGCGCAGGACGTGCTCGGCGACGGATTCTTTGCCCGAACCAAGGAACTGGAAACCGGTCCGCGGCGTCTTGTTGAGCATTCCCACTTCAAAAAGAAAATTCGCGATTTCCTTCATTTCACGGCCTTTTAAGGATCCGGATGCGATTTTCCATCATCTCCGAGATCTTCCTGATCTGCAGTTGCAGGGAAGCGATTCCGTCCGGCTTCATGGATGCCGCCCGGTCGACAAGGGCCTTCCAATATTCGATCACAGCGATCTCGTTCTCCTTCACCTTCTTGTCGAGACGGGCCTGAATGTCCCTCAGGACGGCCGCCGGAAGCTCTTTTTCAGTCATGATCGCCCTCTTTTCGGATTCCGCGGTATCTCAAGCCTGGGACAGGAGAACCTTCCGCTGCCGAATCGGAATTCGGCCACGGAGTATACCATGGAAGCCCCATCTTGCAACTCCGTTTTTTCCGTGTAAGTACGCTTGACTGGACATTTTCCCCTCTTTGTCGTATAAAAGCGCCCTGCGGCTGTTCTTGTCGGACTGACGCGGCCGCTCGAGAGTATTTGACCGCTCCATCCTATCGA
The DNA here is from genome assembly GCA_964506465.1 of uncultured Syntrophaceae bacterium. GTDB lineage: Bacteria > Desulfobacterota > Syntrophia > Syntrophales > UBA6109 > UBA6109. The sequence goes on from CAZDLM010000018.1 coordinate 2,871, forward strand.
AGGGGAACCACCGCGAGGACCTATGAATTCATCCGCAAGGATCGCCATCGCCGCCCTCTTTTTTCTGATCGCCGTGCCTTGTACGCAGGGCCACTGCGCGAAAGAAGAAACCGCTCACATGACCTTCAAGACGACCGCCATTTCGAAGGACAGGACGAACACCCACATCGTCAAGAAGGGTGAATGGCTGATGGATATCCTCCGCAAGAGGCTCCCCAATATCGAACACCGCTTCACCATCCTGCGTCAGTTCAATCCCCATCTCAAGGATCTCGATCGCATCCTCCCCGGCCAAAAACTGATTCTGCCCGCTCTGGAAGGGGCCGAGGCGCCCGTGAAGGAAAAGCAGGATTCGGAATCCCTCCCGTATCTGATCAAACCCGGCGACTCTCTGACCGCGATTATCGTGTATGAAATGCGCGTCGCGCAGGATGAGACCCTCAAAACGCTTCGGATCCTCAAGGCATTGAACCCGGGAGTCGCCGACTTCAACCGGCTTGAGGCGGGGCAGGTCCTGTCTCTGCCGAAAGGAAGCCTGCCTCTGGCTGCCCGGGTCTCCCTCCCCGAGGCTGCGCCACAGGCAAAGACGGAGACGCCGCTGATACCGAAGATCCTCACTTCGCGGGAACAGACCGATCTGGTTGCGCAGATCATCGCCCGCATGAACGGTTCCGTGCAGACGGTCGGGACGCACTTCATCCCGCTGCCGCAGGTGGGGCAGTTATCGGTGGATTGCAGCCGGATTCCTCTCGTCGAATTTCAGGACGGGTCGATCGTGCTCGTCGATTTCGACGACCGCATCCCCGCCGACATCAAGAAGGTGATCGAGGAAAGCTGGAAAAACTACCACTGGATCGTCCCCAAAAAATCGCAGGACGTCTTTGCCCTGCTCAGACAGATCGTCCAGTCGTCCACGTCCTACGCCTTCGAGAAGGGAGACAAGCCGCAGCGGGTGGAAAGTTCACCTGAAATCCGTCTTGCAGCGGACTGGTTCATCCGCAAGAAGACGGGCGCCGGAGAAAAGCCGTTCGTTCAGGCCCTCCTCACCCTGCAGGACACGGCCAAGCCCCTGCCCGCCGGCACGGCCGCCTTCCTTGAAAAACAGGGCGTCGTGTGGACGGAGATCCGGGACGGGAAGATCGCACCCCCGGAGAAGGAGGCGTCGGCAGAGCCAGCGCAGGTTCCGACGATTTTTGCCGGCTCCGCGAAAGACCTCCTCAACGTCCTTCTGACGAACCTCGGTTATCCGGTGAGCCGGGATACGGATATCAGGATCTTCAGCGCGGAGAAAGACGGGTTCAACTTGTCCGTAAAGGGCGACCTTCTGGTGAAGTCGGGAGAGACCTCGCTCCTCGTCCATCACCGCCGCCTTCCGGAACAATTCACCAACATCCTCCGGGAGAGGGCCTATCGAATCGTTATCATCGATCCGGAAGAATCGAAACGGACGGCCGTTGAGAAGACCTTCCGCGCTCTCGCCGTTCCCATCGCATTCGACCGGGTTTCCTTCCCCGTGGATGCGGAAGGACGCATCGTGACCACGTTCCCCGCCCTCGAGATTCTTCATTCCGGCGGGCCGCTGTATCTGGTCGATTTTGATCTGGACCGTGATCTTTACGGAATCCTCCGGCGCACGAAGGACGCCGCCATCATCCGCTATTGAAAGTGAAAGCGCTTGCCCTGTTTTCGGGAGGACTTGACAGCCTCCTCGCCGCCAAGGTCGTCCTCGAACAGGGGATCGAGGTCTTGGCGGTTACGTTCGAAACGCCTTTCTTCGGCGCGGAGCGTGCGCGCGCCGCGGCCCGAAAGCTGGGTCTGCCGCTTCGCATCGTCAACTTCACCGATGAACATCTCGTCATGCTCCGGGCGCCCCGGTACGGCTACGGGCGCAACATGAATCCGTGCATCGATTGCCACACCCTGATGCTGCAGAAGACCGGCGCGATGCTGGCCGAGGAGGGTGCGGATTTCATCCTCACCGGGGAGGTGTTGGGCCAGCGACCCATGTCGCAGAACCGGCAGTCGCTGCACATCGTCGCAAAGAACTCGGGGTATCCCGACGACATCGTCCGCCCGCTTTCGGCAAAGCTCCTTCAGGAAACCCGGCCCGAACGGGAGGGAAAGCTGGACCGGCAGAGGCTCCTTGCCATCCAGGGACGCGGCCGAAAACCCCAGATTGAGCTCGCGGCGCGGTTTGGCATCAGCGACTATGCGCCTCCGGCCGGCGGATGTCTCCTCACAGACCCGATTTTTTCGCGGCGTCTTCGGGATTTGTTCGATGAGAATCCCGCGTGCTCCGCGAACGACATCGAGCTCCTCAAGTACGGACGCCACTTTCGCACTGCGGAGGGCCGGAAGGTGATTGTGGGAAGAAACGAGCGGGACAACCGTTTGCTGGAGAAGCTTGCAGGGACCGGTGACGCCACACTTCACGTCGCCGATCATCCGGGGCCGCTGGCGGTCGTTCCGGGCGGCGGGGACGAGAAGGCCCTCGCAACGGCGGCGGCGCTGTGCATCCTCTACAGCGACGCCCCGAAGAACCGGCCTGTGACCGTCTGCTGCACGATCGGCGGCCGCGCGCAATCGCTGGTTGCCGCAGCCGCATCGCGCGAAGAAGCCAAGGGTCTCCTCGTCTGAAATCCGGGAGAGGGCTATCCCCTTTTCTTTCTCCGCACAACCTTCCTCTTCGTCGGTCTCTTGGCCGTCACGCTTCCGAATGCCTGTGAAGCGGCATGACCGGCTTCGAGAAGCCTCGGAATGTACCGGTTGTTGATCTCCCCCTTGGAAGCGCGGCTCATCGGAATCACAACGTTGAGCCCGGCAACCGCCGTGCCGTGGTGGTTCAGGACGGGTACGGCGATCGCATAGATGTCGTCGTAGAGTTCGCTTTTGCCCGCCGAATATCCCTGCCTGCGGATCGTCCGGAGTTGGTCCTCCAGTTCCCTGCGGTTCCGGAGCGTCTTGCTCGGGTACCTCTCGAAGGAGATGTTGTCGAGAATCCTCTTCTGGTCCGCTTCGGGCAGATAGGCCAGGATGACTTTGCCGATGGAGTTCAAATGGATGGGGCGGCGCGATCCGGCGCGGATATTTGCGGTCACGATGTGGGAGCTGCTGTCGACGCGGTCGATATAAACGATTTCTTCGTCATTCATCATCACGCCCAGGTTCACGACCTCGTCCAGCTCCTCGTTGAGCTGCCGCATGAACTGCAGGGTGATATCCCGGATTTCCGACTGAGAGAGGAACGCGGAGCCGAAGGAAAGGAACCTCGGAGTCAGGCGGAAGATCTTGGTTTTCGGTTCCTTGTAGAGATACCCCAGATCGAGAAGGGTATTGGTGATTCTCTGGGCTGCTCCCATGCTGATCTTCAGATTGCGAACCAATTCCGTAAGCGTGTAGCCCGATGTTGAACTGCTGACGAGTTCCAGGACACGGAAGGCCTTCACCAGGGAGAAGATCGTGATCCTGCTGACCATATATCACCTCCGGATGTTCTATATCTTAGCGCGTTACTATCGGAGTTTCGTGCGCCTGTCAAGCTTTCCTCGCAATGCGACAAGGTTCCCGCTCTGGCGCCGAAGGCTCCCGGATCATCCGCCCGTTCTGCCCGGCTCGGAGAAGATCCGACGCGTTACTCCTGCTGATGTTGCGGTCTCAGCAGATCGCCGATGGTCTTGACGGGATTGAACGTCTCGATGGGCAAGTCAATGAAGACGGTGTTCCACCGGGACATGGACCCATTCCACAGACCGGGAAGCTCAAGGGCCTTCAATTCCCGTCCCTTCTCGGATTTGCGCGTGATGCAGACGGCCCGGGGATCCACAAAATCCCGGAGATCGTACTTGCGGCCCCGCCGGTCCCGGACGGAGCAAACGAGATCGACGGGATTGAAATGCGTCGCCTGGCGCCAGATCTCTCGTTGTCCCGGCGAGCCCTCCTCGACCTGGAATTCCTCGACAATCTGCAGGGACGAAAGGCCGTCCTCCCCCCGGACCCAGAAAGGCCCTCCGCCCGGCTCCCCTTCGTTGCGCACCATGCCGCACACGCGGAGCGGACGATCCAGGCACCGCCGGAGGAAAACCCCTCTTCCGGAAGCCGGAAGGGCCGGGAAACCGGCGGGGAAAGAGATGTTCAGCTTTTCTCCGCAGAAACGCGCCGCCTCTGCGAGGAACGGTTCTTCGACCCCCGGCGACTCGAGGACGGCGAGATGGCGGAAGACTTCTTCCCGCAGGGCCGCAAGGACCCCGCCAAGGACCTTCTTGTACCGGACCGTCTCCGGCTTCAGACGATCTGGAACGACGTTGTCGATGTTCTTGATGAAGACAAATTCCCCCTCGATCGCATTGAGATTTTCCAGAAGCGCACCGTGGCCGGCAGGCCGGAGCAGCAGCCTGCCGTCGCGGCCGCGGAAGGGCCGGTTGTCGAGATCGACGGCGATCGTCCTGGTTGAGGCCTTCTGCGCCGAAATCTGCCATGCGAAGCGGACGTCGAACTTCTTTTCATACCGCGGGATCGCGCCGGCAAGATGCGCTGCGACGACGCCCTGATGTTCTTCCGCCACCGTATAGGCAATCCGGCAGAGCCCCTCTCGATCACGAACGTACAGAGCGGCCTCCACCAGGTGCTCTTCCAGCGGAGTTCGGGCCCCGTCCGGATAGGCGTGAAATTTCAACAGCGCCTTCGGCAGGCATCCGTAGTCGAGACCGCGGTTCGTGAGGATCATCTCGATGATGTCGGCGCCGCGCCCGGCGCCCGACCACTCCGTCAGACTGCCGCCCGCGCGTGAGATGCTGTCCGCCAGGTCGTCCCAAAAAGCGAAGCGCTTCAGGTCCGTCAGGAACCGCCTGCCCTCGTCCGGCGAAGCGAACCCGCCCTTCTCAATCGCCTGGAACCAGGACTTGAACATCCGCGTAGCCGCCCCGGAGGCGGGAACGAATTTCAGAAAGCGCCCGTCCGCCGCCTCGCGGTCGAAGCGCGCCGCCGCCTCACGGCACTGTCTCTCCGACAGCGAGACGATGCCGTCGCCGACCGTACAGGCCCTTTCCAGGCGGGCGTACCTCGGCCCGCTCCGGAAAAGATCCATCTGCTCCAGGATCTTCTGCTCCCCGATCCCCGCGGCGCGGAGTTCGGCCAGATCTCCCTCTGAGAGCGGACGGTCCGTCTTCATGATCTTCTCCCCATTTCGCGATTCTCCCGATCGCATCGATTTTTTCATACATCATTTCCGGAAAAAGAGCATGCGAAGAAATAGCTGCGGCGCCGCGAAATCGTATTGACAGGTCTCCCCTTTCATACTAGAGCAAAGCGCATCCGTGCATTGGGCCGCAGCTTACTTGCGGCGCAAGAAAGGCTGCAAAATTGGCGAAAATTCTGCTCATCGGACTGATCGCCGGATGCCTGGGCGGCATTCTTGGCGTAGGCGGCGGCATTGTCATGATCCCGCTCATGGTGGACTTTCTCCGGTTCAAACAGCATGAGGCGCACGGAACGAGTCTTGTCGCCGTGGTCTGCACGGGAATCGTCGGCGCCGTAACCTATTATCTTCACGGCACCGCAGATCTCCTGGCGTCGTTGCTCATCGCCGGCGCGGCCCTCGCTACAGCCAGGCTCGGCGTACGATATTGCTGCATCCTGCCGGAGGGAAATCTGAAGCGGTCCTTCGGGGCCTTCCTCCTTCTGGTGGCCGTCCTGCTGGTCTTCAAGCCCTATCTTCCCAATCTCCTGGACATCACGGGCAACCTGCCGCAGAAAATCGTCGCGTTCGTCATTCTCGGACTCCTCACGGGTTTCCTGTCAGGGATGATGGGCGTCGGGGGCGGGGTCTTCATGGTGCCGATGATGGTGCTGTTCATCGGCGTGGGACAGCATACCTCCCAGGGCATATCTCTCCTTGCCATGATTCCGGCCTCGGCGTTGGGCGCATGGTCGCACTATCAGAGAGGAAATGTCCGCACGGAGATGCTGACGGGGTTGATCGGTGGCATTCTGATCGGAACCTATCTCGGGGGAAGCGTCGCGCATCTGCTGCCGGAGATGCCGCTCCGCCTGCTCTTCACCGTTCTTCTGGCCTATACGGGTATTCGGTATCTGCGCACGAAGTAGGCTGCCGCCCGCGAGCATCCTTTTCGCCGGATCCGCCCCCGCGCGAGACAAGGCGATCCGTGTCGCCTTCGCCGCGGGCGCTCTCCGCGGGGCGGTCACTTTTTCTTGGGATTGCGGATTTTATCGCGCTGGAGCTGCTTTTTCTCCCGGATCAGACGGGAGACATCCTTCTGCCGCCGCGTCACCTTCTGACCTCCCATGACCCCGCTCCTCTCCGGATGACAAGGCTTCCGACAGGCACGTTTTGCCCGGCGTCCGCCGGATTGAAGCTCTCCGGAGCAAGCTCCGGAGAATCTTCGATCCCCAAGGAAGGGATCTTGAACATCATTCGCTCGCTTACCCCGCGGCAATCCGCGGGGAATGCGCTCGCTGCCGGATTCAACAGCCTCGCAGATCAAATTTTCATTGACAGGCTGTTCAAAAATGCCCGGATGCAAGGCCCACGATATCCTGAGCCGTGAGTCGTACTGTGATGTACGTCGAACGGCGAAGGATGAGGGAAACGCAGCAGACGGGTGTTTTGGTAGACATCCAAATTCACGATTCGGATGTCTACGATCCCCAGGGAAGAGACTGGGCTGTCATTCGCTCCCTTGCCCCGCTTTGCGAGGCGCGCTCGCTGCCGGATTCAACAGCCTGCTAACTAAATGGTCTCTTCCATCGGAAAGACAAACCCCCGCACCCCGCACCTTGGATGTTCGGTCTTCAGGCGAAAAATCATCTTCTTCAGGGCTTCGACCTTGCCGTTTTCCACCGCCGTGAGAATGACGTCATTCTTGCCGGGCCAGGTGTGGGTGCCGAGCTTCGGTTCCGTCTCGGTGCCTTCGCCGCTGACGTCCTTCATCTTGGAATAGGACTTGACACCGGCTTCCTTGAGCGCCGCCAGGATGATCTCATCCGACGCCTCGCAATAGACGATCATCATCATTTTCATGGCATTCCTCCAGGATCATTCTCCAGCCGATTTCAGAGTTCCCTCCCCTTTGTGAAAGAAGCGCCTGAGCCGCTGCATCCAGTCATCGAAGAGGTCATAGGCCGCCGGCACCACGAGGAGCGTGAGGAAGAGCGACGTCAGCAGTCCCCCGATGACGCCGATCCCCATGGGGGAGCGCGTTTCCGCACCCTCTCCCATTCCGAGCGCGACGGGCAGCATGCCGAAGACCATGGCGAAGGTCGTCATCAGGATCGGACGGAGCCGCACGGGGCCGGCTTCGAGAATGGCCTCTCGGCGCGGCTTACCGCGTTCACGCAGGGTGTTGGTGTAATCGACGAGCAGGATCGCGTTCTTCTTGACGAGGCCCATGAGCAGGATGAGCCCGATAAAGCTGTAGATGTTGAGGGTCTTCCCGAAGAGCAGCAATGCCGCGAAGGCGCCGATGAACGACAGCGGCATCGAGAGGAGCACGGTGAAGGGGTGGATGAAGCTCTCGAACTGCGCGGCCAGAACCATGTAGGCCATGATGATCCCCAGGATCATCGCAAAGAGCAGGTAGCCGAAGGATTCCCCCATCGTTTCCGCCATGCCCTTGTACTTGGGCAGATAGTCGGGCGGCAGCACCTTTTCTGCAATTCCGTTCAGCTCCTCGACGGCCTGGCCCAGAGGCTTCTTCTCCAGACCGGCGAAAATGGTGATCGCCCGCTGACGGTCCACGCGGTTGATCAGGCTCGGTCCTCCCCCTTCCTGGATCGTCACCACGCTGGCGAGCTCGACCAGACGCCCGTCGCGGGACCGGACGTAGATCCGCCCGAGGTCCTCCGGATCGCGTCGATTTTCATCGATCAGCCGCAACCGCACATCATAGCGCCTGCCTCGGCTCTCGTCCTTGAACTTGGTGATTTCCACCTCTCCGCTGATCAAGAGGTTGATCGCCCCGGCGATGGTCTCTGCGTCGACGCCCAGGTCCGCCGCCTTGTCGCGGTCGATGAAGACCTTGACCTCCGGCTTTCCCAATTCCATCGACGTGTCGACGTCCACAATGCCCGGCAGTTTCTTGAACTCGTCGACGATCTGTTGCGAATACTTCTGCAGTGAGTCGAGATCGGGTCCCCGGATGCTGTACTGGATCGGAACCGTCCGCTGGCCGCCGCCGATCATGGCGATGTTCTCCGCCGACGCCTTGATGCCGGGGATGCGGTTGAGCTGCCGGCGGATATCGGCCATGATCTGTTCCTGGCTCCGGCTGCGTTCCGACTTCGGGGTGAGGATCGTGAACATGCGCGAGCGGGTGATGTCGCCGCCCAGCCCCTGGATGAAGTAAAGCGTCTTCACCTCCGGGACCTCCCGGACAACGGCCTCGGCCTTCTTCAGCAGTTCGCCCGCCTTTTCCAGCGAATAGTCGATGGGCGTCTCCGCACGGACGATGAACTGGGACTGGTCTTCGGGAGGGACGAATTCCTTGCCCAGAAATTTCGTCATGTACAGGCTGAAGGCAAAGACAACGACGGCAAGAAGCAGAACCGTCTTTCGCCAGTTCAGGGCGATCGCCAGAAGGCCGCGGTAGAGCCCCTCGATCTTCCCGTATCCGGTATCGAGCCAATCGCTTATGCGGTGGAATGGCGCAAGAAGCGATCCGCTTCTGTGCCCATCCGGGCGGCGGTTGTGCCCTCCCTTGAGATAGATCGAGGCCATCATCGGCGTCAGCGTGAAGGAAACGAGCAGCGAAACCAGCACCGCAAAGACGACGGTCAGCGCAAACTGCAGGAAGAACCGGCCGATGATCCCCTTCATGAAGGCGACGGGCAGGAAGATCGCCACAATCGCGAACGTCGTCGCCATGACGGCCAATCCGATCTCGCTGGTGGCAAACGTCGCTGCCTCCCGCGGGGACATCCCTTCTTCGACATGGCGGTGGATGTTCTCGATGACGATGATGGCGTCGTCGATGAGCAGACCCACCGAGAGCGAGAGGGCCAGCATCGTCATGTTGTTGAAGGTGAAGCCGAAGAAACGGATCAGGGCGAAGGTCGAGATGATGGCGACCGGCAGGGCCATCGCGCTGATGATCGTCGTGCGGAGATTGCGCAGGAAAAGAAAGACCGCGAGCACGGCGAAGAAGCTCCCGAGGATCAGGTGGTGCTGGACCTCATTGATGGAGCGCAGAATGAACACCGACTGGTCGAAGGCGATATTGAGGTCCATCCCCGGCGGCAGCGTCTTGCGGATCTTTTCGATCTCCGCCTTGACGCGGTTGACGACTTCCACGGTGTTCGTGCCGGATTGCTTCTGGAGCCCCATGCCGACGGCGGGGATGCCGTTGTAGCGGGCGATGGAACGCATGTCCTCCATGCCGTCCTCGGCGCGGCCGAAGTCCCGGATCCGGATCGGCGCACCCTGACGGTAGGAAACGATCAGATCGTTGAAGTCCTGCACGCGGGGGAATTCGCCTTTGACCTTGACGGTGTACTCCTTCGTCCCGCTTTCGATCCGTCCGCCCGGCAGCTCGACGTTTTCCCTCTTGAGGGCCTGCTCGATGTCGCTCGGAGCGACCTGATAGGCCCGCATCTTGTCGGCGTCGACCCAGATCCGGACCTGGCGGAGACGCAGGCCGCCGAGCGTGATCGCCCCCACGCCGTTGATCCTCTGAAGCTGCTCCTTCAGAACTTCGTCGGCGTAGGTCGACAGTTCGCGGATGGTCTTCTGGCCGGAGAGGTTCAGCCAAAGGACGGCCGCGGCGTCCGGATCCACCTTTTCGACGATCGGTTCCTCCGCGTCGTCGGGCAGCCTCTTGCGGATGAGCGCGACCTTTTCCCGGACATCCTGAACGGCCTGATCGATGTCCCGCTCCAGAACGAATTCAACCGTGATGTAGGAGATGCCCATCCGGCTGGTCGACGTGATGCTCTTGATCCCGTTGATGGTGTTGACGGCCGCCTCGATCTTGTCGGTGACGTCGATATCCATGACCTCGGGGCTCGCTCCCTTGAGCTCCGTCCGGATATTGACCAGGGGAAAATCGATTTTGGGAAAGAGATCGACGCCGATTTCCGGATAGCTGACGATGCCGAGCACGACCAGGGCCAGCATCAGCATCGTGGCAAAGACGGGGCGTTTGACGGAGGTGTCAGCGAGCCACATTGACCTTGACTCCTTCGGAAAGGTTGTTCTGTCCGACGATAACGACCTGCTCCGCCGCCTTCAACCCCTCCGTGATCTCCATCAGATCTCCGTACTTGCCGCCCAGCTTGACCGGACGTTCATGGGCCTTGTCGCCGTTGACGACGAACAGTTTCGTATGAGAATTGTCGTAGAGGATCGCCGTGACGGGCACGACCACGATATCCCGTGGAGGTCCCGTGAAAAGAGTGACTCGCGCGAAGAGTCCGGGCTTCAGCACGCGGTCGCGGTTCGGGACCGTCGCCTCCACCTGCAGGGTCCGCGTTTTCTCGTCCAGATGCGGGTAGATCGCGCTCACCCTGCCGGAGAAGTCCCTGCCGGGCAATGCGTCAATCTGGAAGGTCACGTCCTGACCGGGCCGTACCTGCACGATCTCCTTTTCCGAAACCGTGAAACGCAGCTTGAGGGGATCGACGCGGATGATCGTAAAGAGCGGCGTTCCATTCCGCACGAAGTCGCCCGCGGACACGCGCTTTTCCTTCACGGCCCCGTCGATGGGGCTGGCGATGCTGACCTTGGAAAGCCGTTCCTTCGCCAGTGCCAAGGTGGCCTTCGCCCGGTCCACTTCCGCTGCCGCAAGCGCCAGGCGCGTCGCCACGTCGTCGAGCTGCTGTTTCGTCACCAGCTCCTCGCTGCAAAGGATCTCTTTCCGCTTGTGTTCGACCTTGGTGTTTTCGAGCGTCGCCTCGGCCTGCTTCAGCGCCGCCTCGGAGCGCTGCATGTCCAAACGGTAGTCCGTATCGGAGATGGACGCCACCGGCGTCCCCCGAGCAACCGTCGCGCCTTCGCTGACCCGCACGGTCTTCAGGATTCCTTCAATCTCCGCGCTCACGACCACTTCCTCGTCGGCGGCAAGGGTCCCGACCGTGGAAATGTTCGGCCGGAAAGACTGGATCGCCGCCGTCTCCACACGGACGTTGGAAATCCTCTCCTTGACCTGCTTGTCATCCTTCTTCTGGCAGCCCGCGGGCGCGGCGCAGAATACACAAACGGCCAGCAGAACGGCCAGTCGCCTCACGGTGCGCGCATATCGCATCTTCTTCAATCCATCAAACCGGATCATGGATCCTCCCGAATTACCCTGCCCCCGTCCGATGCCGGCCGGGTCTCCTCCCTTTTTCGCGCCGCTTCCCGCGCATCACCCCTGCGGGCCCGTCACGGCCCTGAGCAGAACGCCCGTCGCCTTCTTCAGCTTGAGCGTCGACGTCTGATAGCTGTACAAAGCCTCGGCCAGCTTCTGCTCCGCCGATACGAGCAGCGTATTCGCGTCGATCACGTCGATGCTGCTGGACAGGCCGTATTCGAACTGCCTCGACACCGCATTGAAATTGTCGCGCGCATAGGCGAGCTGGTCCCGCAGAAAGCGGATCTGTCCCTTCTGGGTCGCGATTTCCAGATAGGCGCTCTCCACTTCAATGCCGATCGCCTTCCGCAGGTCCTCATAGAAATAATTCGTCTGCCGCTCCCTCGCCATCGCCTCCTTGACCTCGGCTTTTCTCAGCCCCCCTTCGAAGAAGGGAAAATTCAGCAGGGCGGCGCCGTAGACGCTCTCACGGTTGATCGTCGACGAGGCCGGGTCCTGATCCGCTCCGGCATACACCGCCGACAGCGACAGGGAAGGCCAGTACGAACCCTTCGTGAAGCGCACCTGGTCTTCCGATATCTTCTTCTGTATCTCCAGGCTCTTCAGATCGGATCTTTCCTTTTCGGCCGTCTCGCGGTAGAAGGCCAGCGGCTGGAGTTCGCCCTCGACGTACGGCTCCTCGCGCAACTCGAAGCCCTGCGGAATCCCCACGATCCTCGCCAGGTTGGCCTGGGCGAGCGCCGCGGCGTTGGCCGCCTTCAGGCGGTCGGATTGCGCTCCGGACAATTCGCCGTCGGCCCGCAGGAGAACGGTCTTCGTCACTTCGCCCACCTTGAGTCGCTTCTCGGCCGCGTCACGGTACTTGCCCAGTCTCTCCAGGTTCGCATCGGCGATTTCAACGGTCCGCCTGGCGCGGAACACATCGAAATACGATGCGGCGACGGCGTACAGGTAGATCTCCTTGACTGCGGAAAGGTCCTTTCGGCTTCTCTCGATCGTGTCCTTGGCGATGCCGAGGGCGGTCAATTCCCGCCCGCTGAGCGAGAGGGTCTCATCAACGCGGACGCCCCACGTCGCGGCGGTCAACGGCTGGACCAGCGAGCCGGCATTGTTGCGCTTGTCTTCCGTGTACCGCGTGGCGCCTCCGAAAGCGGTTGCACGCGGAAGGAGAAAGGAATAGGCCTTCTCCTCCCCCATCTCCGCCACGAAGACGTTTTCCTCCGACACCTTGATCACCTCGGCCTTCTTCAAGGCAAGACGATACAGATCGTCCAGCGAATAGGTGTCCAGCGCACCGGCCGGCGAGGCCAGCATCAAGATCCACAGGAAGACGCCGCTGGCAGCCCCGGCGGATCTCCTCCAAAATCTCCGGATATGGGTCATGGATTGCCTCTGATCTTTTCCGCCTCCGCCCCGGGGAAGACGGTTCTCTTTCTTTCGCGGGCCGGCGCGGGATTCCGGTCCCTTGCCGCCGGCGCCTCCTCAATCCCGCGGGTAAACAGTTCCAACGCCGTGTCGACCCGCCGGCTCAGAGGCCGTCCCCGCGTCAGCATCCAGTCGAAGATAAACCCATGGACGAGCCCCTTGAGGGCGACAGCCACCGCGCGCGTGTCGCACGGCTTCATCTCTCCCGCGCGGATCCCTTCCTCGAGAATCCCTGCGACAAGAGAGATCTGCCTGTGATAGGAGGCGACCATCCTCTCCTGCAGGATGCGGTTCCCTTCCGGGAGGGCCAACCCTTCGCGCCGCATCAGCATCATGCAGAACGTCGCGTTGCCCTCGACGAAGCGGAAGGTCTCCCGGATCAGGATCTCGATTCTGCCGTGCACGGTGTCGGACCGGCGGACGGATTCCTCAAGATGCGAGTAGAAGCCGTCAAGCTTTTCGCTTACCATCGCCGTGTAGAGTTCCTCTTTGCCCGCGAAGAAGCGATACAGGCTGCCGACGGCGAATCCGGCGGCGGCGGCAATCTCCGACATGGCGGCGCCGTGAAATCCACGAGCCGCGAAAATTGTTTCCGCGGCCGCCAGGATTTCCTCGCGACCGGCCTCAAATTCCCGTTTCCTGCGGTCCGTTCGTTTCATCCCTCGTCCCGTGCCGTTTTGAACAAACGTTCATATTCTGAACGGCCGTTCACTCATGCACGGCTCCACCCCGCTTGTCAAGAAAAAAGTCTGTGCGGACGGGTTCTGTCTCGCGCGCCTTGACAAATCCATCTCCGAAGATGTAACAACAACCCGAAATCTTTCTTCGGCTTGTACGACAGCGGCGCAGCCGGACGCCGCGCGTTCCATCTTGACCGTCGCCTGAACGGCGACTTCACATACGCCACAGATCCAGAAGAATCCTGAGAGACGGAGAGCCTGATGCGAGAGTTGTCTCGGAAAAGCGCGATCGCCGTCGGCGCGGTTTACCTGGCGTTTGTCGCGTGGTCCATTTACGGCGCCATCTGGCCCGTGGAAACCTATGCTTTCCGCATGGTCCACATGGCCTTGATCTTTCTTCTCGGTTTTCTAGCCTTTCCGGTCCATCCGCGGGCCGGACGCTGGACGGGCTGGATCGATCTTCTCCTCGCCCTCCTGGGCGTCGCGACGATCGTTTACGCCCTGTGGGATCTCGACGCCTTCATCCGACGATCCACCCTCCCGGAGAAGGCGGATCTTCTGCTCGGCATAGCGGCCATCCTCCTTCTGGTGGAGCTCTCGCGGCGCGTCGTCGGTACGACGTTCACCTTGGTCGTCGTGGGTTTTCTTCTCTACATGTACTTCGGCCAGTATTTCCCGGCCGCGATTTCCCACAAGGGCTACGATCTTGACCGCATCGTCGGACACACGTACCTGACGCTCGAAGGCATCTTCGGCGTGCCTCTTTCCGTCAGTGTTTCCTTCGTCATGCTCTTCGTCGTTTATGGGACCTATATGGATGCTGCCGGCGCCGGCGGTTTTTGGCTGGACCTTTCGCTGGCGACGATGGGACGCAAGTCGGCGAGCGCCGGAAGAGGCGCCGTCATCACCACAGCCCTCCTTGGCGGACCGCAGGGAAGCGGCGTGGCGACCACCATGTCCGTCACGCCGATCATGTGGCCGATCCTGCAGAAGGCCGGTTATTCTCCGGACATGGCGGCCGGCTTGATCGCCACGGGCGGGATCGGCGCGGTCATTTCTCCGCCGATGATGGGAGCGGCGGCATTTCTCATCATGCAGTTCCTGGGCGTCTCCTTCTGGGACGTCATCGTCATGGTCACCGTTCCCACGCTTCTTTATTATTTGGGCACTATGTTTATCGTGGAACTGGAGGCCCGCAAGCGCCGTTTCACTCCCCCGGAGGCCGAGGACAAGACGGTCGGGCAAGTGATGAAGACAAAGGGATATCACCTGTCCTCCCTGGCCGTCCTCGTCGCCCTCCTGGTCGTCTGGAACAAGTCCCCGGAATACGCCGCCCTGGGCGCCATCGCGACGACGATCGTGACCAGCTTTCTGAGCAAGGACCGCAAAGAGTGGCTCACGCCGAGAAGACTGATCGAGGCGACGATCGACGGCGCGAGAAACATGCTTCCCGTCGCCATTCTCCTCGCGGCGGCGGGACTGATCGTGGGGACCTTTACCCTCACCGGACTCGGGCTGAAAATCTCCTCCATCATCATGTCCCTCAGCGGCGGCTCCGTCATCGCGGCGCTCTTTCTGGCCCTGATCGCCTCTTTTCTGATCGGCTTGAGCCTCCCCATCACGGCGACCTACATCATGACCGTCGTCATGGTGGCGCCGGCCCTGGTGAAGGTGGGGATCCCCGTGCATGTCGCCCACCTCTTGTCCTTTTACTTCGCCGTCCTCTCGGAAGTCTCTCCGCCCGTAGGGCTCTCCCCGTCTGCTGCGGCTGCGGTCACCGGCGGAAATCCCTTCGGCTCCATGATGCAGGCCTGGAAGTATTCCATCCCCGCCTTTCTGGTACCATTCTTCTTCTCGACAACGCCCGTCGGCAACAACTTGCTGATTCTCGGTGCGAACTGGCCGGATTTTCTCCTTGCCGCAGCGACGAGCGCCTGTTCCCTCTTTTTCCTGGCCCTGGGCGTCGTCGGTTATCTGCACACCCCCCTTCGAATTCTTGAAAGGACGATCCTGATTGTCGCCGCCGCCGCCATGGTCCTTCATCCCATCGGACTGTCCGTCCAGGGGATGCTGCCCCTTGCGGTCGGCGCCGTCTTCACAGGCTATCACTTGCTGAAGCGCACACCGCTGCAGAACGTCGATGCTCCATCCTGAAAACGGAATGGGCATAACCGTTGAGGCCGCGTTTTCGGATTCTTGTTTGAAATCGACAACTCTTGGAGGAGGTCAATCATGAAAACGAGAAAATGCAGGATCCTTTCCATCGCAGCAGTCGTCCTTGCCCTGTCGTTCTTCCTGGCGGCGGGCGCAGGCGCCCAAGGCAAGCTTTCCTTCAGCATCGCCACGGGCGGCACGGGGGGTGTTTGGTATCCGCTTGGCGGCGCCATCGGCGGCATCGTCGGGAAATACGTTCCCAACACCGAGGCGACTTCGGAGGCGACGACGGCGGCCATAGACAACCTGAAACTGCTCAACGCCGGAAAGGCCGGGATGTGCTTCGCCTACGATTATCACGTCGTCTGGTCCAACGAGGGCCGGGTCCCCGGCATCTCCGGAAAGCATAACGTCCGCATGGTCATGGGGTTCTATGAACAGCCCCTCCATCTCGTCACGAAGGAGGGAACCGGCATCACCTCGATCATGGGTCTGAAGGGCAAGCGCGTCTCCACCTGCGCCCCGAACAGCGGCACGGAAGAGCAGGCGGACTACGTCCTCAAGGCCATCGGCATCGACTGGAACAAGGACTTCAAGCGTGAAAAACTGGGCGCCTCCGAGTCCGTCGCGGCGCTGAAGGACGGCAAAATCGACGCCTTCTTCTGGAGCGGCGCCGTACCGACGGGCTCCATCATCGACCTCTCCTCGACGCCCGGCCTGAAGATGGTCATGCTGCCGATCGGCGGGGACATTGCCGCGAAGATCATGAAGGCCAACCCCGGCGTCTTCCACAAGACCGTCTTCGCCAAGGGCTCCTACTCAAGCCTGAATGCCGACGTCGAAACGATCGCGATTACCGCGGTTCTGCAGGCCCTGGATACGTTCCCGGCGGACAAGGTCTATTCGATCGTCAAGGCGATCTTCGACAACAAGGCCGAGATTGCAGCCGTCTGGAAAGGCGCGGCAAAATTGACCCCGGAAAAGGCGGTGCAGCAGGTGACGCCGGACGCCATCAAGTACCTGCATCCGGGTGCAGCGAAGTTCTTCAAGGAAAAGGGCGCGATCAAGTAAGATGAGAAAACTCCGCGTGGGGCGCAGGATCATTCCGCTATTGTTCCTCTTCATCTTGATCCTCGCCCTATGGCTGCCGCTGAAAATCGTTCCCGCGGGGTACACGAGGATCGACCTCACGGGCGGCGACGGCCGGCCGATTCTTTCCGTTGTCCTGCCCGACGGCGAAAGGCTGGTCTTTTCCTGGAGGAATTCGCTCTTCGGCCTTCAGGTTGAAGAGGTTTTCTCCGCGCGGGGCGGCGTGCTCGTTCTTTCCAGCGTCACCTTTGCCGATCCCGGGGGGCCGAAACCCCCGCGGGTTCCCGCCGAAGAAGTCGACGATTACTATCACACCGGAGGGGCCTTCCGCGCGGAAGGCCTCTCCCGGCCCTTTACAAAAATCTCCTACCAAGTTTCGGACCTCGGCAATCCGGAGATGCATATCGGGGGGAGAGCCGTCTTTTTCAAAAGGGAAGTCGGTTTCGGAGGCCGTGTTATCCTGACCACCGGCAGGCCCAACCTCTACGAAATTCTGCTCAAGGAGAAGCACTCATGAGAGCAACGGAGATCCTTGAAAAACGCCTGGACAACCGCAGTCGCCTGGAGAAGGAGGCGCCGAACCTTTACAGAGGATACAACGAATTGATGAAGGCCTATTACAGCCACGGAGCCGTCGAACGAAAATACAAAGAGCTGATGGCGGTCGCCGCGGCAGTCGCTACGCACTGCAGACCCTGACTGGCCAACCACATGGCCAATGCGCTCTCGGCGAGAGCCAGCAGAGAAGAAATCATCGAAGCGGCAGCGATCGGCATCGAGTTCGGCGGAGGCGGAGCTTTTGTGCTGGTGCGGGACCATCTGCTTCAGTTCCTGGATGAACTGGAAGGAAAGAAAAGCTGACGGCGCTTCGCTAACGGGGCGCCCGGTGATATCCGGCGGCGATGGCCTCTTCCTCGGAAGGGAATCCGACGCGGTGATAGGCCTTGACCCGGTCGTAGTATTTCATCCCGGGAAGGTGGTACCGTTTGGAGTCCCGGTTGCCGACGACTGTGGTTTTCCGCTTCGCCGCCGTTGCCGCGCCGGACACTGCCGAACCCTGAGGCGCCGTCTGCAACGGCCGTGCGATCTCCGCCTTCTCGCGGACAGGCGGAGGAGTTGTCGGCACCACCAGAGGAGGTGCCGCCTCGACCACTGCCGGAACGGGAACCGGTTCAACAACCGGCGATTCCCGTGCGATTTTCCCTTTCTCTTCGGGTCCCTCCTTCAGAAGGGAAGTCCCATAGAGGATTCCCGCAAAGACGAGGAGGACAATCGCAAGCCTTGCCAGGGTGGAAGGCGCCAACAGGATCTTCTTCCACCCCTTCCCCTCCCCCTCCCAGCGAAGTCCTTCCCAACCACATCCCCCGCACCGGTAGGGGTTCAGGTTGAATGCCAGGCAGAATGATCTTTGCGCGCGTCCGACGTCTCTTCGCTGCACGCGCCATGCCTCGCACTGCGGACAGATGTGAGGCCTCATGGTTTGCTCAACCTCCGGGGCGGATTCCGTCTTGGATAACGTCGCCTGCCAGACGGCGTTTTCTCATATCATGATGTGCGGCGTTTATCGAGCCCATTCTGTCTGCCTTCCGCCCGTCGGCCGCCGGCCGCAATCCCGGAACGGCATCCGGCACCCGATAGACGATACAGACAAATCGATCGGAAAGAAGCAAGAACCGCCGGGGCAATCCTCCGGCCCCTGTTTTCAGGCCGCCGCAGGGAGGCTTTGCGGAAGAATCGGAGGAACCGGGCAGTCGAGATTTTCGGCGACGGCGCGGAGCAGCTCCGTTTCCTCGACGGTGATCCGCCGATCCGCGGCGACGCATACCAGGCATGCCTGCAGGATTCGTTTCCTCAGATCGAAGGACGTTTCGGCAAGCCGGGACAGCGTCCGGTCCAGGAGCGCCAGGCTGCACTTTCCCTTGTCCAGGATCGTCACCGGCCTGCCGGGGCTGAGCACTTCCATCGCCTTCTGAAAGGAATCCCCGGCGTCCCGTTCGAACCGGCTTCCCCAGCGGGCCAGGATGGAAAGCAACTCGAAGACCTCCACCTGAACCTGCTCCAGGATGCGGTAGCGCACCTTCCGCGGCTTGGCCAGTCCGAAAAGGATGTCGAGGCGGTTTGTCAGCAGGCTGCGCACGGTGAATTCGAAGAGATCGACCTTCCGGTCCGCCTCGATGAGGCGCAGCATAGCCTCCCGGAATTCCAGGTACTGGGCTTTCGACAGGTTCTTCAGGGCGGGCCAGGCCATATCGACCAGCGGAAGCAGATGCTCCCCGCCCAGTTGGGAGACAAAAGGACGAAGCCGTGCGATTTCCCGCCCCAGGGATCGGTCGAGGGCGCCTTCCCAATCCCCCGCCTTCTCGGCAACCTGTTCCTCCTCGCACAAGAGCAGGCAGAAGATCAGGGCCTTCGCCCCCAGCGAATCCCGCGTCGCGTCGAGGACGGGCGGCGGAAGGGCGGCGGTCATCTGACGGGCATAGGCCACATGAACAGCCTGCGTGTTGCCGACCGAGGCGAGAAACTGTTTCGGTTCGAGCCGAACGGAACCGGCCAGTGTCGCGATCCCTTCCTCCGCAAGAAATGAATCATCGATTGCTTCCGGCTCTGCACCGGCGGCGCCGGACGACTTTCCCGCTGCCAGCGCTTCCGGGAAGGCCATCTCGATCCGCCGGATCCGTTCCCCGAGCGGCGGGTGGCTCTTGAAGAACCGGAAGAAGGTGTCTTTCAGGCCGTCGCCGAAAAGCAGATGGCTGGCCTCTTCGGCACGGGCACTCGCAATCAGCGATTCCCCCAACCGGATTTTTCTCAGCGCACCGGCGATCCCGCCCGGATTGCGCGTAAACTGGACAGCCGCGGCGTCCGCCAGAAATTCCCGCTGACGCGAGACAGCGCTCTTGATCAGGTTTCCGAAGAAGACACCGATGTAGCCTACGACCATGAGCAAGAAAGCGAAGAGAAAGATGGCGCCCGCCCCTTTCCCCCGGCTGCGGCCGCGCCCCTTGCTGTTGAGAATCGTCCGGCCGATGAGGGCGAGCACAAGGAGGCCGTTGACGATCCCCATAAGCCGCAGGTTGAGCGCCATATCGCCGTTGAGGATGTGGCTGAATTCGTGGGCGATGACGCCCTGCAGTTCATCACGGGACAGGGCCTGCAGGCATCCCCGCGTCACGGCCACGACGGCGTCCTGCGGCGTAAATCCGGCGGCGAAGGCGTTGATTCCCTTTTCCTGAGGCAGGACATAGACGGCGGGAACCGCGACACCCGAAGCGATGGCCATTTCCTGCACCACGTTCAGGAGCCGCTGCTCATCCGGGTCGGACGTATT
>CAZDLM010000018.1:22853-35017 GCA_964506465.1 uncultured Syntrophaceae bacterium
CCTCCCTTCCAGAGATCGATGATCTTGTAAAGCGTCCCGCAGAGGATGATGATCGCCACCCACGCGACGGCGTTATAGAAAATCGCCGGATGCCACCAGCCGCGGAAGACCTCTCCCGATGCGGCGAATCCGACCACGACCGCGAAGTAGACGCCGCCGATCGTCATCAGGACGGCGAGCGCAAAGAGGAAGACCAGCAGCATCGTCTTGCGTCTGGCTGCCGCCTGGCTCTCGAAAAAATCCATGGTGGCGCGTCCGGAGAGGACCATCGTCGCCGTTCCTTACCGGAAAGATACTTTCACGGCCTTCTTCTCTTCGGCCGATTCGATCTCGAAGAGCGCCGCCTCCTTAAAGTCGAACGGACCGGCGATCAGGACATTGGGGAATTTCTCGCGGGCGATGTTGTATTCCATGACCGCGTCGTTGTAGGCCTGACGGGCAAATCCAATCTTGTTCTCCGTGGAGGACAACTCTTCCATGAGCTGGAGCATGGTCTTGTTGGCCTTGAGATCGGGATAGCTTTCGACCACGGCAAGAAAGCGGCCCAGGACCCCCGAGAGCTCCGCTTCCGCTCCCGTCAGCGCCTTCATGGCTTCGGCGTTGCCGGGATTCCCTGCCGTCCTGGCGCTTGCCTGGACAGCCGAGTTGCGCGCCTTCACGACCGCCTCCATCGTCTCGCGCTCGAACTTCATGTACTCCCTCACCGTCTCGACAAGATTGGGAATGAGGTCATACCGCCGTTTCAATTGAACGTCGATCTGGCTGTAGGCATTCTTGAAGCGGTTGCGGAACGTGACGAGCGTATTGTAGATGGAAATGCAGATCCAAACGACCGCCACGATCAGTCCCAACAGCACAAGCGCACCGATCATCGTCTTGTCCCCCTTTCACTGGTTCCGGCATCCGGAAAAAGAAAACCCCGCCTTCGATCGAATTGCGGGGTCTCGTCATCGTCCACCTCAGCCTCCATTCATCAACGCCCCATTGCGGAGATCGCTCAACGGAAAACCGTCCTGAACGGCCTCCGAATATCTCTCCCGGGCCGCTACCGCCTCCTTGCACCGAACAGGGAGCCCAGGATGCCGCGGACGATCTGGCGGCCGATCTGGCTGCCGATGGCGTGAGCGGCGCTCTTGGCCAGCGAACCGATGATCACTCCCGTCTGGGACGGCGGCTCCTTCCTGCGCTGCGCGGCGGGAGCTTCGTCGGCAGGTGCCGGCTGAGCCGCCTTTGCCATCAGACGCTCGTACGCCGATTCCCGGTCTACTGCCTTCTCATAGGTTCCGAAAAGGACCGACCGGCCGATCAGATTCTTCATTTCGTCCGGCTGGAGAGGCGCAAGGCTGCTGCGCGGCGGGGCGATCCGGGCGCGGTCCACCATGGCGGGAACACCCTTCTCGTCCTGCATCGACACCAGCGCTTCCCCTACACCGAGCTCCAGGATGGCCTTGGCCGTCTCGATTTTCGGATTGGCCCGGAAGGTTTCTGCAGCCACCTTCACGGCCTTCTGATCCCTCGGCGTGAAAGCCCGCAGCGCGTGCTGGACGCGGTTTCCGAGCTGTCCAAGAACCGCGTCGGGGATATCGATGGGATTCTGGGTCACGAAGTAGACGCCGACGCCCTTGGAGCGGATGAGGCGGACGACCTGCTCGATCTTGTCCTCAAGCGCCTTCGATACATCGTCGAAGAGAAGGTGGGCTTCGTCAAAGAAGAACACCAGCTTCGGCTTCGGCAGGTCTCCCACCTCCGGAAGCTGCTCGAAGAGTTCTGAAAGCAGCCACAGGAGAAACGTGGCGTACAGCTTTGGAGACAGCATGAGCTTGTCGGCGACCAGGAGGTTCACGGTCCCCCTGCCCTTCTCGTCGGCCTGCATGAGATCGTTGATGTCCAGCGCGGGTTCGCCGAAGAACTTCTCGCCGCCCTGCTCCGCCACGGCCAGCAGATTCCGCTGGATGGCGCCGATGCTGGCCTTCGAGATGTTGCCGTACCGGACCCGGAATTCCTCCGCGTGGTCTCCGACGTACTGCGCCATGGACCGGAGGTCCTTGAGATCGAGCAGCAGCAGTCCGTTGTCGTCGGCGATCTTGAAGACGAGATTGAGAACGCCCGCCTGAGTTTCGTTCAGGTTCAGGACGCGGGAAAGAAGAAGGGGTCCCATTTCGCTGACGGTGGTCCGGATGGGATGGCCGCGCTCCCCGAACAGGTCCCAGAAGACGACGGGATAGCCTTCTGGAGCGAAGGTCTCCAATCCCAGTTCTTTCGCTCTTTCGGCGATCTTTGGGTTCTCGCCGCCCGCCTTCGCGATTCCAGAAAGATCCCCTTTCACGTCCGCCATGAAGACCGGCACGCCGATGGCGCTGAACTGCTCCGCGAGAACCCGCAGCGTCACCGTTTTCCCGGTGCCGGTGGCGCCGGCGATCAGTCCGTGGCGGTTGGCCATCTTGGGGTAGAGGAAGATATCCTCGACACCCTTGGCGACAAATATGGGAGAAGGGTTCACAGCCATATCACCTCCAGCAATCCGCAATTCTACTTCTTCGCCTTCTTCTCTTCCTTCACGTCGATGCTGTCGGCCGTCATCGTGTACTCGATGGTGACCTTGGAGCCAACCTTCACGTCTCCCTTGATCTTTGTGTCCTTCGTCGTGGCGATCTCCCACTTGTCCTTCCCCTTCTGGACCACGATCTTCCCGTCCGCCTTCTCCAACACGGGTCCGGTGACCTGGTAGGTCTTGGGCCCGGCGGCAAAGGCCAGCGACGCGAACAGGAACACGACTGCAACCGCAAGAATGATCCGCTTCATAGTTTTTCTCCTCCATGCCGAAGAATGTGATTGGCCAACTATAAAGTATGGCGGTCAAATGTCAAGGCGGGGGATGAAGCGGAATGACTCCGATACAAAGCTGCGCATTTGTCGGCGCTCACTTGGCATAGGGCTGAAAGGGGGAAGCTCGTCACAATCCACGTCCCCGCGCGGGGGGCGACCCCTGCGCTTTGGGAAACCTACCGCCTCAAGCTCGTTTCAATCCACGCCCCCGCGCGGGGGGGCGACATATTCCCGCTGCTGGCATCGGGAGATCCGCGAGTGTTTCAATCCACGCCCCCAGAGCAGGACCGGCCATGCGCGATGCCTCGACAGGTTATGGCTGTAAGTTAACGATTACGGCACAGACAGGTGTAGAAAGGACTGGCATTGGCTAAATCTTTTCAGCGGGTCTGTCAAGGATTTTCCCCATTGACATTGACATTTTATGCGCTTGATGTAGAAAGTATTTCGAAACGTTCACGCGTTGAAGGAGCGAAATGAACTCCGTCAAGAAAATAGAATTCATCCGCAGAAGAGCCGAAGAGCTTGCCGGCGGTGCGGAAGAGAAAATATTGTGGTCGTTACACGCCGTGAGAAAATTGCGGACCGAAAACCTGCGGAAGTCGGCCGTCGAGAAATCGTTGAGAAATGCCGTCCTGGTAGAGGATTACCAGCCATGTGGAAGGCCTTTGCCTGATTGCCTGGTTTTGGGATTCACGGATAGAGATCCCCTTCATGTCGTAGCGGCGATTGATAAGGATTTCGACAGAATTTTCATCGTCACCGTTTACAGACCGGACCCAAAGAGGTGGGAAAATGACTGGAAGAAAAGAAAAAAGTAAAGTCAAACAGTGCCCTCTGTGCGGCGGAACCATGAAGGAAGGACTCGCGACATTGCCATTCCTCTTGGGTGACAAAGTCATCGTTATCAGAGACGTGCCTTCGGAAATCTGTTCCGATTGCGGCGAGCCGTTCATGAAAAGCTCCGTCGCGGGAGCCGTCGAAAAACTTCTCGATCACCTTGAAGAACTCCGATCGGAAGTCTCCATCGTGTACTACAAGGCAGCCTGAGCACCCCATGGCGTCTGATGCCTTCCACGATAGGCGTCGCAGCAAACGCATACTGCGGCGGCTTATAACCTCATGACGAAACCAGAGCCCGCATCCCCGCAGGAGATCGACCTGAATCCCCAGTTCCGGAAGGCCCTGGAGCTGATGGAGGACACGGACCGGAACGTCTTCGTGACGGGACGGGCGGGGACGGGGAAATCCACGCTCCTCGGCCATTTCCGCCGCACCACGAAAAAGACCGTCGTCGTCCTCGCGCCGACGGGCGTCGCCGCCGTGAACGTGGGCGGCCAGACGATCCATTCCTTCTTCGGCTTCAAGCCCGACGTCACGCCCGCCTCGATCCGGAAGAAATTCAAGGACGGCACGCAGAACCTCTACCGGCGGCTCCGGACCATCGTCATAGAAGAGGTTTACATGGTGCGGGCGGATCTCCTCGATTCCGTCGACCGCTTCCTGCGCCTCAACGGCCCGGACGCCAACCGGCCCTTCGGCGGCGTCCAGATGATCCTCATCGGCGATCTCTACCAGCTCCCGCCGGTCGTAACGGGCGCGGAGCGGGAGATCTTCCGCAGCCGCTACGCGAGCCCCTACTTCTTCAGCGCCGAGGCCTTCGCCGGTCTCGGTGCCGCCTTCGTGGAACTGGATAAGGTCTACCGGCAGAAGGACGATGAATTCGTCCGCCTGCTGAATGCCATCCGCAACCGCACCGCCACGGAAGCCGACCTGGCGGCCCTCAACAGCCGCTGCGACCCGGACTTCATGCCGCCGGAACAGGGCTATTACATCCATCTGACGAGCACGAATGCCATGGCCGACGCCGTAAACGAAGAGCGCCTCGCCTTACTGCCCGGCCGCTTCCGGAAGGCCCGGGGGATCGTGGAGGGCGATTTCGGCCCGGAGTACCTCCCGACGGCGGTCGAACTGAAGCTGAAAAAAGGTGCGCAGATCATGCTGCTGAACAACGACGCCGCCGGCCGCTGGATCAACGGCACCGTCGGCGTCCTGAAAGGATTTGCCCGCGACGGAGAAGGCGGGGATCTGGTCAGGGCGAAACTCGATACGGGGCAAACGGTGGAGATCGAGCCCTACACCTGGAAGATCTACCGGTTCTTCCTGAAGGATGGGGAGATCGCCTCCGAAGCGGTGGGGTCCTTCACGCAGTTTCCGATCCGCCCCGCCTTCGCGGTCACGATCCACAAGAGCCAGGGAAAGACTTTCGAAAACGTCGTCATCGACGTGGGCCGGGGGACCTTCGCCCACGGTCAGATGTACGTCGCCCTCTCCCGCTGCACGACGCTGGAGGGCATCGTCCTGAAGAAGCCTCTCCGGATGAGCCACGTCCTCATGGACTGGCGGGTGGTGAAATTCCTCACCGGTTTCCAGTACCGCGAGGCGGATGCCGCCTGCCCGCGGGAAGAGCGGCTGCGGATACTCGGCGAGGCCGTCCGCAACGGGCGGACCGTCGAGATCCTCTACCTCAAATCGCGCGACGAGAAGAGCCGCCGCGTCGTCCGCCCCCTGGCCGTCGGGCAGATGGAATTCAACGGCCATCCCTTCCTGGGCCTCTCGGCCTTCTGCACGGAGCGCCGCGAGAAGCGCGTCTTCAACGTGGACAAGATCCTCGAAATCCGGGAAATCCCCTAGACAGCAACGCAGCCCCGACAGGATTCCTCGTTCTGTCGTTGCGGGCCGCAGCCGGAGCAATCTGCCGCCATGGCCATTCCCGCGGAAGCGGGACTCTGGATTATTTTGTCGTCGCCGTGCCCCGTGCGTTATCAGGGCGCTGGACCCCCGCTTTCGCGGGGGTGACACAAAGGGCATAGGGTCATGCCCGCGAAAGTGGGAATCCAGGATTTGGAGAGTTCTTTTCGGTGGCCGGTTCTGAGCAGAGCGTTGGGTCCCCGCTTTCGCGGGGGTGACACAAAGGGCATAGGGTCATGCCCGCAGAAGCGGGAACCCAGGATTTGGAGAGTTCTTTTCGGTGGCCGGTTCTGAGCAGAGTGCTGGGTCCCCGCGTTCGCGAGGACGACAAACTTGAAAATTCGGGGGTAAATCCACCCCATGGCGAGGGGTAAGGCTCCCCCTGTCCCGCCCAAAATGCGGCCTTCTCTTCCCCGCATCTCCATCATATCAATAGGTTGCATTTGTGGTATTCCGTTTGCTTTTTCCGTCGGCAAGCCTGCGTACAGGCGTATCTCATCGTCAACGAAGGAGGGCCCTCATGGGGAACCAACCCTGCAACATCTACGATCCCCGCCCCGTCTCCATCGCCAGGACGCTGCCCCAGATCGCGGACCACCGCCTCTTCCAGCTCAAGCTCGAGGACGGAACATCCTGGGACCAGTTCGGCCATCAGCCGGGGCAATTTGTCGAAGTCTCCCTCTTCGGCAAGGGCGAGGCGCCGATCAGCATTTCGTCGCCGCCCACCCGGCCGGAAGCCCTTGAGATCTGCGTCCGCCGGGCCGGAAAGCTCACCAACGGCCTCTTCGAACTGGGCAAGGGAGCGGCCCTGCATATCCGGGGCCCCTACGGCCGGGGCTTCCCCGTGGAAACCTTCCGGGGGAAGAAACTCCTCCTGGTCGCCGGCGGGCTGGGTCTCGCGCCGCTGCGCTCGCTCCTCCTGTACGTCCTCGACCGGCGGAAGGAGTTCGATGAACTGGTACTTATGTATGGGACCAACAACCCAGACAACGTTCTCTTCAAGTATGAACTCCTGAGCTTTTTCGACCGCAACGACATCCAGTATCTCTACAGCGTGGACCGCGACGAGGAAGGCATCTGGAAACAGTATGTGGGAGTCGTGACGGGCCTCTTCGACCGGGCGTCGCTTTCGCCGGCCGATACCTACGCCGTCCTCTGCGGGCCGCCGATCATGTACCGCTTCGTCCTGAAGCGCCTGCTCGATCTGGGCTTTGCCAAGGATCACATCTACATGTCGCTGGAGCGGATGATGAAGTGCGGCGTCGGCAAGTGCGGCCACTGCGCGATCGGCGACAAGTACTGCTGCGTCGACGGGCCGGTCTTCTGCTACCCCGAACTTGAATCCATCAAGGAGGCGATCTGACCATGGCCAAGACTCTTACCGTATGCCCCTTTTGCGGCTGCGGCTGCAACTTCTACCTAGTAACCGACGGCGGCCGCATCGTCGGCGTGGAACCGTCACCGGGAAATCCGGTCAACCGCGGCATGCTCTGCGTCAAGGGATGGAACGCCCATGAATTCGTTTCCTCCCCCGACCGGCTGACGGCGCCTCTGGTCCGAAAGGACGGCAAGCTGACGGAAGCCACCTGGGACGAGGCGCTGGGTACCGTCGCCGCGCGTCTGCGGGAAATCCGCGACGCTTCGGGACCGCGGTCGGTCGCGTTCCTGTCCTCGGCGAAGGTCTCCAATGAAGAGAACTATCTGCTCATGAAGCTGGCGCGGGCGGCCCTCAAGACGAACAGCGTGGACCACTGCGCGCGCCTCTGACACAGCTCCACCGTGGCCGGTCTGGCCGCATCGTTCGGGTCCGGCGCCATGACGAATTCCATCGGCGAATTCGAGGAGGCGGACCTCTTTTTCATCACGGGATCGAACACGACCGCGCAGCACCCGCTGATCGGCACGCGCATCCTCAACGCGAAGGAGCGCGGGGCTCAGATCGTTCTTCTGGACCCGCGCGCCATCCAGCTCGCCCGCTTCGCGGATCTTCATCTCCGCCAGAACATCGGCACGGACGTCGCTGTCCTCAACGCGATGATGAACGTCATCATCGCCGAGGGGCTTTACGACAAGACCTTCGTGGAGACGCGGACGGAGGGCTTCGACAGGCTCAAGGCCGTCGTCGCGCGCTACAGCCCGCGGGTGGCCGAAACGATCTCGGGAATCCCCGCCCGAGACATCGAGGAGGCGGCGCGCCTCTATGCCCGGGCGGACAAGGCGATGATCGTCTACGCGATGGGCATCACCCAGCACACGACGGGCGTGGACAACGTCAAGACGCTGGCCAACCTGGCCATGCTGACGGGGCACGTGGGGAGGCCCTCCACGGGCGTGAACCCGCTCCGCGGCCAGAACAACGTGCAAGGCGCCTGCGACATGGGAGGCCTTCCGAATGTCTTCAGCGGCTATCAGCCTGTGGCGGATGCCGCCGTCCGCAAGAAGTTCGAGGAGGCCTGGGGAGTCGAGGGCCTGGATGACAAACCGGGGATGACGATCGGCGACATGATGAGCGCCGCCCGCGACGGGGGCCTCAAGGCCCTGTATATCATGGGGGAAAACCCCATGGTGAGCGATCCGGACAGCTCGCACATCGAGCTTTCGCTCTCGAACCTCGAATTCCTCGTCGTCCAGGACATCTTCCTCACCGAGACGGCCCAGCTGGCGGACGTCGTCCTTCCGGCCGCATCGTTCGCGGAGTCCGAAGGCACCTACACCAATACCGAGCGCCGCGTTCAGTACTCGGCCAAGGCCGTCGATCCTCCGGGACAGGCGCGCCCCGACTGGCAGATCCTCACCGAGCTGTCAAACCGTCTCGGCTATCCGATGAGCTATTCCGGACCCGCTGACGTGATGGCGGAGATCAACCGCCTCACCCCGTCCTACGCGGGCATCACCTACGCGCGGCTGCGCGGCGGCTGCGGCCTCCCCTGGCCCTGCCCCACCGCCGAACATCCGGGCACCGTCTATCTCCACCGCGACCGTTTCTCGAAGGGCCTCGGCTCTTTCCTCCCCTGCGAATTCAAGCCGCCGGCGGAGCTGCCTGACGAGGAATACGGCTTCACGCTGACGACGGGCCGCATCTATTACCAGTACCACACGGGGACGATGTCGCGCCGGACCAGCACTCTGGACCGGGAGGCCCCGGAAGCCCTCGTGGAAGTGAACCCCGAGGACGCCAAGCGCCTCGGGATCCGCAGCAACGACATTGTCGAAGTGGCCTCGCGGCGGGGCGCCGTGCGCCTCAGGGCGGAGGTCACGGAGCGCGTTCCCAGGAAGGTCCTCTTCTCCACCTTCCATTTTTCCGAGGCGCCGATCAACCGCCTCACGAATCCGGCTTCAGACCCGATCGCCAAGATTCCTGAATACAAGGGATGCGCCGCGACCATCAGGAGGTGTTCATGAAAGCACTGCCGAAAGCTCATGTGAAAGAAGTCCTGGCCGCGTGGTCGAAGGCCCACCGCATCTTCACGCCGGTCCGCAAAGATCAGGGGGACGTCCTTTTCGACCGCTTCGACGCGGCGTCCTTCACCCTGGATTACCGCAAGCCGCCCCTATCGTCCAAATCGGCCTATCTGCCCCACAACGAGGTCATCTATCAGGTGGACGAAGGCGGCTACCGGCAGGTTCTGTCGGCCGAGCCGACGATCCTGTTCGGCATCCGGGCATGCGACGCGGCAGGGATCGTCCAGTCGACCCATTTCATGGGCCGCGACCGCGATGATCTCTACTGCCGCAGGAAGGCCGAGCTTACCTTGCGGATCGTGGCGGCCTGTGCCGGTCCCCAGAACGAAACCTGTTTCTGCACGACGATGCGCAGCGGACCCTTTGCGAAGAGCGGCTTCGATCTGCAGCTCTACGACGACGGGGATCGATTCCTGATCGAGGTGGGAAGCGAGAAGGGCGCGGATCTCCTGGAAGGGCCACTTTTTCAAGACGTCAAGGACGCCCCGGGCGGCAGGAAGATCGCCGCATTCCGGAAAAGGGCGGCGGACTCCATCCCCCCCGCCCCCCAAGTCGTTGCAGCCATGGAACGTCTCAAGGTGGGCGGCGGGAAGGAAGAGGTCTGGGAGCGCCTCGGAAACAAGTGCATTACCTGCGGCGGCTGCGCCTTCGTCTGTCCCACCTGCACCTGCTTCAACGTCTACGACCAGGTGCACTCGCCGGGAAGCGGCGTGCGGATACGGGCATGGGACGCCTGCCTCTACGGCGGCTTCACGCGCGAGGCATCCGGGCACAACCCCCGGGGGACGCAACCGTTGCGTCTCAAGCGGCGCCACGAGCACAAGCTCCTGTACTACAACGAATCTGACGTGGGAGAGGCGCTGTGCGGCTGCGTCGGATGCGGCCGGTGTTCCGATTTCTGTCCGGTTCATATCGGCACGCTGGAGGTTGCGTCGGCCATCGCGGAAAGCCGCTGACGGCAAACTTTCTTCAGAACACAAAACAGGCCGGGGAGGTTCCCATGCAAGACGCGAAGCAGATTCTGATTATCGACGACGACGAGGACTATGCCAACGCCCTCAAGGTCATCCTCGAAAATAACGGATTCCGGGTGGAACATGCACCCAACATCGGCGACGGCCGCACCGCGATCGACAGGAAACGGCCTGATCTCGTCATCCTCGACGTCATGATGGACAAGCATACGGACGGTTTCGACCTATGCCGGAGCCTGAAGGAAGATGAAGTCTGCCGCAGCATCCCGATTCTCATGGTAACGGCGGTGACGGAAAAGACGGGGTTCAAGTTTTCCCCGGCAACGGACGGCGACTATTGTCCCGCCGATGAATACGTGAAGAAACCCATATCGGTGTCCGAACTGCTGAGTCGGGTCAACAGGTTGTTGAGCCGCGCCTGCTGACCCTGCCCCAGGGGGAGGCTACCGCCTCCCCCGTCCCCCTTTTTGTCCGCCCTTTCCTTGTCCCGAGCCAAGAACGGTCCTCTCCGTCCATGCCGGTACGCCGTCGTCCTTTGCAGCGGCGAACGGATCCATTCCGAAGGCCCGGAAGCAAATTACTTATCGTTATGTTCTATATAATTATTATTATTTTGACTTATAAATAGCATGATTTCAATATATTCTCGCAACTCATCAACAGGCACGGCCGGTGGGTCGCGTGCGGAATATACGAAAAGCACCCGTGCGAGGAGGTATTTCATGGATCTGAAGAATCTGCCCGACAATCCCTATCTGCTGCTGACCCCCGGCCCGCTTTCGACGACCAAGACCGTCAAGGCGGCCATGCTGCGGGATTGGTGCACCTGGGACGACGACTACAAGGAACTCGTCCAGGATGTAAGGACGCGGCTCGTAAAACTGGCCACAGACAAGACGGACGCTTACACCACCGTCCTCATGCAGGGCAGCGGGACGTTCTGCGTCGAAGCGGCTGTCTCCACGGTCGTCCCCGCCGACGGGAAGCTCCTGGTCATGACCAACGGCGCATACGGCGACCGCATCGTGACCATCGCCAGGTACCTGAAGATTCAGACCGTAGTCCATGACAGCGGCGAATTGGAGCCGCCGGATCTGAAGAGGCTGCAGGACGCCCTGAAGAGCGACCCGACCATCACCCACGTCATGGCCGTTCACTCCGAGACCACGACGGGCATGCTGAATCCGATCGAAAAAATCGCGCCGATCGTCAAGAAACATAAGAAGATCTTTCTCGTCGACGCGATGAGCAGCTTCGGCGGCATTCCCATCGATGTGGCGGGATTGAAGATCGATTTCATCATCAGCAGCGCCAACAAGTGCATCCAGGGAGTCCCCGGGTTCGGCTTCATCATCGCCAAGAAGACCGAGCTGGCCAAATGCAAGGGCCGCGCACGCTCCCTTTCCCTGGATCTCTACGACCAGTGGGAAGTCATGGAGAAGGACAAGGGCAAGTGGCGTTTCACCTCGCCGACGCACGTCGTGCGGGCCTTCCATCAGGCCATGAAGGAACTCGACAGGGAAGGCGGCATCGCGAAGCGGGCGGAGCGATATCGGGAGAACCATCGCGTCCTTGTGGAAGGCATGAAGAAACTGGGTTTCCGGACGATCCTCAAAGACGAATACCAGGGCAGCTTCATTACGTCCTTCTACAGCCCCGAGGAACCCGGTTACGATTTCGTCAAGTTCTACAACCTGCTCAAGAAGAAGGCTTTCGTGATTTACCCGGGGAAGGTCTCGAAGATCAGTGCCTTCCGCATCGGAAACATCGGCGACGTCTATCCCAGGGATATGCGCCGGCTCCTCAAGGCGATCAGGGAATCCATGTACTGGAAGAAATAGCCGAAAGCGGCGGCCTTGCGCCATATTGGAGGACAAGATGATTGTCGGCGTTTTGAATGAGATCAAGACGGAAGAAAACCGCGTTGCCATGACCCCGGCAGGCGTGGAAGTTCTCAAGCAGAACCACCACCAGGTGCTGGTGGAGAAGAATGCCGGCGCCGGCAGCGGCTTCGACGACAGGGTGTACGCCGCATCCGGCGCCGAGATCGTGAAGACCGCCAGGGAGATCTACGAGCGGGCCGAGATGGTCATGCACGTCAAGGAACCCCTTCCCGAGGAGTATGCCCTCCTCCGCGAAGACCAGATCATC
>CAZDLM010000018.1:35027-41356 GCA_964506465.1 uncultured Syntrophaceae bacterium
GGACGACTCCATGGTGGTGATGTTCAACGCCGACGACGACCCGATCATCTTCACCTATCTGCATCTGGCGGCGATGAAGAAGCTCACGGCGGTTCTGGTCAAGAGCCGCTCCATTTGCATCGCCTATGAGACGATCCAGAAGGCGGATGGTTCGCTGCCTTTGCTCATGCCGATGAGCGAGGTCGCCGGCCGCATGTCGATCCTGAAAGGCGCGCAATACCTGGAGATAGCATGCGGAGGTGCCGGCGTGCTGCTGGGCGGCGTTCCCGGCGTCGAACCCGCCACGGTGCTGGTTTTGGGCGGCGGCATTGTCGGGACGAACGCGGCGAAGATGGCGTGCGGCCTGGGCGCCAAGGTTTACTTGATGGATGCCAGTCTGCCGAGACTGCACTACCTGTCCGACATCATGCCGCCGAACTGCTTCCTTGTCGCCTCCAGTCCGGAAAACATCCGGCGCATTATTCGCGAAGCCGACGTCGTCATCGGTTCCGTGCTCATCGCCGGCACCAAGGCGCCGCGTCTTGTGACGCGCGATATGCTCAAGACCATGAAGAAGGGAACCGTCATGGTGGACGTCGCCATCGACCAGGGGGGATGCTTCGAAACCTCTCGGCCGACGACGCACGCGAATCCCGTTTATACGATCGACGGCGTCATCCATTACTGCGTCACGAATATGCCGGGCGCGGTTGCCAAGACCTCCACGCTGGCGCTGACGAATGCCACGCTGCCCTATGCGTTGGATATCGCCAACAAGGGGTGGAAGCAGGCAATGCGCGACAACGCCGAGATCAAGAATGGCGCAAACATCATCAAGGGGAAAATCGTGCACCGGGGAGTCGCGGAGGCGTTTGGGCTGCCGCTGGTGCCAGTCGACAGCCTCCTCTAACAAAGAGGCCAATGAAAAAGCCCTTCTGCGGCGTTCCCCTCGTCCTGCGCCGTTCGGCGTACATCCCAGTACGCCTCACGGTCCCGGACTTCGGGGGCCTTGCAGACGGGCTTTTTGACCGGCCTGACAGGAAGTACAGGAACTTTTTTTCGCTTTGAGATTGCCTGGCATTACGGAAGGGCCGTATTCGTTCACCGTTCGCGTGCTGCGCTTTTCGCCGCTCGTTGCTGAGGTTCCGGTTGTAGAGAAATGAAGTACGTTGTTCGCTTTTCGATTTTGCTTTGCCTGCTGTTTGCGGCTGTCCTCCCGCCGAACCTTCCGGCGGCGGATTTCGTTCTGAACGGCGCGCCGGCGCAGGTTTTCTTCAGCCCGCGGGGAGGCTGCACCGAGGCCATCGTCAGACAAATCGACGGGGCCGGGTCCGAACTCCTGATCCAGGCCTTTTCCTTCACGTCCAGGGACATTGCGGCCGCGATCGTCCGCGCCCACAAGCGGGGAGTCCGCGTCGCGATCGTGCTGGACAAGTCCAACCGCTCCGAGAAGTATTCCGCCACCGAATTCACCGCCCGCGCCGGCATCCCCACAACCATCGACGCCCGCCACGCCATCGCGCACAACAAGATCATGATTCTTGACCGGGAAACCGTGATCACCGGCAGTTTCAACTTCACGAAGGCCGCCGAGGAGAGCAACGCCGAGAACGTTCTCATTATCCGTTCGATTGACCTTGCCGACCTGTACCGTAGGAATTGGGAAAAGCACCGGGCGCATTCCGAAGAATACCGTCCCCGATAGCGGGCTTTTCACCCGGGCATTGCATCGAGAGCTTTGCGACAAAAAGGGCGCTCCGTTTGACATCCGGAACGCCCTTCGCTTTCAAACCGTCCGATCCGGACTATTTCCTCCGCAGAATGTGCACATTCCGCGGGATCTCCACCTGGATCTCGGCGCCCGGGCGGAATTTTTCCGCCTCACGCGGGTTGTACTGGTCGATGATCATCCGCTTGCTGCCGATTTCCACCGTGCACTTCGCAATGGAGCCTGCGTACATGTAACTCTTCAGGACGCCCTGACAGGTGTTCGGCTTCTTTCCGTTTCCGGAAATCGTGAGGTTGACGCTTTCGGGCCGGACGACGAGCAGGACCTTCTCGCCCGCCTGCACTTCCTGGGTTAAATTGACCTCGAGATCGCAGACGATGTCCGTGCTCATCACCGCCTTGCGTTTTTCCCCATCGACGCGCTCGACCGTCGCATCGAGAAAATTCACGTAGCCGACGAAGCCGGCGACAAACTCATTGGCAGGCCGGTCGTAGATCTCGATCGGCGTACCCACCTGTTCGATCAGCCCGTTCTTCAGTACGACCAGGCGGTCGGAGATCGCCATGGCCTCGAACTGGTCGTGCGTGACAAAGACGGTGGTGAGCTGGAGCCGCTCCTGAAGCTTGCGGATCTCCTCGCGCATGGTGAGGCGGAGGTTGGCATCGAGGTTGGAAAGCGGTTCGTCCAGGAGCAGAACCTTGGGCTCGATCGCCAGCGCCCTGGCAACGGCGACGCGCTGCTGCTGGCCGCCGGAAAGCCGGTCGATCATCCGGTCGCCGAACCCGGTCAGTTCGACGAGCCTGAGAAGTTCGTCCAAGCGGGTCCTGATCCTCGCCTTGTCCCACTTTGCGATCCTGAGGCCGTAGGCGATGTTGTCCGAGACGGTCATGTGCGGAAAGAGGGCGTAATTCTGGAAGCAGATTCTCGTATCGCGCATGTTGGGGGGCAGATCATTGATCCTTTTGCCGTCCAGGATGACATCGCCCTTCGTCGCATCCGTGAATCCGCCGACAATGCGGAGGAGCGTCGTCTTGCCGCAGCCGCTGGGTCCCACGAACGTCACGAGTTCTCCCTTCCGAATCTCCAGCGAAACACCTTTCAGAACCTCGTTCTCACCGTAAAACTTGTGGATGTCTTTCAGAACGAGCATGGTCGGTCTTGCCGAATTTGCCATGGATCAAAAAACCCCCTTCTGGGCAACGCCGGTTTGCGTTTTCTTCGTGATATAATGCAGCACCGCCATGCAGAGCATGACGATGAGAACCAGTTTCACCGTCACGGCGGACGCGATGCCGATCTCTCCATAGACGGCGGCGTCGAAAATCTTCACGGCCGCAAGGTCGAACCCGGGGCTGACGAGAAAAACAACCGCGCTCAGGGACACGATGGCGGTCATGAAGGTATAGATGAAGCCCGCCACAAAGGCCGGGAACATGATAGGGAGGACGATTCTCCAGAAGGTGGTCAGGAAGCTGGCACCGAGGTCGGCGGAGGCTTCCTCGATTTCGATATTGATCTGGTGCAGTTTGCTGATCCCCGCCTCCACGCCGACGGCGATGAAGCGGAACACGCAGTTCAGGGCCAGAATCATCAGCGTCCCCGTCAGCTTCAGAGGCGGGGCGCTGAAAGCCAGCAGGTAGCCGATGCCCAGGACCGTTCCGGGCAGGGCGAAGCCGGACAGGGAGACCATCTCCAGAAAGGTCCGTCCGAAGAAGTTGCCGCGGACGATGACGTACGCCAGGAGAACGCCGATGACAGCGCCGATGAGGGCGGCAATGAAACTCATGCGGATGCTGTTGTAGATCGCGTAGTTGGTCGTGAAGTCGAAATAATTGGTCAGGACGAGCGAGTTGTCCACGCCCAGGATGTTCACGAAGGACGCCAGGATGACGACGAGGAAGCTCAGGGCGATCGCGCCGCAGGAAACCAACGTCACGGCCGTGAAAGGAATCAGAATTGCCGGCGTAATCTTGCGGGGCTCCGATGCGACGGGCTTTCCACCGATCGTCGTGAACTTCTTGCCTTCGAGCAGATAGTTGTGGATGAAGAAGATGATGATGCAGGGCGCAATCAGCACGACGGACAGAACGCTCCCCATCTCGAAATCCGACTCGCCGGTGATCATCGTGTAGGTGTCCGGTGCGAGGAACGGCGTCCGCCCGCCGAGGATCGCCGCGTTGCCGAACTCGGCGATGGTCATGACGAAAATCAGCAGCGCCGCCTTGAGAAGACCCGGCGCCAGGAGCGGAATCGTGATCGTGCGGATGATCGTCGCTTCGCTGGCGCCCATGTCGTAGGCGCTTTCCTCCAGATTCGGGTTGAGGGACTGGAGGGTGTTTTCGACCATCATGAAGGCCAGGGGAATGAAGGCAAGGCACTGGGAAATCGCGACGCCGTCGAACCCATAGATCTCCCAGTTCATGCCGAACAACTTCGTGCAGAATCCGTTTCTTCCGAAGAGAATGATCAGCGACAGCGCGAAAAGATAGGGCGGCGCGACCAGCGGGATGAGCGAGACGATCTTCAGGGGTTTACGAAGCCACAAGGGGCCGCGCGTGGCCATGTACGCCAGACAAAAACCAAAGACGAGGCAAACGCCCGTATTGACGAGGCCCAGGATCAGGGTATTGTACAGCGACTGGAAATAGTAGCTCTTGGTAAAGAAGTTCGTATAGTACTTGAGCGTCCATCCCTCCGGTCCCTTGAGGCTTTTGAGCAGGACCGCAAAGATGGGATAGAGGAGAAAGAGGGCCAGCAGAAGACAAAGCGAAAAAGCGAGAACCTTGACCAGGTTCTTGTTGAAAAAGTCCTTGACTCTGGCACCCAATGTCAAGGGTTCATTACACGTCATGTCTCCCGCCGTCGCCATCCTTCCCCCCCAGTCCTTTGCAGAGATGCCTGCCGCCGCTTACTTGAAATCGGTGCGGAACTTCGTCTTCCAGATGTCGTTGTTCTTCGGCCTTTCCTCCGCCGCCTTTGCCAGATCGATCTTAATGTATTTGGGAGGAGTCTTGCCGTACAGTGCGTTCTGCGAGGGCCGCGGCGTCAAGTAGCCGATGCTGCCCAGGAGGTTGCTCATTTCCTGGGACCCGAGGAAGAAGATCACCTTCTTGGCCGTATCGAGTTTTTTGGTGCCCTTCAGAATGAAAGCGAAGGTGCCGTCATATCCGGTCCCTTCCTTGGGAATCGACCAGATCAGGGGATAGCCCTTGTCGATTCTTGCTTTCACATTCTCGTCGGAGGTGATGCCCAGCGTGAATTCTCCGCGCCCGACGAGGTCCGTGGGGGCGTTGCCGCTGCGGGTGTAATGATGGATATTCTTGTCCAGGGCTTGCATGTATTTCCAGCCTTCCACGTCGCCGTACAGGGCCAGGAAGGTGAACCTCATCATATTGGCCGTACCCGAGGACAGCGGCGAGGGCATGACGATGTCGCCCTTCCACTTGGGGTCGGTGAGATCCTTCCAGCTCGTGGGCATCTTCAGGCCCTTCTTCTTCAGGTTATCTTTGTTGCCGACCAGTACGAAAGAAAAGTTTGCGATGTTGAACCAATGGCCCTGGGGATCCGCATACACGTCGCTGATGCCTTTCCATCCCGCCGACACGAAGGGAACGGTCCAGCCGTTCTTCTTCGCCATGAAGGCAAGCGGCGAGCCGCAGCCGGTGACCATGTCCGCGTTGAAGTTGGGGGCCTCGGATTTCACCTTCGCCTCGATCTCGCCGAAGGACTGGAACGTCTGGTTGATCTGTATGCCCGTCTTTTCGCGGACCAGATCCACGACCTTCTTGTTGTTTTCCGGAGAAAGCCCCATGTAGGCATTGATTTCCTCCGCCAGGGCCGATCCCGCGATCACCGTCGTAAAGGCTACGGCGATGACAACCGACAACCACACTTTCTTCATACGATCCTCCCCTCCTGAGATTTTGGCTTTGTGGTTACTGTTCGATTCGAATGGCCGGACGCTCCGTCGGTGCAACGCTCACCCCCTTTCGATCATCGTCCGCACCCGTCAAGGTTCGTCGAAAATGTCGATCACCTTAACAGAAAGCGGCAAACATGTCAAAAACGCTGGGGAACGGCTGTGGCATCGGACGACTGCAACGCCTCGCGGCCTCTTCCGGTGGCGTCGCAGGAATGAAAAATCACGCAGGATGAATATAGTATTTTCGCAGCCCCAGTCAAAATAACAATAAATCATATCATTCATAACGGGGCGTAATCGCCGCGGCATCATTCCACCCGCGGCGGAATGATGCAGGCCGTCGGATGCAACCGCCTTCTTTTCATTTCGGACTGTTCAAAAAGGCCTGAATGCAAGGCGCCGATATTCCGAGGAGTGAGGCGTACTGGGATGTACACCGCAGCGACGAAGAATGGGGCAAAGCAGCAGGCAGGCCTTTTGGCAGACTTCCGACGCACGCTTCGGAAGTCTGCGATCCCCGAGGAAGAGGCTGGGTTTTCCTTTCCTCGTCCATTCCGCGCCGTCGCCGCGGAACGGCGCTCGCTGTCGGATGCAACAGTCCCGTGTTCCCCTGGTAGATCGCTGAAAAAGTCGTCAAGCCTCCGGCTGTTCAAAAAATGTCCGGATGCAAGGCTTCTGAAATCCTGAGCCATGAGACGT
>CAZDLM010000019.1:0-41205 GCA_964506465.1 uncultured Syntrophaceae bacterium
GTGCGGACTTCTATCCCGTAAAGAAGTTCTTATAAATCAGTTGACTTCTTTATCTATCGATGTCAATTTATTGCGCACATTTTATGACATAGCCAAATACGCACGGTGCGTGAGGTGCCGTCATGAAAGTTCAACGTCTTCTCCTGATCCTATTGGGATGTCTGCTTCCACTTGCATTTCTGCTGTATCCGACGGGGTACCTGCTTCTGACGGGATGCGCGGAAACCCAGCATTATGAGCCGCAGTACAGCCCCATTCCCGATTACAGCCGCGACCTGTACTCTTTCCCCAAGTTCGCTCTTCCGATGGCCAAACCGCCCGGCAGCGTGAACCTGACGGTGGTGAACATCATCCCGCAGTACAAAGACACGCTCACCCAGGAATACGCGGGCGGGGCCAAGATGTCGGCGAGCGGGGTCATGACGAAAAGCATGCTCAACGTCTTCAAGAGTTTTGCCGGGAGTGCGGGCGAGGACATCGAGGCGCAGCTTGTCGCGAAGGGCATGACCACGAAGGGGCCCCTCGATATGTCCGAAGTGACCTATACCGACAAGAAGGGCGCCGACCTCACGGTCTTGATCCACGTCATCCTGGATGTCCAGTACACGGACCCGAAGTATATCCGCCAGAGCGCGTTCGTGGGCGGGAAGCAGGGAAAGGTCTATACCGGCAACATGTCGGTGGGCATCAAGATCTTCTACTACCTCCTCGAACCGCTTTCCGAGGAGAAGATGTGGATCAAGAAACTGGACCTCGGCGTGCAGGAGTCGGATTACGAAATGGCCAAGGAGCAGGAGCAGTATGTCAGCGGAACGCGCTTCGTGAGCGACGGTTGCGGCGGGGGATACAACCAGACCACCTACGGCTGGAGGGACACGAATACGTTCATCTATGATTCGCGCACCAAGATCTTCTCGGATGTCCTGAAAGAGGCGTATCCCAAGATCATGAAGACCGCATGGAGCTATTTCGATCCGGACGAGATGCTGAACCTGAAAATGAAGTCTCAGGAGATCAGGGAAAGAAAGAGGTACTAGGTCCCCGAATCCGGCGGCGAGCACGTACCGGCAGCCTGCTGCGGGGGAGACGGGCGGGCACCCGGCGGGACATTCCTCGAGGGATGACGCCCATCAGACATGTTGCCATTCATTTCTATCGGCGGTTTCGACATTTCCGTATGGCGGATCGTCGCCCTGGCGAGTGTGGCCTTGTGTTGGATTCTGGTTCTGGCACGCGCGCACGAGCTGAAGTACTCCCTGAATAGCATTTTCCTGTGGCTGTTGTTTGGATTGCCGGTCGGAACCCTGGGAGGGCATTTCTTCAACTCGTGGATCCCCGACCTGGCCGGCGCCAGCAGCGTTGCGTACTCCTTTTCCGGCCTCACCGTGATCGGAAGCATCCTTTCATGCATGCTCTTCAGCTTTTTTTATGCCAAGTACGTGATGAAGATCCCGCCGCTGCAGTTGCTCGATGCCGTCGCATTTGCCTTGCCCCTTTCCATCCTCATCGGCCGCCTGGGATGCCTCTTGAACGGCTGCTGTTACGGGAAGATCGCGCCGCTATCCGTCAAGTATCCGGTGCTTGCGCTTGGGACGCTGCCGGTCGGTTTCTACGTCGAGCCGACGAGCGCCTGGCGGGATTATATCGGCGTGTCTCCTGACAGCGCGGTGTGGAATCTCCCACTGCTCCTGATGATCAATGCATTTCTCGCATTGATCGCTGCCGAGAGCCTGTTCCGCAACCGGGCGGAATGGAACCTCTATCCGGGGACGGTCTTTGCCGCAACGAGCACCCTGTACGCCGGCGGGCGTTTCTTCGTGGAGTTTGCAAGGAAGGAGGATGCCGTCAACAGCGGTCTGTTCAATCCCTGGCAGATGGCGCTTCTCTTTCTTTTTTCCGCCTCTTTCCTATGGCTTTGCACAAGCCTTCGTAGCCGCTCTCAGAATCGAACCGTGGATTTGCCGAAGGAGGGATTGCCGTGAAAGTATCGTTCATCAACCCGCTGCACCACCCGCATTCCATGAACTTTCTGCACTGCCTGGACATTGTCGGCGTCAAGTACTCGCACATGCCGCTGTCCCTTCCCACGCTGGCGGCCCTGACGCCGCCGGACTGGACGGTCGAACTGATCGACGAGAATGTCGAGCCGGTCAGTTTCGAGACCGATGCCGATATTGTCGCACTGACGGGTTCCGTAGCCCAGCGGCTGCGCGTGTTCGAACTGGCGGACGGCTTCCGGAAACGCAAGAAACTCGTCGCGCTCGGCGGCCCCATCACCTTTGACCTGCTGGACGAATGCAAGGCGCATGCGGATGTGGTCTTTATCGGCGAGGGCGAATACACCTGGCCGGCGTTTCTCGAGGATTTCAAGAAGGGGAGTTGGAAGAATCTCTACCACCAGCAGGAGTGGATCGACATGAAGGACTCTCCGGTTCCCCTCTTTCATCTGCTGAAGCCGGGCCAGTATGCAAGCGGCTGCGTCCAGGTGACGCGGGGTTGTCCTTACCGCTGTGACTTCTGCGATATCCCCGTGAAGTATGGAAGCGGTCCCCGCTCGAAGCAGATCGACCAGGTCCTGAAGGAGATACGGATTCTTTCGGAAATTGGGTATGACTCGGCATTTATCGTCGACGACAATTTTGCCGGGGA
Organism: uncultured Syntrophaceae bacterium; assembly: GCA_964506465.1. Classification (GTDB taxonomy): domain Bacteria; phylum Desulfobacterota; class Syntrophia; order Syntrophales; family UBA6109; genus UBA6109. Next base: position 2,650 of record CAZDLM010000019.1, read on the forward strand.
CAAGTCCTACGCCAAGGCGCTGCTGAAGGCCATCGCCGCGCTGCGTCCGTCGCTCCCAACCCGGATGTATTTCTACACGCAGGCGACCCTGGACGTGGCGGCCGACGACGAGCTGCTGGAACTGCTCAAGGCCGCGTCCTTTCTCCGCCTGTTCATCGGGATCGAAACGGGAGACCAGGCCAGGTTGAGCGAACTGAACAAGAAGCATCACACGGAGATCGACATCAAACGCGCCTGCGAAAAGATCCGCTCCTACGGGATCACGGTGTGGGGCGGCATCATGTTCGGCCTCGAGGGCGACGACCCGTCGTCGTTCGACAAGCTGGTGCAGTTCATCCTGGAGGCCAACTTCATCCCCGTGCAGGTGGGGCTGCTGCAGGCGGTTCCGGGGACGGCGCTGTACCGCCGCGCCGTCGAAACGAATCGATTTGTGTCGTTTCCCTCCCTCTACGGCGTGACCGCCCTCAGCGAGAATGACATCCCGAAGGCGACCAATCTGGTTCCGCAGAAGATGAAGGAAGAGGAACTGACAAAGAATTTCGCCCGTGTCCTGAGGGCGATGTATTCTCCGGAGGTTTTCAAGATCAAGATGGTCCAGTACCTCTCCACCAATACCAGGAGCATGATGAATTCCCTGCCGACCATCAACAGGAAGGCCGTCATGGTCCTGGTCCGTCTCTTCTCATACTTTCTGTTCAAGGCGGATCCGGAGACGCGCAAGATGTTCTTCCAGGTCCTCGGCTCCATGGCCTCCCATGGGTTCCGGCATCTGGACGAATCCTTCTTCCATCTCCTGGCCTACAAGCACCTTCGGACGCACTATTACCGGATCGCGGAGATCATCGAATCCAAGGCATGAAGATATTGCTGGTCAATCCGCGGTTTCCACCGTCGCTCTGGGATTATTCCTATTGCAGAGACATCACCGGAAGCGCGTTCCCGTTCCCGCCGCTCTCGCTGGCGACCGTGGCCGCCCTGACTCCCCGGGAGCATGAAGTCGCGATCTGCGATGAAAATGTCCGCGCCGTCCGTTTCGATACGGATGCGGATGTGATCGGGATCACCGGCTACTCCCCGCAAAAGGACCGCGTCTATCAATTGGCGGATGAATTCCGCAGGAGGGGGAAGATCGTCGCCGTCGGCGGGCCCCTCGTTGACCGCTCCAGTGTCGGGGAGTGCGCGGGGCACGCCGATGTCGTTTTCCTCGGAGAGGCGGAATATACCTGGCCGGCGTTTCTTCGCGACATCCGGTCGGAAGCCGTCAAGCCCCTCTACGAACAAACCGGATTCGTCGATCTTTCCGATTCTCCGGCGCCGCGGTTTGATCTGCTCGAGTTGGGCGCCTACTCTGCAGCGATCATCGAAACGTCGCGCGGCTGCCCCCATTCGTGCGAGTTCTGCGAAATCCCGATCCGTCTGGGCAGGGGATCGCGGACGAAATCGGCGGACCAGGTGATGGCGGAGATTCGCCGGCTCCATGCGCTGGGTGTCGATTCCATCTTCATTATCGATGACAACTTCCTCGGCAACCGCCCGCGGGCGGTGACGCTCATCACCCGGATTCGGGAATTCGTCCGGTCCATCGATGACCGGCTTTCCTTCAGTTGTCAGTTCACCATTGACGTGGCGCAGGACGAAGAGATTCTTTCTCTGCTTCGCGAGGCCAATTTCAGGCGCGTATTCATCGGCATCGAGACTCCCCGGCAGTCGACGCTGACGATGGCGAAGAAGAGGCAGAACACGCAGATCGATCTCCTGGAGGCCGTTCAGAGAATCCAGGCGCACAATATCATCGTCTGGGGGGCGTTCATCGTCGGGTTCGACAATGACGATACGGACATTTTCAAGGAGCAGATGGATTTCATTCAAGCGTCAGCCATCCCGATCGCGATGATCGGAATCCTGCAGGCCCTGCCCGGCACGCCCCTTCATGAGCGCGTAAAGCGGGAGGGGCGACTGAAAGACGAGGCGGCCGGCGGCATCAGGGGGCCGGCCAGTCTGCTGACCACCTCGAATATCAAACCGCTGAATATGACCGATGAAGTGCTTGCAGCAGGTTTTCGATACCTCGTGACCGGCCTGTACGACGACGGCAATTTCGCCGAACGTCTCATCGGCGCCATCAAGCTGGGGAAAAAGTCTCGAAGCGCGGGCAGGATCAGGATCCGGCAAACGGAGTTGCGCATCCTGCGCCGGCTTTTTCGCCACTATCTGCTCACCACGGATTTCCGGCGGATGTTCATGTTTCTGAGAGTGATGCTTCAGACTGTTATTCATAATCCCCGGGATCTGGAAACCGCCTTCATGCACCTCATCGTTTACAAGCACATGAAACAGTTCTATCGGGAGGGAACGTCCGCAGAGGCTTCTGCCCGCTCAGGAGGAAGGTGAAATGAGCGTGACGCGAATGTAAGCAGAGAAAGAGGCCTGCCTCCATTCCCGTTTTTCGGATGATCATCTCTTCACGAGGGCTTGCCGCGCCTGCCGCGGGGCCTGTCACCGACGGCGCGAGAGACGGCCGAGATCACCGTCTTCAACGTCTTGATCCGGGCGTACGGCTTGTCGTTGCCCTCGACGATCGTCCAGGGCGCGGAGGCGGTGGACGTGCGCTCGATCATGTCGGAAACGGCGTCGTAGTAGTCGTCCCAGCGGTTGCGGTTCCGCCAGTCCTCCTGCGTGATCTTCCAGCTCTTGAACGGCGATTCCTCTCGGAGCTTGAACCGCCGGATCTGTTCTTCCTTGGAGATGTGGATCCAGAACTTGATGAGGACGGTACCGAACGCCGTAAGTTCGGCCTCGAACTCGTTGATCTCCCGATAGGCCCGTTCCCATTCCGCCGGTTTTGCGAATCCCTCGACGCGCTCCACGAGGACCCGTCCGTACCAGGAACGGTCGAAGACCGTGATGTGGCCCGCCTTGGGCAGGTCGCGCCAGAACCGCCACAGGAAGTGGTGCGTGCCCTCGTCGCCGACGGGCGCGCCGACCGGAATCACCTGGAAGCCGCGGTTGTCCAGGCCGGTGACGAGCCGTTTGATGTTTCCCCCCTTGCCGGAGGCATCCCACCCCTCGTAGACGATGACAACGGGAATGCGCTGCGGATGGAGGAGATGTTCGAGCCGCAGCAGTTCCTTCTGGAGTTTCGGCAGCGTCTCCTCGTAGGTTTCGCGGTCCAGGGACAGGGAAAGATCGGCGGCGGCGAGCGGGCTCTTGCGGCGTCGGACGGCGGGCGGCTTCGGCGGTTTGGCCTTCGCGGCCGATTCCCGGCGCTTCAGGGCCTTCTCGATGGCATCGACAAGGGTTGTGGCGATGCAGAGACTCGCGGTGCGGGAGTCGTGCGTGGGCACGGCAGTCCAGGGCCCGTAATCGGTGGAGGTCGCCCGCAGCATGCGCTCGACGCGGCGCAGGACCTTGTCGTACTTGCGGTTTTCACGCCAGTCCGCCTTGGTGACGATCCAGGATATCGCGGGGTCCTTCTCCAGTTTCCGAAAGCGTCTTGCCTGCTCCTGTTTGCTGATGTGAAGCCAGTACTTGACGAGGACCGCGCCGTCGTCGGTCAGCTTGCGCTCGAAGAGGCGGATGCGTTCATACCAAGCCTCGGCCTCCGTCTTGGAGCCCGGCACGAGCTGATACCAGCTTCGGTCGTAGATGCTGAAGGCCCCCTTCGGCGGCAGGGCCTGCCAGAATCGCCAGAACGGCGGCCGCAGCGCCTCGTCGGCACTGGGGTCGTTGAACATGCGCACCCGGTAGCCCCTGGGGTCCAGCGGCGCCAGGAGCCGTGTGATGGCCGTGCCGACGCCGCATGCCCGCCACCCTTCGAAGACGATGACGGCCGGGATGCAGGCCTCCCGGAGCCGCCGCTGCAGGGCGCCGAGCTTGAGGTCGAGCGCCTGGTGGGCGAGCTTGAAGTCCTCTTTGGACATTTCCTCATTCAAATTGATCGTCTCGAGCATGATGCTTCCTCCCGGAATCAAGCATGCCGAGGATACGCGCGGGCCGCCGCGGAGTCAATCTCCAATCCGGGGGGGCAAGATCCTCCGGAGCCCGCTTCCGGAGGGCTTCAATTCTGATAGGACCTGTGGTACACGTTACCGGAACACAGGGGGGACCATATGCATGGCATTCTTCCGGAAATCGGCGTTGCCGTTCTGGCGGCCACGGCCCTGGGCTTTCTCTTTCAATTCTTCCGGCAGCCGGTCATTCTGGGCTACCTCGTCGCCGGCGCCGTGATCGGGCCGGGGATCGGCTTCGGATTTGTTTCCAGTGCGGAGAATATCGAGGTCATTTCGGAAATCGGATTGATCCTCCTGCTGTTCATCATCGGCCTCGAACTGAATCCCACCAAGCTCCTCTCGGCGGGCCGGCAACTGATCTACGCCGGGGTCGGTCAGTTTCTTCTGTGCGTCCTCATCGGAACCGGCTTCTTCATGCTCCTGGGATACGGCCTGGGCAACGGGCGGATCGATGCGCTCTATCTGTCCATGTTCTGCGCGCTGAGCAGCACGGCCATCGTCGTCAAGCTCCTCTACGACAAGTTCGAACTGGATACGCTGCCCGGCCGCATCACTCTCGGCGTCCTCATCTTCCAGGACCTCTGGGCGATCCTGATCCTGGCGCTGCAGCCCCATTTCACGAATCCGAAGATTCTCCTCGTCGTCCTCGCCCTGAGCAAGAGCGGGGCGCTCCTCGCCATCGGCTATCTCCTCAGCAAGTATCTGCTGCGCTGGGTCTTCGAGAAGATCTCGAAGACGCCGGAAATGGTCGTGGCCATGTCCATCGCCTGGTGCGCCTTGATGGCGGGAGTGGGGTCCTGGATCGGTCTTTCCATGGAGATGGGGGCGCTGATCGCCGGGGTGGCGATCTCGACGTTTCCCTACAGCGTCCACGTTACGGCCAAGGTCCTCCCGCTGCGCGATTTCTTCCTGACCCTTTTTTTCCTCTCCATCGGCATGAAGATTCCCATGCCGGACGCCTCGCTGCTGATCATGGCTATTGTCATCGTCCTCTTCGTCATCGTCTCCCGCTTTCTGACCGTCTACCCGCTCCTGTCCATCGCCGGAAGCGGGCGGCGCACGAGCTTCATCGCCAGCCTCAATCTTGCCCAGATCAGTGAATTTTCCCTGGTCGTGGCCGCCCTCGGGGTGGGCCTCGGCCATATCGAGCAGCGCATGATGTCCCTGATCATTTACGCCATGGCGATCACATCGGTGCTGGCCTCCTATTTCATCAACGGCAATCACAAGGCCTACTTGGCGTTCGACCGCCTCCTCGTCCGGATGGGGTTCCCGTCGAAGGCGAGGGAAACGGCGGCTGAGGAAACCGGCGGCCATTTCCCCGTCGTGCTGCTGGGATTTCACCGGGGCGCCCGGGCCTTCGTCGACCGGATGGAGGCGATCGCTCCCGATCTCCTGAAGAAGATCCTGGTGATCGATTTCAATCTCGAAGTCCTGAAGGAGCTCAACGGCCGCAACGTGAAGGGCGTCTTCGGCGACATCAGTAGCATGGACACGCTGGAACACACCCATGTCGCCGAGGCGGAAATCATCCTTTCCACCATCCCCGACATGCTTCTGAAGGGGACGAACAATGCGTCCATCGTGACGACCTGCCGCGCCGTCGCGCCGAATGCGGTCATCGTCGCCACGGCGGATTCGGCCGATCAGGTCGAGGCCCTGAAAGCCAGCGGGGCGAATGAAGTGCTCCTCCCCTATACCCTGATCGGGGACCACCGGGCGCGGTTCGGGGAAGAGGCATGCCGCAAAGCGAAGGCGTGAGTCCGTTGCGGATGCCTTGAATTTGCGTGCCGGAGCGGGGCGATCGCCGCTCTTGCCGTGCGGTCCGAAAGACTGAGGACCGGAAAAGGAAAAACTCTGGTCATGGAAGAGCATCTCTGGAGCGGATTCTCCGGGCTCGTAATCGGCATCGGCCTGAGCGCGGCCTGCGGCTTCCGCATCCTCATCCCCTTTCTCGGGCTGAGTATCGCCGCCATGGGCGGCTACATCCAGCCGGCGCCGGAGTTCTCGTGGATTGGAACGCAGACCGCTCTCCTGGCTTTTGCGACGGCGGCGATCCTCGAAATCGCCGCCTATTCCATTCCGTGGATGGACAATCTCCTGGACGCCGCGGCGACGCCGTTGGCGGCAGTCGCCGGGATCATTGCGACGGCCGCGGTGCTGACCGACGTTTCGCCTTTCCTGAAATGGACGATTGCCCTGATCGCCGGGGGTGGGGCGGCCGGAACAATCTCGGCGGGTACGGCGCTGTTGCGCGGGGTCTCCACCGCGTCGACGGGGGGCGCGGCGAACCCTATTCTCGCGGCTGCCGAATTCGCAGGATCGGTGCTGACAACGCTTTTTTCCCTGCTCGCGCCGATCGTCGGCCTGATCTTCGCCATTCTTGCCGCCGTGGCGGTCATGATGATCCTGAGACGCCGCCGGCGGCGTCGGGCTGCGTGCGGGCAAGGAGCCCGCGCCGGCGTTGAGGCAATCCGGAAGGTTTGAAAATATGTGCGGCCGCTATGTCTTTTCGATGGGTCTGTACCGCGTCGCAGAAGAATTCCACGTCGAAGAAGTCGACGGCGAATGCCGGGTGGGCAGCGAGGTCTCTCCCGGGCAGCAGGTTGTCGCCGTTGTCCGTCATGACAGGAACCGCCTTGTCAATTTTCGCTGGGGCCTGATCCCCTCCTGGGCGAAAGACCCGTCCATCGGCCGGAAGATGTTCAATGCCCGCGCGGAAACGGTTGCGGAAAAGCCGAGCTTCAGGAGCGCCTTCCGGGATCGGCGCTGTCTCGTCATCGCCGAAGGCTTCTATGAATGGCAGAAGCTGGGGAAGGCGAAGAAGCCGATGCTGATCCGGCTAAAATCGGGGCGGCCCTTCGGCTTTGCCGGGCTGTACGAGACGTGGGTGTCACCGGACGGGCAGACCGTCCGCAGTTGCACGATCATCACGACGGAGGCCAATGAGCTGATCCGGCCCATTCACGACCGGATGCCGGTGATTCTGCCGACGAAGAACGAAGCGGCCTGGCTTGCGCCGGAGAACCGCGACTCGCGGGCGCTCCTTTCAATGCTGAAGCCTTATCCCGCCGCGGAAATGGAGATGGAAGAGGTGAAGCCCCTGTCGTTTGCCGGCTGCAAATGACGAGGGTGTTGCGAAATTCAAACGCCCCGGGGGGTTGGTGCCGGGGTGCATTCATCTTCGGCGCGAGATGCCAGGGCTTCGCGTTGACGGTCGCAGCGCTGGTCAATTTCATTCAGCGGAGGAGATTCTGCAATGGGCATCCAGTCGGAAATCATGGTATTCAGTCCGGGCGGCACGAAGGCCGTGCTCCTGACCGCCGCCGGATCGTTCGAACGCGAGACCGGCGGCAAGGTAAACTTCACCTTTGGAACGGGCGGCGGGATACAGAAACAGGTGGCCGCCGGAGCGCCCGCCGACGTCACGGTGCTGCCGTCTTCGGCCGTCACCGAATTGGATCAACAGGGGCTCACGTTCAGGGACTCGCGCGCGGAAGTCGGCCGCATCGGCGTCGGCATCGGAATCCGTGCCGGCGCCCCGCGACCGCGGATTGCGACGACGGAAGAATTCAAGGATGCGCTTCTCGCCGCCAAATCCATCACCTATGCCGATCCCGACCGCGGCGGCACGTCCGGCGCGTATTTTGCGCAGGTCGTTCTCGGACGCCTCGGCATTGCCGAGCAGTTGAAAAGCAAGACCGTGCTGACGGCCGTCGGCGGAGAGGCGGTCCGGCGCGTGGCGGACGGTCAGTCCGAGATGGTGGTTGTCCAGGCGAGCGAAATCACGGCCGTTCAGGGGGCGGAGCTGGTCGGCCCCCTGCCGGACGAGTTCCGGAACGACCTCGCCTACGCGGCGGTGGTCCTCAAGGCGAGCAAGTCGCCGGACCTTGCGCGCGCGTTCGTGAAATTCCTGGCATCGCCGGCTGGGCAGGCCGCTTTCCGGGTGGCCGGCTTCACGCCACCGGAACCGGGGAGATAGGTTCGAGTGCAAATCCGGGTGCCGGCCGGAACAGGCATCGAACGGGAGACGACGGCGGGAACTCGTTGGCCGACAGGCACGCGTATGCGGATTATCGTGATACTCTCGATCCTCGCTTTCGTTTATCCGCTCCAGGCGGCGGATCCCGAGTTCTTTGAGCCGTGGGAGGCGCATTCCGTTCAGCGGCAGATTGATGCGGATCGGGAATCCACGAGCCCTCTGGGTTCCCTCCTGATCGGGAGCATCCGGTTTTATCAGGACGTCATCTCTTCCGTGATCGGCGCGGATTGCCCCATGCATCCTTCGTGTTCCGCCTACGGCATTGAGGCGATAGAGAAGCACGGCTTCTTCGTCGGCATCCTCATGACGGCGGACCGTCTGATCCACGAAAGCGACGAGATTTCACTCGGACCGGAAATCGAGACCGAAGGCCGGCTGAAGGTCCACGATCCCGTCGAAAACAACGATTTCTGGTGGACCGGTCCGAAGAAATAGGCCCGGTCCCGAACGGCAGCGGGTCCCGCCGCAGCCGTTTCATGGCCGTCGTCTTCGGTTTTTCCGCGATCGCTTCATTCCTGCGAGTCGGCTTTGCGCCAAAAAGACATCCTCTTTTCAGCATTTTCGAAGCAGGAACGGAGAAATCCCCCGATGGCGCCGACATCGGCAAACGGTGTCTAATCCCGCATGGACCGGCAGCGGCGTGGAAAGGCGCTCCTTTCCTTCATGACATCGAGCGAAACCAGGGGGACGGGCCCTCGAATAGGGCTGCCTGCATATTCCGGGTTCGGCGGGTTCCGGAGCGTTTGTCCATCCGTCCGGAAAGAACCGGCGCATTCCGGTGGGCGGGGTCGATCGCCATCGCGCTTTTTTTTGCGTTGACCGGATGCAGCCTGAGATCTGTCCGGGAGTGCGCGTCTCCGGAGCAGGAACTCCGGAACGTACGGAACGTTTCGGCCGTCGTCATCGTCGACGAGAGTGCGGACCGCGGAGAGACGACGAGGTTTCTTGACGAGGCGTTCAGGATCTTCTTCGGGCAGACGGGCATCCGCGTGCGAATCGAGGGCTGGAAGACCATCCGATGGCAGGGATCGTCGAGAACCGAACTGTTGCGGCAGCTCGCGGATGAAATGCAATCCTACGGCCGGCCCTTCGACATTGCCATTGCGATGTACGAAATGGATCCCCTCGATCGTCTCGGCTTCAACCTTGTAGGCGGGTGGACGGGGGTGATCGACGACGAATACCGCAAGTTCGTCATGGTCAGGCGGCACCGGACCCGGATTCTCGTTCATGAACTCGGCCACGCCTTCCTGTTCGACCACGTTCATACGGGCGAGGTCATGGATGCCTTCAATGTATGCGCAATCGGCGACCGCCTTTGCGACAACGAGTCGGTCTGCTTTCTCGACCGCGACATCCGGGAGATCCTCCGCAACAAGTGGCGGGACTTCGATGCGAAGCCCGATCTTCCGGGACGGCAGGACCTCATCAGCGGATACGCCTACTGCAAGACGTATCTGAAGCTCTTCTTTGAGGTGTTCGCTCCTCCGGCACCGGCCAGCGCCCGCTGAAGGCGTTTTCGGGCTGTCCGGTCCGAGCTGCCGGATATTTCCCATCAGCGCTTGCACGTCGCCGGCCAGAATGACGCCGCCGGGGAAGGCTGTCTTCTCCTTTCCGGGATCAGATCAGCTTGCGAAGCGCCTCCGTGAAGACATCCAGGCTGCGGCGGTCGAAGAGGACGAGGCGGACCAGTTCGATGTCCGTATGGCTTCGAAGGTAGTCGATGACGGCCTTCAATGAAACCTCGGCGGCCTCGTCAAGGGGATATCCGTAGACGCCGGTGCTGATGGCCGGGAAGGCGACGCTCTTCAGTCCCCGCGATGCGGCGAGTTTCAGGCTCTCGGTGAAGCAGCTTGCCAGCAGCCCCGCCTCGCCTTGTGTCCCGCCGCGGTAGACCGGTCCCACCGTATGGATCACATATTTCGCCTTCAGGTTCCCGCCCGTCGTGATCACCGCCTGCCCCGTCGGGCAATACCCGATCTTGCGGCATTCCGCCATGATTGACGGTCCCCCGGCGCGGTGGATGGCGCCGTCCACGCCTGCGCCTCCGGCCAGCCGGGAGTTCGCGGCGTTGACGATCGCATCCGTTTCTTCCTCGGTGATGTCCCCCTGGACGAGCGCCAGTCTGGACTTGCTGATCGCGACTTCCATACCGGTCATCTCCTTTCGTCGGTTACGGGGATGCCCTCTCCATAGACGAGCATCCGGTAGGTCTTTTCGATGCGGTCCCAGTTCTCCTCGCGGTCCATCGACCAGTAGCGACCGATGACGGAGACCGCCCTGCCGGTCCCGAGCCTGCGGCACCGTTCCTCGATCTGCGACAGGTATCGCGCGCCGCTTTCCGGCAGTTCGCCGCGCCTGCCCAGCATGGCATGGATGAAGAGGTCGCGGACCCCTTCCCGCTTCGCCATTTCCATGAGGGCGGAGAGATGCTCGATGGAGCCGTGAGAACTGAAGAACGAGACGATTCCCATGAGGTGGACGGCCCTCCCGGCGGCGGTCGCCTCGTTCATGACCCTCCGGAAGACCGGATTCCGGAAAAAGGACCCGTCCGCGATCGCCTGTTCGATCCGCACCCGGTCGGAGGGGACCCGCCGGCCGGCCCCGATGTGGAGATGTCCCGCCTCGGAGTTGCCGACCGTCCCGGGAGGCAGACCCACGGCTTCCCCCGCGGCCGCCAGCACCGCCCTGGGGCAGGCGCTCATCAGGGAATCCATCGCCGGCGTCCTGGCTTTGGCGATCAGGTTGTCCCGGGTCTCTTCGCGATATCCCCAGCCGTCCATCAGGATCATCAGGAGCCGCTCTCGCGGCCGGAAGCCCGCCGGCAGCGCATCGATCAGGGTCCGGCCCGTCATGGCCGCGGGCTGCGCAATGCCGAGAAGCTGCAGGACCGTCGGCGCGACATCGGCCAACTCTCCCCTGCCGCGGAGGGAGAAGCCCTTTGCGGCGTCCACGAGGACAAAGGGAACGGGGCTCGCCGTGTGGCCCGTATCGATGGTTCCGTCTTCGTAACGCCATTTCTCCACGGTCCCGTGGTCGGCCGTGAGGAGAACGGTCATCCCGGCCCGGCGTGCGGCGGCGACGGTCTTTCCCAGGGCCGCGTCGACGGCTTCCACGGCGCGCAGGACCGCGGACTCGTTTTCGATATGGCCGACGACGTCCACATTGGCGAAGTTGGCGAAGATGAAGCGGACGTCTTCATCGCGGATCTTCTCGATGACTGCGTCGGCGACCCCGGCAACGGACATTTCCGGAGCCTCGTCGAAGAGGCGGACGTCCTTGCGCGTCGGGACCACAACCCGCTCCTCGAAGGGCAGGGGATCTTCCTTCTTCCCGTTGAGGAAGAAGCCGACGTGATAGGCCTTCTCCGCCTCCACGATCCTGGCCTGGCGGATGCCGAGCCGGGACAGGGTTTCCCCCAGCGTGTCGGACAGGGGCTCCGCCGGGGGGAAGGCGACGAGGACGTTGAGATCGGCGGCGTATTCCACCAGCGTCGCGAAACGGAGGTTCAGGTCGCTGGCGACGGGAAAGGGGCGGAAGTTCTTCTCCGTGAAAGAGCGGGTCAGTTCGATCTCGCGCTCGCCGCGGATGTTGTAAAAGATCACGGCGTCGCCGTTTTGGAACCTGCCGATCGGAATGTCGCGGCTGTCCCGCAGGACATGCGGTTCCAGGGTCTCATCCTCCTGTCCCCGGCGATAGGCGAGGGACACGGCGGTGGCAAGAGGGCTGATCATTTCCTTCATGGGGGGTGTCTTCTTCCGCGCGCATTCGTTGTTTTCTTGGCCTTGATAAAATTAGTAACGAAATCGGGAGAGGGTGTAAAGGGAAATGTTTTCCGTAGTCTAAGAGGGCTTTGTTATTGAAAAACCTGCCGGTTGATGATAAGGTCGAACCAGAAGAACGAGGGGCGACCGGCGCCGCCGGGAAGGGAAGAGAGGCGGTATCGCGTCGCGAATTGGACATGCCGGCGGCGAGAAGTCCTGAAGAGATTCTCCAAGAAGAATTCTGGCGTGAGCGTGCGGCCGTTCTCGGACGCGCCGGCGAGGGAGTTGCCAAGGCCCTCGACAGGCTGCGCGTCATCGAACGGGGTATCGGACACCGCCTCGACGCCCTCCTCCGGTTCGAGGGCGAAGGGGATGCCCTGAACGCGTCCGCGGAGGCGGCGGAGACCCGGAAACGGATGATCTGCGAAATCAACCGCGAGATCGACCGGTTCAACCTGGCGCGCGAGTCGGCAAAGGAAAAATTCTACTGGCTGATCGTAACCCGGGAGGCCATGGGGATGAGACGACACTCGTGGGTGGAAGCGGCGTACCGCATACCGGCGCAGCGGAGCCGCCTTCCCGGACTGGATTGAGGCATGGATCGTTTTAAGAAGCTCAGGCTGAAGATGGTAGATTCCCAGATCCGCGCGCGGGGGATCCGGGATGAGCGTGTGCTCAGGGCGATGGAAACGGTGCCGCGTCATCTCTTCGTCGAAGAGGTGCTCGCCGAACAGGCCTATCAGGACAACCCCCTGCCGATCGAAGCGCAGCAGACGATTTCGCAACCGTACATCGTCGCTCTCATGACGGAGGCGCTGGAACTGACGGGCAGGGAAAAGGTTCTCGAAATCGGGACCGGGTCCGGTTACCAGACGGCCGTTCTGTCGCTGCTGGCCGATCAGGTCTTTTCCATCGAGAGATTCGCCTCCCTGGCGTCAAGGGCCCGCAGCATCCTGGAGGCCCTTCATTACTACCATGTGGCGATCCGTGTCGGGGACGGGACGTACGGATGGCGTGAGGAATCGCCCTTTGACGCCATCATCGTAACGGCCGGTGCGCCGAACATTCCCAAAGCCTATATCGATCAACTGGCGCTGGGCGGCAGGCTGGTCATCCCTGTCGGCGATCGCTACACCCAGGAACTGATCAAGGTGACGAAGACTTCCGACAAGCCGGAAGGACTCGTCCGCGAGTCGCTGGGCGGGGTTCGTTTTGTGAACCTGATTGGCGAACATGGCTGGGAATCGTAAGAGATGGCCCCGAAATCGGACCGCTTCCGGACGATATCCGCTGTCTTTCTTGCCCTTCTCTTCGTTGCGTCCTGCACCGCTCTGCCCATGAGGACATCGCGGCCCAAGGGGATCTACCATCGCGTGCAGAAGGGGGAGACGCTCTGGCACATCGCCCACCTGTACCGCGTCAACCTGCAGGAGCTCGCCGAGATCAATGACATCGGCGATCCCACCCGGATCGAAGCGGACAGTGTCGTCTTCATCCCTGATCCGCAGCCCATCCAGGATGACGTCTCTTCGGCGCTGAAAAGCCGCGAGACCGAGCCGAAGGAAGCCAAAGCGGAAACGTCGCAGCGGGAAAAAGCGGTCCCCGCGGCAACACGGATTCCTCCCGCCGGGCAGGAGACTCTGCAGGCAGCGCCGGGCATTACGGAAGAGCCGATCCGGGATGGGAAGGCCGGTTCACGGGCCTCCTCTTCCCGGACAAAGACGGCCAAGGCGGACGCCAAGACCGCCCCGCCCAAGGAACGGCCGGGAACGGCAAAGGAGCAGGCCGTGTCTCCGTCCGACCGCGTCCCGGCCGAACGCGGTCCCGCGCCGCGGCAGGAGACGCCGCGGGTGGCACCCGCTCCCTCCGAATCGGATCAGCCGTCGCTCCAGTTCGACCGCAAGCGCTTCGCCTGGCCCGTCAGCGGAAAGATCGCATCCCGCTTCGGCATTCAGTCCAACGGGATGTTCAGCAACGGGATCAAGATTGTAGCGCCGCAGGGAACCGCGGTGAAATCGGCCGCCGCCGGCACCGTCATCTATTCTTCGGTGCTGCGGGGTTACGGAGAAACGATCATCGTCCGGCATGAAGATCATTATGCGACTGTCTATACGGAACTGGGGAGCCGGCTGGTGAAACTGGATGAGCAGGTCAAGAGGGGAGACCGGATCGCCTTCATGGGCGCGCCGGGAAAGTCGGGCGACGCGTTCATGATGTTCGAAGTTCGCTACCGCAACAAAGCGCGCAACCCACTTTTCTTTTTGCCCTGATAACGAAGAAATGGGGAATTGGTTGTGCAAGGAAATTTTGAGCAGGGCCCTATCCGGCCGCCGAGCGAGGCGAAGAGCCTCCTGATCCGACTCACACGCGGCTGTCCGTGGAACAAATGCGCCTTCTGCTCCACGTACCGCAATACAAAATTTTCCATCCGGACCGTGGAAGAGGTCAAGGATGACATCCGCACGGCGGCGGCCGCGGCCGAGAAGATACGCGCATTCTCACAGGACTGCGGCGAGGGCGGGCAGGTTACGGACCGTTTGCTGCATGCGCTTTGGGGGCATTGGACGGAAGACGGCGTCCTTTCTTCCGTGGCCGCCTGGATGTACTACGGCGGGGAGTCCGTCTTCCTTCAGGATGCCGATTCCCTGGTCATGAAAACGGACGACGTCGTCGACATCCTTTCCTGTCTCCGTGAGCATTTCCCCTCGGTCACCCGCGTGACGTCCTACTCCCGCTCCAGGACGGCGTCTCACAAGTCCGTGGAGGATTTCCACCGCCTTCGCGAAGCCGGTTTGACGCGGATCCACATGGGGATGGAGTCGGGCTGCGACTCCGTGCTCGAATTCGTCCGCAAGGGGGTGACGGCGCGGCAGCACGTCGAGGGCGGACGCCGGATCCGGGAGGCGGGGATTTCCCTGTCCGAGTATTTCATGCCGGGGCTGGGAGGAGTGAGATGGTCGCGGGAGCATGCGGAGCACACGGCCCGGACCCTGAATCTCATCAACCCCGATTTCATCCGGCTCCGGACGCTGCACGTCAAAGCGGGATCCGATCTGGACGGAATGATGCAAGCCGGCGATTTCAAGCCGATCGGGGATGAAGACATTCTTCGCGAGATCCGGGTGTTCATCGAACATCTGGAGGGCATTGCCTCGAAGATCGTCAGCGACCATATCCTCAACCTGCTGGAGGAATTGGAGGGAAGACTTCCCGAAGACAAGCCGCGCCTTCTGGAGACGATCGATGGCTTCTTCCGTCTGCCGGAAAGGGACCGGCTTATCTTCCGGGTCGGGCGGAGAAGCGGGAACGTTCGGAATCTGTCCGATCTTTCCGACCGGGACCTCTATCTCCGGATCGGCGCCTTCGTCGACGGATATGCGAAGAAGGGACAAGACTGCCTGGAGCGCGATCTCGGCCGGGCCATGCGCGGTTATATCTGAGCGCGGAGGGGCGAAAGGGGATGAAAATGCCACCCGGCGGGTCGGTCTGTCACAAGTTGATGTCACAAATGTTGACGGAATGACTATATTATGATAGTCTGCCACGTTCAAAAACTTGGTAAAGGTTGCGATGTGGGAACAATGGGCATGTGCATCAAAATGTTTAAGGTAGGCGATCTGGCCGTTTACCCGGCGCAGGGTGTCGGCGTGATCGAGGCCATCGAGAACCGAGAAGTCATGGGCAACAAGCAGCAGTATTACATCATGAAGATCATGGGTAACGGGATGAAGATCATGATCCCCATGGACAGCGCCAAGGCGGTCGGTCTGCGGGAGCTCATCACCGCAAGGGAAATTCCGAAGATCTATGCGATCTTGCGAAACAAGAACGTGACGATCGACAAACAGACCTGGAACAAGCGGTATCGGGAATACCTGGAGAAGATCAAGACGGGGTCCGTCTATGAAATCGCCAGGGTGCTCCGCGACCTCCTCATCCTGAAAAGCGACAAGAATCTTTCTTTCGGCGAACGGAAGATGATGGATACGGCCAAGAGTCTGCTGATCAAGGAGATCAGCATCGCCAGCAATTCCGACGAAGCGAAGATCGAAGAAGACTTGAAGAAAATATTTACCTTGCAGTAACACTCCCTTGTTTTCATCCGGTGCAGTTCAAGACCCATATCATGGGCGGTATCCCGCATGAGGACAAGGGATATCGTTCTTTGCGCCAAGTCAAAAATCCACGAAAGGAGGTGAACCGTTTTGATCGTAAGATCCTTGTTGTTTCTTGCATGTACTGTCAGCGGCTATTTTATTGTTTATAGTTATTATGGTTTTCCCTGGTCATTGGTCGGTCTCTTGCTGGGCGCGCTCATCGCTTTTATCGTCATGAAGGTTGAACAGGCCATCCGAAAGGTGCCGTTGCGCACAATCTTCGGAGGCGTGGCCGGCATGATCGTCGGTCTCCTTATCGCGTTCCTCCTCGCCTACGGCCTGAGCTTCGTCAGCAACATCACGGAAAAGCAGTACGTGGTTCCCTGGGTCTATACCCTGCTCATCGGCGTCATGGGATATCTCGGACTCGTGCTCGGCTCCAAGAAGATCGAGGAATTTCACTTTCTCGGTTTTACCGGCAAGGGGGCGGGCGACTACCGCATCCTCGACACGAGCGTGGTCGTCGACGGCCGGATCGCCGACGTCTGTGAAACGGGCTTCGTCGAGGGGACGCTCGTCGTTCCCCGTTTTGTGCTCGAGGAACTTCAACTGATCGCCGATTCCGCCGACTCGCTGAAGCGGTCGCGCGGCCGGAGGGGGCTCGATATCCTTAGCCGGATGCAGCGAATGGCCGGCGTCTATATCGAGATCGCCGATCAGGATTTCCCGAAGATCAAGGGGGTGGACGCGAAGCTGGTGGCCCTGGCAAAGAAGATGAACGGGAAGATCCTGACGAACGATTTCAACTTGAACAAGGTCGCGGAATTGCAGGGGATCAAGATTCTCAACGTCAATGAGCTCGCCAATGCGCTCAAGCCTGTAGTACTGCCCGGTGAGATGATGACGGTGAAGATCATTCGCGAAGGGAAGGAACCGGGACAGGGAGTGGCCTACCTCGACGACGGCACGATGATCGTCGTGGACGGAGGCAGCCGGTTCGCAGGCAACACTGTTGATGTTGTGGTGACCAGCGTTCTCCAGACGACGGCGGGCCGGATGATTTTTTCCGAACTCAAGGGTGCGGAGAAGAAATCGTACGGCGGAGCCGCCAAACCGTGAAATCCGGCTCGGGGGATGCAATGCCCCGGAGCTTCTTTATCTGCAGGATTCTCTGTGGGAACAGTGGCGATCATACCTGCGGCGGGCGCGGGAAAGCGCATGGGGCTGTCGACGGCCAAGCAGTTTCTGATGGTCGACGGCGAACCGATCCTTGCCCGCACGCTTCGGATCTTCGAGAATTCCCCGATCATCGACGCAATCGTCCTGGTGGTTCCGGAAGCGGCGATCCGCGCCGTCCGCGAAATGGTGGGGGCGGTCGGAGCGAAGAAGGTTGCGAAGATCGTTCCCGGCGGTCCGCGACGGCAGGATTCCGTGCAGCGGGGTCTGGAAGCGGCGGACCGCGTCCACGACCTTGTTGTGATCCATGACGGCGTGCGGCCGTTTCTGGCGCCGGGACTTCTCGCCGATGTCGTGGCCGCCGGCGACGGCTGCGGCGCCGCCACGCTCGGGATCGCGGTGAAGGACACGGTCAAGGAGGCGGACGGCGACGGTTGGATCGTCCGGACGTTGGACCGCAGCCGGCTTTGGATGACGCAGACACCGCAGGTTTTTCGAAGAGGGCTCCTCGAACGGGCTTTCGCGGCCGCAATGGAAGAAGGTTTTACGGGGACCGATGACGCCGTGCTGCTGGAGCGGATCGGGGTTCCCGTCAAGATCGTTTCAGGCTCTGCGGACAACATCAAGATCACAACCCCTGAAGACCTCCGGTTTGCAGAGGCCTTTCTCCGGAGTCGGGACGGCGGACAGGGACGCGCCGGCTGACGGCAGAACTCGCCGTAGAACGGGAGCGGCGGAGGGAAAAGGAGTGACGGCGATGCGGATAGGGTTCGGCTACGACAGTCACCGCCTGGTTTCGGGCCGGCGGCTCGTTCTGGGGGGCGTAGAGCTGGCCCATGCAAAGGGGCTGTTGGGTCATTCCGACGCGGACGCGCTCGTGCATGCCGTCTGCGATGCCGTGATCGGGGCCGTGGCCGCAGGGGATATCGGTCGCCTTTTCCCCGATACGGATCCTGCCTATCGCGATATTTCGAGTTTGAGGCTTCTCGAAAGGGTCCGTGTCCTGGCGGAGGACAGAGGGTTCCGTGTCCGCAATGTGGACTCGACGGTCGTTCTCGAAAAGCCGAAACTACAGGGACATATCTGCGGCATGGCGAACAATATCGCCGATGCGCTTGGGATCGCCGCGGAGTCCGTCAACATCAAGGCCAAGACGAACGAGGGGATGGGGCTTGTCGGGCGGGAAGAAGGCGTTGCGGCATACGCCGTCGTCCTGCTGGAAGAACGCTGAGGTTGGGCAATGTCCGTTTCCATGAGATTACGATTCGCTCCGTCTCCGACGGGGGAACTCCATGTCGGGAACGCCCGGACGGCTGCGCTGAATTGGCTCTTCGCCAGGAGCCTCGGGGGAACGTTCGTCCTGCGGATCGAGGATACGGATCGCGAGCGTTCGACGGATGCGTTTGCCGCAGGGATATGCGACGACCTTCACTGGCTGGGGATCGGCTGGGACGAGGGGCCCGATTGCGGTGGGGCCTACGGTCCCTATCGGCAGAGCGAACGGTTCGATCTCTATGAGCGATATCTCGGAGAGCTTCGCGGGTCCGGCCGCGTATATCCCTGCTACTGCACCGAAGATGAACTGGAGGAGGAGAGATCCGCGCAACTCGCCCGGCATGTCGCACCCCGTTACGGCGGGAAGTGCCGCCGCCTGACGCCTGACCAGCGGAGGGAGCAGGAGGCGCGGGGCAGGAGACCGGCCTGGCGATTCCTGAGCGAGCAGACGACGCTTGCCTTCGACGATCTGATCCGCGGGCCGGTCAAATTCGAGGGGGGGGACATCGGGGACTTCATCATCGTCCGCTCCAGCGGGCTTCCCGCGTACAATTTCGCCGTGGTCGTGGATGATTACCTGATGCGGATTTCGCACGTGATCCGCGGCGAAGACCACCTCTCCAATACGGCGCCGCAATTGATGCTTTACCGGGCGCTGGGATTCGATCCGCCCGTCTTTGCCCACCACTCTCTTGTCCTGGGCGCCGATCATGCGAAATTGAGCAAGCGCCACGGAGCCGTGTCCGTGCGAGCCTTCCGCGATGAGGGGTTCCTCCCCGAGGCGCTCCTGAATTATCTGGCCCTGCTGGGCGGATCCGTCGCGGATGGCAAAGAGATCGGAACCTCCGCAGAGCTGATCACCTCCTTTTCCCTGGACCGGCTCGGGAAAGGCGGGGCCGTCTTCGACGAGGACAAACTGAAATGGCTCAACGCGGCACATCTGAAACGTATCGACGGAGACCGGCTTGTCGAGCAGCTTCTGCCGTTTTCCGGAGAGGCCGGCAGACGGATGGCCGCGGAGAACCCGGGCAGGTTCCGTCAGGTCGCGGAGGCCTGCAGGGACAATCTCCGGACGCTCGCGGACATCGCCCCCTTCATGGAAATCTTCGATCCGCCGCGCTTTGCTCCGACGCCGGAGGCCCTCCGGACCGCGGGACAGGAGAGGGAGGTTCTTGCGGCTTTTCAGGAGGGGTTTCACCAGGAGCAGACAGGCGATTTCCGCCGCGTCGTCCGCCGTGCCGAAGAAGAGACCGGCCGGAAGGGGAAGAGGCTTCTCCTGCCCCTTCGTCTGGCACTGACGGGGCGAAGCGACGGTCCCCAGCTCGAGCGGATCGTTGTCCTCCTGGGAGCGGAGGAAGTCTCGGCGCGGATCGAAAAAGCCCTGAACGTCAGGAAGGGGGACAAGACATGACGCCGCGGAAGGCCTGGAAACGGCGCTGCGCGGAAGGGTGCCAACCCGGCTTCAAAGGTTGCGCGCTCATCGCCGTTGCGTTGCTGCTTCTTCTTTCCGGATGCGGCGCGCCGAAACCTGTACTCTATCCAAACGACCATCTCAAGCGCGTCGGAGAGGAACAGGCGCGGCGGGATATCGCAACCTGCGAGCAGCTCGCGGAGGAATATGTCCAGTCCGACGCCGGTAAGGAGGCGCTCAAGAACACCGCCGGCGGAGCAGCCGGCGGGGCCGTGGTCGGCGGGGCCGTCGGCGCCGTGACAGGCCGTTTGGGCAGGGGAATCGGCGTCGGCGCGGCTGCGGGGGCCGCCGCGGGTGTGGTCAAGAGCGTCGCCGATGCCGGGAAACCCTCCCCTGTGCAGCGCCAATTCGTCGAGAGGTGCCTGCGGGAGAGGGGCTACGAAACCATCGGTTGGCAGTGATCGGCAGAAAAGGGTGAAAAGAATCTGAGGACCTCAAAAAAAAGGGTGGGGAAGAAATCCCCGCCCTTTTTGTATCCGGATGCCTCATTCCTCGAAGGCTTTCACGCTTCCCTGACGTCTACAGAGGAATGTTGTTGTGTTTCTTGGACGGTCTCACTTCGGCCTTGTCTTTCAGGGTCGAAAGGAGCATGGCGACGCGCATTCTCGTTTCGCTCGGACGGATGATCTCTTCGAGAATTCCCAGTTGCGACGCGAAATAGGGGTTATTGAACTTCCCCTCGTACTCTGCGATCAGTTCTTTGCGTTTCGCCGCCGGATCGGCGGCGCTCTGAATCTCTTTCCTGTAGATGATGTTGCAGGCCCCCTCCGCACCCATAACGGCGATTTCCGCGGTCGGCCAGGCCATGACGTAGTCGGCCCCGAGGTGTTTGCTGCACATGGCGATATAGGCGCCGCCATAGGCCTTGCGCGTGATGACGGTGATCTTCGGCACGGTCGCTTCGGAATAGGCGTGCAGGAGTTTCGCCCCATGGTTGATGATTCCGGCCCATTCCTGTTGCGTTCCCGGCATATATCCCGGCACATCGGTGAAGGTCAGGAGCGGAATGTTGAAGGCGTCGCAGAATCGGACGAACCGGGACGCCTTGTCGGAGGCGTTGACGTCCAGGACGCCCGCCCCGAATTTCGGGTTGTTGGCGATGACCCCGACGGGCGTCCCGCCGATACGGATAAACGCGACGAGCATGTTCTTTGCCCAGTTGTCGTGCGGCTCGACCATCTCGCCGTTGTCTGCCACGGCGGCGACGACTTTCTTCATGTCGTAGGCGCGTGAGGACTTGTCGGGGATAATCTTGTCCAGCTCCGGGCAGAGTCGATCCGTGCTGTCCGTGGAAGGGGCGTGCGGCAGCGGACTGTGGCAACTGTCCGGAAGGTAGGAGAGGAGCATCTTGATCCGGCTGATGCAGTCCTCATCGTTTTCCGTTGCGAAGTGGCAGACGCCGCTCTTACAGGCATGCGCCATGGCGCCGCCCAGATCCTCGTGAGAGACCTCTTCGCCGATCACGGCCTTGATGACGTCGGGTCCGGTGATGTACATGTGGCTTGTCTTTTTGACCATGAAGACCCAGTCGGTGAGAGCGGGCGAATAGACTGCGCCGCCCGCCGTCGGCCCCATGATGGCGACGATCTGAGGGATGTAGCCGGAGGCGATCGTGTTGCGGTAGAAGATGCCGCCGTAACCCTTGAGGGAAAGCACGCCCTCCTGGATGCGGGCTCCGCCGGAATCATTGATGGCAACGAAGGGCTTGCGGGCCTCGATCGCCATGTCCATCACTTTCCAGATCTTTTCGGCGTGCATTTCTCCGAGGCTTCCGCCGACGCTGGTAAAATCCTGGGAGGCCGCGAAAACGGTTCGGCCGTTCACCTTTCCGAAACCGGTTACGACGCCGTCGGCGTTGATTTCCTTTTCTCCGAGTCCGAACAGCGTCGAGCGGTGTTTCACAAAAAGCTGGGTTTCCTGGAAGGTCCCCTTGTCGAAGAGAAGATCCAGCCTTTCGCGGGCGGACAATTTCCCCTGTTCATGCTGTTTTGCGACCGCCTTTGGTCCTCCCATGGTCAGCAAGGCATGGCGTTTTTGCTCGAAGGCTTTGATCTTTCCTTCCGTTGTCTGTAAAGGCTCTTTTTCCATGAAGTACGTCCATCCTCCTCAATATTCCGGATCCTGCGACCTCACGCTCAGTCCGCTACGGTCCTTTTCCTTCTTGACCTATCGGATGCGCTGCGTTATAGAAAAAACCCGTGAAATGCCCGAAGTCGCATTCGTTCCTTGATGTATAACCCATTGGTATGGCAGCGTTTTCAGCAAACAGAGACGCATCATAACTTTTTTGCGGAAAAATGGCAAGGAGGATCCATGAAATTCATCGACAGCATCGACATCAAGGGAAAGAGGGTTTTGTTCCGCTTCGACTTCAACGTTCCGATGGACAGTTGTCTGAACATCACCGATGACACCAGGATCCGCGCGGTGCTGCCGACGCTGAATTATGCATTGGATGAAGGCGCCATTATCATCATGATGTCGCATCTGGGCCGGCCGAAGGGAAAGATTATTTCCGATATGAGCCTTGCGCCCGTGGCGAAACGTCTTTCGAGGCTCCTGGGGAAGGACGTCCGGTTTGTCAAGGACTGCATCGGTCCCGAGGTCAAGAAGGCGATCGACGCGCTGAAGCCGGGAGAGATGATCCTGCTCGAGAACCTCCGCTTCCATGCAGAAGAGACCGCCAATGACGATGGCTTCGCCAAGGAGCTGGCGAGCTACGGAGAGGTCTATATCGACGATGCCTTCGGAAATGCCCACCGCAGCCACGCCTCCAATGTTGCGATCACGAAATTCCTGAAGGAATGCGGCGCCGGTTTTCTGATCAAGAAGGAACTCAATTATATCGGCAAGGCGCTCGAGAAGCCGGCCAGGCCCTTCGTCGCAATTGCCGGGGGATCGAAGGTTTCCGGCAAACTGGAGGTGCTGAGCCACCTCGTCAAGAAGGTCGATAAGATGATCATCGGCGGCGGCATGGCCTTCACGTTCCTCAAGGCCCTCGGGTACGAGGTCGGCCGTTCGATCGTTGAGGATGAACTCCTCGAAAAGGCGAAGGAAATCATGGAGTCGGCCCGGAAACAGGGAGTGAAGTTCTATCTGCCCGTCGATTGCGTCATCGCCGAAAACAAGAGTGCCGAGGCGGAAACGAAAATCGTTCCCGTTCAGGAGATCAACATCAACTGGACGGGACTGGATATCGGCCCGGCGACGATCACGCTGTTTACGGAAGCCCTGACGAACGCTAAGACGATCATCTGGAACGGGCCGATGGGCATGTTCGAAATCGACGCGTTCAGCCGGGGCACTTCGGCCCTGGCCCACAGCGTGGCCAATTCCTATGCCCAGACGATCGTAGGCGGCGGTGACACGGACGTTGCCATCCACCGGGCCGGGGAGAGCGACAAGATCACCTACATCTCGACGGGCGGCGGCGCTTTCCTCGAGTATCTGGAAGGCAACGGCCTCCCGGCGCTGGAAGCACTCGAACGGTGCAGCGAAAAAAGTTGACGTCGACCCCGAACTCGCCGTTTTCCCGGGGGGAGGTTGAACTTCCCCCCTTTTTATTCCGCCGCATTTCCCTATGGATAAAAGTCCGGAAAGAACACTTCGCCTGGTGATCGAATACGATGGGACGGCGTATCACGGCTGGCAGCGCCAGGCCGAGGGCCTCAGCATCCAGGAAGTCCTGCAGGAAAAAGTCGCGATCATGACGGGTGAACACGTCGGCATCATCGGCTCCGGACGGACCGATGCCGGTGTTCATGCCCTCAATCAAGTCGCCTCTTTGCGCACGACTTCCCGGATCCCCGCGCTGGGTTTCCTCCGCGGCCTCAACAGCCTTCTGCCCGCCGATATCGTCGTCAAGGAACTCGAGGACGTCGAACCGTCTTTCCACGCCCGCAGGGACGTCAAAACGAAGGTCTACCTCTACCGCATCTTCAACGGCCTTTCCCGCCCGGCGATCTATCGGCATTATGCCTGGCATATCGTCAGACCGCTTGCGGCCGATCGGATGAGACAGGCTGCCGCGCATCTGGTCGGCAGGCACGACTTTACGTCTTTTTGTTCCACCCACTGCGACGTTGAAGACCATGTGCGGACGATCTCCAGCCTGCGGATCGAGGGACCGGAAAACGGGTTTGTCAAGATTTCCGTGGAAGCCGACGGCTTCCTGAGATATATGGTCAGGATCATCGTCGGTACGCTGGCGGAAACGGGACTCGGCAAGTTTTCGCCGGACGAACTCAAAGAAATTCTCGCCGCGCAGGACAGGCGGCGGGCCGGAATGACGGCGCCGTCCTGCGGCCTGTTCCTGAAAGAAGTGAAATATTGATGGACTGATGTCATCACGGGAAGGAGCGTCATGAAAATCCTGATTCTGGGGCACAAGGGAATGCTGGGCGCCGACCTGCGCACGCGGCTCTCCGCCGGGCACGAAGTGGTCGGGAAGGATATTGACGAGATCGACATTACGAAGTCCGCGGCATGCCTCGATGCGGTAGAAGAGGTCAAACCGGAAATCGTCATCAACGCGGCCGCCTTCACCGACGTGGATGGATGCGAGTCGAACCGCGACCGGTGCT
This sequence comes from uncultured Syntrophaceae bacterium, assembly GCA_964506465.1. Taxonomy (GTDB): domain Bacteria; phylum Desulfobacterota; class Syntrophia; order Syntrophales; family UBA6109; genus UBA6109. Next base: position 27,068 of record CAZDLM010000019.1, read on the forward strand.
TTGCCGTCAACGCCCTCGCCGTGGAAAACATCGCATTGGCCTGCAAGCCGCAGAACATCCCGATCGTCCACTTCAGCACGGACTATATATTTGACGGCAGCAAGGGGTCGCCTTACGTCGAAGACGATTCCCCGCGGCCTCTCAATGTCTACGGAGAATCGAAACGAAAGGGGGAAGAGCTCCTCCTGGCCTCCTCCGACAACGTTCTCCTGATCCGATCGCAGTGGCTGTACGGGGCGCATGGGAAAAACTTCGTACGTACCATATTGGAAAAAGGCAGGAGCCTCGATGTCGTCGAGGTGGTGGACGACCAGATCGGCTCGCCGACCTATACGGCGGATCTGGCTCAGGCGGTGCAGAGGTTGATTGAATCGGGCCAGCGGGGTGTCTTCCACGTCACGAACCGGGGCAGTTGCAGCTGGTTTGAATTCGCCAAAAAGATATTTGAATTCGCAGGGATGAACGGCGTGCAGGTACGGCCCATCAAGTCGTCGCAGCTCACCCGACCGGCGAAGCGGCCCGCTTACAGCGTCTTCAGTTGCCGCAAGTTCTTCGAAACGACGGGCAAGACCATGCGCTTCTGGCAGGTCGCCCTCAGCGACTACCTCAGCGGGACGGGGTACTGAAGTCCTCCGGAAGACGTCGCGCCCCCTCCAAAACCCGGGGACGCGACGCCGGAGATCCGCACGAAATCGTCTTGACGGAACAGGACGCTTCCATTATATTCCCATGACCAAAATTCCATCGGAAAAAAAAGAGTTTTTATGCTCCGCCTTGGAGGTTCGTCCGGAGTGTGACCCCCCGCGTAGAAGTCAATCTGCGAGATGGAGTAGCTCGATGAAAAATTGTCTTGCCATCCTTTTTTCGGTGATCTTCCTGTTCTTCTGCAGTTCAGCCGGGGCGCAGTCGCGCGTTCGTGCGGACGGCATGGCGACGATTCACAAGAATCTCGTCGATATCGCCCGTGACAAGGCGATTGAAAACGCCCAGCGCAATGCCGTCGAGAAGGCCGTCGGCGTCATGATCACCAGCACGTCCGAAGTGGAGAACTATCAACTGAAACTCGACCGCATCCTCTCCGAGTCCCGGGGATTCATCAACACCTACAAGGTCGTCTCCGAGAAGAAAGACAAGGACTCGTATTGGGTAACCATCGAGGCCGACATCGGATCAGGCAAACTCAAGGACCGCATGGAGGCAATCAACCTCATCATCGCACGCAAATCCAAACCCCGGCTCATGATTCTCTTCGGCGAAACGGCGCAGAAAGACGCCCTGGCCGAGGCGGCGATGGCAAAGTACTTCCTGTCCAAGGGCTTCAAGGTCGTCGATGCCGAGACCGTGCGGAGGGGCAAGGAAAAGGAGAACCTCCAGAATCTCGCTTCGGACCGCAAGGCCATCGCGGACATCGCGCACCGGTACGGCGCCGAGATCGTCATCCTGGGGCGGGCGGACGCGACGAGCCAGTCCTTCAACGTCGGCGGGATCGAGATGCACTCCAACAAGGTGATCGTCTCGGCAAAAGTCGTCAACGGCGATACCGGGGAAGTGCTGGCAACGGAGAACGAAACGAAGTCGGCTCCCGGCATGAAGGGAGATATCAAGGCGATCACCGAGGAAGTCTCCCTGAAAATGGCCCGCAATATGCTGGATTCCGTTCTGGAGCGCTGGTCTTCGGAGCTTGCCAATACGGCGACGGTGACACTTATCGCATCGGGGCTGGGCAACTACGAGGAACTGGTGCGGTTCAAAGACATGATTGCCCAGGAGGTGAAGGGCTTCAAGGAAATGCAGCAGCGCGCCTTCCATCAGGGAAGGGTCGAGCTGGACGTGGAACTCCGAGGCAACACGCAGGGCATGGCCGACGACGTTGCAGCCATGTCCCTCAACAATCGCAAGATGAAGATCCTGGAGATATCGCCGAACCGGATCGAGGTCCGATTGCTGCCGTGAAACCGGTGCATCGCCACCGTCCGCCGTCCGGCAGAGGGAAACGGGGCGGCCGGGGGCTGAAATTCTCTGCGAGGGTCTGTGACGACATGAAGAGGGAGGATCGAATGAAAACGAAATATTCTTTCTGGACACGAATCGGCCTGTTTTGCGTGATCCTGCTGTTCGGATGCGTGCAGAGCGAGAACTACAAGACGGGCTTTGAGCTGACGCAGAACAATCGCTGGGACGACGCCATCGCCTATTTCGAAAAGGCGGTCCAGGAGGATCCCGGCAATCAGGAATACAAAGACGCCCTGATCAAGTCCAGACAGGTTTCGGCCAGGGGTCGCTATGAAAAGGCCCGCCAGGCGGCGTCCGCCGCGGCCGAGCCGACGGTGCCCGTCCTGGAGAGAATCTCTAAGGATGCGGATGCGGCCTCGAAACTGGACCCCAACAACAAGGACATCCGATCCTTTTCCGAGGGTCTCAAAACGAAGGTCGCGACCCTTCAGTCCCGGGTGAAGACGCTGTACGGCCAGGCGGAAAGCGATCTGCAGAAGGAAGACTGGGCGGCGGCGACCGCCAAGCTGCGCGAGGTGAACAAGCTCTATCCCGGCTACGAGGATGCCGGGAACCGCCTGAACAAGGCGGAGCAGGAAGGAGCGAAGATCCTGTACCAACAGGGGATCGCTCTGGGGAAGCAGGAAGACTGGAAGATGGCCGCGTCGTCCTTCAAGGCGGCGATGGACATCAATCCAAAATACTATGACGTGGCCAAACTCTACGAGGCGGCCAAGGCCAAAGACACCCCCGATTATTTTTTGAAGGAAGCGGACAAGGCGGAAAAGGCCCAGAGCTGGGAGCGGGCCATCCAGATGTACGAGAAGGCCGGCGAGTACATGCCCGACAGCCAGGCGCTGCCGAAGAAACTCGACGGCCTGCGCGCCAAGGTTGCACAGATCTACCTCGAGGATGCGGTGAAACTTCTGAAGCAGGGGAAGCTCAACGCCGCCGCGAAGAAGGCCGAGGTGGTCAAGAATTACGTCCCCGACATCCAGGGCGACCCGATCTTCCGGGAACTCGTCAACAACCTGTGCACCAAACTGTTCGAGCGCGGCGAGAAGTACGGCGAAAAAGAGATGTGGGGCAACGCCCTAATCTGGTACCAGAAGGTCGAAGCGCTCAATCCCTCCTTCCCGGGTCTTTTCCAGAAGGGGATCGAGGTCAAGGATCACATCAACCGCCGGATCAAGAAGTCGATCGCCGTTTTCGATTTCAGCAGTCCGAGCAACAACAAAGACGCCGGGAAGATTGCGGCCAACAAGCTCATCACCTACCTGCACAAGAACGCCAGCGGCGATCTGCGTATCATCGAGCGTGAAAACCTCCAGTCGATCCTGCGCGAGATGCAGTTGGGTCAGACGGGCCTGGTAGACATCAAGGCGGCCCAGACAGTCGGCAAGATGCGCGGCATCGATACGTTCATCATGGGAGACGTCCTGCACTTCGAAGCCAGGACGACGGACAGCCCGAGCACGAGCCAGGTCAAGGTGCTGGTGGACGAGGAAGAGGTCCGCAATCCGGAGTTTTCCGACTGGCTCATCATGAATCCGAAGCCGACGCCGGAAGACATGAAGAATGCGCCGCCCCGCACCATGAAGAAGCGCAATTACCAGTTCATTTCCTACCGCCAGGGATCGGCGAAGATCAGCGCGCTGATCGAGGTTTCTTACAAGCTGGTGGACACCTCGACGGGGGAGAACGTCTTCACCAACACGATCGCAGGAAAGCTGATCAAGGAAGACAAGTACCAGGATGCCGTCTCGGCGGCGAGTATTCCCCACGATCCGCTGGAACTGCCCACGGAAGTGGAAGTTCTCGACGAGCTGGCCAATGCGAAGATCCAGGAAATGGGACAGAGTGTGCTGAAAAATTACCAGAGCCTCGAGGTGGAGTACTTCAACCAGGGCCAGCAGCTTCAGAAACGCAGGAGCGTGGAGCAGGCCGTGGAAAAGTACGTCGATGCCGTCTACGACGAGCGATCGAAGGGGATTTCGACGCCGATCACGAAGAATTCGCTGGCTTCGATCGAGCAACTGATTCTCGACAAATAAAGGAAGATTCGGCCCGGGCGTCCTTCCGCCGACCCGGGCCTCATTTCAGGAGGGGGGCATGGGGACCCGGAGATTTGCGCGTTGGATTCTTGCCGGTACGCTGGTCTTTTTTTTCGCCTCGGCGGCAACCGCTGCGGCGCAAATCAAGGTCTCGGTCTTCAATTTCGGCACCCTCAATCTGGAGGCATCCGGATACGGAACGACTGCAACCAATATGCTGATGAGTTCCCTCGGTGCGGAGCCTTCGCTCGCAGTCCTGGACCGCAAGGAACTCGAGGCCTTCCTCGGTCTGAACGACCTGCAGCAGGATGACAAGCTGGACAACGTCGTTGCCATCGGAACGCGGCTCGGCATCAACATGATCGTCGTCGGCAATGTCGAAAAGAAGGGATCCATCATCGTCGTCAACTCCAAGGTGATCCACGTCGAATCCCGGAAGGCGTTCTTCAGTACGCAGTTGAGGGCGCTCGGCGACGCCGGGCTTGCCGGGGAAATCCGCAAGCTCAGCTCCATGATCGCCGCCGCCATCAAGGCGCAGGCGGCCAAGGGAGGGGATGAGGGAAAGGCGGCCCTCAACGGGCCGGTTCAAGTGCAGAAGCGCGGGGGCAACAAGCGCGTGTTCCTGAGCTGGGAGGATCCCCCCGAGACCCGGCCGGCCGGATACGAGGTGTTCCGCAGCGCCCAGGAGGCGGGACCCTACGTCAAGATCGGAGAGTCGACGAAACGCGACTATGCCGATCAGGATTTGGAAACCGGCAGGACCTACTTCTACAAGATTCGCGCGTTTGATGCCCGGGGCGGCCGCAGCAATTATTCGGCGGTCGTTTCCGCGGAAACAGCGCTGACCCCGAACCCGCCCGTCATACTCAAGACGGAAAGCCACGTGAAGAGCATCCTCTTGACCTGGTCTCCCAATCCCTCGGGAAGCGGTGATCCGTCGAAGCTCATCGGCTACAAGCTCTACCGCGCCAAAGTGGAGGAAGGGCCTTACCGGGAAGTCGCGAACATCCTCGGCAAGGACCTCGGCATCGGAATCGATTCCGCAACAACGCTCGACAAGATTTTCAAGGTCAACGTTCTGGACAAGGGGCTGGCCGACGGAGAAGACTATTTTTACAGGGTCACGGCCTTCAACGAAAAAAACCTGGAGAGCGAATTTTCCGCCTCCCTGAAGGGCAGGACGCTGCCTGTGGTGACGGGACTCGTTGCCCAGGGGGACATGATCCGGGAAATCCAACTGCGTTGGAATCCCGTGGATTCGCCCTTCGCCAAAGGATATACCATCTACCGCAGCACCTCCGAAAACGCCGATTTCACGAAGATCAAGCGTCTCGACTCCTACGATGTCGGAGCGGACAAGAAGGTCGCGTACACCGACAAGGAAGGGTTGGGGGACAAGATCCGTTATTACTACTGCGTCGCGGCCTACGAAGAGCCGAATCAGGAGACGTCGGTTTCGGCGACCGTTTCAGCCGTGACCAAGGGCAAGCCGCCCGTCCCGCAGGGTTTCAAGGCCCAGAGCGGGCTCGTGAAACGGATCGAATTGAGCTGGACGCCCTCAACGGCTTCCGATGTGGAGGGCTATAACCTTTACTGGTCGAAGGAAAAGGTCGGGCGGTACGGCCTGCTCAAGAAGATCGACGGCCGCGACCAAGGGCGCCATACCGACAGCGGGCGCGGCTTCGACAAACTCGCAGACAACGCGACGATCTTCTACACGCTTGCCGCGTTCAACAAGGTTGATGTGGAAAGCGATCTGACCGAGGCCGTCAATGCCACGACCAAACCGCGGCCGGCGAAGCCGGCCGGGCTGTCGGCGGAGGAACGGAAAGTGAAGGCCGTGCCGCTCTCCTGGAAGGCGAATCCGGAGAGCGATATCGCCCAGTACCTCGTATTCCGGGCGGAGGGAACCGCCGGACAGGATTACAGCCAGATCGCCAAGGTACAGGGGAAAACGGAGTATCAGGATCGGGAACTCAAAGACGGCGTCTCGTACCGCTACCGGATCCAGGCGGAGGACAAGGACGGTCTCACGAGCGATTTCTCCGAGCCGGTGACTGTCTCCACCAAGCCGCGGCCGAAGAGTCCGGAAGGGGTCTCAGGGGAGTTCCGGGACGGGAGGGTGGAATTGCGCTGGAAGGCCGGTCCGGAGGCTGACATCGCCCAGTACAATATCTACGAAAAGCGTTTTCTGGGCCGTGAAAAAATCGGTTCCTCAACGCAGGCAAACTACAGCGACGCCACGATCGGTCCCGGAAAATCGAAGACCTATGTCATCACATCGGTCGACAGGGACGGGATGGAAAGCGACACGAGCCAGGAACTGGTCGTCGCGCCGCCGAAGTGAGAAGGACGGATTTCGACAGAGAAGGAGGATTCTCGGCATGAAGTTGAAGAGCCGCGCAAAGCGATGGGTGGCGATGGGAAGCGCCGCCGTCATGATTCTGCTCTGGAGCACGGCCGGTTTTGCGGCGGATGCCGGACGGTATCAGGTCGTGGCGGGCAAGGAGGAGAACAGCTACCTGGTCGATACAGCGACCGGCGCCGTTTGGGTCCTGACCTATCGAACGCTCGCGACGGGAAGGGAACCGATCGCCATTCCCTACAAGTTCATCAAGATTACGCCGAAGGAAGCGGACACGTTTATCGTCGAAAACGTCCAGCAGGTCGCGCCGTTCCTGAACAAGGAGTCGGAACGCAAGTAGTGCGGGGAGACCTCCCGGAGACTCCCATGCGCCGGACCCGGGGAGGCTCCGTGACGGGCTCCGCTGCGGCGACCGCATGCGGGACGGCCGGATGGGGAGGATGTCTATGAAAGTCGCTGTCACTCGCTGGAAACTGATCCTGGCGTTTGCGATACTGCTGCCGGTTGTTCAGGGCTGTCTCGTCGCGACGAAGGACACGATCATTTCTCCCGAGATCCAATCGCTGTTCAAGGGAGAGTACAAAATCGATCCTTACATGGAGGATCACCGCCCCAAGACAGTGGCCGTTCTGCCTTTCGTGGACCAGTCGAAAAGCAAACAGGGTTTCGAGCCGGTCCGGCGCGGTTTCTACAATCACTTCAGTTCACTGCCCTTCAAGGACTTGGAGTTGTACCGCATCGACGATCTCCTGCGGAAAGCGGATCTTGACGATCCGGAGCAGATCAGCAGGAAGTCGCCCCAGGAACTGGGGCAGATCCTCGGCGTGGATGCGGTCGTCTATGGGGACATCTCCAACTTCGACAAACTCTTCGCCGTTGTCTATTCCCAGGTCGCCGTCGGGGCCGAAATCAAGATGTTCGACACGAAAACGGGGAAGTTTCTCTGGAGCGGCAAACACACCGTCCGCATCCATGAAGGGGGCATCTCCGCCAATCCGATCGGCCTCATCGCCACGGTCATTGCCACTTCCATGAACATCCGTGACATCCAGCTCCTCCGCGCCTGCGACGACCTCTTCCGGGACATGGTGAAGACCATCCCGACGCCCTCGGTGGCCGAAACGCTTCGGCCGCCCGTCATCACGCTGCTGACGCAGGACACGAAGGGGCTGCCGAAGAAGGCCGGTGACGAAATTAAGGTCGTCATCCAGGGCGATCCGAAGAAGCAGGCGACGTTCAGCATCGGTGAGTTCAAAAAGAACATAGAGATGCGCGAGGTCGAACCCGGAGGGTATTTCGGTACCTACCGCGTCGTTCCCGGCGACAATGTCGACAAGGCGCTGATTACCGGTTATCTGCGGGATGATTCGGGCGGCGTTGCCCAATGGATCGACGCATTGGGAACGGTGACGATCGATACGAAGCCTCCCGACAAGATCGGCAAGGTCTCGGCCGTGGGGCGCAACAAGACCGTCCTGCTCAATTGGGAGAAGTCCGCAGCCAAGGATCTGGCAGGGTACCGGATTTACCGCAGCGAAACGCCGCTGACCGGGTACGCGGAAATCGCCAGGACGGAACTGCCGGAATTGCGAGACGCGGGTCTTGTCAACAGCAAGAAGTACTACTACGCAGTCACCGCCGTCGATCAGGCCGGAAACGAAGGCGACCGGAGCGATGCGCTGGCCGGCATGCCCGTGGCGCCGGGTCCCACCCCCGTCGCCGGCGTTATTGAAACCGACACGACCTGGGTTGCGGGGGCGAGCCCCTACGTGATCGAAGAGACGATCCTCGTTCGTGACAAGGCGACGCTGACGATCGAGCCGGGAACGGAGATTCGTTCCAAAGGAGGGGCTCTGGTGATCGAGGGGCGGCTTCTTGCCCAGGGCGACGCCGAACGCCTGATCGCGTTCGAGCCCATGGAAACGGGGAAAACCTGGGGCGGGATTGCGTTCAACAACGTGAAGGAAAAAGAAAACATTCTGCGATACTGCCGGATCCGGGGAGCCGGGACCGCGGTTTCCTGCCAGGCGTCGTCGCCGCGGATCGAATCCTGCGAGTTGACGGGAAATGGAACGGCGATCAAGATTGCCGGCGCGTTTTCGAAGCCTCAGGTGGTGAAGAGCACGATGCAGAAGAACAGCGGGGCGGCGGTGATCGTGACGGACGCGGCCCAGCCCGCCATTCGTGAAAGCCGCATCGAGGACAATGAGCGGGAGGGGATTCTGATCGTGTCCGCGCGTCCCGCGCTGGTTCAAAACGTGATTACGCAGAATCGCGGGTCCGGCATCGTTGTCCAGAAGAGCCAGCCGGTCCTGACGGAAAACAACATCACCGACAACCGGCCGTTCGAATTGTGGGTTGAGGGGACCGGCGAGTCGGTCAACGCCCGCAACAACTGGTGGGGCAGCGCGAAGGGCATCGAAATCCTGGCGAGAATCCGCGGGAAGATCGATATCCGTTCCGTTCTCGGCGGCCCCCATCCGGAGGGCAAACCTGTGGATCTACCGCTCCTCGGTTCGTCGCTGGGAGGAACAATCAAGGCGGACGCCTTTTTGACCCTTTCCAATAGTCCCTACCGCGTGACGAAGGACGTTCTCCTCACCGGTGGAGCGACCCTGTATGTCGAGCCCGGAGTCGTTCTCCAGTACGATCAGGGCACGTCCATCGTCGCCGAAGACGGAGGAATCATCGCACGGGGAACACCCGACCGCCCGATCCTGTTCACGTCATCGGGCGTCTCCCCGTCGCCCGGCGCCTATGCGGCGGCGGTGCAGTTCAGGAAGGCGACGAAGGTCAACAGCGCGCTCGCGTACTGCATCGTGAAGTATGCCTCGACCGCCTTCGACATCTACCACGGTTCTCCCGAGATCTCCTCCTGCGCCATCATGAACAGCGCCCAGAGCGGGATCTTCTGCCGCAACGATTCTTCCCCGAAGATTTCGCTTTCCACCTTCCGCGGAAACCAGGGGGAAGGGGCGATCAAGTGCGTGGGGATGTCGAATCCGATGATCCGCAGCAACAATTTTGTCGAGAATGCCGTCTCCATCCAGACCTTCTCTTCCATCTACATCGACGCGCGGCAGAACTGGTGGGGGAAGACTCCGCCGGATCTCAACGGAATATGGGGAGACCTGGAAAAGAATATCAATATCAAACCGTGGCTGGAAGCCCCGGCGGAAAGGGCATTTTCGGAAAAGTGACGGCGGCGCTGGGGATGAGGCCAATTGCCAATTGTAATCCCAGAGGGTTTTTGATATGGTGCGGCGCAAAGGACGGCGGTTCGTCGGGTACGGAAGGCGACCCCAATCGACGGGGAAAATCCCTTCCGGATCCTTCATAAGGAGGACGATATGAGGTCGAAGTTTTTGACAGCGGTGGGAGTCGTAATGGCGTTATCCCTGTTGGCCGGTATCGGCTGGTCGGCGGATGCGGTGAGCATGTCGGAATGGATCGAGAAGATCGGGAACCAGGGAAACATCAACTGGTCGGCGGGTTATGTGGAAGCCGTGGGGATCGGCGCACCGCCCGAACGGTTCATCGGAAAACCCCAGGCCCGACCCATGGCGCTCCGGGCCGCACAGGTCGATGCCTATCGGAATCTGCTGGAAGTCACCAAGGGCGTCCGCGTCGACTCCGCCACGACCGTGAAGGACTTCACCGTCGAAAGCGACATCATTCGTACTCAGGTGGAGGGCGTCGTCAATGGATCGAAAGTGACGAAGCAGGAGTACATGTCCGACGGCACGGTGGAAGTGACCGTGCGGATGCCGCTTGGCGGCGGACTTTCGCAGACCGTGCTGCAGAAGGTCCTGGAGCGCAAGCAGGAGCCGCCTCCTGCTCCTCCCGCAGGTCCGGCGCCCGCTGCAATGGTCTTCACGGGACTCGTCGTCGATGCCAGGGGACTCCAGGCAAGACCGGCGATGGCCCCCAAGATCCTGGACGAAAGCGGCAAGGAGGTCTACGGCTCGGCGAACGTCGACCGCGAGTACGCCGTGCAGCAGGGAATGAGCGGATACGCAAGAGATCTGACCGCGGCGCAGAGCAATGCCCGCGTCACCAACAACCCCCTGAGCGCCAAAGGTCTCAGAACCGATGGGCCGGGACGCGCCGATATCGTCATCAGCAATGCCGATGCCGACAAACTTCGCGCGGCCGCGGAGAATATGAGCTTCATGAAGAAGTGCCGCGTCATGATCGTGCTCGACTGACAGGCAGACAGATCCCGCGTCTCGCGCCTGACGCGACGTCGCCGAAACCTCCGACCGCAGTTGCCTCCCCCGGGATGGAACTGCGGTCGTTTCGCATCGGGAGAAAACCGCATGTCGAAAATCGAGATACTGCCGCACGACGTTGCGGAACGGATCGCAGCCGGCGAAGTGGTCGAGCGCCCGGCATCCATCGTGAAAGAGCTTCTGGAGAATGCTCTTGACGCGGGCGCCTCCTCGATCACCATCGGGATCGAAAAAGGCGGATGCGAATCGATCCGCGTCGTCGACAACGGGCGAGGCATCGAGACTGCGGATGTGCCGCTGGCTTTTGAACGGCACGCCACAAGCAAGATCCGGGTCTTCGATGATCTCTTCCGCCTGCGGACGTTCGGGTTCCGGGGAGAGGCGCTGGCAAGCATCGCCGCCGTCGCACGGGTCGAGATGGTCTCGAGGACGGGAGAAAACCCAAGCGGGATGCGCATCGTCATCGAGTCCGGCGAGGTGAAGGAGCGCGTCGAGATCGGCTGTCCCGTCGGAACGGCCGTCTCTGTGGACCGTATCTTCGACGCCGTGCCGGCAAGAAGGAAATTCCTGAAGACGGCGGCAACGGAGCAGGGCAACTGCCTCGATACGATTACGAGGCTGGCCCTGTCGAACGCGGCCGTGGGGATGCGCGTGACCGTCAACGGGAGAGAGGCGATGAACCTCCCCGCGTCCGGCGGTGTCGCGGAAAGATTGTCCCTTCTGCTCGGCACGGAACTGCGCGGGCAGCTTGTCCCCCTCGATTATTCCGCCCGCGGCATGCGAATCGCCGGTTTTGCCGGTCGCCCGGACCTGAGCCGTTCGTCATCCCGCGCGATGTTTTCGTTCGTGAAAGGCCGTTCCGTGCGCGATCCTCTTCTGACCAGCGCGATGATGACCGCCTACCGAGGAACGATGGAGGGCCGGCGCTATCCCGTCGTGGTCCTTTTCGTCGATCTGCCGGCGGAGGAGGTCGACGTCAATGTCCACCCGGCAAAAATCGAGGTCCGCTTCCGGGAACCGCGCGCGGTTTATGAAACCGTCGTGGAGGCCCTGACGGCGGCGTCGGCGAGCCCGGCGCTTTCCCGTCCGGTGGTGGGAGGAGAGGCGGTTGCCGCGCGAAGCAGGACGACGGCGCCCGAGAACTATCGGCTGCGCATTGAAGAGGCCCTCAAACGATATACGCTTCTGCCGTCGAAGTGGGACTTCCCCCCTCGGCCGCCTGATGCCGGAGTCGGCCGCCCTGACACCGGCAGGGGGCGTCCGCCGGAACCGAGAGATGCCACGGCGTCGGTTCCGGAGCTTCCCCGCCCGGTGCTGCGTTTTTCGGACCTCGTGTTTCTCGGGCAGGTCCTCCAGACCTATCTCGTCTTCGGCGGCCCATCCGGTCTGGTGCTCCTCGACCAGCACGCCGCTCATGAGAGAGTCCTTTTCGACAAGCTGAAGAGGACATCATCGCTGCGCGGCTCGGCGGCGCAGCGGCTTCTCCTCCCGGAGGTGATGAGTCTGCCGCCGCGGGACTTTGCGCTTCTCTCCGAAGCGGTCGGGATCCTGGATGATCTGGGCCTGGAGGTCGAACCCTTCGGCGCCGATACCGCCGTGGTCCGGTCCGTGCCGTCGCTGCTCGCGCGGACGAATCCGCGGGATCTCGTCGCGGAACTCCTGGAAGAACTGGCCGAGACGTCCCGGACGGCGGAGCTCGAGGACCGCCGGGAGCGGATCCTTGCCCGTATGGCCTGCAAGGGGGCAGTCAAGGCGAATGCGGACTTGAGCGAAGAGGAAGTGAAGGCGCTCTGCGCAGACCTGGATGCCGCGGCGTCCGCGACGACGTGCCCCCACGGCCGGCCCCTGTACGTCCTGCTTTCGCAGGGCGATCTGGAGAGGATGTTTCACCGGAAATGAGCGGCTCGGCGGGAGAACGTCCTCCGTGTTCTCGAGGAAAGAAAGTGACCCCGGCAGCGGCTGCAGCCGGCCGCCCGCGCATCATCGTCCTCCTGGGCCCGACGGCCGCCGGAAAATCGGAGCTTGGCATGAACCTGGCCGAACGGTTCGCAGGCGAGATCGTCAGCGCCGATTCGATGCAGGTCTACCGGCACATGGATATCGGTACGGCCAAACCCACACGCGAAGAACGCAGGCGCATCCCCCACCATCTGATCGATGTCGCTGATCCCGACGAGGTCTTCAGCGCGGCGGTTTTTGCCGAGAAGGCGTCCGCGGTGATCGAAGAGCTTTATCGGCTGGGCCGAACGATCTTTCTGGTGGGGGGCACCGGCCTCTACATCAAGGCCCTGCTCCGGGGGCTCGTGGAAACTCCCGGATCGGACGATGGCCTGAGGAGCCGCTGCCGAGAGCATGTCCGGATTCACGGGAAGATCTCCCTGCACGACCGGCTTCGGGAAGCGGATCCTCAAGCCGCCGCGCGGATTCATCCATCGGACGTCGTCCGCGTCATCCGGGCGCTGGAGGTGTTCGAACTGACGGGCCGGTCCATCTCGGAAATCCGCGGGCGGCACGCCTTTGCGACCTGCCGTTACGAAACCCTGAAGATCGGACTTTCCGTGGAGAGAAAAGAACTGCTGGACAGGATCGATCGCAGAACGGACCGGATGATCGAAAGAGGGTTGGTCGAAGAGGTGCGCGAACTGCTTCGGAAAGGATACGGGGCGGATCTCAAACCGACGTCGTCCCTGGGTTACAAGCATATCGTGCGCCATCTCCAGGGGGGGTGTACGCTTGCGGAGGCCGTCCAGATGACCAAGCGGGATACCCGCCGATACGCGAAGCGTCAGATGACCTGGTTTGGAGCCGATTCCGAAATCCGGTGGCGTTCGGGAGCGGACGTCGAAAGGCTGTCCGGCGAAATCGGCGGATTTCTGTCGGAATGACCGGCCGGCGCGCCGGAATGCCGAAAGTGCTTGACTTACAAAAGGCATGGATATAACTAACAAAGCGATTGTTTTGGGGAACACCGAAATGGGGGCGGCCTCTTTACGGGGCGAGCCAACGAAAGGAGACCGATATGATGCACCGAATTCGTCACCGCCGGCTGATGACAGCCTTGATCGCCTTCGCGGTCGTACTTGCCTTCGCCGCCTGCGCACCCAAAGCGAGGGCGCCCATAGGCCAGTTGGACACGCCGGAGCATCACAGCTACACGGGCGTCAAACTCCTCAATCAGGGCAAGTATGCGGACGCCCAGCGGGAATTTGAGCTGGCCCTCCAGTTGAACCCCAAGTTCTCTCTCGCCCATACCGGCATGGGACTCGTCAAGGCCTGTCAGGGAGATCTGAAAGCGGGTTTTGAAGCGCTGAAGAGCGCCAAGAAATACGCGAATACGAACGAAGAGAAGACCGCCCACTACACCGGATTGATCCGCCTTCACACGATGAACGCCGCGCAGGACACGGGATGGCTGGGCCGTGCCAAGGACTCCTTCGACGACGCAATCCTTGTCGACCCGAAAGCCGACGCGCCCTATTTCTTCATGGGCAAGGC
>CAZDLM010000020.1:0-40475 GCA_964506465.1 uncultured Syntrophaceae bacterium
CCACGCCGTTGCCGGCGTCTACGGCAATGCTCAATCCCGGCCGGATTCTGACGTTGTGGAAGAGGTAGTCCTGATAGGCCTGGATGACATCCTCCCGGGAGGCCGAGCCCGGCGCAGAACAGTACGCGTCCGCCTGCATGATCCTGCGGAGCTCCTGGATGTCGTCGCCGTAGATGGTATCGGGACCGACGCAGACCTTGAAGCCGTTGAAATCGGGCGGGTTGTGGCTGCCCGTGATCATGACGCCGCCGTCGGCGCCGAGATGGCGGATCGAGAAATAGAGCATGGGGGTTGCGCAAAGGCCGATGTCCACGACCTGCATGCCCGCCGCAACCAGACCCCGCTTGACCGCCTCGGAGTAGGACTCCGAACTCAGGCGGCAGTCACGGCCGAGCGTCATGGCTTTCGCGCCGCGCGCCGCGGCGAAGGAGCCGATGGCCCTCCCAAGGTCGACAACGAAGTCCGTCGTCAGGTCCTTGTCGACAATGCCGCGAATGTCGTACTCGCGAAATACTTCCGGATTCATCACCGGGCGTTCCTTTCTGAAGGCGGGCGGAAGCCGAATTCCTTCAACTGGACATGGGTGTTGATCATCTGTTCGATCAGGGCGATCTTGTCCGTATCGTCCTTGGTGGGCAGCGATTCCATGGAATCGATCTGTTTGGCGACGGCGTACGTGTCCGTCGCGACGAGCAGAAGCGGAATCTCGAGTTTCGAGGCCTTGGCGATCAGGTTCGCCGGCGGCATGATGTTGTTGGTGAGGATGACGGCCGAGGCGTTGCTGCCGAGGGCGGCCACGATCATATCGGTGCGGTCGCCGCTCGTAATAACGACCTTGTGCTCCTCCTGGAAGAGGGGGTTCTTCAGGGCGGCACTCGCCGACATCGAGCCGATGATCATCGTCTTGACCGGGCGGCAAAGCTGGGATTCGCCCGTGATGATCTTTGCAAACAGGCGGTCAGCAAGATAGCTCGCCGTGAAGAGCGGGAGTTCGGCTTCGTAGGGGATGATTCCCAGGACGTTGACACCCAGTTCCTTGATCTTCGGAAGGCGCGTCTCGGCGAATTCTGAGGCGTTGGGCACTTTGTTGATGACGATTCCCTGAAAGCGGACCGGATCGAGGCAGATCCGGCGTTTGAGAAAAATGACATCATCAAGGATCTGATCCTCGTCGCCCGACACGACGACGACCAGGTTTGCGTCGGCGTACTCCGCCAGGGAAATGGCGTCGAGGTGAACCGCGCTTCCGTACTCGATATCGCGGCCGGCCTCGATGAAGAAGAGATCCTTCTCCTTTCCGACTGTTCCGATCAGGTTGCGGATCTTTTCCTTGGTCGTCGCTTCGTCCAGCATGAAGAGAAGCTTCGCGTGGTGGAAACCGATGCTCATGTCCTCGGGGCGTTCCTCCAGGTCGAAGATGTTCGTGATCAGGGCTGCGTCGTAATCCCAGAGCCTCTTTTTGCGGTACAGGAAGCGCTCGCCGAACGGCTTGATGTAACCGATCCTGCCACCCAGGGCCTTTGCCAATCCGATGATGAGGCTGGTCTTTCCGGCGCTGGGTCGCATCGACGTAACCACATATCTGTTCATGGATCTTTCACCTCCGATTTCCATTCCGCCCGTTTCAAGTCTGGGAAAGAAGGACGCGCACATCGACTGCGTTGGCGCCCATCCCCTGTTCATAGACGACCAGGGGGTTGATTTCGATGTCCGATATGCCCTTGCATCTGCGGATGATGGCGCCGATCTTGACGACCGCCTCCACGAGCTTGGGGATGTCTTTCATCTCCTCGCCGCGAACGCCCAGCAGCAGGGGGTACGAGCGGATCTCCTTGATCATGGTGAGGATTTCCTTCCGGTCCAGCGGCAGGGCCCGGAAGGAAATGTCCTTCATCACCTCGACATAGATTCCGCCGAGCCCGACCATCACCGTCGGGCCGAAGATGCCGTCGCGGCGGGCGCCGACGATCATCTCGACGCCCGGCTGGACCATCTCGGAAATCGAGACGCCTTCGATGACGGCGTGGGGGACGTGCGCCCGGCAGTTCCTCATGATCGCCTCGTACGCGTCGATCACTTCTTCGCGGGAATCGAGATCCAGGGCAATACCGCCGACGTCGCTCTTGTGGATGATGTCCTTGGAGACGACTTTCATGGCGACGGGATAGCCGATCCATTCGGCCGACTTGATGGCCGACTGCAGCGTTGCGGCGCTGATCGTCCGCGGGACGGGCAGGCCGGCGATGTCCATGATCTTCTGGGCCTCGTGGGCGAGGAGAAAATGGCGATTGGCTGCGGCCGCGCTACGGACAATGTCGTCGATCGCCGCGAAATCCATCTCAGCGTCGGCGTCTTTGTCCGGTGCATCGGAGGTATAGCGGGCATAGCGGTAGACCGCGCCCAGGGTGGAGATCGCGTCGTAGACGTCATCCGTGACGGGAATGCCGCGGCGGCGGGCCTCCATCTCGTATTCCGACGTCTTCTGCCCGCCGAAGAGGGAAAAGATGATGAGTTTCCCCTTTTCGCGATATTTCTGAAAATTGTTCTCGACGGTTTCCTTCAGGCTGTCGGCGGGAACGATCGCCGTTTCGCAGTAGATGCCGACGACGGTATGAATGTTCTCGGACTGAAGGGCGGCGTCAAAGGCCTTCGTATAGTCGCGGGGCGAAGCATTTCCCGTGACGTCGACGGGATTCTTGGTGGAACCGAACGACGGGACGGCTGTTCCGAAGATGCGCTTGAGATCGTGGGGATCGTCGTACAGGGGAACGGAGTACTTCTCGCAGGCATCGGTGGCCATGACGCCCGCGCCCCCGCCGTTGGTGATGATCACGGTGTTTTCGCCCCGGGGCAGGGGGTTGTTGGTCATGAACTTGCACCAGTTGAAGGCCTCCTTGGTGCTCTCCGCGCGCAGCGCTCCGCACTGCCGGGCGATCGCGTCGAAGAGGTCGTCGGAGCCGGCCAGCGAGCCGGTATGGGAAGCCGCCGCCATCGCGCCACGCTGGGAGCGGCCGGACTTGATGATCACAACCGGCTTTACGCGGGTGATCTCCTTCATGGTTGAGATGAATTTCTCGCCGTTGCGGATTCCCTCGATGTAAAGGAGGACCATGGAAGTGGCGTCGTGGGCGCGGAGGTATTCCAGAAGATCGCCTTCATCGATGTCGGATTTGTTCCCCACGGACACGATGGCCGAAAGGCCGATGTGTTCGACCGAGGCCTGGCCGACGAGGGTCAGCCCCAAGGCGCCGCTTTGCGTGATCATGGCGAGGCGGCCGCGCGGGATATTCCCGGAGACGAAGGTGGCGTTGAGATCCGAAGAGGAGGAGTAGATTCCGAAGACGTTGGGACCCAGGATGCGCATGCCGTGTTCGTTGGCGTAGTCCGCGATCTTCCGTTCTTCTTCGAGGTTGCCGATTTCCGAAAAACCCGCCGAGATCAGGACGGCGTTCTTCACGTTTTTCCGGCAGAGGTCCTGGACAGCCGAAAAGACCAGACGGGCCGGGATGGTCACGACGGCGACGTCAATCTCTCCGTCGACCTCCTGAAGCGAGCGGTGGACGGGAATCCCCTCGATCTCTCCGCCGGCCGGATTGATCGGATAAACCCGGCCGCGATAACCGCCGGAGAGAATATTCTTCAGAACCGCATAACCGATTTTGCCGGGCTCCCGCGAAGCGCCTACGACCGCAACGGAACGGGGCTCGAAGAGAAACCGTATCCGTTCATCGAGATTTCTTGCTTTCATCATCCGCCGATTCCCGGAACATCATTTTCAGGTCATAGACCCCTGCGTCGCTCTTTTTCTTGATGTCGAACCCGCCCTTTTCGAAGACGTGGAGCATCGGCTTGTTTTCCACCAGGACCTCCGCCGTGAAGCCGAGGAGACCGTCCCTCTTGGCGAGGTAGGTGAGGTAGGTCAGCATGGTCTGCCCGATGCCCCGGTTGTGGTGGTCGTCGCGGACCGCAAAGGCGATTTCCGCCGTATGACTGGCTTTGTCGATGCCGTACTGGCCGACGGCGACGATCGTTTCGTTGTCCTGCTGGCCGGTGACGGCGAGGATGACCATCTCCTTCGTGTAGTCGATGATGACGAAGTCCTGGAGCCGTTCATGGGGGATATCCTGGCGCTTGGACAGGAAGCGCCGGTGAAGGCTCTTGTCGGACAGGGAATACAGGAAATCCTTGAACGCGGATTCGTCGTTCATCCGCACGGGCCGCAGCTTGATGGTCAGGCCGGTCTTCGTCGTCCGGAAGGTCTCGAGATGTTCGGGATACTCGCCGCGACTGCCGGGGATGAAGGCCTGGTCGCGGAAAATGAGGCCCCGGCGCTTGGCCTCCTCGATCAGCCAGGGACGGAACTTCGGATGGGCGATCGCGATGAGGGACATGGCCCGGTCCCGGATGTTCTTGCCGTGCAGGTAGGCGATGCCGTATTCAGTGACGACGTAGCGGACGTCGCCGCGGTTCAGCGTCACGCCGGCTCCCTCACTGAGCGTGGGAACAATGCGTGATACGGTATCGTTGTGGGCGGTCGACTTGACGGCGAGGATGGTCTTGCCGTTCTTGGCGAGCAGGGCGCCCCGCATGAAGTCATAGTGGCCGCCGATCCCGCTGTAGAAAGTGTTCCCGATGGACTCGGAAGTGGCCTGGCCGGTCAGATCGATTTCCAGGGCGGCGTTGATGGCGACCATGTTGTCCTGTCTGGCGATGAGGCGGATATCGTTCGTGTAATCGATCGTTCTGAACATGATGGCGGGATTGTCGTGGAGAAAGTTGTAGGTTTCCCTCGTGCCCATGGCGAAGGCCGCCACGGTCATGCCCCGGTTGATCGTCTTTCGCGAATTGTCGACGACGCCCGCCTTGATGAGGTTGACGAGACCGTCGCTCAGGAGTTCCGTATGAACCCCCAGGTGCTTTTTTGCAAAAAGATTGGAGACGATGGCGTTGGGAAGGCTTCCGTAGCCGACCTGAATCGTATCGCCGTCCTGAATAAGACGGGCGACGTAGTTGCCGATCCGGTCGGTGAGTTCCGTCGTCACGGCCCCTTTGATTTCGAGGAGAGGCTCGTCATGGGGGAGAATGAAGTCGACGTCCTTGATGTGAAGAAAACCATCCCCGTGGGTGCGGGGCATGTTCGTGTTGACCTGGGCAATGCACAGAGGGGACTTGTCCGTGGCCGTCTTGACCATATCGACGCTGACGCCGAGGCTGAGATACCCATGCTGGTCGGGGGGGGAAGTCTGGATGAGCGCCACGTCGATGGTGACGATTCCCCTTTCCATGAGCGCCGGCACGTCGGACAGGGAGATAGGCGTATAGTCGGAAGAGCCGCGATTGACGCTCCCGCGCGTGTTGTTGCCGATAAAAAATGAGTTGTGCCTGAAATTGCTCTTGAATTTTGTATCGGCGTAGGGGGCGAGGCCGAAGGAGTACACCTGCATGACCTCCGCGTCGTAGAAGGCCTTGGGATGGCTCTCCACGTAACGCATCATCGCCTGGATCAGGTACTGCGGCTCGCCGCAGCCTGACGCCAGGAAGATGTGATCCCCGCGCCGGATATGGGCGAATATCTCATCCTCAGTGGCGAATTTTTCGGGGTAGAGTCTCTTCCAGTTTTCGAGTGACTTCATCGTTTCACGTATCGGGATCCTTTCCGGCGGCTTCGTCATTTTACCTCGTTCTTGCGCACGTATATATCACAGGACACGCGCTCTCTGTCAAGGAAAGTTGCCGCGAAAACGGGTAAAGACGCTAGGAAAAGAGGGGGATGAGATCGGCGACGGTCGCAAGGACCAGATCGGCGCCCGCCCGGCGGAGGTCCTGTTCCGCGGAATGGCCGGAAAGGACGCCGACCGCCCAGGTCCCGGCGTCTTTCCCCATGCGCATGTCCATGGGATGGTCGCCGACCACGGCGGAATTCCGTGGCGCCGTTTCCAGCGTCAACATGGAGCGGATCAGGTGATCGGCCGCTGGTTTGACGCGGGGCACGTCATCCCGGGTGAGCAAGAGATCGCAATAGACGTCGATCTGCGGAAAGACCTGGAGCACGGCCGATCTGCAGTTGCGGGTGACGACCGCCGATTTGCGGCCGCTACGGCGGATTCCCTCGAGGAGGGGGAGAGTTCCGGAGAGCAGGCGTCCCCGGCAGGCCGCTTCCATTTCGATCCCGCGGATGATCCCGAAGGCCGTTTCTTGAAAGACCGACCGCCGGTCCGTTCCCGTCGGGGCGAGCTTCGCCCCCGCCGCTTCGATCATCTCCAGGACGTACAGCGACGCCAGGTCTTCCGACAGAACACCTTCTTCATCGATCAGTTTCAAAACGGATTGACGCATCCGCGCAAAATCGATGTTCAGTTCGGCGAGCGTTCCGTCGAAATCGAAGATGACGGCGTGGATGGATTTCGGGGGACTGGTTTCGGGGTTCAAAGTCTGCCGTCTTCCCTCAGGTAGCGTTCCAGGCGGTCAAGGCCCTCGCGGATGTTTTCCAGGGAATTGGCATAGGAGAAACGAAGGTACCCCTCGCAATTTTCTCCGAAATCGATTCCCGGCGTAACGCCCACCTTCGCCCGGTTGAGGATATCGAAGGCGGTCGAATAGGAGTCGCGGGAAAAGGTCCGGATGTTCCCGAGCACATAGAACGCGCCGGTGGGTTCGACGGAGACGCCCAGGCCGAGGTCCCGGAGGCGGCGGATCATAAATCTTCTCCGCTCGTCGTAGATTCCCCGCATGCGGATCACGTCGTCGCCCGCGTCGCGGAGCGCCGCCACGCCCGCCTCCTGCACGAAGGCGTTGGCGGAGATGAAGAGATTTTGCTGGATCTTCTGGAGGGCCCGGACATACGGCTTCGGGCTGATCACGTAACCCAGACGCCACCCGGTCATGGCGTACGCCTTGGAAAAGCCGTTGAATACGAAGGCCGAATCCGCAAACTCCAGGATGCTGTGTTCTTTTCCCTCGTAGACCAGGCCGTGGTAGATCTCGTCGGAAATCACGGGAACCCCCAGGGAGGCGATCTCCTTCATCCGGCCGGGATCGAGGAGGTTGCCCGTCGGATTGGAGGGGGAATTGATCAGGATCCCCTTGGTGCGGGGGGAAATCTTTTCGCGGATGGCCTCGGGATGGTACTGAAAGCCGTCTTCCTCGTAGACGTTGACGCGGACGGGAACGCCGCCGAGGAAGCGGATGAAATTGGGATAGCAGGCGTAGTGCGGATCGGAGATGACGATCTCGTCGCCCGAGCCGATGAGGGCGGAAAAGAGGAGCAGCATGGCGGGCGACGTGCCCGAGGTCACGACCACCTGGTCGGGGCAGACCGAAACGCCGTAGCGGTCCGCGTAGTGTTCGCAGATCGCTTCCCGGAGCTCCAGCAGTCCCAGGCTGTGCGTGTAATGGGTCTTTCCGTCCCGCAGCGCCCTGATGCAGGCTTCCTTGATGCACGCCGGCGTATCGAAGTCGGGTTCCCCGACTTCGAGGTGGATGACGTGTTCGCCCCGCTTTTCCATCTCCTGGGCCTTCTCGAGGACGTCCATGACGATGAAGGGCGGGATATCGCAGGCGCGCTGTGAAAGCATGGCGTATTTCCCATATCCGCTCGAACGGGTCTTGTCAAGGCGGGAAGGGCGTTCAGGACGGCGGTCAGCGGCGGCCGGTGAGATATTCGGGCCCCACGCGTCTGACGACGGTCCGGGAGTGGGAGGAGGAGGGGGGGAGGTCGATGCCCAGGACGATCCTGAAGAAGCCGGCGACGAGGGTGAAGGTTGCACCCCAGAGGATGCCTGCTTCGGGGTTCCCGTCGAAGAGGAAGCAGGAGAATTCGCGCCGCGCGGGGATGTCCGGCGGCCGGATGTCGTCCGGGATTTCGATGACCAGATGGGCATAGCGCGAGGGGTCGAGGAAGAAGCGCAGGGGGATTTCCAACAGCCGCTCCACCTCGGGACTGATCCGCGGCGAGTAGGCGCGGGGCAGAAACCCCACGAGAGGGAAGATTATCCGCCGGAAGAGAGTCAGGGCGTGGGTCGGCAGGGGCCCGAGGCAGCGCACATTCCACGGGGCAAGGCCGATTTCCTCCCAGGATTCGCGCAAAGCCGTGGTCAGGAACAGCCGGACCCATTTTCCGTTCTCGGCGCCGGGATCCTCCGCATTCGGACGTACATCGGCCGGGAGGACCGGCGGGGCGCCCAAGCGGATGAAAAGGCTCAGGAGACGGTCCAGTGAGGGGCGGATCATGCCGCCGGGGCAGCCGATGTCGCCGGCCTGGACCGTCGCGGCGGAGCGCTCGATGAGCTGAAAGCAGAACTCTCCCGGGGAATCCGGCTTCGCTCCGCCGGGGCAGAAATGCAGCGGAAGAAGGACGCCGGCCAGCCGGCGGGGCGCCGCAGAGGTGCCGCTCTCGGCGTCGATCTGCCTCATCTGCCGGGCGAAATCGCAGGGCTCCTCCGAGAGCTTCCGGGCGACAAGGGCGGGAAACTCAGGGCTCCGGAAGAGGGAAACAGGATCCATAGGTTCGTGTCCTTTCCGCGGCCGTTGCCGGTCTTCCGCCTGCATCCGAATCCGCGGTGTCCAGGATGCGGGCGATCTTGTTCTCGAGCCAGCATCGGAAGGGGAAGGGATTGCCTAGGAAGCCGCAGTGGCCGCCGTATCGCTGCAGGCAGACCGACAGGTTTTCTCCGCGATCGAGACCGAGCAGATCGGCCACGGGCACAACGGGATCGTCGGCGGAGGCGATGATCGTCGTGGGAACGCCCAATTCGGAGAGGGAATCGCCCAGCAGCGTGTATTGGCGGAAGTAATCACGGTAGGTGGGATATTCCGGGAACCAGGGCATCAGCGCCTCGGTCAGCTCCAGGCAGGTCCTGGCGTGGAGGAAACGGCCGAATTGGTACGTTCCCGGATAGAGGGATTCCTTTTTCCGCAGGGAGTTCTTCCATTTGTTCAGAAAGTAAATGCGGTAGAGAAAGAATCCTCTGTCGATGAAGAGGGTCGACTTGTAGGGGTCGAGCGCGGGACTGATGCTGATGACGTGGCGCAGGTTCGCGATGGGACGTTGGACCTGAAGCCGGGAGATGCGGAGCCCGAAATTACCGCCGAGCGAAAACCCGACAAAGAAGAAAGGCCGGCCCTCGGCGAGCTCGGCGACACGGCGCACGGCCTGATAGGTCTCCTCGATACGTGCGCCGTGGAAAAGGCCTTCGTTGAGGTGATGGCTGTTTCCGTGATCGCGGAGATTCAGGCGGAATACGTCATATCCGCTACGGTAGAGGAATCTGCCGGTCGTGAGGATGTAGGCGGACTCCGAGCTCCCCTCCCAGCCGTGCAGCAAAACCACCAGTCCCCGGGCACTGTTCCGCGGACGCCGCGAGTGGAACCCCAGAAGGCGGACGCCTTCGCCGGCGTCGACGATAACCTCTCGGGAGGCGCGGAGCATCGGATTGTCACCGACGGTGCGGATCTTCATGCTGGCGAACATGGACTGCAGGTGGCGGTGCCGGGCCCAGGGTTCAGGATGAAAGCAATCGTCGGTCATGAATTCTCCATCCGTTTTCGACGGGAAAGAAGAAAAGCCGCGGTTCGGATTCGACAAAAATGGGGTCCGGGAAAGGGGAAAAAATAAAGCCGAGAGCATCGGTCGAAATTGTTGCTCTCAGCATCGGGCCCGCCCGAAATTGTGAGGCGATTCTATAACACCGCCGTCAAAAGTCAATACAAGGAGCGAAGGATCCGGACAAGAAGACGGCTCGTGCCATAGAATATTTTGCAGCGCCCGACCGCGGGCATCATGAGGATTGAAATTCTGCAGGAAGAGGGAGTGGCCGGCGACGGAGCTGCGGGCCGCTATCGCAGGCCGGCGGTGAGCGGAAGCACCAGCGAAAGAACGCCCCACATCAACAGAACCAGCGGCAGCCCGACACGGACGAAATCGGCGAAGCTGTACTCTCCGGCACTCATCACAAGCAGGTTGGTCTTATAGCCCATCGGCGTCGCGAAGCTCATGTTCGCTCCGAACAGAACCGCCAGGACGAAAAGTTCGGGAGGCTGGCCCATCTGCGCGGCCAGGGAAACGGCGATGGGAGTTCCGATCACCGCGGCGGCGTTGTTGGAGACGATGTTCGTCAGAACCGCCAGGAGCAGCATCAGCCCGCTGGCGGTGAGGGCGGGCGGCGCCCCCAGCGCGAAGGCTGCAAACACTCCGGCCAGGTAATCCGCGCCCCCGGTCTTCAGCAGCGCCTCGCCAAGGGCCAGGCTCGCGACAACGATAAGAATCACCTGGGTGTTCAGTGCCATGGCTGCATCGCGCCAGCGAAGACAACCGGTCAGGATCATCAGGAAGGCGCCCAAGGTTGCACTGATGGCAATGGGGAGGACCCCCAGGGCAGCCGCAAGGACAATGCCCGCCATGACGAGCAGCGCGATCTTCGCCTTCCCGGTGAAAGGCAGGTCCACCGTGGCATCGAGAACGATCACCTCCTTTTCTTTCTTGATGTTCAAGATGCTTTCACGCGGTCCCTGGACCAGCAGGATGTCGCCGACCTCCAGGACTGCATTCCCGATTTCACTGTGAACCATTTGCCAGTGTTTGTCGATCCGGCGAAGCGCCAGCGTGATGAGCCCATATCGCTCCCCGAAACGCTGTTCGCTCAGGGTCGTTCCCTGAAGGAAGGAGCCGGCCGTGACGGCGATCTCGGCGATCTGCTGGTCCTCGGCCTTCAGGGGGTGCGCCTCATCGATGGGCTTGTCCTCGGAACCGGCGGGATAAAGGGTTCCCTTGAGAACGGATTCGAATTCCTTCAGGCGTTTCGGCGTGTCCTGAATGACGAGATGGTCGCCGCTTTTCAAAATCACGCTCGGCACCGGGAGGAAGTTGTCGGAACCGCGCTCCACACTCATGACATGCATCGCGCCGCCGGTCATTTCCAGCGTCCGCCCCAGCGTTGCGCCGCGGGCCGGACTCCTTTCCAGAATGGCCAGGTGAGCGACGAACACCCGGGGGGAATCGTCTGCAATCGACAGGGCCCTCTTCGGGAGCAGGCGGGGTGTCAGGAGCCAGAGATAGAGGATTCCGATGGCCCCGGCAGCGGCCGCGGGAAGGAGGAAATCGAACATCCCGATTCTAGCGAGTCCCATGTCGTGAGCGACCGATACGACCAGCAGGTTCGTGGATGTCCCGATGACGGTGGATGTCCCCCCGATGATCGTGGCAAACCCCATGGGCATCAGGACCGAAGATGCCGGTGTGCCGGTGTGCAGCGATACGCTGATCAGAATCGGAAGGAGCAATACGACGACGGGGGTATTGTTGACGAAGGCGCTGACGGCGGCGGCCAGAATCAGGGTCAGCAGCAGGGAGAGGCTCGGGCTCACCTTCCAGAGCCGGGACAGGAGCCGCCCGATCGGCTCCAGCGCGCCTGTCCGCACCAGGCCATGTCCGGCAATCATCAATGCGCAGACGGAAATCAAGGCCTCGTGCCCGAAGCCGCGGAAGAAGTCCGTTGCGTGCAGGATCTGCCCGTTTGAACGGAAGGGGAAAAGCTCGAATCCAACGGTGAGGCCGGTCAGAATCAGCAGGCTGGTTGTCTCGACGGGAAGTTCCTTGCGGCTGAAAAGAATCAGCGCCAGGACGATGGACGCCAAGACGGTCAGCGCATGGACGTTCGGCGGGTTGGGAAAGGTCATCGCGGGGCTCCAATATTCCGGCGAATCGTCCCGGTTGACAAGGGCAGCCGCTCTTGCTTTGCGGCCGGGCCATCGTTCAGGAGCGGCGCCTACCGGAGCAGCTCATCGATGTCTTCGAAGGTTGCCTTCATCGCCTCCTCGAAGAATGAGATGCGGCCGCCGTTTTCTTCGATGAAGGCATCGGCATCCCTTCGATCCTCGAAGGCCCATTTCCCCCGGATCGACATGACGCCCGTCTTCTTGCCGCCGATCACCCAGGCCGCCCTTTCAGCATCGATCAGTTTTTTCGTTTTGTAGTCGCCGACGAGAATCACCCCGAGCATCTTGTCGGTGTTCAGTGCAAGGTCGATGGAGGTGCAGTGGATGCTGCAGGTGCCTACGGCCGGATCGTTGCGGTACCGGATCAGCATTCTGCTGAATGCGTATTGCTGCCGGTTCATTCCGCAATACGTGCATTCGGGATGATCCTTGATGTCCTGCATCGTCGCGGAAGGCTTGACTCTCTTCTGTCGTATCAACTTGATGTCTTCGTACATGTCCTGAAAAACGGCCTTCATGACCTCCTCGAAGGAGGAGATTTTCCCCCCGTGTTCTCGGGCGAAGCCCTCCGCATCGCTCCGCCTGCCGAATGCCCACTTGGCGCGGCTTGTCATCACGCCGGGCCTGTCGCCGCCGATCACCCAGGCCGCCTTCTTCACATCGACCAATTCCTTTGTTCGGTAATCTCCGACGGAGAATTGCGTGACCGTCTTCTGGCGGTTCAGGGTCAGCTCCATCGCCGCGCAATGGATGCTGCAGACGCCGAGAGCGCTGCCGTCGTCATATTGGAGAAGTATCCGGCTGTGGGCGTACTGCTGCCTGTCCATGCCGCAGAGCGGGCATGCGGGGTGGCTCTGCACGTCGCTCTGCGCCTGGCAGAGACCCGCCATGAAGACGAATGCCAGCACGGCGCTGAAACAGAGGAGGGTCTTTCTCATGATTCTCTTCACAGGCAGCAGGACGGCGGACTAATGGCGCCGAGGGATGAGACAGCCGGGTCTCATCCCTCATGGGATCGCATGCTCCAAATCGCGCCGACGGACTATTTCGTCACTTTAACCATGTCGGCGCCGCAGGTGCACTTGCCGGGATTCTGGCTGATGGTATCGCACTTGCAGTTTGGCCCGCAGCCGCATGTGTATTTGCCGACGGTCTTGAATGTCCTGGCCTTGTCCCATGAATCTGCCTTGACCTCCGCTTTGCCCGGCGTGACCTTCAGAACCTTAGCCTTGGCCATCTCCGAGCCGCACGTGCAATTTCCGGGGTTGCGCGACATGGTGTTGCACGGACATTTCTCGCCGCAATTGCAGACGTAGATTTCCTGCCCGACCTTCAGTTCCATCTTGCCTTTTGCAGTGTCGGCCATTCCCAGGCCGGCGGATACAAGAACGAATAAGACCACGAGCACGCTGGAGAAAACCTTTTTCATCTTCATCCTCCTTCTGTTCGTCTTTGATGCGATAGCGTTGATGTCCGGACCGGACCCCTTTGTCATGAGACAGGCCGGACGTCCGGAACACTTTGCCGCACCCTCCCGGCATTCCGGCCTGCCGCCGGAAAAAATGAGGATCGTACTTTGGATGTTGAATCATCATGAAATACGTCCCGGAACAAGACAATCAGGGAAAGGCTCAATCGGGGGTTCGAAATCCCTTAGCCGGCCGATATCGCAGATACGCGATTCGATCGAAAAAAGGGGGGGGGAATCTGGAGAGGTGCGGAAGGGTCTCCCGGTGACGTAGTCCGGGGAGAAATAGAAAGCCCGGCTTTGGGCCGGGCTGAAGTATTTTGGTGGCGGCGCAGGGACTTGAACCCCGGACACTACGGATATGAGCCGTATGCTCTGACCAACTGAGCTACGCCGCCGGTTTTTTGAGGAACATCCCTTTATACTGGTTTCCCCGCCTTGTCAATCACCAAAGCCCGGCCCGGTTTCTGCCTGCTCAGCGGGTGGCCGGCTGCGGCAAGTTGAACTTGAAATAAACGACGATGCTTCTTCCTGTCAGCGAAACTCCCGAGGACGTTACGAGCGACATGACGATCTCGTGCTGCCCGTCGTTATCGATGTCCTTGACTTGATAATCGGCGACGTAGCCGTCGATCTTGCGGGTCCGCCAGTTTTCGTATAACCCGAGGCCGTCCCATTCCAGATTGTAGACCTCGCTCGAGGTAAAGAGATTGACCGATTTCATCATCCGGCCCACTGCGGAGATGTTCTTAACGATGATGATTTCCTTTTTTCCATCCTTGTTGAGATCGTAGGTCAGGATGCGGAGGTTGATGCTGGCGGTCATCTTTTCACGGTCGGCGCCGATGTCGTGGTCGGAAATCTCGAAGCTGGTATTGCAGCCTCCAAAGACATCGTCGGTCTTGTAAAGGAATTCCGGACTGCCGCCGAAGACCCGCAGCTTGTCCAGCGGCTTTTCCGTCTGTTCGAATACGACCAGGTGATCGTATTCATCCAAGGCGACGACCTTCGGGCTGGACCCGCTGATGAGTTCGTCGATGGTCAGACCGTAAATCGAAAGGCCCAGGGGGATCTTCATCCGCTTTCCTTCCTGATACCTCCCGTTGTTCCAGACGATTTCGTAGATCGGCGTATTGAAGACACTGTCGGTTCCGAATTGCTGCCCAAGGAGAATGGGCTCGTCGACACGGTTGATCACGCGAAGACACCAGGGCAGGTCCACGGTCTTGACAAACTTCCCTCCCTGGTATTCCAGGACAAAACTCTTGATCGAACTGCGGGAAATGCTGGTAACGAAGATCTCCTTCAGTCCGTTTCCATTGATGTCGGCTACGTCGACGGCGATGTAATCCTCATAGGCGCTGCCTTTGATCGTCTGGATCTGCTTGAAATCCTTTCCCTTCAACTGGTAGATCATGATGTTGTGATTGTCGATCATGACGGTTTCATTGAGCTTGTCGCCATTGACGTCCCCGATGTCCATGCCCTTGAACTCCGTCGGGAATTTCTGGCTCATCCAGAATCCCCTGCGGTCCACCACCTGGTCGGAGTTGATGTAGTCGGGATTGATCGCGGAGGTGAATGTCCCCGTGCGGCTCTTGCGCATGCCCGATATGATTTCGGATTCTTTCGAAAAGGCGCCCCCGGCCTGGGCCGCAGCAGCGGGCTGAGAGGGGGCCTGGGCCTCCTGGACGGACGCGGGCGAAACGCCGAGGATATGCGCATCGATCCGCTGGGCAAAGTCATTGATCTTCGGGATGACCTCGTCCATCCCCTGGGACTGGGCGAAGAGGCTCACGGTGGATTTGTAAGCCGCGATATCGACGAGCTTTCCGTCGATGCTGATGCTGTTGCCGATCTTCGTGATGCTCCCCCATACGACGAAGTCCGCGTTGAGCTTCTTTCCCATCGCGTATACATCGGAAAGGGACAATTCCTTCACTCCCGCTTCCTTGAGGGCGGCGGCGACGGCATCCTTGCCAACCACCTCGATCTTGTCCGCGACGTAGACGCGGGAGGACAGCATGTCCAGAATGCCCTGGCGAACGTAGTCGATGTTCTCGCCGCTGTGAACCGCAAAAGGCAGGACGGCGACGGTATTCTTGTCCTTCGCCGAACAGGGCACGGCGATGAGAAATAGAATTGCCAGGGGCAGCAGACGTTTCGCCCACTTGTTCATAATTTCAGACCTCATTTCTTGAAGTGGTGGCACCTTAACACGGAAAAACGGCGAATACAAGCGATCACGACCGCAGAGAGGCACCGGAGGCGGGGGCGGGCATTTTCTTTCTTGACGGCCCTCAGATCTTCCCCGTCAGGTGATACCACGCAAGCCCGACATACTCGTAGATGGCGCGTTCCGAGTTCCTTAGATGGTCGGGGGAGGGGAGGATCTTTCTGGGATGCTGGGACTTCGCCCTCAGGACAAGAAAATCAGCCGGCGCGGCGATGGGGTTCATGCCGGCCTTGCGGAAAACCGCCATGGACCTGGGCATGTGGCCGGCAGATGTCACCAGGATGAAGGGGTCCGATTGCACGATGGGGCGGATGAGGCGGGCCTGGGCGAAGGTGTCCTTGGAGTCCTTTTCCAATACGAGGCTTTGCGGCTGAATTCCCATGATGCCGGCAAGGGTCGCCATGACTTCCGCATCGGATTTTTCTTCCAGGTAGGTTCCGCCGGAGAGGAGAATGCGCGCCTGGGGCAGGCTCCGGGAAAGGCGGACGCCTTCCGCTACGCGCATCAGGGTCTCGCGGCCGACTCGGCTTGTCACCGGCACCTCGGTATCCCAGACGTGCCCACCGCCGAGAACGACGATCCAGCGGACCTTGCTCAAATCCGTTTCCGTCGGGGCGGCCAGGGGGGTCGACGCTTCCAGCGCGGGGTAGAGCGATTCGAGGGGACGCAGGAGGAAATGGGACCCGAGGGGTGAGCTGAGGGCATACAGAATCACCGTTGCGAAAAGCGCCAGCGCGAAACCGAGGCGCTTTCTCTTTCCGAAGAGCATGAGGACGACGCCCAGGAGGATGAAGGCGAGGCACCAGCCGAAGGGAAGGAACAGGGGGGAGACGATTTTTTTCAGAACGAAGCCCAAGGTGTCATTCTCCTAACGGAAACGGAACGGCCCTTCGGCGGCGATCTCCGATAGCAGCTTGCGCCCCGAGGGGTGTTCGCGCTCCCTCAGCGATTCGGGAAGGTCTTCCGCCTTTCCCGGTTTTCCGACCGCAATCATCGCCTCGACCTGGTAGAGATCGGGGATGTCGAGGGCCTTGCGGGCAAGGTCGTAGTCAAAACCCTGCATGCCATGGACGACGAGCCCCATGCCGGATCCCTGCAGCGCGAGGTTCTCCCAGGCGGCGCCGGCGTCGAAGGAATGCGTGCGTGCGGGTTTTTCGTTGTAATCGAACGCGGTTTTCGAGACGACCACGATGAGGACGGCGGCCTTCACCGCCCACACCTTGTTGGATTCTGTCAGCAGCGAAAAGAACGTGTCCCAGTGCTTGGTATTGCGTCTCGCGTAGAGGAATCGCCAGGGCTGGTTGTTGTTCGAAGAAGGCGCCCAGCGCGCCGCCTCGAAAAGCGACCGGAGGCTTTCCTCCGGGATTTCTTCGCCGCTCATGGCGCGCGGCGACCAGCGGCGCGGAAAGATCCCGTCGACGTCGGCGGTGGGTTGTCGGTACTGGGATATGTCCATGCGAGTTCCTCGGAAGAAATGCCGTCCGGATTGCCCTGCGGCTCACGTTGCGGTTTGGCCGCAAGCTTATGTCCGCCGGGTTCGATTGTCAATTGCTGAATCCGGCGGCGGCATCCCGGCCGGGGAGTCCGGACATCCGCAAATTCCTTGACTCCGGCCTTTCGCTCATAATAGATTACGTGGCGCGCACCCGACCAGGAAGGAGAGCCCGCATTGATTCCCCGATACTCCCGTGAAAAGATGGCCGCCGTTTGGAGCCAGGAAAACCGCTATCAGACGTGGCTCGACATCGAAATCCTCGCATGCGAGGCCCTCGCCCGCCTGGGAAAGATCCCGCCGGCCTCCCTCAGGAACATCAAGGAAAAGGCGGGCTTCGATGCGGCACGGATCGACGAGATCGAAAGGATCACCAAGCACGACGTCATCGCCTTCCTGACCTCAGTGACGGAGCGGGTGGGGGAAGACGGACGCTTCATCCACATGGGGCTGACCTCTTCGGACATCCTGGATACCTCCCTTGCCGTCTTGCTGAAACAGGCGGCGGAGCTGCTTCTGGAGGATGTGGACAGGGTGCTTGCGGCGCTGCGAAAACGCGCGTTGGAGCATAAGCGCACCCTCATGATCGGACGGACGCACGGGATCCACGCTGAACCCGTGACCTTCGGGCTGAAGCTCGCCATCTGGTACGACGAGATGCGCCGCAACCGGGAGAGGCTCGAGCGTGCGAAAGAGAGGATCAGTTGCGGAAAGCTCTCCGGCGCGGTCGGGACCTTTTCCTTCATCGATCCTTCCGTGGAAGAGTATGTCTGTGAAAAGCTCGGACTGAAGCCGGCGCCGGCATCCTCCCAGATCGTTCAGCGGGACCGGCACGCGGAATATTTCTGCACGCTCGCCGTGATCGCATCGTCTCTGGACAAGTTCTCGCAGGAGATCCGCCTGCTGCAGCGCACGGAAGTGCGCGAGGCGGAGGAGTTCTTTTCTCCGGGCCAGAAGGGATCTTCGGCGATGCCGCACAAGCGGAATCCCGTCCTGTCCGAAAATCTCTCCGGGCTATCGCGCCTCATGCGCTCGTACGCCGTCGCCTCCCTCGAAGACGTCGCCCTGTGGCACGAGCGGGACATCAGCCATTCCTCGGTGGAAAGGGTCATCGGGCCGGACGCGACGATTCTCCTGGATTTCATGCTGGTCCGTTTCGCGGGGATGATGGAGAAGCTCGTCGTCTATCCGGAACGGATGATGTCGAACCTCCGGATGACGCGCGGCGTCATCTTCTCGCAGATGATCCTGCTCAAGATGATCGAGAGGGGGATAAGCCGGGAGAGGGCCTATGCCATCGTTCAGGCGAATGCCATGAAATCGTGGAATGAGGGCCTGGAGTTCAAGACCCTGCTGCAGGCCGATCCGGAGGTGACGGACCGCCTGTCCGCGCCGGAGATCGACGAGGTCTTCCGCATCGAGAATTTCCTGACGCAGGTTGATTTCATATTCCGCAGGGTTTTCGGAGACGACCATGAATAGACGACGCCGGCCGCTTTTGATCGCTCTTTTGGTTTTCCTGGTCTCGGGGTGCAGCTACGTCCAGGGATACCTGGACATCGCCCGCGACAAGGGCATCTCGAAGGAATACCTCGCCGTCCTGAACGACTGGACGCGTTCGCAGGTCTCCTATTCCCAGTTCGAAACCCAGGTGAAAGTTTCCGCAACCTTCAAGGGACGCGCCTTCCAGACCGCCTATCTGGCGGAGTACGCCCGAATCTATGAGCTGAGCGAGGAGCAGAAAAAGGGGCGCGGGGAAGCGCTGAAGACGCTGGAGGGTGATTTTTCGGAAGTCTTTTTCTACGCCTACGTGCCCGAGAAGGATTACAACGACTTCGAAAAGCTGCGTTCGGTCTGGAGCGTCTTTCTTGTGGACGGGAACGGCAGGCGGATCGAACCCGTCGAACTGCGCCGCATCGATCCGGTCACGCCGGTGATCCTGGATTTCTACCCTTACGTCAATCCCCATCACGGGAAATGTTACAGCCTGAAGATTCCGGCGGTGTCGGACGAGGATTTTCGCAAGCTGAAGCTGGTATTTACGGGCGTGGTGGGAAGGGTCGAACTCACCTGGAAGTGAGGTTTAGGCCGTTGAAAAACGCCCGTCTGCGGCGTTTCCTCATCCCTCGTCGCTGCGGCGTACACGTCGGTACGCCTCACTCCTCGGGATTTCGGGGCCTTGCATCCGGGCATTTTTGAACGGCCTGGAAGTGGAGGCCCCCGGATTTAGCGCCTTGCATTCGGTCATTTTTGAGCCGTCTGAAATGACGCCCCGAAGCTTCCTTTTATCGAGAGTCCCTTGAAATCAACGTATCCTTCAGCCACTGCCGGTCATCCCGCTCCGGATAATCGATGTTATAGTGAAGCCCCCGGCTTTCCTTTCGCATCTTAGCGCAGCGGACGATGATCTGGGCGACGACGGCGATGTTGCGCAATTCGATCAGATCCCTCGTAACGATGAAGTTGCGGTAGTATTCGTCGATCTCCCGGTTGATGAGGTCGACACGCCGTTCCGCACGGTCAAGCCGCTTGTTCGAGCGGACGATCCCCACGTAGTTCCACATGCAGCGCCGGATTTCATCCCAGTTGTGCGAGACGACGACGGACTCGTCGCTCTCCGTCGCCCCGCGCGGGTCCCAGGAGGGAATCGCAAGGTCTTCGTGCCGGACATCCGGCATCCGTTCGCGGATGCGCTGGACGGCGCGATGGGAGAAAACGACCGCCTCCAGCAGGGAATTGCTGGCCAGCCGGTTCGCTCCGTGCAGACCCGTGCAGGAAACCTCGCCGCAGGCGAAAAGCCGGTCGATCGTTGTCTCGCCGAATGCGTTGACGGAAACGCCTCCGCACTGGTAATGCGCGGCGGGTACGACGGGGATGGGGTCCTTCGTCATGTCGATCCCGAACTGCAGGCACTCGCGGTGAATGTTGGGAAAGCGGTTGATCAGGAAATCCCTGTCCCGGTGCGTGATGTCCAGGAGGACGTATTCGTCTCCGGACTTCTTGAGTTCCGTGTCGATCGCCTTGGCGACGACGTCGCGCGGGGCGAGGCTTTTCATGGGATGATACTTTTCCATGAAGGAAGTTCCGTTCTTCAGACGGAGGATGCCTCCTTCGCCGCGTACGGTTTCGCTGATGAGAAACGACTTCGCCGCCGGGTGGTACAGGCAGGTCGGATGGAACTGCGTGAATTCCATGTTCGCGATGAGGGCGCCGGCGCGGTACGCCATGGCGACTCCATCTCCCGTCGCGATATCGGGGTTGGAGGTGATGAGATAGACCTTGCCCGTTCCGCCCGTGGCCAGGAGGACGAATCGGGCGCGGAAGGTGTGGATCTCGTTGCGTTCGATATCCAGCACATAGGCGCCGAGGCATTGATCGGCGACGCCCTTCCGCTGTCCGGTGATGAAGGACTTCGTGATCAGATCGATGGCGATATGATTTTCAAAAATGGAGACATTCGGATGGCTGCCGGCCTTTTCGGTGATGGCCCGTTCGATCTCCCTGCCGGTCAGGTCCTTCGCATGGAGGACGCGACGCATGGAGTGGCCGCCCTCGCGGCCGAGGTCGAACTCCGAAGAAGATCCCTCCTTGGCCCTGGTGAATTGCACGCCCCACTCGACGAGTTCCCGGACGCGGTCGGGGCCCTCGGTCACGACGAAGCGCACGACGTCTTCCTTGGACAAACCGGCGCCGCAGGTGAGGGAGTCCTGGATGTGATAATCGAACCGGTCTTCTTTGTCGTAAACGGCCGCGATCCCGCCCTGCGCGTAGTTCGTATTGGATTCCGTCCGCTCCTTCTTGGTGACGACCGCTACGGTGCCTAATTCGGCAGCCTTGATTGCGAAGCTGAATCCCGCAATACCGCTTCCGAGAACCAGAAAATCCGTCTTGATCTCCATGGAAGTGCGTCCTTTCCCTGAGGCAGGTGAAATTGGGTTTACAAAGATAAGGGGTTTCTATATAGTCTCTTGCGCTTTTTTACAAAAGAAAAATTCTCTGTGGAACCTATGCTGATCCTGGGAATCGAATCATCCTGCGATGAAACGGCCGCCGCCGTCGTCCGCGACGGGAGGGAACTGCTGTCCAACGTCATCGCTTCGCAAGTTCTGGCGCACAGCCGCTTCGGCGGCGTCGTGCCGGAGATCGCCTCCCGCAAGCACATCGAGGCCGTCGCGCCCGTCATCCTGCAGGCGCTCGAAGAGGCGGGCGTCGGCCTCGACGATATTCAAGGAATCGCCGTCACTCGCGGACCCGGCCTCATCGGATCGCTGCTCGTCGGAATCTCTGCCGGGAAGGCCCTGGCCTACGCGAAGGGTATTCCGATCGTCGGCGTCAATCATCTTGACGGCCATATCGCGGCCGTCTTCCTGACCGACCGGCAGCCCGCATTCCCCTTCGTGGCGCTCGTCGTTTCGGGAGGGCATACGACGACCTACGTGGTCGAAGACTTCGGACGCAGCCGCATCATGGGACAGACGAGGGACGATGCCGCGGGAGAGGCCTTCGACAAGGCTGCAAAGCTGCTGGAAATCGGTTATCCCGGGGGCGTCATCCTGGACCGGCTCTCCAAGGAAGGCGATCCGGGGAAGATCCCCTTTCCGCGGGCGATGAGAAACAGCCTGGACTTCAGCTTCAGCGGTCTCAAGACGTCGCTCCTGCATTATCTGAAGCGCCGCGGGGAGAAACCCGCCGGGCGGGAACTGGCCGATATCGCGGCCGGTTATCAGGAGGCCATCGTCGAGGTGCTGGTCGAAAAGACCTTTGCTGCCGCTGCGCTCGCCGGCATCGGACGCATTGTCGTCTGCGGCGGCGTCGCCGCGAACAGCCGGCTTCGGAACCGATTCCGCCTGAGGACGGAGGCCGAGGGGATGGAGCTGTTTCTGCCGCCTCCCATTCTGTGCACGGACAATGCGGCCATGATCGCCGTGGTCGGAGAGCATCTTCTTGCGGCCGGCTGTCGCGACGGCATCGACATGAACGCCGTTTCGAGATGGCCGGCGGACGGCGGATATGGAAATTGTCAGACGGAAGCTTAAAGAATTCTACGAGCGGTTCCTCAACCTCCGCGGCGAACCGAGGACGGTCGCCCTCGGCATGGCGCTCGGGGTCTTCGTCGGCGTGACGCCGACGATTCCGTTTCATACGCTGCTGATTGTCGCATTCGGGCTGCTGTTCCGCTGGAACATCACCTCCGCGTACCTCGGATCCTGGCTCATCTCCAATCCCCTCACCATACCGGTCTTCTACTACGCTCAGTACGAAATCGGCGTGCTGTGCCTGGGAAAGGAGGCGACCGGGCTGGTCCTGGCGGATTATTCTCTGGTCAGCCTGGCGGCCGCCGGCTGGCAGATCCTCTGCCCTCTGCTCCTGGGAGGGTTGATCACCGCGCCCCTGTTTGCCGTTCCGGCGTACTTCATCACCCTGCGGCTGATCCGGTCATTGCGAAGAAGGCAGGCATGAAATCGACAAGAGAAATCCTGCGTCAGTACGGAGTCCGTCCCAGACGGCGTTACAGCCAGTCTTTTCTCGAGGATCGCGACGTGATGGAAAGGATTCTCCGCCTTGCCGCAATCGAAACGGGCGAGACGGTGCTGGAAATCGGCTCCGGGCTGGGACTCCTCACGGAGCGCATCGCCGAACGCGCCGGCAGGGTCCTCGCCGTCGAGATCGATCCGGAACTGGCGGAGATCCTGAGGCGGCGTCTTGGCGCGGCGGCGAACGTCGAGATCCTGAATCTGGACATCCTCAAGGTCGAACCGTCTGCGTGGACCGGCTGTTCCAAGAGCGGCAAGCTGAAGGTCGTCGGGAACATTCCCTACAACATCTCCAGCCCGATCCTCTTCCGCCTTCTTGCGCAGCGATCGTTTCTTTCGTCGGCGACTCTCATGATGCAGAAGGAGGTGGCGGATCGGCTGACGGCTGCCCGCGGCTCCAAGGAATACGGGATTCCGACGGTCTTGTTTGCCATGCACGCCTCCATTCGCGGCGGAATCCAGGTGCCGCCTTCGTGCTTCTTTCCGTCGCCGCGCGTCCACTCGCGGGTCCTGAGGTTCGATTTTGCGGAAGAGCCGAAGGCGCCGCTTTCCGACGCGGACTTTTTCACCCGCGTGGTGCGGACCTCGTTCGCCATGCGGCGCAAGACCCTCTACAACTGCCTGAGAAAGAGCGGCGTGGCTCCGGAAGAAGAGGAGGAACTGCGGCGGGTGCTTGATGCGGCGGGGATTGATGGAATGCGGCGGGCCGAGACCCTGACGCCGGAAGAATTCGCCAGGCTGAGCAACGTCCTTCGGGAGGCAAGACCGATTGAAGCGGAACCTTAGGCTGCACGGGGAATTCGACAGGTTGATGAAGAAGGTCCTTCCCCGGGGAGAGACCCCGTCCGCCGGAGAGCGCGTCGCCGCGGCGGCCTGCGCGCTCCTTGGGAAGCCCTACCGCGCGGACGTTCTGGAAGAAGGCGGGCCGGAGCGCCTGATCGTGCAGTGGAAGGCCTTTGACTGCGTCACCTTGGTGGAGACGGCCGTCGCCCTGGCCGCGACGGCCGCCGCGGCGCGTCCGGACTTCGCCTGTTTCGCGTCCCGTCTGAGAGCTATCCGTTACCGGAAGGGCCGGATCGGAGGCTACGCTTCAAGACTTCACTATTTTACGGATTGGCTCGCCGACAATGAAGCGAAGAAAATCCTTCGCGATCGAACGCGTGAGTTGGGCGGGGTTCCGTGCCGCAAGAGGATCGATTGGATGAGCGCCCACCGGGATCGGTATCCGGCCCTGGCGGATCCGGGAACCTTCCGCAGCATCCGCGCAGCCGAGAGGCGCCTGTCGGCGAGGTCGTGGTGCTGCCTGCCGAAAGAGCGGTTCCGACGGGCGGAAGGGGCCATCCGGGAAGGGGACATCGTCGCGATCGCCAGCGCCGAAGAGGGCCTCGATGTCTGCCACGTCGGAATCGCCGTGCGGCGCCGCGGCAGGGTCCGCCTGCTGCACGCCTCTTCCGCGGCCGGGCGCGTGATCGTCTCCGACGAGACGCTGTACGCCTATCTCCGGGGAAAGAAGCAGCGCTCCGGGGTCTTGATTGCGGAAGGGATCGGATAGGGAGGGGCGGCTTCGTCGCCCGATTTCTTCCATCACCGGAACCGGGGTTGTCTTCCTTCATTCCCAATGATCGAATTGCATTTCAGTTCGGACCGGCCGTCGCACCGTCACGGCACAGTCAATCAAATGGTTACGACATGCGGGCGGGGGCTGCAATCAGTCGTCGGCTGGATTCCGCTTCTGCGGATGAGACGAGGGACGGCGATGCATCGCTTTGCGCGCAGACCTTCAGGGGGTTCCTTCTTGCGACAGGAGACGCGCCGCAATGCGGGCGGTGATGCCCGGGGGCGATCCCACCTCGCGCAGGATCCGCAGTGCCCAGGTCCTTGTGATGCGGGAAAAATCTTTCTCGCGCGGCGCAACGATCAGACCGCTCATCTCGAACGCGCCCGGGGTGATCAGCATGCGGTCCTTCTCTCGGAAGAAATAGACGTCCGGCCGGTGCTTGCGGCGCGGGAAGATCACCAGGCGCCAGGACCTGCCGTTGTAGCGGCCCAGGATGTTGAACATCGGCTCTTCGCCTTGTGCTCCACCCGCGGGCAGGACGTCCTGCAGTCGTTGCAGGACCTTCAGCAGTGATGGGAACCGGCCGCCTGCAAGGACGATGGCCCCGTAGCCGAAGCTCCGAAAGATGGACACCGAGACACCCTCGACGGTTCCAACGGCCGGGCCACCGGCCGCGGCCGAGAGCGGAAGGATGCCGGACGGGACCACCTGGAAATGCAGATGATCGGGGGCGGAAGCGCCGCAGCGGGGACCATTGTAAAGGACGTCCCAACGCCGGCCGAGGTCGCGGCACAGAAGGAGGTAGTCTTCCGCGGATGCGAAGAACGCCTGGGGGCGGTGCTCGTAGGAGGCGACGGTCAGGTGGCGCATCACGATGGGAGCGGGATTGCAGAGGATCAGAAAATTCTTCCGGTACAGGATCGCTTTCTGGCTTCGGGGCAGATTCCGACGGCAGAGGAAACAGGGACGGCGCTCGATTGCCTTTCCCACGGCGGCGGTGGAATTGGCGATGCGGCCGGGGTTGTACTGAATGTCGAGGAAAAGGCCGTTTTCGCGGAAGGACTTTGTCACGACGGCATCGAGCATGCCGGCAGCGGAACGAAGGCGCGGCCAGGTGCGGACCTGTTCCGAAAAAAGACCGAGGCACGAATCGTTCAGCGGCGTTGTCGATGAGCCGTCATAGACGGAGAAAGTCCTTTCCGGCAGAGTCTTGCGGCAGAGGAGGCAGGGAACGGTGGTGCCGCCGATGGTGAAGGGTTCTTCCCCGCGGACGGAAAACCCCTGGCTCATGTACCAATTGTAGGCGCGGCGGTTGGGGCGCATAACGCCGAGCCAGATCTCGGAAAAACCGCACCTGCGCGCATGCTCCAGGGCAACGCCCATCAGGGTGCGGCCGATCCCGCCGCCCTTCCGTTCCGGTGAGACATACAAAGAGCGGATATACATCCGGACGGGGACAGGTCCGCCGTCGGCGGAGGCAAGGGTCGCCCCGTAGGCCTTGAGTCTCAGAAATCCGACGATCTGCCCGCCGCTCTCGGCCACGACGCACCGGTTCCGCGTGTCGGCGATCTGTTCGCGCAGTCTTACGGCGGAATAATGCTTGTTGAGCCCGTGGAGAAGATCCTGGAGAGGAATGAATGCGCCGTAGGTATCGCTCCAGGAGCGCCGGAGGAACCGCCGAATGGCGGCGGCGTCGGCCGCCGCGGCTTCGCGGACGCGAAACGCGTCGGGAGATCGATCGGGAGAGAGTTTCCTGTTCATGGCGTTGTCATCCGGCGAAGGGTACAGGGGGAAGCTTCCGGCCCTTCATCTGTCGGCGGGCCTGAATCTCCACGGTGCGCAGGAAGTCCTTGTATGCGTCGTTCGCGTTACGCTGCTCATCGGAGAGCCGGTGGTCCGTATTGCCGCTCCAGCGGCGGCACAGATAGAGGTTCTCGAAGATCCTGGCGACGCGGTATTCGCGGGAAATCCTCAGGCCGGCCGCGTAATCCTCGCCGTAGCCGACATTCGGAAAGGGCGACTCCCGCAGGAGGGCGGTTTGATAGGCGCGCGGGGCGCCCAGGCCGTTCACGCGCAGGAGGTTGTTGTGGCCGTTGCTCTTCGTCCATTCCCGGTGTTCGATCAGTCCCGGGGGCAGCTCCTTCAGTGCGAAATCCACGATCGTGTAGGAACCGACGACCATTCCGCAGTTTTCCTCCGTGAAGGTGCGCACGATCTTCTGCAGGACGTCTGGCGAGGCGTAGAGGTCGTCGGAGTCGAGCTGCACGGCGTAGCGCCCGCAGCAGGCCGAACGGACCGCCTCGTTCCAGCAGCCGCCGATCTGCAGGCCCGTTTCGGCGGGGGTCAGACGGTGGAGGCGGTCGTCGCGTGCGGCGAGATCGGCGAGGATGGCGTCCGTCCCGTCGGTCGAAAAGTTGTCCACGACGATGACATTGAAGGGGAAATCTGTCTGCTGGGAGAGGGCGCTCGTCACAGCGTCGGCGATAGTTGCTTTCCGGTTCCGGACGGGGATGACGACGCTGGCCGTCACGGGAAATGCCGTTCCGGGGTCCGGGACTTCCTTGAACTTCGGCGGCAGCCAGGCGCCGATGTTCTTCAAATGGGCGGCGGCGATGTGCTCGCGCTCGCGCTGGAAACCGGCGGAAGCGGGATCGACGTACCGAAAGTGGCTCTCGGAGATTTCGGGGGCGGGCGTTCCTTCCCGGGACGGGCGGCCGGCTTCCGCGGGGACCGAAGTATAGAGGATCTCCGGAATCCGGACCACGGGAAAATCCGCCGCGATCTTCAGGCGAAGGTCATAGAGCGCCGCCGTCTTCCAGTCCCGCACGGAGCCGTACTTGTCGACGGAAGTCTGCGCGGCGTGCGTGGAGAGGAAGAGGACCGGGCCGAAATCGAAATCGTCCCGGATGCTGCCGAACTGGTAATCGATGAGACGCCGTTCCCGGAAGGTTCCTCCCGCGGCTCCCGGCGCGGGAGGAAGCAGTTCGCCAAAATCCGAGTAGAGGATGCCCGCCCGAGTCGATTCCGCGACTTCGATGAAGCGCGCCGCAGCCCCGGGGTCGAGGTGGACCGCGGATGTCCCGGTGACGACGAGCGCATAGCGGGTGCGGATCTTCTTCAGAATCCAATGGAGGATGTTTCCGCTCTGCGCCGACTGCGCCTTGACGATTTCACATTTTTTCGGAACGGCGAGGAAGGGGCCCGAGTAGAGAAGAAACAGCTTTTCGATCCGATCGGAATCGACGAACGGACGGAGGTGGACATCGAGATCCGACTGGCCGCCATAAGGCAGGATGACCGATATCATGAGTTCGTCTTTCCGGGCGCTGTGAACGCGCCCTTCCCCCGATCGCGGGAGGAGGGTCCCATTGCGTTCCCACAAAGTGGCCGTATAGAAAAAAAACGGCGGTCTGTCGAGAAGAAATTACGCTTCCAGGAGGCGCATCTCTCCCCAGTCGCCACGCAGGGTCCGGGTCCGGAGGGCGCCGGAGAGCAGAAGAAGAAACTCCTTTCGCGGGATCATCTTTGCCCCGAACATCTCCAGGTGCCGCGTGTGCATCTGGCAGTCGAGAAGAGAAAAACCGCGCCGGCCGAGCGCTTCCGTCAGGGTGATGAGGGCGGCCTTGGAGGCGTTGCTGACTTTTGAAAACATGGATTCCCCGAAGAAACAGCCGCCGAGGGAAACGCCGTAGAGCCCTCCCGCCAGTCCGTCATCGACCCAGGTCTCGACGGAGTGGGCGTATCCCAGTTCGTGAAGGCGACAGTATGCATCGATCATTGCGGCGGTGATCCAGGTCCCGGAGGAGCCGGGGCGAAGCTCGCTGCAGGCTTCCATGACGGAACGAAAGGCCCGGTCGCAGGAGATCCGGAAAGGTTTTTTTTTCAGGAACTGTCTCATGCTGCGGGGGATCCGCAAATCGGCGGGAAGAAGTATGCAGCGTGGATCGGGCGACCACCAGAGGATCGGCTCGCCTTCGGAATACCAGGGAAAGATCCCCTGGGCATAGGCGCTCAGGAGGCGCTCCGGGGAGAGGTCGCCGCCGACGGCGAGAAGACCCTCTTCGGTGGACATATCCGGCGGAGGAAAGACGGGTTCAGGTCCGAGACGGAAGACAGGCATGGTTCGATATCCGTTGATCCAGGCGATCTCGAGGTCCGTCCCCGCCCGTCAGAATGCGTGCTCCGGTCCGGGAAACTCGCCGGATCGGACCTCCTTCGTGTAGGCCTCC
Organism: uncultured Syntrophaceae bacterium; assembly: GCA_964506465.1. Lineage (GTDB taxonomy): Bacteria > Desulfobacterota > Syntrophia > Syntrophales > UBA6109 > UBA6109. The sequence goes on from CAZDLM010000020.1 coordinate 28,230, forward strand.
ACCGCCGTCCGGATCTGCGAACTGAGGTCCGCATAGCGTTTGACGAAGCGAGGCGACATTTTGTCGTACATGCCGAGTATGTCGTTCACGACGAGGACCTGGCCGTCGCAGGAGGAGCCGGCGCCAATCCCGATCGTGGGGATGGCGATGGCCGACGTGATGGTGGCCGCGAGGGACGCTGGAATGCATTCCAGGACGACGGCGAAGGCGCCTGCCGCTTCGATGATCTTGGCGTCTTCCAGCAGCCTTTGCGCGGCTTCCTCGTTCTTCCCCTGAACCTTGTAGCCGCCGAAGCGATGCACCGATTGGGGGGTCAGGCCGAGGTGGGCCATGAGAGGGATCCCGGCATCCGTGATCTTGCGAACGGCATCCGCGACCTCGCGGCCGCCTTCCAGTTTGACGGCCTGAGCGCCGGCCTCCTGCATGAGACGGCCCGCATTGCGCAGCGCCTCTTCCGGGGATACCTGATAGGAAAGGAAGGGCAAGTCGGCGACGACCATGGAGCGGTGTGCGCCCCTGCAGACGGCGCGGGTGTGGTGAAGCATGTCCTCCATGGTAACCGGCAGCGTGCTGTCGTACCCGAGAACGACCATCCCCAGGGAATCGCCGACGAGAATCACGTCCGTTCCGCATTCGTCCAGCAACGACGCCATAGGATAATCGTACGCGGTCAGCACCGTGATTTTCTGACCCTTCTCTTTCATTTCGCGAAGAACGGCGGTGGTGACCCTCTGAATTCGACCTTGCTTGCTCATAGCGCATTACTCCTTGGAAAGAATCTCACGTACGGGTTCCATCAGGCCGGCGGCGCGAGGGTTCTTGCGCGCCGCCACGTCCGCAGTCAAAAGGCCCAGATGACGGTAAAGAGGCAGCAGTTCCGGACAGCAACGGGCCATGGCTTCCAGATGGCGTTCCACAGTGCCCATGTCGCAACGCTCGATGGGGCCGGAAAGCGAGGCGACGGTGCCGTTCGTTTCGATGTTGCGCAACGTTGCGACGATCAGTGGCCAGAAAGCCTTTACGGCCTCCTCGCTGGAGAGGCCGAAAGACTCGCAGATGCGCCGGACGGCATCGATCAGCGTCACGAGGTAATTGGAAGCCATGCACGCTGCCGCGTGATAGAGCGGCTTGTCGCCGTCGGAGATATAAATCGGGAAGCCTCCGAGGGCGCCGATCAGGGCCGTCGCCTCTTCTTTCAACGCGTCCTCGACGGTCAGACCGAACGCGCTTCCGGGAAGGGAGCGGAGGGCGGAGTCGACATCCGGAAAACTCTGGAGCGGGTGAATGCACCCCGTGACGGCGCCGCACCGGTGCGCGGGGGCGAGCAGATCGAGGCCGCAGGCGCCGCTCAGGTGAAGGACGCGCTTGCCGCTGCAGACAGCGCCTGCGTCGGCCAGACGACGGCAGACTTCCTCAATGCGATCGTCCGGCGTTGAGAGAAATACCATCTCCGCGAAGCCGGCGGCCTCTTCGGCCGTGCGGCAACGGCGTGCGCCGGTATGGCGGGCGGCGCGTTCCATGGCGCGGGGCAGGGGGTCATGAACGGCGCGAATCGCATAGCCGGCGTCGTAGAGGGAACAGGCGAGCGCCGTTCCGACTTTTCCCAACCCGATGAAGGCGACGGAGGGGCGATGTGTAGAAGAAGTTTTCACGGGTCGTGGTCCTCAAAAAAAAAGGGCCCTCGGACGTGCGCCGGAAGGCCCTGTTGCTTCAGTTGCGATGGTAAGGGAGACCTTTCCGTCTCGGTCCTGGTACCGGATCCAAGCGGTTGGAGCTGTGCCTATCATACGGAACGAAAGACGTCAACGGGAATTGTGTCATCACGGATCTCCCCGCATCGGCAAGGCCGGAAATCCGCTTGACAAGCGGAAGCGTTGCCTGTAGCCTTCAGGATAGACGGCAAGTATGGATAATTATTGGTATTATCATTAAGCAAGAGGTTTCGATGATGAAGAGCAAACGAAGCATCATGGAACCCCGGAGAAGACCCAGACCGGCCGTCGGGAAGTCCGCGGATTTCACTTTTCTCAGAAAGCTGATCGACGCAATCCCCATCCCCGTATTCTATAAAGATATTCATGGCGTGTATCTTGGCAGCAATCGGGCCTTCCGGGAATTTCTGGGCCGGGATGACGACGATGTCGTCGGCAAGACCGTCTATGATGTTGCCCCGAAAGATCTCGCCGACACATACCATCAGGCGGACGCCGAACTGTATCGGAGGGGCGGCATTCATGTCTATGAGAGCGATCTCCTCCACGCCGATGGAACCCGGCACCATTGCGTTTTCAGCAAGGCGGTTTTTCTGGATCGAAAGGGCGCGGCGGCCGGTCTCATCGGATCGATCTTCGACGTCACCGAACGAAAGAGAACGGAGGAAGAGATTCGCGCCGGCGAGGAAAGGTACCGCCGCATCTTTGAAAACATTCAGGATGTCTACTACGAAGTCTCGCTCGACGGGACCATCCGGGAAGTCTCCCCCTCGGTTGAGAAGAGTTTCCCCTATAGGAGAGAGGATTTCATCGGGCGGTCCATCGACGAGTTTTACGTCGAACCGGACAGGAGAAGAGTGTTTCTGCAGGAGATTCAGGAAAAGGGGCGCGTCGACGACTTCGAAATCCAGATGAGGGACCGTCAGGGGGCTCTTTTCACCTGTTCCGTTACGGCGGCGATTCTTCCTGCGGAAGGAGACCGGCAGGCGCGGATTGCGGGATCTCTCCGGGACATCACACGGCGCAAGCGCGCCGAGGAGGCGCTGAAATTGCGCGAGGAGGAACTCTCCATCAAAACGCGGAATCTGGAGGACCTGAACACGGCGCTCAGGGTCCTTCTGAAGCAGCGCGAAGAGGATCGGCGTGAATTGGAGGATCGCGTCCTCTCCAATGTGAAGACCAATATCCTTCCGCACATCGAAAAGCTGAAAAGGAGTCCGATCAGCCGTGAGCAGCGGAATCTTCTGGACATGATCGAGACGCAGATTCATGAGATCGTCTCTCCCTTCTTTCACAGGATTTCGCAGCAGTATTTCGATCTCACACCGCAGGAGCTTCAGGTGGCCGACCTTGTTCGAGAGGGCAGGTCAAGCAAGGAAATCGCAGGTCTGCTGGGCATTTCCACGAGAACGGTCGATTGTCACAGAAACAGCATACGGAAGAAACTCGGCATCAAGACGCGTCAGATCAACCTCCGGTCTTTTCTGATGAGACTTTCCTGATACCTACTATTCCTCGGTATTCCCTCCGGTATCAAGCCGCGTTGTAAGCGATAATTCATGTCGTATAATGACACCGAAGCTTTCCTCGCATTTTGCCTGCGGCCTCCGGACGCAGAGGAACCGCATGAAGACGTGCTCTGAAATCCGCGACGAGACGGCGGGCAGAAGTGGTTCGACTAAAAAAAGGAGAGGAGCGTTCATGTTTCAATCGAAGAATATCCTGGTGCCGACAGATTTTTCGGAAGACTCGGAACGGGCGCTTCGCATAGCCCTGTGCATCGCGGTGAAGGACAACGCCAGAATCTTCCTCCTGCATGTAATCAGCCGGATGGTTCATTACTACGTCTCCCATTACTGCGGTGACCGAAACGTCGTCGAACGAGTTGTCAACGAGAGTATTCTGGTTGCGAACGAAAGGCTTCAGGGAATCGTCGACCGGTGTCCGGAGAGTCCGAATATCAAAGTCATTCCCAACCTCCGCAAAGGCGAACCGCATGAGGAGATCCTGAAAGAGGCAACGGAGCGAAGAATTGATCTTATTGTCATCGCTCCACATGGAGAATCGGGTTTGAGGAAATGTGGAATCGGGAGCGTGGCGGGAAGGGTGCTGCAGGAGGCGCAATGCCCGGTGCTGCTGATTCACGGCAAAGAGAAAAAGGAGGTGTCTGCATGTACTTCATGATGATTTGTACCTGGGAGCCTGGGGACGAAAAGGAAGTGAGAACACGCAAAGTGGGATGGGAGTGGCCGGAAGACGTCAAGGTGATCAGCGAGTACTACGATCTGCAGGGCTGCAGAACGGTCTATGTGGTTCAAACGGATGCCAAAGGACTCATCGCCGCCAGGGCGGCGTGGATCGACGTCCTCAAGTTCGAAATCTTTCCGGTCTACCCTTTGGGAGTTACGAAAGCGCAACTGAAAACATGAAGAAAGGAGGAGAACCATGCCTGCTTTTGAACTGACGGCCGATGAGAGACAGGTTCTTTTGGAAATTCTCGAGCGATCTCATCACAATCTCCGCCTGGAGATTGTCAACACTGACAACCGCGAATTCCGGCGCGAACTGAAACAGCGGGAAATTCTCATGCAGGAACTTATTGCACGCTTGAAGACAGCGACGGCTTGAAACGGGACAAGCGGCAATGAAATGAAAGGAGGGAAAGGCCATGTATAAGAAGGTACTGGTCCCACTGGACGGTTCGAAACTGGCCGAATGCGCGCTGAAGGAGGTGCGCCTCCTCGCGCAAAAAGGCTGCATCGGCGAGGTCGTCGTGTTGACGGCGGTCGATTATCCGGCGGCCCTCCTCGGTGAAGGCAGCGAACTTCGCACGGAAGCCCGTCGGTATCAGGATTTGCAGAAGGAGCGCATCGCACAGGCGAAGGAATATCTGGACGGCATTCGGACACAATTGGCCGGGGAGGGGGTCGCGGTCCGGACCGAGGTGCTGGAAGGTCGCGCCGACCAGATCATCGTGGAATACGCCTGGAAGAACTCCGTGGATCTTCTCATCATCGCGTCCCACGGCATTACGGGGATCAGGAAGTGGGTTTTCGGCAGTACGGCGCTCCGTGTGCTTCATGATTCGCGCATCCCCGTTCTCCTCATCCGGCCGGAATCGTGCCGGTCTTAGACCGCAACGCTCAAGACCTTCTCGAAAGGAGACTGGTCCATACGATTGCTGCAGCTTCACCAAGACGGATCTCGCCGTTGCACGCCATTTGCCGTGAGGCCGCAGCCGCCGCTCCGGACCCATCCGGGGACGGAGAAAAGGCGGCCCGGCCTTCTTTTTTTTTGCCGTCGAGATGCGAACGGCAGAAACGCGGGGATATGGCTTGACAATTACTACCCGATCCATTAGCGTAACCGCTCAAATCGCATGCGAGGGGGATATCGGCATGATCGGGGTGCTCGTTACGACCCACGGCAATCTTGGCATCGAGCTCATCAAAGCCGCCGAACTCATCAAGGGGCCGATGAAGGGAGTCGTCCACATCAGCGTCGATCAGAACAAGGGCGTCGAAGATCTGAAAAAAGAGATCGGCACGGCTATCAAGAAAATGGATCACGGCAAGGGCGTTCTGATCCTGACCGATCTCTTCGGCGGCACCCCTTCCAACATCTCCCTTTCATTTCTCAAAGAAGGGAAAGTCGAAGTCGTCACCGGCGTCAACCTCCCGATGCTCCTGAAACTGCCGGATGTCCGGGAAGGGATGACCCTCAAGGAATTTGCCCAGTTCATCAAGGACTACGGCATCCGCAACATCTCGCTGGCAACGGAAATTCTCAATAAGAAAGCTGCCGGTTGAACCCGATAGCGCAATGAATGTCGTACTGGTTCGGGTCGACAATCGATTGATTCACGGGCAGATCCTCGAGGCCTGGGTTCCCTTCCTGCAGGCGGAGGGCATTGTCGTGGCGGACGACGGCGTGGCGAGCGACTTTTTTCGCGAAACGGTGATCCGCATGGCCGTCCCCCGTGAGATCGAGGTGACCATCTGCAGCGTCGCCGATCTGCCGAAGAGTCTTTCCGGAGAGCGGACCGACGGCCCGAAGACCATCGTTCTGTTCGGAGACGTTGGAGCGGCGGCGAGGGCGCACCGGGCGGGCTTCCGATTCAACCGGCTGAATCTCGGCAACATTTACTCGGAAGAGTGCGTTGTGCATTGCACGCCCTCCGTGCAGTTGGACCGAAGGGAGCTGGAGGACGTCCTTTCGTTGCTGCGTGCAGGGGTGGTCATCGACCTGAAACGCGTGCCGACGGATAACCCTCCTGATCTCCGGTCCATCCTTCAGAAAGCGCCTTCGGGAGAAGAAAACCGGCTTTGAGGACCCGATATGCTGTTGGATGCGTTGATCGCGGCGTTCCTCGGCGCCGTCCTGTGTCTGGACCGGATATTCGTTCAGGCGATGATCGCGAGGCCGATCGTTGCCGCGCCCGCCGTGGCGTGGGTGCTGAATGAACCTTCCGCGGGCCTGATGGCGGGCGCCATTCTGGAACTCTTCTGGCTCGACCGGACGGCGATCGGCGCTTACGTTCCGCCGAATGAATCGCTGGCGGCGATTCTCGTCGCCGGCTCCGCCTCGATCCTCTCTCAGCAGTTCAGCGGACAGTCGAGAGAGATCTTCGTCCTGTGTTTTCTTTTCTTTCTGCCCTTCGGTGTCTGGGGAGGGAAGATGGACGCGATCATCTGCCAATGGAATAACGGGTTGTCGGATGCCGCTCTGCAGGATGCCTCGAAAGGCGACATGACGTCGGTGAGCCGTCGCCATCTCACTGCGGCGCTCAGGACATTTCTGTCCGACGGGATCTTCCTCTTTGTCGGCCTGGTCGTGGGTTGCCTCCTGATCCGGAGCGTGGTTCCGCTGATGAGTCCCTGGCTGGCCCAGGCGATCGGTTTTGCCTATGTCCTTCTTCCGCTTCTCGCCATCGCCGCCGCCCTGAACGCCCTTTCCAACCCGCGGGCAATCCATATTTTTTGCGTCGCCTACCTCATCGTGCTGTTGATTGTGGAGTGGACCCGTGTCTGAGCGGAAATCCGCGATCATTCTTTCGATGGAACCGATGGAGGCGGAAGATCTGCCGGAGGTGCTGCCGATCGCGGCCGACCCGCAGGGCGTCGCGTGGACGAAGGGCGTTTTTGAAAAGGAGCTGGCTACGTCCTTCTCGCATAATTGGATCTGCCGGGCCCGCCTGGGGACGGGGAAGGGTTTCGTGGCCGGATTTGTCAGTTTCTGGATCATCGCCGGAGAAGTGCAGCTCCAGAACCTCGCCGTTCGGGCCGACCTGCGGCGGCAGGGGATCGGCACGCGGCTGATGGAAGAGATGTTCCGGACGGCAAGGACCCGCGGCGCCCGTCGGGTCACCCTCGAGGTGAGGGAATCCAACGAAGCGGCGGCGGCGCTGTACGAACAGTTCGGTTTTGCCGCGGCGGGGAGACGCCCCGGCTATTATCACCAATGCGGCGAGGCGGCCGTAATCCTCTGGGCCGATCTCGAACGGAATGCAGGAACGGAAAATGGACAGAATCGCTGAGGCTGTACTGACGCAGGCCGTCGTCCGGAGAAATGACGAGATTGCGCCGGAACACTTTGAGATGACACTGGAGATGCAGGGCGACTTCCGGCGCCCCGAGGCCGGGCAGTTCGTCATGATCCGGATCGCCGGCGGAGACGTCTTCCTCCCGCGACCGTTCAGCGTCTGCGCCTGGGAAGATTCCGCCCCGCAGCGCATGAAGATCCTCTACCGCGTCGTGGGCAAGGGCACGGCAAGCCTGTCGCGGCTGGAGCCGGGAAGATCGATGGCGGTGATGGGCCCGTTCGGCCGGGGTTTCAGCCTGCCGGGCGGCGAACGCGACGTCGTCCTGGTGGGAGGGGGCATCGGGATGGCGCCGCTGCTCTCTCTGCTTCATCGATGCCGGGAGAGGGGCGGGACGCGTTCCGGCCGTCTGGTGGTATACGCCGGCGCGCGGACGGCGGCGGCGCTCATCGGCATCGCCCGGGCCGGGGAATGCGGCGCGCTGGTGCGCATCAGCACGGACGACGGGAGCGAAGGATTTCACGGGCCGGTCACGGAACGGTTCGCGAGGGAACGCGGCGAATGGGATGAGAACAAGGTGTCGCTCTATGCCTGCGGTCCGCGGCCCATGCTGCGGAGGCTGCAGGAACTTCTGAAGGGGTCCCCGATGCCCTGCGAAGCGTCCCTTGAGGAACGGATGGCCTGCGGACTCGGGGCCTGTCTCGGATGCGCGGTCGCCGTGCGCGATGAAGCCGGGAATCGCCTCTTCCGGCGCGTCTGCAAAGAGGGGCCCGTTTTCCCCCTGCAGGACATCCTCTGGGAGTAGGGAAGGACTATGGTCAATACAGCGGTCTCTATCGGCGGGCTTCGGCTGGCCAATCCCGTCATGCCGGCCTCGGGAACGTTCGGCTACGGGGAAGAGTATGCGGATTTTGTGGATTTGAACCGTCTGGGGGCGGTCGTCGTGAAGGGCCTTTCCCTCGATCCGTCTCCCGGCAATCCGCCTCCCCGCATCATCGAAACGGCGGCGGGGATGCTCAACGCCATCGGCCTCCAGAACGTCGGCGTCCGGGCTTTCATCGCCGAGAAGCTTCCCTACCTGCGGAATTTCGCCGTTCCGGTGATCGTCAACTTCTTCGGCGAGACTGTGGAGGAGTATGAAAGGCTTGCCGAGATCCTCTCCGGTACGGAGGGGGTGCACGGCCTCGAGGTCAACGTCTCGTGCCCGAATGTGAAGTGCGGGGGGCTTGCCTTCGGGACGGACCCCACGGTGGTCGGGGAGGTGACGCGAAGGGTCCGGCGGGTCACGGGCCTGCCGCTGATCATCAAGCTGTCTCCCAATGTCGCCGACATCGCCGCCATCGCCGAGGCGGCGGAGGCTGAGGGCGCCGATGCCGTCTCGCTGATCAATACGATGACGGGGATGTCCGTCGACGTGGACCGGCGGGTCCCCCACCTTCGCAACGTGACGGGAGGGCTGTCCGGACCCGCGATCAAGCCGGTGGCCCTTCGCATGGTGTGGCAGGTCGTGCATCGCGTCCGCATCCCGGTGATCGGACTGGGGGGCATCGCCACGGCGCGGGACGCACTGGAATTCCTCATCGTCGGGGCGAAGGCCGTTCAGGTGGGGACGGCGAATTTCGGAAATCCCCGGGCGACGCTGGACATTTTGACCGGAATCGAGCAATATCTGGCCGAACACGGGATCGGCGATATCAACGAGATCATCGGCACGCTTCGGGCGGGGGGATCGGTATGAGAAGAAACGCGATTTCTCTTTTTTGCGGCCTTTGGCTGATTTCGCTTCTGATCGCTCAGCCGCTGCCGGCGGCCCAGTCGACGATCACGGAGGGCGAGGGCTACGCCTGCATGGGCGTCGACAAGTCGAAAAAGCAGACGGAGCGCGAGGCGATGGACGAAGCCAAGCGAAACGCCGTCGAGCGCGCCGTGACTTACGTGAAGAGCTCCACCGAAGTGAAGGACTACCAGGTGGTCAAGGACCTCTTGGAGGCCTATGCCGCCGCCAAGGTGAGGATCGTCGAGGAACTGCAGAAGGGCTGGTACCGGGATGCCGCAGCCGGCGACTGCTATTCGGTCCGCATCAAGGCGGAGGTGATCCCCGACGAGAAGGCGATCGAGGGGATCTGGAAGAGCGCGAAGCTCGACGAGGACCCTTCCGCACCGCTTTCCGTCAGCCTCTGGACGGACAAAAAGGACTACCGGCAGGGGGAGCGAATGAAGATCTACCTGAAGGGGAACAAGCCTTTCTACGCCCGGGTCCTCCTTCGGGATGCCAAGGGGGAGCTGGTGCAGCTCTTCCCGAATCCCTACCGGAAGGACAACTATTTCAACGGCGGCGCCACCTATGAGATTCCGTCGGGCCGCGATCAGTTTGAGCTCGAAATCAGTCCACCCTTCGGAGAGGAGAACATCGTCCTTTTCGCAAGCACGACGCCGCTCGGCGATATCGCGCTCGCGAAGGAAGGCCCGCTGTATCAGGTGAAGACCCGTTCCGCCGACGTCAGCATCCGGACTCGGGGCGTGAAACTCTCCGGGAAGGCGGGGGGCGGCGAGGCGGACGGAGCCGAGTTCGTCGAACGCCAGGTCCGGGTGACGACGGTGAAGTGAGGACGGGCCGGCGACGGCGCACCATTCCACATCCCCCCGCTGCGATCAGGCCATTTCCTCTATGGCCCGCATTCTTTCCGTCAGGCGCTTCCGCGAGACCGGAAAGGCCGTCTTGAGTTCCTGTGCGTGAAGCGAAACCCTGTATTCCTCCACCATCCAGCGGAATTCCTCGACCGCCGCCTTTCTTTCGCCGGAAGTTTCCGGCCCGCCGTCCGCTGATTCCTTTTCATAGAATTCGAGAAAAGGCCGGATCTCTTCCTCGCGCAGGCGGTCCCTTTCGAGGTTTGCCAAGCCGCGTTCCGCGCGAACGGCTAGGGCCTTGAGATAGCGGGCGAGATGCTGAAGCCTGTCCCGGTCGTAACGGAGAAGAAAATCCGCCGGAACGAGGCGCTCCTTCTCCCGTTGCAGGGTCTGGATGAACAGGAGCTCCGTCCTGTGAAAACGATGGGTTCCTTCCAGTTTCCGCAGAAGCTCGTGCGTCTCGAAATGGGCGCGAACTACGGGTCCGGCCAGACGCAACACCTCCTGCCCGTAGGAAAGGATCCTCTTCTTTGCCTTCTCGCCGTGCTGGTGAAACATCTTGTCAGATCGAATGTCGCAATAAAACAGCTCATGCAACACTTTATCGTAGATCGCCTTTTCGATGGCGCCGGCCCCAAAGACCGCAGCCATCTTCTTTTCGTCGGCGGGGATGGCGATGGCCTTCTTCAGGTGCGCGAGAATCTCCCGGAAACGGAAGGCGTATAATTTCATGACGCCCAGGGGGTGGCTGGCCCGCGCTTCCTCAGCGGTTTGGAAGAGCCGCAGGGAAACGCGATCGTCCTCGGCCGCAAGGCCGGGATAGGCCAAAGCCTCCCAGCCGCTCTCTCCCTTCAGCGGAACGGAATCCGGAAGCTCGCCGACCGTCCAATCACGAAGGTCCTCCCTTTCCCAGGCGGACCGTGCGGCGGCATACGCCCGCGATTGAAGGTCCGCGGCCAAATCCTGCTGCAGCCGCTTGACGTTTTCTCCTGATGCGAGAACGCGGTTCCGCTCATCGACGACGGAAAAGTGCATCTGCAGGCGATCCTCGGTCTTCATCTCACGCCAGATTCCGGGAGGGACCTGCAGGCCGAAGCGGCGGGACAGAAAGTGCGCCAGCCGCGGCGCTGGGGGACCGTCCGCGTCGGCCAGTTCCCGGAGTACGATTTCCGTCGTTTCGGCAAGCGGTTGCAGCTTCCGGCGGTATTCCTTGGGAAGGGCTTTGAGCATCGCGGCGATCTTCTCCCTTCGGAGACCCGGGACGAGGTTCTCGATCTTTTCCGGTTCGACCGCCGCCAGAGAGGGGACGGGGATGAGCATGGTGACGCCGTCGTCCGCCGCGCCGGGTTCGAAACGGTACGTCAAGCGGACGGACCCGTCGCCGAGAGCCGCCTCGTCCGGGAACAGCTCCAGCCGCTCCTGTTCCGGGTCTTTGCGAAGCAGATCCTCGTCGCTCATGCGGAGAAAGGCGTCGCCGCCCCGCTCCCGGATCGTCTTCCCCAGCGTCTTCATGTCGAAGATGGCCGGGATTCTGGTTTCATAGAATGAGAAGATGCGCTCGTCGTCCGTCAGGAGATCGCGACGGCGGAGTTTGTTCTCCATGGTGCGGACGCGTTCAATTTGTGCGAGGTTGTGCGCGAGGAACGGGGGATGCCGGCGGATCTCCCCCTCCATCAACGCCGAACGGATGAACACCCTTCCGGCTTCTTCGGGGTTGATCCTCCCGTAGGAAACCGTGCGGCCGGGAACGATGAGCAGACTGAACAGGCTGACCCTTTCCGTGGCCACGACCTGTTCCCGCGAGACGTCCCAGCGCGGTTCCGAGTAGGAGGCTCGGCACAGATCGCCGGCGATCTCTTCGAGCCAGTCGCTGCGGATGTTGGCTGCGGTCCTTGCAAAGAGGCGGGAGGTCTCGACCATTTCGGCCGCCACGATCCACTCCCCGCCGCGGTTGAAAATCGCCGAGGCGGGATGGAGGAAAACCGCCTTGCCCCTGGCGGACGTGTAGAGGTTCTTTTCCTTTTTGCAGGCGATCTGGGAGAGGCAGCCGCTGAGAACGGCCCGGTGGATTCGATCGGGGAGGTCGGCGTCGGATCCGCCTCCGGAGGGAGCCGGGCGGCCGGAAGCCTCGATAACCTTCTCGCGGATCTGCCCGTGCACGTCGCACCATTCCTTCATTCTGCGGAAGGAGAGGAAATATTCCCGGCAGAATCTGCGCAGGGCGTTCTGCGAGCGGAGGCGTTTGCGGGCGTCGTGATATTGCCGCCACAGATTCAGGAAGGTCAGGAAATCCGATCCGGAGTCTGCGAACAGCGCGTGCACGCGGTCGGCCTCTTTGGCCTCTTCCAGCGGCCTTTCGCGGGGATC
>CAZDLM010000021.1:0-40206 GCA_964506465.1 uncultured Syntrophaceae bacterium
GTACCTCCAGTACGCCTCACGGCTCGGGACATCGGGGGCCTTGCATCCGGGCATCCCTGAACAGCCTGAAGAGGAAGCCGGTGCGGCTGTTGAGGAGAGGAGTTCCAAGAAAAGCGATGCGAAGAGAAGAATTCTACCGTTCCCGTACCCGCCTCCGCATTCGTGCCCTTGTCGCTCTGGTTGCTCTTTCGCTTTTCCTGTCGTTCCCGGTCGGCGCCGCCGACTACCGCCGCATCGTCGTTATTGCCGATACGCACGTCTCGGGCGAACACCTGGAAAGGCAGGAGGAGGTCATCCGTCAGATCAACGCCTGGGACGACGTGGACTTTGTCGCCGTCCTGGGTGACCTGTGCTTCGACATGGGCACGGATGGAGAGTACGCGCAGGCGAAGGCGCTGTTGTCAAGATTGACCAAACCCCTGTACCCGATTGTCGGAAATCATGACTACATCTACGATGGTTATGGGCTGGCGGGGGTGCGGAAGAAGGGGACCTCGAACGTCCGCCGGGAGAAACAAAGAAAATTCCGCGAAGTCTTCGGACTCGAGAGCAGCTATTACAAAGTGAAACTCGGACCGTATCTTCTGATCTTTCTTTCCGCCGATCACCCGACGTCGCGCTACCTGACGGAGATCTCGGACGAACAGCTATCCTGGTTCGAAGGCGCCTTGAAGGAGAATCCCGGCCGGCCGACGGTTGTCTTTTTCCACGGGCCGCTGAAGGGAACGATCCTCGAAGACGAGCCGCGGTGGGGCGATCCGGGTTTCTTCGCCCAGCCCCAGGAGCGGATCCGCCCCTTGCTTGCAAACCATCCCCAGGTCGTTCTCTGGGTGGCCGGCCACCTGCATCTGTCCCCTCAACGGCCGAGCTTCCGCCATGAAGTCAACTTCTACGAAAGCCGCCTGCTGAATATCCACACCCCCAACATGAACCGGCAGACGATCTGGACAAATTCCCTCTATCTCTATCCGAATTCCATTGTCGTCAGAACTTTCGACCACCGCGGAAGGACCTGGCTTGAGGCGCTGGACCGCAGGATTCCGCTGCCGCTCCACTGAACACCTCGCCTGTACTTCCTCTTCGAAGGGATTGACAAATCCCGGACCGGAGGGTTAGAGTGAGTCGTCATTCGCCAAACTGACGGGTTTCAAGAGGGCTTTTTTATTCGCAGCATTCAGATTCCGTTTTGAAGAGAAGAGGGAGGTTCGGCATGAAGAAGATATTCTGTTCGTTGATTGTCGTAGGGATTCTGCTAACCGCGGTGAGCGGTTTTGGGGAGATGCGTTCTGGGGCGTATTCCATTTCTCCTTACATCGGCATTTACAAGTTTGAGGGGAATCTGGATCTGGAGAACGGTCCTACGTACGGAGTCCGGCTGGGTTATGATTTCACGAAGCGTTTCGGGGTGGAATTGGATCTGGGGTATGTGGACACGAAGTATACGGAGACAGCCCCCGACCGATACACGGACGTCTACAACTATCGTCTGGAGGCCCTCTATCATTTCTTTCCCGAGAAGAAGCTGGTGCCGTTTGTCGCGGCTGGTCTTGGAGGCCAGACGATGAACTACAAGAACACGCCCAAGGAGAACTCGACGCATTTTGCCGGCGACTACGGTGTGGGGCTGAAATATTTCCTCACCGACAACGTGGCCTTACGGACGGATCTTCGGCATGTTCTGGGATTTGCAAGCATCGAGAACAATCTGGAATGGACGTTCGGGCTGACGTTTCTTTTCGGCGGATCGAAGCCGGTGGCGGAGAAGGCGGTTGTGCGGGAGGCTGCAGCGGCGCCGGTGGTTCTGGATACGGACGGTGACGGGGTTCCGAACGACCGCGACAAGTGCTTGGACACGCCGGCGGGGGTGAAGGTGGACCTGGACGGCTGTCCGCTGGATATGGACGGCGATGGCGTTTACGATTACCTCGACAAATGTCCTGACACGCCCAAGGGGGTGAAGGTGGACGCGAACGGCTGTCCGCTGGATACGGACGGGGACGGGGTGTACGATTATCTGGACAAATGCCCGGGGACGAAAAAGGGCGTGAAGGTGGATGCGAACGGCTGTCCGCCCCCCAAGGCGGCCGAGGCGCGCGTGGCGCCGAAGGCGGCGGCCACCGCCATCGAGAAGCAGATTATTGAGAAGGGGCGCGTGACCCTGAACGTGCAGTTCGACACGAACAAGGCGGTGGTGAAGCCAGCATATGAGAAGGATATCCGGGAGCTGGCGGACGCGATGACGGCGCACCCGGAGCTGAAGATCATGATCGAGGGGCATACGGACAGCGTCGGAGCGGACAAGTACAACATGAACCTTTCGCAGAAACGTGCGGATGCGATCAAGAACGTGCTGGTGAAGAAATACAAGATCGATCCGGCCCGCCTGACGGCAAAGGGTTTCGGTGAGACGAAGCCGATCGCGGACAACAAGACCAAGGCGGGCAGGCAGCAGAACCGCCGCGTCGAGGCGTCGGCCGAGTTTATCGTCAAGAAATAGAAGATCTTCCAACAGGAAGGGGGGCCGTACAGAAGTGCACGGCCCCCTTTTTTTGACTTTTCGGACGGCTACGCGTGAAGCTCCCGACAACACGGCTGTTGCATTGATGCGGCAAGAGCTGCGGATGGAAAGGAAGTCGTGCGGTCAGCGTGCCGGTTGACCTGCGGTCACGAATCTGCTACATCTGCCCCGGATTATGCCATGGAGATTCGCCCGGTCGATGCGAAGGAGGAAGCGACAAGAGCCATGATCGATCTGCACACCCACTCCCTGTTCAGCGATGGCGAATTGATTCCCTCCGAGCTGGTCAGCCGTGCCGCCGCGGCCGGTTACCGAGCCATCGCCATCACCGACCACGGCGACGAATCCAATATCGACTTCATCATCCCGAGGATCGTGAAGGCCTGCCGGAAACTTGCCGCCGCCTACCGGATGCCGGTGCTGCCGGGTATCGAACTCACGCACGTCCCGCCGGGGGATATCGTTGCGCTGGCCCGGGATGCCCGTACCATGGGCGCCGCTGTCGTCGTCGTGCACGGCGAAACCATCGTGGAGCCTGTTCCGTCTGGAACGAACGCGGCCGCCCTTCGGGCGGACATCGACATCCTGGCGCACCCCGGTCTTCTAACGGGAGAAGACGCCGCTGCCGCGGCGGCCCGCGGCATCTTCCTGGAGATCACGACGCGCGCAGGGCACAGTTACACCAACGGGCACGTGCTCAAGATGGCCCGCACCGCCGGAGCGCCGCTGCTGCTGAACACGGACGCTCATGCGCCCCACGACCTGACGCCCAGGGACCGGGCCGCGAAGATCGCCCGCGGGGCGGGAATGTCGGACGACGAGATCGCCGGCATGTGGAAGAATTCGGAAGCCCTCGCGAAACGAGCCTCGGCATGACCGTTGTTGCGGACGATTCCTGCGAAAATCACCACCGGAATTCCCTGCACATCTGCCTGCTCACCTACCGCGGCAACCCTGCCTCGGGAGGACAAGGGGTCTACGTCCGGTACCTCAGCAAAGCGCTTCGGGAACTGGGTCACCAGGTGGACGTCCTCTCCGGGCCGCCCTATCCGCTGCTCGATGCGGGGATCGCTCTCCACAAACTGCCCAGTCTCGACCTCTACAATCCGGACCATCTCTTCAAACCGAAAAAACGCCGGTCTCTGCTGTTGCCGATCAACGCCTTCGAGTTCCTCAACATGTGCCTGGGGGGGTTCCCGGAGCCGCTGACGTTCGGCGTGCGGGCCTATCGCTTTTTCCGCCGACGCCGTCCACGCTACGACATCGTCCACGACAACCAGTGCCTCTCGTACGGGCTCTGGGGACTTAAACGGATGGGCTTCCCCGTTGTGGCCACCGTCCACCACCCCATCACCGTGGACCGGGCAACGGAGTTGGCGGCGGCCGACACGTGGAAGAAGCGTCTCAAGGTGCGGCGCTGGTATTCCTTCATCGGGATGCAACGGCGAGTCATCCGCCGCCTGTCGCATCTGATCACGGTTTCGGAGTGTTCGAAGAGGGACATCAGCCGGGAGTTCGGCCTGCCGCTTCAACGTTTCCGGGTCGTCCCAAACGGGATCAACACGGAGTTCTTCTATCCCCTGCCGGGGATTCCCCGCCAGCCGCACCGCCTGCTCGTGACCAACAGCGCTGATATCCCGCTCAAGGGACTTTCCTACCTCCTGGAAGCGGTGGCTGCGGTCCGCCGCAAGAGGAAAGTGGAACTGGTCGTGATCGGGCGACCGAAGAAGAACGGCGAGGTGGAGAGGAAGGTCCGTGAACTGGGCATCGGCGATATCATTTCCTTCACGGGGCGAATCCCTTATGAGGCCTTTGCCGAGCAGTACGCGCAGGCGACCGTGGCCGTGATCCCATCCCTCTACGAGGGTTTCGGTATGCCCGCGGGAGAAGCGATGGCCTGCGGCGTGCCGGTCATCAGCACCAGCGGAGGCGCGTTGCCGGAAGTGGTGGGCGATGCTGGCATCCTTGTACCGCCCGCCGATGCCGGCGCCCTTTCGGAAGCAATCCAGCGCCTGCTCGATTCCCCCGGGGAGAGGGCGCGACTCGGGGAAGCGGCACGGGAGCGGGTCAACCGGTCGCTGACCTGGCGTCACGCGGCGGAAAAGACGGTGGAGGCCTACCGGGAAGCGATCCATGCTCACCATTGAATTCGACCGCCTCGATATCCGCCCGGGGGAAACGGTTCTTGACGCCGGCTGCGGAACGGGACGGCACCTCGTAGAGGCGCTCGTTTCCCGCGGCGCGAAGGTTGTGGGAATCGATCGCAGCGAAGGGGACCTGGGGAAGGCTGCGGGAAACCTTGCCGCCTTCAACGGGGACGGCAGGAACCGCTGGCTCCTGGCGAAGGCGGACATCGGATGCCTCCCCTTCGCAGACGGCAGCTTCGATGCCGTCGTCTGTTCGGAAGTCCTCGAGCACCTGGCCGACGGCCGCGGTGCCGTGGCGGAACTCGTGCGCGTGCTCAGGCCCGGCCGGGACCTTGCCGTGAGCGTTCCCCGATACTGGCCGGAGCGGCTGTGCTGGGCGATCTCAGAGGATTATCACCGGGAACCGGGAGGGCATGTCCGCATTTGGCGGAAGAAGGAGCTGCAGGACCTCCTGCAGGACGCCGGCACGAACTGCCGGATGGTGCGGTACCGCCATGCCCTGCATGCGCCGTATTGGTGGCTCAAGTGCCTGGTGGGGCACCGAAACGAACACGCTCTTGCGGTGCGCCTCTATCGGGAGTTCCTGGAATGGGACATCCTGGCGAAGCCGCGCCCCGTGGCCGTTCTCGACCGGATGTTGAATCCCCTGATCGGGAAAAGCATCGTATTCTATCAGCGGAAGGGAAATTAGCATGGATCCCAGAGTATCACCCAGCGCGGCAGGAGCCCCCATCGATATCGAGGAGATGGCGGCCTTCATCGCGTCCGTGCAGAAGGAAAACGGCGAGATTCCCTGGTCGCCGGGGGGGAAGACGGATCCGTGGGACCACGTGGAAAGCGCGATGGGCCTTTCCACTGCGGGCCGCATCGGAGATGCCGAACGCGCCTACGCGTGGATGGCGGCGGCTCAGCTCGACGACGGGAGCTGGTGGTCGTCGGTGCGCGACGGCCTTCCCGAGGACCGGACGCGGGAGGCGAATTTCTCCTCCTATGTCGCGGTCGGCGTTTTCCATCACTACCTGGTCACCGGAGACAGGAATTTTCTCGGGCGGCTGTGGCCGACCGTCAGTGCCGGAATCGATTTTGCCGTCAGCCTGCAGGCCCAGGCGGGTGAAATCTACTGGGCGAAGAATGCCGACGGGGCCGTGGACAGGATGGCCCTCCTGACCGGTTCCAGCTCCGTCTTCATGAGCCTCCGGTGTGCGCTGGCTGCGGCCGGGATCCTGGGAGAGCAAAGGCCCGCCTGGGAAGAAGCCCTGCGCCGGCGCGACGAGGCGATCCGCATGAAGCCCAGCCTCTTCAACATGATGAAGTCGCGCTTCTCGATGGACTGGTATTATCCGATCCTTTGCGGCGCCGTAACCGGAGCCGAGGCGAGGCGTCGGATCGATCGGTCCTGGGAGAAGTTCGTCATTCCGGACTGGGGGGTTCGCTGCGTCTCCGATCAGCCGTGGGTGACGCTCGCCGAGACATCCGAACTCGTCATGGCGCTCGCCGCGTGCGGACGCCACGAACAGGCCCGGATTCTTTTCAGTTGGATCCTGGACAAGAAGGATGAACTGGGCCGCTACTGGATGGGCATGACGGTTCCGGACGGCGTGATCTGGCCGGAGGAACGAACGTCCTGGACGGCGGCGGCGATTCTCTTGGCGTACGATGCGCTGTACGATTTGACGCCGGCGGGGCGGCTGTTTCGCCACGAACTCTGGCGGACTTGAAATCTCATGAAACGGGATCATCGACCCTATCTCATCAAGCGCCTCCACATGGGGTTCGAGCGATGGCATGCCGATCGCTTCCTCCGTCCTCAGTTCGAGGAACTGGGGGAAGGGGCGCTGTTCTTCAAGCCGTGGCACGTCGAGGTCTTCGGCGGTCCGGTCATCCTCGGCCGGTACGCCAACGTCATCGCAACGCCCGACCGGAAGGTCCGCTTCACCGTCTGGTCGACCCTGGCCGGAGGCGGCCGCATTGTCATCGGGGATTATGCCCTGATCTGCCCCGGCGTGCGGATCAGCGCCGCCACGGACATCTCGATCGGTCATAGCTGCATGCTGGCGCAGGGGGCTTTTCTTACGGATGCGGATTGGCACGGCCTGTATGACCGGAGCGAATCGGTCGGCCAAACCGCCCCCGTGAAGATCGGAAACAACGTCTGGATCGGGGATAGCGCCATCGTCTGCAAGGGCGTCACCATCGGGGACAACAGCATTGTCGGCGCCGGCTCCGTCGTTGTCCGGGACATCCCGGGCAATGCGATCGCCGCCGGGAATCCGGCCGTCGTGACGAAGGAGCTGGACGGCAGCCGGCCCGTCCGGACCCGGGCCCAGTGGCTGGCCGATCCCGACGCGCTCCGGGAACAGTTTGCGCAGATCGACCGGGCCTTTCTCCAGGACAACACGGTTGCCGGCTGGCTGCGGTCTCTGCTCTTTCCCCGCAAAGGAGACTGAAGCGAATCATGAAAGTCGCCATCGTCGCTCCTCCCTATCCCCTGGAGGAATGCCCGGCGCCGCCGCTGGGCCTGACGTACGTGGCGGCCGCCTTCGAGGCCGCGGGGGCGGAAGTCCGCATCCTGGATTATATTGTCTCCCGCTACACGCCGGAGAAGTTCCGCGCGGAACTCGACGGTTTCCGCCCGGACGTTCTCGGCGCCGGATCGGTGACGCTGAATTTCCCTGGCGCCGCGGAGATCGTCTGCGCGGCCAAGCGCCATAACCCGGGGATCATCACCATGATGGGAGGACCGCACGTCTCCTTTGATGCGGAAAACGTCTTGAGGCGCTATCCGGGCATCGATCTGGTCGTGATCGGGGAAGGGGAGGCGACGATCCGCGAACTGGCGCCACACCTCGGAAACCGCGCGCGCTGGCGAGGAGTTTCCGGCATCGCCTTCCGCGAGGACGGCCGTATCGTGACAACGGCCCCGCGCGGTTTCATCGAGGAACTCGACGAGCTGCCGCTGCCGGCCCGTCACCTTCTGCCGCTCTCCCGCTATCAGGCCCTGGGATATCCGATCAGCATCGTCACGGGAAGGGGTTGCCCCTATTCGTGCATCTTCTGCGTCGGGCGCCGGATGGTGGGGAAAAAGATCAGAACAAGAAAAGCGGAGCGCGTCGTTGACGAGATCGAGGATATCCTCTCCTACGGACTTACCCGGATCAACGTCGCCGACGATCTGTTCGTTTCGGATGGCGAGAAGGTGCGGGCCGTCTGCGAGGAAATCCGCCGCCGCGGGCTCAAATTTACCTGGAGCGCCTTTGCCCGGGCCAACACCGTAGACCTGGAAACGCTCAAGCTCATGCGGGAGACGGGTTGCGACAGCGTGAGTTTCGGCGTCGAGTCGGGGAACCCGGAGATGCTCAAGCGCATCCGCAAGGGAATCACCCTCGAAATGGTGCGGAGGGCCGTTGATCTCTGCCGGGAGGCGGGGCTTCTCTGTCATACGTCCTTCATGGTGGGTCTTCCCGGAGAAACGGCGGAGACGCTTCGCCAAACGGGCGAATTTGCGGGCAGCCTGGGGGCGCTTTACGGATATCACTTTCTTGCGCCCTTTCCGGGAACCACCGTGCGGGAAGAAGTCGGCCGGTACGACCTGGAGATCCTGACGGACGACTGGACCCGCTACGACGCGAACAGCGCCATCGTGAGGACTTCCGCGCTTGCTCCGCAGCAAATCGAGGCCTTCGTGGCCGAATTCGACCGGGAAGTGGACGGCGCGTGGCAGTCGATGGTGAAGGGGTACCGCGAGGGGACGAACAGCCCGGCGCTCGATATGCAGGTCGAAGGTCATTTCCGCATGGCCTTCGTGTACAAGGTCCTGGCCGGCGATCTGATCGAATCCCTGGGCGAGATCCCCCGGCGACTCCTGCATGGCGACGGCGATGCCGCCGACCTGCTGTGCGAACGCCTGGAAACGGCGACCGGCGCCGAGCGACCCATCATCGACCGGACGGTTCGACATTTCATCCGATCCGGCTTCATCAAACCCGCCGAGGGCGACGGCGCGGTCACCTGGCACTGGACGCACAACGGCAAGGCGGATCACCCGGCACACCGGAGCGCGTGACACCTCACTGTGTAGTCTGGAAAGACTCAGGGACATCGGCGGCCGGCGTATCGGGGGCGACGGCCTTGCGTCATGCCGAGGGGAAGGAAAAGAACACCGCCAGGAAGTGAAGGACGCTCCCGGAGAGCACGAAGACGTGCCAGATGGCGTGATGGTAGGGAAGCCTCCGCCACAGGTAGAAGACGATGCCGGAGGTGTAGGCGATTCCGCCCGCGATGATGAGGATCAGAACCTTCAAGGGGACTGCATCGATCAGCGGCTTGATGGCGAAGGCGGCCGCCCATCCCATCGTCAGGTAAAGGACAACCCGCACCGCCTTGACGCGCCGGAGCGGCGTGAATTGAAGCGCGATCCCCAGTGCCGTCAGGCCCCAGACGAGAGCGAAAAGGGACCAGCCCCAGACGCCCTGCAGGCACACCAGGGTAAACGGCGTGTAGGTTCCGGCGATCAAAAGGTAGATCGAGCAGTGGTCGCAGATGCGCAGGATCTGTTTGGCCCGGGGATGCCGGATGCTGTGGTAGAGGGTGGAGGCGGAGTAGAGGACGATCAGCATGGCGCCGAAGATGCTGCCGCTGACGATATGCCGGATTCCGCCGTAACGGGCCGCATAAATCGTCAGAACGGCGAGCCCTGCGATGCCCAGAATAATCCCGATCCCGTGGGTGACGCTGTGGGCGATCTCTTCGCGGACTCCATAGGCCGGGCATTCGTTCGGTTTGTCCATCATGCTTGTCCTTCCAACCAAATCGGAAACTTGCCGGAAAACGCTCCGGAGGCTCCCTGGTCCGGAAAAGGAAAGTAGCCTCTTTTGCAGATCGTGGCAAGGAATTTCGACGGCCGGCCTGTCGTCGCTCGGATTCGAATTTGTGACAAAAAGAGAGGGGCTTCTTCAGGAGCCCCTCTCAGGAAAGCGCTTCTTCGGGAAATGAACCGGATTCCGACTACTCACGGTACTTGAAGGAGAGGTTCAGCCTCACCCGATAGGCGGTCACCTTCCCCTTTTCAATCGTGAGATCCTGCCTCACAACCTCCGCGACCCTCAGATCCTCCAGGGACTTTGCCGCGGTTGCCAGGGCTTTCTGGGCGGCATCCTCCCAGGACTTTGGACTGGTTCCGACGATCTCCACAATCTTGTACACGGCCATGATCGATCCTCCTCTCCTCTTCCAGGGGTGGACTTGCACTCGCGCGGCGGGATCCCGCAGCACCCATCCGCGCCCTTTTTTTCAGACATCATGATCTTCAGTGAAGACGCGAATCTTCTCCTCGGCGGTAAGAAGTGCGGCCATCATGTCCGCGATCAGCATGCGCGGCCGCGCCGTCTGCCATTTCTTCCAGGATTCGATGGAGACCCAGGTGCTGATGACCATCAGGGTCGACGGATGATCCACTTCGCGCAGCGTTTCGCCGGAAATATATCCATATTGGCGAATCGCCGCCACTCTCAACTCGAGCAGCAGGTCCTTGAGCTGCGCCTCTTTCCCCGACTGGCATTGCCGTTCAATCATTACTCTGATCATCGCATGTCCCTCCTTTCCTCCTCGTTGCGAAGAACTTCTGACCAGAAGCAACGTCCAGTACTCCGGAAACGCAAAACCCCGCCTTCTTTCGAAAAACGGGGTTCTTTCCGGAGTCGCCCATGGCAACCCTCATTCGCGGTTCAAGGGTTTTGTGATTTGTTGAAGAACGCGGCCTTTCTTTCAGACTATCACGATTCTGACAGGAAATCCATTCTTGAGGGGCCGCTTTGGGCCGCAACGGCAAGGGTGCGTCCTGCGCTTCCATTGAAAGCAGGGCGAGGCCCCCAATAACGGCGGGCGGCTGGATGCGGAGATATGCGCGAAAGGGTCTTGTCGCAGCCCTGCCTGCGGAAGAGAGGGGGAGAGTCTGTCTAGACGGGGCCCGATACGCGCTGGACCACCTGCAGACCGTCGATCCTATCCTGAGGCCGAATGCAATGGAGGATCCTTTCGGCGACTTGGGAGAAGAATCCGTCGGCGCTCCTGTTAATCTTCAAGAATCGCAGCAGTTGTTCCCTCCCGTGGTCTGCGATCTCGAGGAATTCAACGCCCAGACGGTAGATATTTTCGTCCGCATCGCAATCCACGTCGTACCAGCAGACCTCTCCGGTGGCCCGAAAAGGCGGCTCTTCCGGGAAAAGCGAGATCTCCATGTGCAGACGGTTTTCCCGTGCGCCGGGCGGGCCTGAGAGCAAATGAATGCCGCCGACTTCGATAAACCTGGCTTCAAGACAGATCCCCTTGCGGGAGATGTTTCGGCTTCCCGCTTGAAAAGGCGACATCGCAACGGGGAGTTCTTCCGCCGTTTCTATGTCGATCGAAACCTGCAGAGGCATTTCGAGCCTGTGAAACTTTCTCTTTTCGATCCCTCTTCCCATGATCATAGCGCGCCGACCCCTTCACGCCGAAGGCTCATGTCCCCATCGAGGGTAAGGATAATTCCCGTATCGGCATTTCTTGCCGAATTCTTTAATGAAATGGGGTGGATTCTTGTCGTTTGGACTATTTGGGGGTGATTTTGCACTTTACCGAAGACTGGCGGAAAATGCTGTCAGAGGACCTGGCTGATGTGCAGGGCTTTGAATTTTCCTCCCGCGGCCCTGGCTGCCTTCGTCAGTTGGATCAGGCATCCCGGGCAGCCGGTCACGACAACGGAGGCCCCGGTTCTTTCGATGTATTCCCGCTTCTTGCCGAGAATCTTTTCGGAAATATTCGGGTAGTCGATGTGGAAGGAACCGGCGCCTCCGCAGCAGGTGTCGGCTTCGGTCATTTCGACGAAATCCCCGGCGGCCTTCAGAAGATCGCGGGGCTCTTTCCGGATGCCCTGGCCGCGCACGAGGTGACAGGGATCGTGATAGGTCAGCCTTGCGGATACCCTTTGCCTGGGCCTGTATCCCGCCTTCACCAGATACTCCGTCAGATCCATTACCTTGCGGCTGAATGCTGCCGCCCGGTCTTTCCACACGGGGTCCTCGGAAAAATAGGATCCGATATGCTTGAGCGTGCCGCCGCAGCTCGCGCAATCGCTGACGACGATGTCAGCTTCCTCGAAGATGCGGATGTTTTTCCGGGCCAGCGCCAGAAAGTCACGGCGCATGCCATGGGCCAGATGCGGCAGGCCGCAGCAAACATTGTCCTTCCGTATCGGCCGGGTCAAGGTTTCCAGAATGCGAAGCGTTTCGGACGCGGCCTCCGGGAACATCATGCGCATGCCGCAACCGTGGAAATAGGCGACACGGGTCGCCGGCCCGACGACGACGTCGGAAAGAGGCGCCTTTTGCCCGATGGCCGCCGGACCCGCGAAAGCAGCCAGGAAGTGGGCGCGGGTGTATTCTTCCGGCACCATGCCGTGCGGGAAGACGTTGCCGAGGCCGAGCTTGCGCAGGAGCGAAAGGGAGCCCGCGGCGAGCTTCACCATCCCCGGGCTCTTCAAAAGGCCGCCGATGGCTTTGTACTGGAGGTTCGGCGTCCCGGTCTTCTCCACGAGGTACTGGCGGACGTCGATCATGGCCTCGTCGGTCTTGACCTTGCTCGGGCAGTTCTCGACGCAGGCGCGGCAGAGAAGACAGAAATTGACCGCCGCGAGGGCGTCTCGCGAGGGCTCGATCCCGCCCTCGGCGAGGGCGCGGGCAATCGCATTCTTGCCCCGCGCGCTCGATGCTTCCACGTCTCTTGCGCCGAAAAGCGGACAGACCGTCAGACAGGTGCCGCAGCGGTCGCAGGCGGCGACCTTCTTTTTCGCATCTCGAAGAAGGCTCTTTTTCTTGTCCTCTGGCATGCGGAAATCGTTCCTTTGCGCCTGGTCACCAGATCTTGCCTGGATTCAGGATTCCCTTCGGGTCGAGGGCCGCCTTCACGGCTTTCAGAACGGATACCCCGGCATCGCCGAGCGCCTGGACGATGTAAGGACGCTTGGTGATGCCGATGCCGTGCTCGCCCGAGAGCGTTCCGCCGACGTCCAGGGCGGCGGCGAAAATTTCGTCGACGGCCTGATGAGCGCGTTTCTCTTCCTCGGGATTGTCCAAATCGCAGAGTATCGAGGGATGGAGGTTCCCGTCGCCGGCGTGGCCGTACACCGCGATCGGCAGCCGGAATTTCTGGGAAATCGACTGAATGCGGCGCACCACCTCAGGGAAGGCGTCCCGGGGGACGGAGATGTCCTCGCCGAGACGGTTGGGAGCCAGTGCGGCGACGGCTGAACTCAAGCCCCGCCGGATGGCCCAGAGTTCATCCGACTCCTCCTGCGAGCGCGCGACGCGGAATGTCATTGCGGCATGGGTCTTCGCCACGGCCTCGATGCGTTTGGCCTGGGCGGCGAGTGTTTCCTCGTCGTCGCCGTCGATCTCGATGATGACGCAGGCCGCGGCAGCGGGGTCGAGGTCAAGCTTCCGATGCCGCGCCACGGCTTCGAGACAGACCCGGTCCATGATCTCGGCGGCGGCGGGGACCACGGCAGACTGCAGCATCGCGTGGATGGTCGCACAGCCGTCGTCGAGGGAACGGAACATGACCTGGAGCGTACCGCGCCTCTTCGGCATCGGAATCAGCCGGAGCAGCGCCCGGGTGATGATGCCGAGGGTCCCCTCCGAACCCGTGAAGAGGCCGGTCAGGTTGTAGCCCGTGACGTTTTTGACGGCCTTGCCTCCCGTCTGCAGAACCGTCCCGTCCGCCAGGACGACTTCGAGGCCCATGACGTAGTTGAGGGTTACCCCGTACTTGACGGCGCGCATGCCGCCCGCGTTTTCCGCCACATTGCCCCCGATCGTGGAGAATTTCCAGCTCGCCGGGTCGGGCGGGTAGAAGAGGCCCCTGGCCGCACAGAAGTTGTAGAGATCGATCGTCCGCACTCCGGATTCGGCGGTCACCATCATGTTCTTTTCGTCCAGCTCGACGATCTTCGTCATGCGGTCAAGCGCCAGCGCAATCCCGCCCTTGAGAGGTACGCTGCCGCCCGTGCGGCCGCTTGCGGCGCCCCGCGGCGTGACGGGAATTTCGTGCTCATGCGCGACGGCCATCACCTGCGAGACTTCCTGCGTCGTCAGCGGCCGGACGACGAGATCGGGCTTCTTGGCGGGCAGGAGCGGCACGAACGACGAATCGTAGGAATAGCCGAAGCGGTCGAGATCGGAATCGAGAACGTTTTCCGGCCCCACGATCCCACGCAGTCTCTTCTTGATATCTTCTCCAATCATCCGGTCGGCCTCCATGGATTGCGCAGCTTCCGCAGGAGCCCTGCTGCAGCACGGGCAACGGGCGCGCGCTAAAGTTCGGTGACCGAAACCTTCTCCATCCGATCTTTCTGCCGGATGGCATCGACGACGTTCGTTCCCGCGATCACTTTTCCGAAGACCGTGTGCCGCCCGTTCAGGTGAGGTTGCGGGGAATGGGTGATGAAGAACTGGCTCCCGTTCGTATTGGGACCGGCATTGGCCATGGAGATCGCGCCCTTTTCATGAATCAGCGGATTGCCCTCGAGCTCGTCGTCGAATGTATACCCGGGTCCGCCGCGGCCCGTTCCCGTCGGATCGCCGCCCTGGATGACGAAGTCGGCGATGACGCGGTGAAAGGTCACCCCATCGTAGAACCCTTCTCTGGCGAGAAAGACGAAGTTGTTGACCGTCTTGGGCGCGTGACGGGGATAGAGCTCCAATTCGATGATTCCCCGGTTTGTCTCGACGGTGACGCGATAGATCTTCCCGGGATCGATCTGCATGGCGGGCGGCTGATTCCACTGTTTCGCGGACATGATGTTCCTCCTCGGGTGCGGAAAATTTTCCGCTTCGTATGGTGCAGCAGCGGCGGGTTCCACCGCTGAAAAATCGTCTCCCAAAGAATTTGCGGGCGACCGAAGAAGGTTGATAGCGGGAAAGCGGACGCCCGTCAAGGCATGTTTTTCGCGGACGGACGTCTGCCTTGACAGGGCATTCTTTTCTATTTATAGGTGTCAATCGAAAACGGATACCGACAAAACTGTAGATGAGCAGAAAACGTTGCGGACGCGTCCTGGGCATCGGAGAATGAGGAGAAGAGGAAATGAAGAATGCAATCGGCCGCGAAATTCCATCCTATATCGAAGGATACGGCAGGGTGAAGCCCTTCGCCGGTACCGACGTGCAGGAGCGCTGCACCACGTGGATCCCCACGCGGGTTGTACCCGTCGGCCCCGGTGAGCACAAGTTGCTGGGATCGATCCGCGAGGCGATTCTCGCCTGCGGACTGTCGGACGGCATGACGATTTCTTTTCATCACTGTCTGCGGAACGGCGACGGCGTCATGAACCTGGTGCTGGACGAAGCGGCCCGGATGGGATTGAAGAGCCTGAAGGTCGCCATGACCGGGATTTTTCCCGTTCACGCGCCGCTCGTTGAGCACATCAAGAACGGCGTGGTCACCGGGATCTACACGAATTACCTGTCCGGTCCCGTCGCGAGAGCCGTGTCCAACGGCGTTTTGAAATATCCCGTTATCATGCACAGCCACGGAGGAAGAGTGCGCGCCATTGTCGAAGGGGATCTCGAGATCGACGTGGCCTTCATCGGCGCTTCCGCCTGCGATGAGTACGGAAACATGAACGGCGTCGAGGGCAAATCGGCCTTCGGCGTCATGGGATATTCGCATGTGGATGTCCGGTACGCCCGGAGGACCGTGGCCGTGACGGACTGTCTCGTGGAATATCCGGCCTGCCCGATCGAAATCAATCAGCAGCTCGTGGACTACGTCGTCGCCGTCGACAGCATCGGCGACGCCCGGGGCATCGAATCGGGGACGACCAAGGTGACGGAAGATCCGGTGGGTCTGAAGATCGCCTCCATGGCGGCCGGCGTCATCGAAGCTTCCGGACTCCTGAAGAACGGCTTTTCGTTCCAGACGGGCGCGGGCGGAACCTCGCTGGCGGTTGCCGCCTTCGTCCGGGACCTCATGAAGAAGAACTCCATTCGGGGGAGCTTTGCCTCGGGCGGCATCACGGCCTACACCGTCGGGATGCTGGAGGAGGGGCTTTTCCGGACGCTGTTCGACGCGCAGTGCTTTGATCTCAAGGCAGTCGAATCCTTCCGCAGCGACAAGCGGCATCAGCGGATGTCCATCGGCATGTACGGGAATCCCCACAACAAAGGGTCCGTGGTCAACAATCTCGATGTCATGATCCTGGGGGCCACGGAGATCGATACGGCGTTCAACGCGAACGTCACCACCGGCTCAAACGGCATTCTGATGGGGGGCTCCGGAGGACACAACGACACGGCCGCCGGCGCAAAGCTGGCCATCGTCGTGACCAAGCTCGCGGGCAAGAAATACCCCAGCGTCGTGGACAGCGTGACGACGGCAACGACGCCGGGAGAGACGATCGACGTCCTCGTGACCGAAGGCGGCATCGCCGTGAATCCGCTGAGAGAAGATCTGGCGGACCGTTTGAAGAAGACCGATTTGCCCGTCGTCCCCATCGGAGACCTGAAGAAGGCGGCCGACAAGATCATCGGCGCATGGGAAAGGCCGCAGTTCGAAGACCGCCTCGTGGCGGTTGTCGAATACCGCGACGGCACGGTGATCGACGTGGTGAGGAAGGTAAAGACGGCTTGAAGGGAAGATCCGTTGCAGCGCGTGCCGGCGGAAGAGGGTTGTGGAGCGGCATCGCTGCACTCTTGCTGGGGTTGGCGGGGGGAGCCGCCGCCGCCGAGCCTGAAGCCTATCTGCAGGCCAACGATGCCGCGCAAGCCCATGCAGCGGCGCCGGCGGGATGGGTTGCCGGCGGTCTCAAGACCGTCACGGCGGCGGGCGACGGCAACGTCTGGAAGCCGGGGGGGACGGCCGTTCTGGTTCGGGCATTCACCGATCCCAGATACTACAACCTGACGACGAAAAAAAATCAGAACCTGTATCCTGCGGCACTCTGGGTGACGACGGGGAACGAGCTTCCGGCCTGGTACCGGAATCCGGCCAGCGGCGTCCACTCCGGCAACGTCGCTCTGAGAACGGCGCAGCTCCACGGTCTGCCGACCGCTACTCTGCAGAACTACAACGCGATCGTGGAGCTGTGGGTGAGCCCCGCCAAACTGATGCGTCCGACGCGCGATGCCAACGCGGGCACGCAGCCGACGGTGCTTCCCACCGAGGACTTCGCCCCACGGCCCTCGATTCTTTCGGTGAACGACTACGAAAAATTCAAGGCCTGGTACACGGGAAATATCCCCGCCAGCTACGGCGATCCCGATCCGGACAAACGATATCCGTGGACGCAATTGGGTTATACCTACGACTGGGGGACCGGCCGGAGCGATCTCACCGGAATCACCGGCCTCAGCGAGTTCGTCGTTCTGGGAACACGCAGCGGCGTCACGACCCCGCTGGAGACCTTTGCCGTCTATGCAATCCAGTCCTATCTCTACCGGACCGGCGCCGACGGAGACGGCGCCGGCAATTTCAACATCACCGGCGGTTGCGATACGGTCTGGGCCGGAACTCACTTCCAGCCGACCGGCGACACGATTCTTGTCGGTGCGACCGGAAGCGTGTCCGGCGGAGAGGGGATCTATCTTTCATCGGGCGGTTATACGATAACCAACAACGGCAGCATCCTCGGACCGACGAATTCGAAGTACTACGGCGCCGGCCCGGCGGGAACGAGCGTGTTTTTCGAAAACGGCGGGGCGCTGATCAACGGCGCGACCGGAATCCTCTCGGGGGACGAAATTGCCGTCGGAGGACGTTCCACGTCCGCAGCGGCGGTCGCCGTCACGACCTTCGGCTATCTCGGCGGAAACAGCTACGCCATGCAGACCGGCGCGGGCAACGATACGCTGACCGTGGAGAACGGAGGTACGGTCCACGGTGCGGTGGATCTGGGAACAGGCGCCGACCAGATCACGTTCAAGGGCGGCGGGCGTTATCAGCCGGTCATCAACCGCGGCGGCGGCACGGCCAGCAAGCTTTCGGCGGGCACGGTCACCGTGCAAAGCGGCGCCTCCGTGGCGCCGGAGTTGAGCGGAACCGGCGTCATCCAGAGCGGGACGTCTTACCGCATCGCCGAAGGGACGACGGTGACCGGCAGCTTTTCCACGGTGGTCGATTCGTACCCCCTTTTCGATTTCTCCCTTCTTGCCTCAGGGACCGATCTGAATCTGACGGTGACGAGAGTGCCCTATCAGACGGCCGTGGCGGCGATCGATCCGGAGCTTGGCGGAGTCGCCGCGATCCTGGACGGGCAGGTTGCGGGAGCGACCGGCGATCTGGCGACCCTCCTGTCCAACATCGACGGCCTGTCGGCCGGCAGCGGCGTGGCCGACGCGCTCCGGCAGTTGACGCCCGCCGTTCACACCGGAACGCCCGGCCTGTCCTTCGCCGTCGATCGGACCCGATTCAACTCGCTGCGATCGCACACGCTGGCACTTCGCGGGGGTTTCAAGGTTTCGCGAAAGGCGCCAGTCCACGTCGCCGCGGCGGCGCCGTCGAGTGATGCGGAACCCGTCGCGCTTCCGTCGATGAAGGAGGATTGGCAGGGGTTTGCCTTTGTCGCTGGCCATCGGGGAGACCAGCGGACCGCCGGCAATGCAGCCGGCTACCGTTATGAGGCGTGGTCCTCCCTGTTCGGCTTCCAGAGAAACGTCTCCGGCAGCGTTGCTGCCGGTTTCGCGCTCGGCGGATCCAAGGCTTTTATCTACGACAGCGACTCGGCCGGCAGCACGGCGGTAGTCGATGCCTTCAGCCCGATCGTCTTCGCCGGATTCGATCGGGGGCGCTTTCGGGCAGACCTCATGGCAGGCTACAGTTACAACCGATATCACCATGATCGCCGGATCGTGTTTGGCGGGGACACCCGTACGGCGAAAAGCGACCACGACGGCCATCAATTATCCGGAAGCATCGATCTCGGCTGCCGGTTTGCTCCGGCCGCGGGGACAACGCTGGAGCCGGTCGCGGGGCTGTACCTGTCCGGCCTGCATGAGCAGGACTTCAGTGAAAGCGGTGCCGGCGCGGCGAACCTGACGATGGGAGCCCGCTCGTCCTCATCCCTGCGGAGTTCGCTCGGCTCTCGGATCCGGCACGCTTTCCGGAGGGGATCCGGAGGGCTGGATGCGGAATTGTCCGTCCTCTGGCTGCACGAACTGGAGCGCGGACAAGGCGATGCGACGGCGTCTTTTGCCTCCTTCGGCGGTCCCTTCCTGACGCGCGGCGCGGAGGCGGATCGCGACGCTGCAGAAATCGGAACGCGGGTGTTCTTCTCGTTCGACGACGGTGTGCGCGCGTCGGCACAGTACGCGCTGACGGTATCGCCGAACCGCTCGGAGCACGCCGTGCGGCTCGGGTTGGAATGGATCTTCTGAACCGAATCCGCGTGAAACGTTCAGGCCCATGCCCGGCTTTCACGCGATTTCCGCGAGGCGGTCCCATCGGTCGCCAGCCGTCTGCGGAATTTCTCCGCACAGGCTCCTCCGCAGGATGCCCAGCGTGTTCACCATCGGGAGGGCGTGAAACAGTCCCGACGAGAGGGCCATCTCGTAGACGCAGCGAGGGGCCTGGCCTCCCTTGGAGGGATCGGGAAAAATGTCGTGGATGAGCAGGTATCCGCCGGGAAGGAGCGAGGAAACCCAGCCGCTGTAATCCGCGAAGGCGGCCTCAAAGCTGTGGCCCCCGTCGATGAAGATCAGGGCCAGCGGTTTCTTCCAGAAAGCGGCGATCTCCTCTGAGCGTCCGACGAGCGGGATTACCGTGTCGGTCAGGTCGAGGATCTTGATCGTTCGGAGCAGGAAGGGGAGGGTATCGATGCGATTCCTTGCGCGATCGAAGAGTTCCGGATCGAAATACTCCTGGCCCGGCTGCTGTTCTTCCGAGCCGCGGTGATGGTCTATGGAGTACAGGCGGCCGCCCGCGTTCCTGCAGGCAAGACCGAGGAAAGCCGTCGCCTTTCCGCAGTAGCTGCCGATTTCCAGGCAGGGTCCCAATCGGCAGGCCTCCCCCGCCAGATCATATAGCCGGAGGGCCTCGTCTTCCGCGAGAAAGCCCTTGATGTCCATCGCCAGGGCTTCACGAATGTCCGGGGCCGCATGCCGCCGGTCGGGTTGCCGTCCGTCCATGTCCGGACCCATAGCCTGCGTCCGTGCAAAATGCAAGTGGAGTGCGACGGAAAGTCGCCGCACCGGTTCGTCTCTTCGCCACCGGACGGCTTGCCGAGCCTGGGGATGGTCTCTCCCGTCCACGACGGTCGCTTATACGTTTTTTGAACATTTCCGCAGAATTTCTCTTGAAAGTCTCAATATGTAGTGGTATACGTTTACCCTACCCCAATATGTAGCGGTGTCAGCCAGCCACAGAGGGACGATATTCCAAGAAAAGAGGGAGGAAAGCAGCCTCATGCATGTCAAGATCCGCAAGCGGGACGGGCGCTTAGTCAAATTCAACGCGGAAAAGATCACCGGCGCCATCGCCAAAGCGGGGGCGGCTACGGGCGAATTCGACGACGCCATTGCCCGGAAGCTCACCATTCGCGTCCTGAACCTCGCGGAGAAGCTCAAGGACAGCCAGATTATGACGGTGGAGGAAATCCAGGACATCGTGGAGGAGGTCCTGTTGGATTCACCCTACCGCAAAACGGCCAAGGCCTACATCATCTACCGCGATCAGCATGCCCGGCTGCGGGAAATCGCCAACAGCATGGAAGTGGATCTGGTGGACCAGTATCTTCACAAGAAAGACTGGAAAATCAACGAAAACAGCAATATGGATTATTCTCTTCAGGGACTGAACAATTATATCTCCTCGGAGGTCAGCAAAGTCTACTGGCTCAACGAGGTCTACTCCCCCGAAATCCGCAAGGCCCACATGGAGGGCGATTTCCATATTCACGATCTGAGCCTGCTTTCGGTTTATTGCGTGGGCTGGGATCTCTTCGACCTGCTCACCGAGGGCTTCCGCGGCGTCCCGGGAAAGGTGGAGAGCCGCCCGGCGAATCATCTGCGCAGCGCGCTCGGGCAGGTGGTGAATTTCTTCTATACCCTCCAGGGCGAGGCGGCCGGCGCCCAGGCCTTTTCCAACTTCGATACGCTTCTGGCGCCCTTCATCCGGTACGACAAGCTGCAGTACCCGGAAATCAAGCAGGCCCTGCAGGAGTTCATCTTCAATATCAACGTCCCGACGCGGGTGGGCTTCCAGACGCCCTTCACCAACGTTTCCCTCGACGTCATCATCCCCCGCTATTACCGCGACCGGAACGTCATGATCGGCGGGAAGCTGAAGAAGGAGACCTACGGCGATTTCCAGGAGGAGATGAATCTCTTCAACCGGGCCTTTCTGGAAGTCATGGCCGAGGGGGACGCCAGGGGACGGGTCTTCACCTTTCCCATCCCCACCTACAGCGTCACCAAGGACTTCGACTGGGACGACCCGAACCTGACCTGCCTGTGGGAGATGACGGCCAAGTACGGCGTTCCGTACTTCTCCAATTTCGTCAATTCCGACATGAACCCCGAAGATGCGCGCAGCATGTGCTGCCGTCTCCGCATCGACAATCGTGAGCTGCAGAAGCGCGGCGGCGGCCTCTTCGGCTCGAATCCCCTGACCGGTTCCATCGGGGTCATCACGATCAACATGCCGAGGATCGGCCATCTCGCGAAGGACGAGGAAGAGTTTCGGCAGCGCCTGGATTATCTGATGGCGCTTGCCATGGAAAGCCTCGAGACGAAACGCAAGGTGCTCGAACAGTATACGGACGGGAACCTGTATCCGTATACGAGATACTATCTCCGCGACGTGAAGACGCGTTTCGGCGAGTACTGGAAGAACCATTTCTCCACGATCGGACTGGTGGGAATGAACGAAGCCTGCCTGAACCTGCTGGGAAAGAGCATTGCCACACCGGAAGGCCAGGAATTCACCAAGCGGGTGCTCGATCACATGCGGGAAAAGCTCCTCGTCTTTCAGAAGGAGACGGGCAACAACTACAATCTGGAATCGACGCCGGCCGAGGGCACTTCCTACCGCCTCGCCAGGCTCGACCGGAAGAAGTATCCTGAGATCCTCTGCGCGTCTTCGGGCAACGGAAACGGGTCGGAGCCTTACTACACGAACTCCACCCAACTCCCCGTCAACTTCACGGACGACATCTTCGAGGCGCTTGATCTTCAGGACGAGATCCAGGCCAAGTACACCGGTGGAACCGTCTTCCATACCTTTGCGGGCGAGCGGATCGACGATCCCGAGGCAGTGAAGAGCCTTATCCGCAAAGTCTGCACAAAATACCATCTGCCTTATCTGACCTTTACCCCGACCTTCAGTGTCTGTCCATCCCACGGGTATCTCAAAGGGGAACATGAGAGCTGCCCCACCTGCGAAGAGGCCTGCGAGGTCTATTCCCGCGTCGTCGGATATCTGCGTCCCGTGAAGCAGTGGAATAAGGGCAAGCAGGAAGAGTTCGGGATGCGAAAGGTCTTCCAGTTCTGACGATGGCATCAAAACCCCGCCGGCGCAGGTTTCTGCCCCTGCGGTGCAGTGGTTCATCCATCCATACAATCTTCCGGGCGCCCGGTGATGACTGCCGGGGGAGTTCGTCCCTGCCGCCCGGGCGATCTCAGGCCGGCTAAAGGTTTTGCGGCTTCCGCCCGAAGAATCTTGCCATGAATTGCGATATCGCGTATTCTTCAGGAAACGGCGGCGTGGGGGATTTTGAAGCAGCATGAAAATCGGCGGTTTTCAAAAAGTATCCCTGATCGATTACCCGGGCTGCATCAGTGCGGTGGTCTTCACGGTCGGCTGCAATTTCCGCTGTCCCTACTGCCACAATCCGGAGTTGGTGAAGGAGTCGCTTCATCCGGTCCTGCTGCCGACCGAAGACGTCTTGGCCTTCCTGAAGCGGCGGCAGGGGAAACTGGAGGCGGTGACCGTCACCGGAGGTGAACCGTGCCTCCAGCCGGACCTGCCGGAATTCGCCGTCGCACTGAAGAAGATGGGCTACCGAGTGAAGATCGACACGAACGGTTCCCGGCCGGAGGTCCTGGAGAGACTGCTGGCGGAAGGGGCCGTCGATTATGTCGCCATGGATATCAAGGCGCCTCTGTCCCGCTACCCGTCAGTGGCGGGAGTGCCGATACGGGAGAAGGACATCCGGCGCAGCATCAGGCTGATCAAGTCCTGCGGAATCGGCTGCGAATTCCGCACGACCGTCGCTCCCGCTCTTCTGGAACCGGCGGACTTCACGGACATCGGCAAAGAGATTCGTCATGCCCGCCGTTACGTCCTGCAGACGTTTGTTCCTTCGAAGACGCTCGATGCGGCGTATCTCAAGAAGAAGTCTCCGTCTGCTGAAGAGTTGGAGGCGATCCGCGCTGCCGTGAAGCGCTATGTCCAAACCGTCGTCATTCGATAGCGCCTGCAGACGAGCTTCCTTTCATAGCCGGGAGAGTGAGGTCATGGGGGATGAGCACGACAAGGATCCGATACCGCTGACGGAAGACGAGCGCATCAACCGCCTCTTCAACTCCGCCTTGTCGGATATGAAAGATTTTGCCCGGCAGCAGTTCCGGCAGATCCGGCGGCTGACGGCGATCGGCACGGCCCTGTCGGCGGAGAAGAATCTGGACTGTCTCCTGGAAATGATCCTCGAAGAAGGGCAGAAACTCACGAACGCGGACGGGGGAACCCTCTATCTTATGGCCGATTCGGAGAAGGAGCTTCAGTTCGCTCTCGTCCGGACGGACTCTCTGGGTCTGCGCATGGGGGGAACGGGTGGAAGGATCACCTGGCCGCCGGTGACGCTGTTCAACGACGACGGCACGCCGAATCACGCCAATGTATCCGCGTTTGTGGCCCTGTCCGGTCAGACCGTCAATATCCCGGACGTCTATTACGCGGAGGGTTTCAACTTCCAGGGAACGCGGGCCTTCGATGCAGAGACCGGCTATCGCTCGAAGTCCATGCTGGTTGTCCCCCTGCGGAATCATGAGAACGACATCATCGGCGTTGTCCAACTGCTCAACGCCCGAAAGGCGGGAGGCGAAGAGGCGGTTGCGTTCTCGCAGGAAAGCCAGGAGATCACCGAATCCCTTGCATCCCAGGCGGCCGTGGCCCTGACCAACAGCCGGCTTATTCACGATCTGGAAAATCTTCTGGAAGCGTATGTCCGGACGATCGCGACGGCAATCGACGAGAAGTCGCCCTACACG
Organism: uncultured Syntrophaceae bacterium; assembly: GCA_964506465.1. GTDB lineage: Bacteria > Desulfobacterota > Syntrophia > Syntrophales > UBA6109 > UBA6109. The sequence goes on from CAZDLM010000021.1 coordinate 23,898, forward strand.
GGAGGTCATGTCCGGCGGGTCGTGGAGATCGCGATGGAGCTGGCGGTGAAGATCAACGCGGCCGACAGCGGCCCCTTCGCCGGAGTCTTCTTCAACAAGAACGAACTCCAGGAGCTGCAGATCGCCGCCTGGCTTCACGACGTCGGGAAGATCACGACACCGGAGCATATCGTCGACAAGGCGACCAAGCTGGAAACCGTCCATGACCGGATCGATCTCCTGAAGACCCGGCTGGAGGTGATCCGGCGGGATCATGAAATTTCCCTCCTGAAGAACCATCTCCTGTCGAAAGGCCTTGCGCTACCGGAGGAACTGGTCGAGGAGCAGGAACGTTTTTCGCGGACCCTGCGCGAGGACAGCCGCTTCCTCGACGAGGTCAACCGGGGCGGCGAGACGATGTCGGAAGAGCGGATCAAGCGCCTGCAGGGGATTGCGAATCGGTCTTGGGAAGGTAACGGCCGGCCGCAATCTGCGATTACCCGGGAGGAAATCCGAAACCTGAGCGTCCGCCGGGGAACGCTGACCGACGAGGAGCGGGATATCATCAACAATCACGCCGTCGTAACGGCCAAGATCCTGTCGCAGCTTCCGTTTCCCAAGAAGCTGAGCAGGATTCCCGAGTATGCCTCCGGGCACCACGAGCATCTCAACGGGACGGGCTATCCCCTGGGGCTCAAGGGAGACCAGCTTCCTCTTCAGACGCGGATCCTTGCGCTGGCCGACATTTTTGAAGCCCTGACGGCGAAAGACAGGCCCTACAAGAAGGGCAAGACGCTTTCCGAGGCGATCAAGATCCTCACCGCCATGGCCGAAGAGGGTCACATCGATCCGGCCCTGTTTGCCTTCTTCATGGAGGAGCGGATCTACCTCGATTACGCCCGCCGGGTGCTTGCGCCCCAGCAGCTCGACATGGACGGGGTCTGATCCCGGCTCCGCGCGCAGAACGCCTTTCGCCGGCGTTCACTTCCGCATCTTCCGGCGATAGAGATCCCATGCAATGCGATAGCGGTTGGCAATGGCCGTCTCCCACGCGGCTCGCAAGTAGTCCTCGGAGTCGAGATAGGAGGAAAGATCTCCGGTCAGGGCGTGGACCTGCCAGTCGAGCGCCAAACGGAAGGGCTTCCGATTTCCCGTCGCGACGAGGCAACCGTGATGCTCGGCCCAGGATGCATCGATGAGCGGGACGTCTTCCAGGTCCCGTCGCAGCGCCGTCAGCCGTCCCTCCTGCACCGGATTGTAGCATCGGCAGCGCGCAGCGTAGAAGAAGGCGTTGTGGAGATACTTGGGGTGGAGGGCCAGCCCGTCCTTTCCGGTGCGCGCCGCCATCAGCAGCAGCAACTCCAGGGCTTCGCGTGCGATGCCCAATCCGGGATGCTGCTGGCCGGGCAGGGGAGAATGTCCGGCGGGAAAGGGCGCCCTGGGGTTCTGCAGGGTCAGCCAGTCGAGCAGGAGAACGTGGAAGAAGCGGGACCGCAGGACCGGCGGCCGCTGTGGAGGGGCCTCGAGGATTCCTTCACGAACGATCGTCTCCATCAGGAGATCCCCTCGCGACGATATCCGGAGACGGTACCGGAACGCGTCGTCCGCCCGATAGCCGATCTGAACATCCGGAAACCCCCGCTCCGCAAGAGCCGAGAGAATGCCATATTCCCCGAGGGCCCTGCGGAGTCCGTCCGGCGAATAGTGTCGCAAGAACAGAGAGGACAGTCCCGCCGCTCTCCGCGGCGAAAAGAGATGTTCCTCGACGACATCGGGATGCCGCTCGTCCATGGCCGCGAGCTCTTGCGCGTCGAGGCGGCCGTAGATCCGCCGGTAGCGGCGGATCAGAGAATCGGCCCTGAGGCTTGGGCCGAAGGAGAGCAAGGGCAGGGGAAAGCCAGCGAGGAGCAGCTCTGCGAGTCCCATTTCCCACGGTTTCCGCGCGGGCTCTTCGATGCCGAGATCGACGACGAGCAGATGGGGGTCCTCGCTGCGGATCTTCTCCAGAAGCGTCGGCATGTCGCCTTCGAAGAGAGCCGTCCGTATCTTCCCCTCCGGATAGAGCGACCGGGCTTCATCGGAAAAAAGCCCGCCGGGATTTGCAGGGCGCCCGCGAACATCCCGGCGCCCCGCGACGGCAATCAGAGACAAGGGCGAACCGGCGTGCCGGGCCAGGGAAGCCGCGGCGGCGAGGGCCGGCCCGCGGTTCCCGGAGGGAGGAATCAGGCAGAGGACGCGGCCGCCTTGCTGCAGGGGGTCCGTCATTCTCGTTGCCGCCGTTTCGGCGGGCCACGTCAGTACGGGGCAGGGCGCTTCGCCGATCATCCGGATCGTCCTGTCCGGAAAGAGGGGCCGGATGCGGAGCGTCGGGCGGTTTGCGCGCTGAACGAAAAGATCGGCGCCGGCGCCGCGCAGCGTTTCCAAGATCTTCGGGATGGTCCCGGAGCAGCGGAGAGTGATGCAAGGGCGATGGTCGAACGCAGCCAGGCGGTTCAGGGCCTCCGCCGGTTTCTCCTCTGCGCAGGAAGAGGAATCCGTTTCGGCGGGATCGTTGAACAAGGCGTGGGCTCTCCGCGGCAGCCGCGGTGCCGTGTGCAGGAGGGAAATCTCCGCGCGATACAGACGGGCCAGATGAAGCGCGAAGACGGACATGGGGGCGTCCGGGGCGTCGGCCTGAACCAGGATGCGGCGGATGCGGATCATATTCTCATCTGCCGAGCGGTCCCCGTGAACCGGGGGGAGGTCCGTCCCTCTTTGTCTTGGAGAGTTCTTCGATCTCCTTGCCGATCCGCCGACCCCAGTCGCTTTGCTCGGGTACAAGCTTCAGGGCTTCCTTGAAATGAAAAAGAGCACTGTCCCACTTGTTCTTCTTCTTGAAGTGCAGTGCGAAGTAATAGTGCGATTCGACGGGCTGGTTCGCTTTTCCGTAGGCGACGGCCATGTTGTACAGGAGGTCGGGGTCTTCGATCTGGGTCACGTCGAGTCGGGCGTAGAGCGCGATGGCGGCCCGATAGTCGCCGAGCGCCGAGTAGGCCCTGCCCAGGTAAAGAATCGTCTGGGGGTTGTCATCGTCGAGCGACAGCGCCCGGTTCAGATAGGTGACGGCCTCACGCGTCTTGCCGCTCTTGAAATAGGCAATGCCTAATTCCCGGACGATGTCTTCATCTTGCGGAGCGAGACCGATGGCCCGGTGAAAATTCTCGAGGGACGCGGCAACCGCTCCCGTTCGCTCCTGTGAGACGGCGAGGCCGTAGAGGGTGTCAACGTCATTGGGGTTCTTCTTCAGTTCTTCGGCGAGTTCCTTGGCGACGGCCTCCGGATTCCGGCTGCGCAGCAGTAGGGACACCTGTATCCGTTTGAGGTTTCCGATGATGCTTTCCCTGCCCTTTCGGGTGTGGGTCGTTTGGAGCAGGCCGTCGAGGTAGCGAATCCGTTCGTCCGTGCCGGGATGGGTGAGGAAATACGAAGGGATGGAATTGGAATAGAACTGGTAGCGGCGCATGATTCTGAGAAAGTCCAGCATCCCTTTGGGGTCGTATCCGGTATCGGCAAGGTAGGCCATACCGATGCGGTCGGCTTCCTCTTCGTGCTGGCGGCTGTAGCTGAGGTTCATGCTGGTCCCGGCGGCGACGGAAAAGCTGGTCACGGCAGCGGACAGATCGCCGCCGCCGCCGAGAAACGCGCCGGCCAGCACTGCGGCAACCGTCGCAATGCTGACTTTCTGCGACTTGGCGATGATATCGGCAATATGCCGCGCGTTGACATGCGCGATTTCATGGGCAAGAACGCCCGCCAGTTCGCTTTCGTCCTCGACAAGCGTGATCAAACCCCGGTTGAGATAGACGTAGCCGCCCGGCGTTGCGAAGGCGTTGATGGCGTTGCTGTCGATGACGCTGAAACGGAACTCAAAGATGGAAACGGGACTCTGTTTGACGATCCGGTTGCCGATGTCGGAGATGTAGCGGTCCACCCGCGGATCGTGGATGAGCAGCTTGTTCGTTTCGAGTTTTTCGTAAAATTCCTTGCCCAGTTTCTGTTCGTCTTCAAACGTAAAGCTCGCCCGGGCGGGCGCCGCGCTTGAAGCGATCATGGCCAGGACGAGAATTCCTGTCAGGAGAGCCGACAGGATCCTTGAAAAAGCAAACACGTCGGTATCCTCTCAAAATCCGAATGCCGCACATCCTATCGTTTTTGAACCGGCGAATCAAGGAGCGGTTCAAAGCGCTCAGGACGTCTATTGTGATTGGGTGCGGGGATGTGCTATAGGGTCTTCAAAATATTGCGGAAGGCGGCGTTTTTTTGAAGGGGAAGAATCTTCTTCACAGCCGGAACATGACGGTTTCCACCTACGAAATCGGTCAGGATGAGATCCTTGTCGAGGGGATTCTCCGGGACGAGCGTTTTTGTCCGGTCATCTCATCCACTAAAGGCATCGAGCTTCCGGCCGGCGTCGTCCACCACATGACGGTCGAGATGACGCTTGCCGTTCCCACCCTGGAAATCCTTGCGATCGACGCCGCGATGCCGGCCCATCCTTTTCCGGAATGCCTTGAAATGTGTGAAACGGTGCGGCAGCTCGAAGGCCTGCGTCTGACGTCGGGCTATACCGCGGAAGTGCGTCGCAGATTGGGCAAGGCGAAAGGTTGCCTTCACCTCACGAATCTCCTCCTTGCGATGGGGTCGGCGGCGGTTCAAGGGGCCTGGACGTTCATCAAACGCAAACGCAAACATCCGCTCAGCATAACGCCCCGCCAGATGGAGGATAGGGCCGAGCTCATTCTGGACAGTTGCCGGGTGTGGCGAAAAGACGGCCCCCTGGCGGCAGAGCTGCGCAGGAGAATGAAGGAAACCGCATCGGGACAAGAGGACGGAAAGAAAATCGGCCGGAAACTGGTGATCACGATCGACGGCCCGGCCGGTTCCGGAAAGAGCACCGTAAGTAAGCGGCTGGCCGATAAACTGTCGTATCTCTATCTGGATACGGGCGCTCTCTACCGCGCTGTCGCCTGGCTGGCGATCCAGGAAGGAACGAAACAGGACGACGAGGAGGCGCTGGCCGAACTCTGCCGCCGCGCCCGGGTGTCCGTAAAGCGAGTCGGCGGACGGGTTCGTTACTTTGCCGGCGGCAAGGAAGTGTCGGACCAGATCCGGACCGAGGAAGTCGGACTGGCGGCATCGCGGATCTCGGCGGTGCCCGCCGTTCGGAAGGCTCTGCTTCCGGTGCAGCAGGAGGCGGGAAAGAACGGCGGCGTTGTTGCGGAGGGCCGGGACATGGGGACCGTCGTATTCAAGAGCGCGGACGTGAAATTCTATCTGGAAGCCTCCGAACAGGTGCGCATTCAGCGGCGCTTCAAAGAGCTTGACGCGAAAGGGGAGAACGCCGATTTTTCCCGTGTCGCGAACGACCTGTCGCGGCGGGACCGCCAGGACCGGGAGCGCGCCGCGGCGCCGCTGAAGGTTCCGGAGGATGCCGTCGTGATCGACACGTCGGCCCTGGATATCGACCAGGTCCTGCAGCGGATGCTGGATGAAGTGGAACGCCGCGGGAAGGGCTCCACGTGACGCCCACTTCCGGACGGCGCCGCGCGCAGATGCGGATTCCTGATGATTCGGGGGCGGGAGCGCTTGAGGCAAACTCCGGAGGGCTTCAATCTGCTTGATATTTCGAGATCAGTATGTTAGTCGACGTTCACCGGAAAAGGGTTCTATAAATAATCTGCTGGGGGGAAGGATTTGATGGCAAGCGGCGATCAGAATTCATCCGAACAAACTTTTACAGAGAAAACGGCCGGCGATGCGGCGGACGGCAAGAGCGGCCAGGCAACGGAAACAAAAGATGCAGGATTCCAGGAACTCTATGAGCAGAGCCTGCAGAGTCTGCAGATGGGCTCCATCGTTGTCGGAAGGGTCGTCCAGGTCGGACAGGATGTCATCATGGTCGATGTCGGCTGGAAGACGGAAGGCTACATCCCCGCCCGTGAACTGAAGGACGAATCGGGGAACTGCACCGTCCAGGTCGGCGACGCGGTGGAGGTCCTGGTGGACCGGAGGGATTCGGAGGGCAATCTGGTCCTCTCCCGGGAAAAGGCCGCGAAGATCAAGATCTGGGAAGACATCAAAAATGCGTACGAACAGAATCTCCCCATCAAGGGAACGGTCGTCGAACGTGTCAAGGGCGGCCTTTCCGTCGATGCCGGCATTATCGCCTTCCTGCCCGGTTCTCAGGTGGATGTCCGTCCGGTAAGAGACCTCGACCGCTATATCGGCCAGTCTTTTTCCTTCAATATCCTCAAGTACGATCGTAAGAGAAGCAACGTTGTCCTGTCCCGCCGCGCGATCCTGGAAAAGGAGCGCGAAGCCGAGAAGACGAAGACGCTCGCCACGATCGAAGAAGGCAAGATCATGGAAGGCGTCATCAAGAATATCACGGATTACGGCCTGTTCATCGATCTCGGCGGAATCGACGGCCTGCTTCATGTGACGGACATCAGTTGGGGAAGGGTGACCCGTCCGGCCGATCATTTCAACAAGGGCGACAAGATCAAGGTCAAGGTGCTCTCCTTCGATCGCGAGAAGGAGCGGGTGGCCCTGGGACTGAAGCAGTTGACCGAAAATCCCTGGGAGCATATCCGGGACAAGTTCGTCGTGGGTTCGGTCATCCGAGGCAAGGTGGTCAACCTGACGGACTACGGCGTTTTCGTCGAACTCGAGCCGGGCGTCGAGGGTTTGATCCACATCTCCGAAATGTTCTGGACGCGTGAAATCAAACATCCGTCGAAAGTGCTGTCCCTGGGGCAGGAGATCGACGTCATGATTCTCGACGTCAATCCCGACGCGAAGCGCATCTCTCTGGGCCTCAAGCAGACAACGCCCAATCCCTGGGAGACGATCAAGCAGAAATATCCCGAAGGCACGATCATCAAGGGTGTCGTGAGGAACATCACCAATTTCGGCATCTTCGTCGGCGTGGAAGACGGAATCGACGGCCTGGTCCACCTTTCCGACATCTCCTGGAAACACCGTCTGAAGCACCCCTCCGAACTCTTCAAGAAGGGCCAGGAAGTCGATGCCATGGTGCTGAATATCGACGTGGAGAACGAGAAGTTTTCGCTCGGGATTAAACAGATCGAAAAGAATCCGTGGGACGAGGTCGCGCTCCGGTATCCTCCGGGATCCGTTGTGACGGGCAAGGTGACGAACGTCACCGACTTCGGCATCTTCGTGGAAATCGAAGAGGGGATCGAGGGACTCGTCCACATTTCCGAGGTCAGCCACAAGCGGGTCAAGTCCACATCCGAGATCTACAGTATCGGGGATACGGTCTCGGCGGCCGTGAAGAGCGTTGACCAGAAGAACCGCAAGATCCGGCTCAGCATCAAGGACTTCGAAACGCCTCCGGAAGCGTCTCCTTCCTCCTCTCCCAGCCAGTACATCAACAACCGGGAGAATCTGGGCTCCAATCTGAGCAAGGCACTCGCGGACGTCAAAATCGTGGATACGGACGGCGGAAAGGATGCATAAGGCATCATGAGAAGGCATCCGATCGCATTCGGACTCGTCCTCCTCCTCCTTATCGGAGCTCTCTTCTTCGTTGCCGTCTACGCGATGTCCCGGATGGGCCGGGACGGGGGGGCCTTCGCCGCAGCGGACAAGGTCGGCGTTGTGACGGTGGACGGAATCATCCGTGACGCCCGGGAAACGGTCGAACAGATCGAGAATTTCGGACGGGACGGCCGGATCAAGGCGCTGGTCCTGAGGATCGATTCGCCCGGCGGCGGCGTCGCGCCGGCGCAGGAAATCTACGAAGCCCTTCTCCGAATCAAGAAACAGAAGAAAGTCGTCGCCTCGATGGGATCGGTGGCTGCTTCCGGCGGCTACCTCATCGCCTGTGCTGCGGACAAGATTGTGGCGAATCCCGGTACGATCACAGGCAGCATCTCGGCGATCATGCATTTTGCCAATGTCGAAGAACTGATGAAGAAAATCGGGCTCAAGTCCTCCGTCGTCAAGAGCGGGAAGTACAAGGATACCGGCACCCCCGTCCGGGAGATGACGGCGGATGAGCGCGCCCTGATGCAGTCGCTTGTGGACGACATCTACGACCAATTCCTCGATGTGGTATCGCGCAACCGGAAGATACCCAGGGAGGAGCTGAAAAAGATCGCCGACGGGCGCATTTTTTCGGGGCGACAGGCCCGGAAGCTGAAGCTCGTGGACGAGCTGGGCGATTTCGGACATGCCGTCCGCCTTGCCGGGAAACTTGCGGGTATCGCGGGAACGCCGGAAACCGCCTATCCTGAGAAGAAAGCGCTTCACCTCTGGGAATACCTGAGTCAGCAGGCCTTTTCCCTTCTCGTTTCGGAGATTCAGAAGCGGGAAGCGGAGATGACGGGTATCCAGTATCTGCATGTCGGCAGGTAGTGCCAGGATCCGATATGAGCGGGATCGCGGAAACCCAGAACATCCAGGTTGAGAAGAAGAACGGTTTTGCCGTCGTGACGATGGACCGTCCGCGGGAGATGAACGCCCTCTCCGAAGCGATGCTGTCGGGGCTGGAGTCGGCGTTTGCCCTGCTCGAAGGAGACGACGGCGTCCGTGCCGTCATCCTGACGGGAGGGAAGATGGTCTTTGCTGCCGGGATGGATGTCAAGGAAATGGCGTCTCTCCCCGAGGACCGCATCGACGACTATTTCAGGTCCATTGCGAGCTGCCTGAAGAAGATCTACACGTTCAAGAAGCCCGTTATCGCCGGCGTCGGCGGCATTGCCCTGGGCGGAGGGTTTAACGTGGCGGTCGTCTGCGACTGGATCATCGCATCCGAAGCGGCCATTTTCGGCCACCCGGAGTTGAAATTCGGCCTGAACCCCCTGTTTGCCCCGCTCAGCAACCGCGTCGGCACGGCAAAGGCCAAGGAAATCGCCATGCTCGGGGAGCCGATCGGCGCAAAGGAAGCCCTGCGGATCGGACTGGTGAACAAGGTCGCGCCGCCGGAACGCTTCATGGTGGAGGCGGAAATCATGGCGGGAGAACTGGCGAAGCGTTCGCCGAAGGCGCTCGAGGCGGTAAAGAATATCTCCGATGTCGCCCCACGGATGGACAAGGGCGCCATGCTCGATTTCGAATACGATGTCTGTGCGCGGCTCTTCTCCAGGCCGGAGCGTAAGCTGCACATGCAGAAATTTCTCGCGGAATTGAAGCAGAGGAAAAAGGAATAAAGAAGAACGCCGGGGTTCTTCAACCTCGGCGTTGCGTTCCTCAGATGCTGTCCCAGTCGCTGTCCGGCGATGCAAAATCCCGCAACTGGTCTCGGCGCTTTTTGTGCTGAAGCTTTTTGAGGGCCTTGGCTTCGATCTGCCGGATCCTTTCCCTCGTTACGCCCATCATCTCTCCCACTTCTTCAAGGGTAAAGGGCCCGAAGTTGCAGGCAACCCACGTGCAATTATGGAAGGCGGGATTCTTCAGTCTCCACTCGCACGTCAGATCTTCGCATTCCGCTGTGATCCACTGCCCGGATTTCTTGCATTTGTAATAGGTGGTGGCCAAGGAATTCTGCTCCTCTTTTTTGTTTTGGGGTAACTTATCCATCCGACCCTCTCTTGTCAATCCCCGAATGAAAACGCCGGGATCGTCCCCGCGCGCCCATTGCTAGTCCTGATGCGTCAAACGCTGCAGGCGTGTCAAGCGGTGCTGCAGAGCTTCTGCCTCCCTCGGAGACGGCGCAGGGACTGCCTGCAGGGCCTGTTTGGCCAGTTCCGCCGCCCGCTGCGGATCACGGCGCCGATGCTCGCACACCTTTGCCAGTTCTTCAAGTGCAAAACGGTTGTTCGGATCCTCCGTGATCATCTCCTCCCACAATGCCGCCGAGTCTTCCCACCGGCCTTTTTTCTTGAAGAGCAGGGCGAGATGCCGGCGCGCCTCGCCCCTGACGGGAAGGCATTCCGACCGGACCAGATCCCCCAGCGCGTTCACGGCGGAATCCGTCTCGCCGCGCAGGTGCAGCAGTTTCGCAGCCGCAAGGCGATCCGTTGCCTCGAAGCAGCCGCGATCCGCGCCGGCATGCAGAATCCCGGACAGATGCGACGCGAGGGCCGCGAGAGAGATCACATCCAGACGATTGTGCAGAAAGACGTCGCGCAGAAGGAGCGGATCGCCGCAGCGGAGCCAGTCGAAGTAGCGCTGCGGGATTTCACTTCCGGGCACGTCATGGTCCCGCATAAGGCCGAGGACTTGTTCTTCCATCGTGGTCAGCCGGGAATTCTCCAGGCGGTGGCCCAACAGCCGGCGGGCCGGATGCAGGAGGTCGAGGTGCGGCAGGCCCGAAAGGGGGTCGCCCAGCCGGTTCATGATGAAGCGCGATGACAGGAGATTGATGTCGAAGGCCTTCCCGTTGAAGGAAACGAGGAAACGCCGATCCTTCGCATATTCCTTCAGGGCGGCGAGCGCCGCCGGTTCATCGCCGAAGTCCCGCAGAAAGATCTGACGGCTTTCGAAGGCCTCCCCCTCGAACCAGCCCAGTCCCACGAGAAAAGCCACGGTACCGGTTCCGCCGGCAAGTCCCGTCGTTTCCGTGTCGAGGAAGAGTCCCTCCTGCCAGGAGAGGCTTGCGAATTCGGGGCGGTTGGCGAGCAGCGATGCCGCCTTCATGTCCATGGCGGCGAATTCCCGGACGGCCCGGCGGCCGTGGAGGCACGAACCCTCGGTGCGGCGCGAAAGGACGATGCAGCGTCCGAATTCGTTAGCGATTTCTTCCCCGTCCCCGATGGCGGAGCGGGTGATGCCGGGCCTTCCCGGCGCAACGGTCCGCCGGGGGGGACGCCGGTTCATGATTTCCTCGACGCGCTTCCGCAGTGCCGCGATTTTGTCTTGTCGCGGCGAGGCCTTCGGCTCGGGCGCCGTTTCGCCGGTAAGGGATCGGATGCGGTCTCGCAGGTTCATGCCGTTCGTCTTCTTCTTTGCAGGCTGCTCAATCGTCTTTCAGGACTCGATCTTCAGTACGCCCAGGATGTCCAGGGCGACCTGCTTCGCCGCGGGCCCCACTTCCAATGTAGGCCCGACGCAGCTCGGGCAGCCGTGGCTGCACGGGCAGGTCCGGAGAAGGCGTTTCGCCGACGCGAGCAGACGGCCGTGTTCGGCGAAGAGCAGATCCGAAAAACCGATGCCTCCCGGATAGGCGTCGAAGAGAAACAGGGTCGGATCGAAGGTGTCGAGTCCGACGGCCGCGGAAGGGGCTCCCGAGGAGGGGGCCGCCGTGATCGAGCGGCCGCCCGCGCCGAAGCGGACGAACCATTCTCCGCTCTTGTCGCCGATGCAGGCGTCGAGGTCCCGGATGTCCGCCATCAGGAACATCGCCGCCAGGTGGTGGAGGCAGTAGGCGAGGCCCGACAGGCCGTCGACGATCTCGGCCTGGGTGTGGGGCAGGGAGCGCAGCGCATCGCGCGGCACCGTGAACCAGTAGCTCGTCGTGTGCATGTCCTTTTCGGGAAGATTCACGTCGCCGTAACCCAGGTTCTCCGAGGTATAGAACTTGATCTTCTTGTACCCGACGACTTTGCGGACCACCTGCACTTCGCCGTGCTCGACGATGGCGGGCGCCTCGCGCTTCTTGTCGAAGGCGTCGATGACGCGGACGTTCGTGTAGGTCATGGCGTCCGTGTAGTAGTCGACGTCGACCCTCCGCACATAGGCCTTCTTGCGTTCCAGATCGAGGGCGTCGACGTGGTACTGCTGGGAGGCGAGCATGTAGATCGCGTCCTGATGGATCGTGGTGAAGGCGCTGTCCCAGTCCACCTCGGCGATGACGCGGTGGTCGCCCGCGTCGGTCGTGTCGACGACCACGACGTTTTCCGGATTGATGCTCCGCAGGCTCACCTCGTCGGCGGGATAGCTCTCCGCCGCCCAGTGCCAGCGGTCTTCCACGTTGTGCAGGACGCCCTTCTCCTCGAGGTAGGCGAGGAGTTCTTCCAGGTCTTCCCCGCCGAACCGCTCGCCCCGTTCGAAGGGCAGTTCGAAGGCGGCGCTCTTGATGTGGTGGAGCAGGATCAGGAGATTGTCCGGGTTGATCCGGCAGTGTTCCGGCGAACGGGAAAAGAAGTATTCCGGATGCTCGACGATGAACTGGTCCATCGGCGTGCTGCGGGCGATGAGCAGCGCCAGGCTTTCACCCGCCCGGCGGCCGGCGCGGCCGGCCTGCTGCCAGGTGCTGGCGATCGATCCGGGATAGCCGGCGAGAAGGCAGGCTTCGAGGTTGCCGATGTCTATTCCCAGTTCGAGGGCGTTGGTGCTGACAACCCCCATCACCTCGCGAGTGCGGAGACCCGCTTCGATTTCCCGGCGGAGGTTCGGCAGATATCCGCCGCGGTAGCCGCTGACGAGGCGGTCGGACCCGGGGGCGCCCTTGGCGAAGCGGTCCTTCAGATACTTCGTGAGGACTTCGACGTGCAGGCGGCTCGTCGCGAAGACGATCGTCTGGATCCCGTTCTCGATCAGTTCCGTCGCGATCTTGCGGGCCGGGGTCAGGGCGGATTGCCGGATGCCCAGCTCGCGGTTGACGATCGGGGGATTGTACAGGATAAAGGTCTTCGCCGCCGTCGGGGCGCCGCTTTTGTCGATGAGGGCGAACGGCTTCTCCAGGATGCGCTCGGCGTGCTCCTTCGGGTTTGCGACCGTAGCGGAGCAGCAGACGAAGACGGGATTGCAGCCGTAGAACCGGCAGACCCGCTGCAGGCGCCGCATGACGTTGGTGAAATGCGATCCGAAGACCCCCCGGTAGACGTGCAGTTCGTCGATGACCACGTAGCGGAGGTTCGTGAAGAGCTTCTGCCATTTGGTGTGGTGCGGCAGGATTCCGGCGTGGAGCATGTCGGGGTTGGTGACGACGACGTTGCCCTGCTTGCGGACCGCCTGGCGGGCGTCGTCGGGCGTGTCGCCGTCGTAGGTGTAGGTCTTGATGTCCGCCTGCAGATCCGTGATGAGGCCGTGGATTTCGTGCATCTGGTCCTGGGCGAGGGCCTTCGTGGGGAAGAGGTACAGGGCGCGCGTCTCGGGTTCCTCCAGGATGCGCTGCAGGACGGGGAGGTTGTAGCAGAGCGTCTTGCCGCTCGCCGTGGGGGTGACGAGGACGATGTCCCGGCCCTTGCGCACGAGATCGACGGCCTCGGCCTGGTGGCTGTACAACCTCTCGATGCCGCGCCGGGCGTGGACGTCTCGCAGGGATGGGTGCGTCCATTCGGGAAACGGGCGGAAGTCGCCCGCGGAGGCGGGGATGCGTTTCAACGCCCGGACGTTCTCCAGGAACCGCCGGTCCTTCTCCCGCCGTGCCAGCCACTCCGCCAGAGTCAGTTTTGCCATCAGGGATTCTCCCGCAACGCTCTTACCGGTCCGGGGAGGTTGCCCCGACAGGCTGACCGCCGTCACCCGGACGGCGTATGTTACATAACGGACCGGCTTTTCTGTCAATGCCTTTTTATTACTCCGGCAACAATATATAATAATCCGGTCATTCCCGCGTAAGCGGGAATCCAGAACTGCACTGGATCCCGGGTCACCCCAGAATGACAACAATTAATATGATTCCTTGCCGGATTCATAATGGGGACAGCGCCCCTTTATTTTGAGGCAACCGCCGGAACATCGCTAGGGAGGTGAGAGAGAAGACTTCCAACATTTTTTGCTCCGGTAAGATTAGGATGAGTGTCCCGCCGAAGTAGCGGATATAACGAAGAATCCATTGACAGTAGACCTGCTCCGTGCGATAAGCGCCATAGCGATGTCCAAGAGTCTTTCGAATCCGCTCCATGAGCTCGAGATTCGAATTCGGGCGAAGCTCCAGTCGATTTTCCACGTTTGCATCTTGAATCCGGCAGCGAGCGCATTCCCCGCGGCTTTCCGAGGGTTAAGCGAGCGAATGATGTTCAAGATCCCTTTCTTGGGGATCGAAGATTATCCGGAGCTTGCTCCGGACAGCTTCTGATAAACGATCTGTAATAAGCGGAACGGTGGGCGAAGGATCATCACGTTTCACCTCTGACACAATGCGCATAAAATCAAGCCCCGCTCGCGGTCCGCTTGGTTTTTGGCACGGACAATTGCCTTCGGCAATTTCCGCTCCCAAAAACGACAGCACAACAGCCGCCGTGAAAGGTCTATTCCTATGGCATTACCAAATTGGATATTTCCACCATTACAAGGCATAACTTTTTGGGTATCGCACAGAAGAACAATTTATCCAAAATACCCTCTTGGAGAAAGTGCTCTAATTGCAGAGCTCTGCAATCTAACACAGACTCATCTTCCAAATGACCACGAACTTAAATGTGAGGTCTCCTATAAGAGGTTGAGTACCAGATTAAAATTCGATATTAATTTAACTGAACGTGCTCGAACTGATTTAGTTGTTTACTTCATGGAAAAGCCTATCTATGTCTTCGAGGTAAAACGTGCTTCTGCAGGCAATAAAAACATTGAAAAGGATTTATTACGGCTTGCAAAGCTTAAAATTAGCAACAGTAGCATTAGAGTATTTCTCATAATTGTCTCAGAAGCCCAAAGACCAGAGAACTTTGTCTCACATAAAGGCGTAGCAATTCGCGGTAACAATAGACTAAACGGTACAAAAGCGCTGTGGAGGGTCCGCAGTGTCAAGAAAGCAGCACATTCCTTTAAAAATAAAAACTCTGCGAGTTATGCCTGTTTAATTGAGGTACTTATATAAAATTTTAAAAAACCGCTAAAGCCGATCGCGGCCCCGTGGGCCGCTCCGGCTCAGCTTTTCGTTGGGTGTAAAAGAATGAAGAAAGAGACGGAAGGACTCGTAAATCAGATCATCGAAAGCTTTGACCGCGAGGATAAGGTCGTTTTATCCGAAGCGTATAGTGACGGCGGGATTGATCCATTGTCTCCACGTTTAGGCCGCGCCGCACTCAACCAAATAAGTGAAGGCGACGCGACTTTCAGCAGATACGCCATATGGGCTAATACGGTACGCGACAATATTCTTCGGGCGATTAGCTTACTGGAGATTCGTGATACCGACGAGGCTTATCGCCATTTGGTGAGAGCAGCAAATTCGCTTTCCGCATTTACTGAGATTCAGGCATTGCTTGACCCGCTCAAGATAGGTAAGCCCAAATCCAATATTGAGAAAGAGAGCAAAGGCGGTTGAACAGTAAGAACGCTCTCGCACACAAGGAGAAAATCGATGGCAGCGATGTATGAAAAACCGGTCAGGTTATTGCTCAAAGACATGGTTTCGCTATGCGGGTTGAAGCCTGGAGAGGTACTGCAACGAGATAAAGTTCTTCACTGGTTCCACGACCGTTACCCGAAGATCAAAGAAGCAACAATACAGGCCCACCTTACGAAAATGTCCACAAATGTTCCATCCAGAATTCACTACAATGCGAACCCTAACGGCGAAGACGACCTGTTTTTCAGAATCGATCCATCCCGCTATAGGTTGTATGAGCCGACAAACGATCCGTCTCCCATTTACAAGGGCACTACAAATGGGAAAGGGACGGAAGGACCTCAAGAATTGTCAACAGATGAAACCGTATCAGAACAGGCAGCTTCAGAATTTGCATACGAAAAAGACCTACAGAGTTTCCTTTCAAAGAACCTTTTTCTGATTGAACCCGGACTTAAGCTTTTTGAAGATGAAGGAATTAACGGCATCGAGTTCCCCGTTGGCGGTCGACTGATTGACGTTCTGGCAGTAGATAAGAACAACAACTACGTGGTTATAGAATTGAAGGTATCTCGCGGCTATGACCGCGTCGTGGGTCAAATCCTTCGATATATGGCTTGGATCGAAAAACATCAGGCTAACCCTGGTCAATCTGTCCGCGGCATTATTATCGCTAAGACGATTACTGACGACCTTGTGCTCGCCACGTCACGTGTGAAAGACATCGATCTCTTCGAGTACGAGTTGTCCGTTTCTTTGAAAAAAGTGAATCTGTGAAGCACCACCCAACGAGTGGGTGTAGCCAATCGGCCATAAAGCGGCCTCCGCCTTTACACTCGTGTTAGGCAGTGACCAATTCTATTCACACCCGAAAGGAGATTTTCTGCATTGGATATTCCACGGATCTTCAACATCAGCGAAAGCGCTCACCGCATCCATAACCCGTTCACCCCCGGAAAGCTCGCCACTCTCGGCGCGGCGCTGCGTCTGGAAAAGGGGACCCGGGTGCTCGACCTCGGCAGCGGTTCGGGGGAGATGCTGTGCACCTGGGCGCGCGATTACGGCGTCATCGGCACCGGCATCGACATGAGCCGGTTGTTCACCGAGCAGGCAAAACTCCGCGCTGAAGAGCTCCGCGTCGCCGAT
>CAZDLM010000022.1:0-40150 GCA_964506465.1 uncultured Syntrophaceae bacterium
ACGCAGCAGGTGGCGGCGAATGCGGAGGAGTCGGCGGCGGCCTCGCAGGAAATGAATTCCCAGGCCGAAGGCATCCGCAGCTATATCGATGACCTGGTGGCCGTGATCAAGGGAGGCGGTGCTGCGGCCGTCACAGGAGAGGGGCGCGCCGTGCTGCCCGCGGCTGCGTCGCCCGTGCCCGAGAGAAAAGAGGCGGGCAAAAAAATACCGGCGGTGCGGATGCGCGAAGTCCGGGCGGATGCGGTGATTCCAATGGGGAAAGAGGAATTCAGAGATTTCTAACGGTCCATCCGTTCTTCGCGGATCGGCTTTCGGAAGCGATATCCAGGAATGGGCACCGCAGATGTCTTCCCGCGGCGCCCATTTTTCTGTCTCCCTGACGCCGCGGCAACTCTGCCGCTGCGCCCCGGCGCCAATCGTCCCCTGCCCGTTTTGACAAAGGTCCTCCCTTTCTCTATAATCGCTCCATCTTCCTGACAACCGGGAAGGCTTACGGGCTCCCGCTCGACGAAATCGTTTCTTGGAGAGAATGAATGGCGCTGGCCGTCGAACCTCGGATTCTTCGACAGGACATCGGAGATGCGGAAATCTCTTACCTGTCCTACGACGGCGGCGGTCCCGCCGTCCTTCTGCTGCACGCCACCGGTTTCCTGCCCTGGCTCTGGCACCCGGTTGCGAGAGCGCTGTCTCCGACCTATCGCGTGATCGCCCCTTACATCTGCGATCACCGTCAGGCGGAGCCGGAAGAGGGGGGCTTCGAGTGGCTGGTGCTGGCCAGGGACATGGCCCTCTTCTGCGAGCGCCTGGGAATCGGGAGCGCCTTCGCGGTCGGCCATTCCATGGGGGCGACGGTGCTGACGATTGCCCATGCCCAATTCGGTCTTCCCATGGAGGGCCTCGTCCTGATCGAGCCGATCTTTCTTCCGCCGGAGTGGTACGGAATCCGCCTGAGCGTGGAAGACCATCCTCTCGCATCCCGGTCCATCAAGAGGACAAACGGCTGGCCTGATGAAGCCGCGGCCCTGCGCTATCTCCAGTCCCGTGAACTGTTCCGAAAATGGGATGCCGAAGTCCTGCAGTTGTACCTTCGCTATGGCATGAAGTCTTCCGGGGAAGGGGGCCTTCAGCTCGTATGTCCGCCGCGGAGGGAAGCGGCCCTCTTCATGGGCAGCGTCCGCTTCGATCCCTGGCCGCTTCTGCCTTTGGTGCGATGCCCCGTGCTCATTCTGGAAGGGGAAACGAGCGACAACAAATCCTTCATCGATGTGAAGAAGGCGACGGCCGCGATTCCGCGGGCGTCGCATCGAGTCGTCGCCGATGCCGGACATCTGATCCCGATGGAGAGGCCTCGCGAGACGGCCGAGGCGCTTCTGGAATTTTTCGCTTCCCGCTCCGCCGGTTCGCCCCGATCCGGCTCCTGAAATCCATGCCCGTTCCTCATTTCGCGGGACTTCTCTTTCCATGCACAGGAACGTCGCGTGCAGCGTTTCGCGCGGGAAACTGCAACAGATAAGACTTTTCTGAAGAAACTTTCATCTGTGTGCTTGAAATGGGCAATACTTTCATGCTAAGAAAAAAGTCAGATTGTTGCGCCGATGGGCGCGCCGGCCGATTCAACTCTTCTCAAGGAGGAACACATCATGGCGAAGGCAAAAAAGGGCGATTACATGAGCTGCAACGAATGCGGACTTGTTCTGGTCGTTGACGAAGCATGTGGTTGCGCAGAAGCGGACGTGATCTGTTGTGACGCGCCGATGAAGAAGGGCAAGGCGGCGGCGGCCAAGATCAAGACGAAAGCGAAGGCGGCCAAGAAGGTCGTCAAGAAGAAGGCGAAGCCGGCGAAGAAGGTTGCCAGGAAGCCGGCGGCCAAAAAGGTCGTCAAGAAGAAGGTCGCGGCGAAGAAGTAGCTCGTCCTGGTTTGTCTTTTTCCAGTTGCGTTCTACAAAACGAGACTCCGTCCACGGGGAGGGAGTCTCGTTTTCTTTTTTGAGGATGCGGGTCTTTCCTTCGAACGCCGCGGCGTTACCTGACCGTCAGGCCGACCACGCGGTAGTTGAATTCGTAGTTCATCGCCCCGCTCCAGTCTTCCTCGAACGCATCCTTGTAGCGAGTGCCGTCGAGGGGTCCCACCGGTTTGCCGTACGTGAAATACCAGTTGACAATCGGGCTTCCGGTGAACCCCAGGGCGATCCAGTACTGTCCCGGCATCAGCTCGGGCGCCTCCCGCCGGAAATCGAAATCCGCCCACCGGTATCCCGGCCGCTGGGACAACTGGCTCAAATCGATCAATTGGCTCGAGGACAGGGGTTTCCCCGGCTTGCCGTTTTCGTCCTGAAGAATGTCCAGCCACAGCATGCCTTCGCCCCCGAAGTTGTGGAGCGCGAGGCCGATCTTCTCAAGCTTGACCGGTTTGCGCGTGACGAAGATCTGCGCGTATTGTGTGCGTTTTGACGTGACGTATTCGGCTGTCTCCACGAGAAAGTTCTTGCTCATCTCGAAGGAGTTCTTGCCGGAAGCCTTTGTCGTGCGCGGAAAGGCGAAATCGATGTCCTCGGGAAATTCCATATTGCCGAAGCGGATGGGAACCTGGAATTTCAGCCGTTTCCTTTCCTCGGCGGGGATGACCGGCGGAGGCGGCGTCGGCTTCCGCTCGATCTGCTTGAACGCGCTGCGAACATTGGGAGACAGGAGAATGCTTTTCGGCCCATACGCCTGCTGGTCGCCCTTGATGCTCACGCGGTCGGAGCCGAACTGCGCGGCGATGTTTTCCTGGAGCGTCGGCTGCTCGGCGGCGTCCTGCAACTGCACCCAGCGCAGAAGTCCGTCGTTCTTCGTCTCATGGTTGTCGACGCCGACTTCGATGCGGATGTAGCGGTTGGAGACGAACAGGACGGTATTCTGGGGGTCGAACGGAACCCAGCCCAGATCGGGAAACCAAACCTCGATCCACGAATGTCTGCCCTGCCCCATCTTGAAGGTCAGCACGCCCTTTTTCCACGCGACGTTGTAAGGCTGGTTGAGCGTGAAGCCGTTGACGATCCGGGTCGGAACTCCGATGTTGCGCAGCAGGGCCGCGCTGAGGTGGGAGTAGTTCTGGCAGTTGCCCTTTCCGGAATCCAGGGAATACAGCGCGTCGTAGCGTTCGGGCGGATTCACGTAGCGGATGTGGTCGACGACCCAGGAGATGATCCGCTGAACGGCGTCAAACTCGGTCTTCACATCCGCGGTAAGTTCACGCGCCAGCTTCCGGATCCGGGAATCGTCCGCCTGGACCAGCTCCGTCGGCCTCAGGTAGTCCCGCATCGTCGGATCGGTCGGCCCCAGCGGGAAGGGCGATTCGGTTTCCAGCGTCGGCAGTTGAGTCGCATTGAGCGCGCTGCAGTTGAGTTTGACGTCGATCGCGGCCGGGGGCGACGTCCAGGTCGCGGTGATGATGTCATTCCCGCGCGAATCGCGGCCCCGCGTCTTTTCCTGCGGGGTCGGTTGGAAGACGAGGTCGAAATCCTGGATCTCTTGGCGATACGTGGGCGAGGAATAGCTCTGAGGAACGACGAAACTCAGCACGAGTTTTCTTACTCCGTCCCCGGTGGTGATCCGCTCCTGAAGTTCGTAGCGGATGGTTGCGCCCATGTCGCCGCGAAGCGTGAAATTCTCGGCTGGCAGGGCTGCGGCCCACATTGCAACGATGCCGATCGACAAGGAGGCTATCGTTCGTTTCCCCATGGCTGAACTCCTTTGCTCTCCGGGAAGAGCCGCCTGCGGACGCCTCATGCGGCATTCCGCTGAAATAATCAGAATGAAGCAGGTTTGCAGACGATCTCTTTCACCTTGAGATCGAAGAAACGGAAACTGTTGGCCGGTTGCACCACGATCGCCGAGTCTGCCCCCTTTGCCGACCCGCCGATGGAGATGACGTTTTCGCCGACTCTGATCAATCCGGCGTCCGCGGCCATGAGTGCGACTTCCACGGCCACCTTGACCCCTTGACCGAACGTGCGGAGCGTGTAGGCGATGATCTCATCGATCTGGTAGGTTCCGAGTTTGTTCCGGACGGCGCGTCCGATGCCGCCGAGGGCATGCTGGCAGGTCAGGACCCGGATGCCGCGCTTCTCCAGTTCCCGCCGATCCTTCTCGTCCATCTCCTGAACGTTGGGTTCGGCATATCCCGTGACATGCGTGACGGCGACGATATCGAACCCCTCGCCGAGACGATCCAGGGCCTCGAACGCGGTTCTGCCGCTGTTCGTCGCGAGAATCAGAGTCCGAATGTTCAATGCTTCGGCGCGGCGGGCCACGGCTTCGAAGAGGGCCGCAGTGTTCCGCGGTCCGGCCTTGGCAAAGTACCGGACCGCGACGTCGGAATAGGATGATTCTTTCAAGAGGGCGCTCCTTCCCGGCAAGAAGCCGGTGATGTCTCATGAGGGTTTCAGAAATCTCGCTTCCTGCGGATCGTCGAAAAACGGATTTCTCGATGTCTTCGGCGAAATTCTATAAGGGGTCGGGCGGACCTGTCAACGAAAAAGGGTTTTTTTTGTTGTTGACAAAAACGGTTTTGACGATAGGTTAAAAGTACGTTTCGACCATCGGTCCGTTGGGACCGGGTCGATCGCGATCGCAATAAGAAATTTGGTCTGGAAAGGACGGTTATGATCGAAGTTACGGATCTTGCAAAACAGATGTTCGATGAATTCTTCAAGGGAAGAGAGGGAACGAAATCGATCCGGATCTTCCTGAACGAGGGCGGCTGATCGGGTCCCTCACTGGGAATGGCTCTGGATGAGCCGCAGGGAGAAGACGAGGTACTCGAGGAAAAAGGCATCACGTTTTTGATCAGCAAGGAACTTCTTGAGCAGGCCAAGCCCATCGGCGTCGACTTTGTTCATACGCCCTCGGGTTCAGGCTTCCGGCTGACCTCCGCACTGGCAACGCCCGAGTCTGCCTGCGGGGGTTCCTGCAGCACCTGTTGAAATCGAAAGACAATCCGGAGGGATCCATGCCCGATCGGCAGACGGATGCGGATTCGCTGCGCGCATCGGCAGACGCGTTGGCAGCCCGGGGTCGCTACCGGGAGGCCGCTGAAATCTACGGGGAGCTGACCCGGTCCGCTCCGGACGACGAATCACACCGGTTGGCGCTTGCGTGGGCGCATTACGATGCAGGGGAAACGGAGCAGGCGATCCGCTGTTTCGAGGAACTCTTCGAACGGGAGCTGTCCCGGGATGTGTTTACGGGATTTGCCTTCGACGAACTGGCGCGCATCTTCAAGGAACGCCGGCTGTACGACCGGCTGGTGAGGCTGTGCGAGCGGGTGGCCGCCGTGCAGCCGGATGACGCGGGGCTTCTGGCGGAACTGGGGGACGCCTACCTCCGGTCGAACCGCGCCGAGGAAGCGGCGGGCGCTTTTCGCCGGATTCTCGCCATCGATCGCGATGACGCACAGGCATGGAGCCTTCTGGGACAGGCCCTGCTCGCCGGCGGGGACCTGCCGGGCGCGGAAGAGGCCTATGCCGAGGCCGAACGGATCGAACCGGAAAGCGCCCTTTCCTTCACCCGGCGCAAATCTCAGGCCCTTCTGGAAGCCGGCCGATTTGCCGAGGCGGAAGCGGCCCTGCGGCATTGCCTGGCGATCCGCATGGAACCGCTCGATCTCGTCCTGCTCGCGGAAACGCTGATCCGCCGAGACCGCATCCCCGAAGCCTGGGAGGCGTGCCGGAAAGCGGCGGCGCTGCAACCTCCGTCCGGCGGCGCTTTTTTCTATCGCCTCGGTCTGCTGCTGGAATCTCTTGGGAAGGACGCCGAGGCGGTCGAAGCGTTCCGCGCGGCGCTCCGCGCGGAACCGGGAAATTCCCTGTACCGACTTCGCCTGTCCGCCGCCTGCTCCCGGGCGGGCGTCCCGGTGCCGGCGGAAGACGGACCGTCGGAGGCGCCGGGAGAGACGTCCGCATAAAAAAACGGCGGAGGGTTGCTCCGCCGTTTTCGTTTCACCCGCCGGAAGTGGGCTGCGCTTCGACCGTCACACTTTCCCCATCTTCTGCATCGTCTCCTTATAGATACGGTAGAAGGCTTCATTCTCGGCGATGCCGCTTTTCAGGATCTTCTCCGCATCGTCCGCGTTCTTCGTATTGATGACAATGTTGACGCTCTTGTTGAAGGCGGCCATGTTGTCCATGGTATTGAGCCGGTCGCTGAGGAGCGCCAGGAAGATCTGGCGGCGGGTCGACATCGCGAGGCTCTGCAGGTAGACGAGGACATCGTTGACATCCGGGTTCTGGGCGTCGAAAGTCTCGTTCAGGACCACGACATTATAGACGTGAAAGCGCATCTTCTTCAGGGCGTCCCTCGCCGAGGCCGCCTCCGTGACGTGGTACTCCAGCTTCTTGAGCGCGTCGGCGAGCTTCTGGCGTCGGGCCGGATCGGCCTCGCACAGAAGGGCGGTCAAACCCCCGGCGGCCAGGAAATCGAACGGTTTTTCCGAGGCGTCATAGGCGTCGGACGCCACATCATTTTGAAGGGTCTTTCCCTCTTCCATTGCACGTCCCCCTTGTCTCCGGTCAGTCTATTTCTGCCAGGGCGCCTTCTGCCCCGCGGCAGGCTTTCCGTAGCCCTTGTCCACCTCGAGCTTGCCCAGGGCCGTCGTCGCTTCGCCTTTGGAGCTCTTGACGGAGTCGATGCCGCGGCCGACGATGCCCTTGTTGGAGGCGTAGGCCTTGGCTGTGTCCTCGCTGACCAGGCCCTGCTTGTAGAGATCCACGATGTATTCATCGAACGTGACCATCCCGAAGGCCTTGCCAGCCGTGATGATGTCGTAGAAGGTCTTCCCCTCGGATTCGCCGTTGAGGATCGTGTCCTTCACCCGCAGATTCGAGCCCATGATCTCGAAGGCCGCGACGCGGCCGCCCCCTTCCTTGGGAAGCAGGCGCTGGCAGACGATCCAGCGGCAGGTGTCCGCGAGACGGATGCGGATCTGCTTTTCCTCCTCGGTCGAGAACATGCCGAGGATGCGGTTGATGGTCTGGCCCGCATCGACGGTATGCAGGGTGCTCAGGACGAGGTGGCCGGTTTCCGCCGCGGACAAGCCGATCTCGACGGTCTCCCGGTCGCGCATTTCGCCGACGAGGATGACCTTCGGGGCCTGGCGCAGGGCGGCCCGCAGGCCGCTCGCAAAGGTGTCGAAATCGCTTCCCATCTCGCGCTGGTTGAAGGTGGAGAGCTTGTGAGGATGGGCGAACTCGACCGGGTCCTCCAGGGTGACGACATGGACGGATTTCTTTTCGTTGATCTCGTTCAGAAGCGCCGCGAGCGACGTGGACTTGCCGCTTCCCGTGGCGCCGGTGACCAGGATGATCCCGTTCTTTTCCTCGGCCATCTTGTGGAAGGCCTCGGGAAGGTTCATGTCCTTGAAGGTGGGGATCCGGGTCTCCAGCTTGCGGAGGATGATCGAGTAATTGCTGCGCTGGGAGAAGATGTTGACGCGGAAGCGCGCCTTGCCCGGCAGTTCGTAGGCCAGGTCGCAGGAGCCTTGCTGCAGCAGGATTTCCGTCAGCCTGCGGTCCTGGTTGATGAGATTCAGCGCGAAGATCTCCGTCTGGAACGGCGTGAGCTTTTCGAAGGCCGGCTCCAGATCGACCTTCGTCAACTGGCCCGAGGATTCCACCTGGAAGGATTTCCCCGCCGTGATGTTCAGGTCCGATACGTTTTTGTGGGAGTCGAGCATCTTCCCGAGGATATAGTCGATCTCCTGCTTCTTCATAGGGCGTCTCCCTGGCAAAATGTTTCAGCCGAAAAACGAATTCCGGATACGCTTCTCTATGCCTCCGTGAAATCCGTCGGCGGGTTCCTCAGCATCGGGCGGAACTTCGCCTTGTCGTTCGCCTTCATGTAGGCGTCGTCCGGGCTGATCCAGCCTTTGTTGACCAGTTCCATGATCGCGTCGTCCAGAAGCTGCATGCCGTA
The DNA here is from genome assembly GCA_964506465.1 of uncultured Syntrophaceae bacterium. Taxonomy (GTDB): domain Bacteria; phylum Desulfobacterota; class Syntrophia; order Syntrophales; family UBA6109; genus UBA6109. The sequence goes on from CAZDLM010000022.1 coordinate 7,954, forward strand.
CTTCTTTCCCGTCTGGATCATCGAAGGGATCTGGAAGGTCTTGGATTCGCGGATCAGGTTGCGGACGGCTCCGTTGGCGATAAGGATCTCCAGTGCGGCGCAACGGCCTTTCTTGTCGACGCGCTTAAAGAGCACCTGGGCGATGACGGCGCGGATGCCGTCGGCAAGCGTCGAGCGGATCTGCATCTGCTCGCTGGCGGGGAAGACCTCGATGATGCGGTCCACGGTCTTCGCCGCGCTGGTCGTGTGAAGCGTGCCGAAGACGAGATGGCCGGTCGAGGCCGCCTCGACGGCGAGCGAAATCGTCTCGAGGTCGCGCAACTCGCCGACGAGGATGATATCCGGGTCTTCGCGGAGCGCGCCGCGCAGTGCCGCGGTGAATCCCTTGGTATGGAGCCCGACTTCCCTATGGTTCACGATGCAACTCTGGCTCTGGTGGACGAATTCGATGGGGTCTTCGATGGTGATGATGTGGTCCTTGCGCGTCCGGTTCGCCTCGTCGATGATCGCGGCGAGTGTCGTGGACTTGCCGCTCCCCGTGGGTCCCGTGACGAGGACCAGGCCGCGCGGCAGCGAGGCCAGCTTCGTGATGACCTGGGGCAGTCCCAGTTGCTGGGCCGTGAGGACTTTGCTGGGAATCTCGCGGAAAACGGCGGCGCAGCCGTACTTCTGCATGAAGAAGTTTGCACGGTAGCGGGCGAGGCCTGGGATTTCGTAGGCGAAGTCGACGTCGCCCAGCTCCTCGAAGGTCTTGATCTTGTGCTCGGGCGTGATCTCATAGAGCATCGCCTTGAGGCCGTCGTTGGTCAGCGTATCGTACTTGATGCGCTCGATTTCGCCGCGTATCCGGAGCGCCGGCTGCTGCCCGGAAACGAGGTGCAGGTCCGATGCCCCCTGCTCGTTCATCAGCTTGAAGAATGCGTCGATGGTTGCCATGCGGAATCCTCCCGGGTGGATGTCAGTGCGTCAGGACTGGAGCGGCGCGTTCCGCCGTCATACCGCCATTCATGAAATCGTCGACCGGCCTTTTTTGCGTCGAAAACCTGTGCGATCGACGGCTCGGAGTATAGGGGAACGCCGCCGGTCTTGTCAAGGCGAAACGGGTTCTTCCGCGCCCTGCTGCCGCATGGAACGGGGGTTCCGGCCCCCTCGGCTGCCGACTAGTCCCGTTGACAGCGGACGCGTTTGCCGATAGTTTTGAAGGACCGGCGACGTCGGATTCCGGGAAGTCGCCTACGGACGCGACGCGGCGCCCCGCGAGAGGCGCCCCGCGCAGAAGCAGGGAGTGTGTCATGGACTGGAAAACGTTGACTCTTGTCGAGGCCCGCCGGCTTGTCGCGGCGGGGAAGCTTTCTCCCCGCGAACTGGTTTGCGAAACGCTCGGGCGCATCGAGAGGATTCAGCCGCTCCTGAACTGCTACCTGACCTGGTCGGCCGAGAGAGCCCTCGCCGAGGCGGAAGCAGCGGAAGCGGGCAGCCCGGCCGCCGCAAAGAGGCCGCTGGCGGGGATTCCCCTTGCCGTGAAGGACATCTTTGAGACCGCCGATTTCCCAACTTCAGCGGGAGCGAAGTTCGAACTGAGCGCTTCGGCGACGGGGGATGCGGAACCGGGCGGAACTCGCCGGGACGCCGCAGCCGTGGAGAGGCTCCGGGCGGCCGGGGCGGTGCTCTTCGGCAAGCTGAACATGCACGAGATCGCTCTGGGGGTGACCAATGAAAATCCGCATTTCGGGGATTGCCGGAACCCCTGGGATATTGGGCGGATCACCGGCGGATCGTCGGGAGGCAGCGCCGCCGCACTGGCGGCCGGCCTGTGCCTGGCGTCGCTGGGCACGGACACCGGCGGCTCCATACGGATCCCGGCTTCCCTTTGCGGGGTCGTCGGCCTGAAGCCGACGTACGGGCGCGTCAGTCTGCGGGGGGTCATCCCGCTGAGCCGGAATCTGGACCACGCCGGCCCCATGGCCCGTTGCGTCTCCGACGCGGCCCTCCTGCTGCGCCTGATCGAGGGATACGACGACGAGGATCCCGCGTCCCTCTGCCCTCCCCGCGGCGGAGCCCTTTCCCGCCTGCAGGGCAGTGTGCGGGGATGGAAGATCGCCCTCGCTGAAGATGCGTACTTCACGGACCCCGGGATCGTCGACGCGGAGGTGCTGTCCGCAGTCCGCTCGGCGGCCGACGTCTTCCGGAGCCTCGGCGCCTGCGTGGAAGCCGTCCCGTTTCCGGGCGCGAGAGAGGCTGCCCTCGCCAACGGCATGATGACCCAGGCCGATGCCGCCGCCTTTCACCGCGGGCGGCTGGCGGCAGACCCCGGCCGCTTCGGGCGCGATGTGCTTGAACGCCTGCAAAACGGGGCTGCGCTGCCGCTCTCGGAATACATTTCCGCGCGGCGGACACAGGTCGAATCGCGGCGCCGCTTCGAGCGGTTTTTCGAAAGCTGGGACATCCTCCTTGCACCGACGACGCCGATCCCGGCGCCTCAGCGTTCGGGGAAGGACGCCGTGGAGAGGGCCCGCCTGCTGACGCGTTTCACCGCGCCCTTCAACCTCACGGGACTTCCCGCGCTTTCGCTGCCCTGCGGTTTGACCGCCGCCGGCCTTCCGATCGGCCTGCAGCTCGTCGCCCGGCCCTGGTGCGACGGCGCGGTGCTGCGCGCCGCCTATGCCTATGAGCGGGTGGTGGGACGTTTCGCGATGCCGGCCGAGCCTTCTCCGGCGCCGGAATGTATTGCGGAAGGAGCGCCTGCCGGCCGATCCGGACGTCCCCGTTCCTGATGTTTTGTTGTCTGCGGGGCGAGAAATGTTCCGGAGAAACGGGGACGGAAGCGGAGCGGAAGTAAGACTTGACAGGCCGACAAAGCATCATATATGCTTCGGCCCCTTCAAGCGGATTTCAACGATTTCTACGCGTGGGGATGTAGCTCAACTGGGAGAGCGCCGCGTTCGCAATGCGGAGGCTAGGGGTTCGAGCCCCCTCATCTCCACCATTTTTTTCTCCAATACAATCAAGGCAAATCCAAAATCTCTATGAACGGCCGCATTTCCAGCCATCAATGAAATCGCCAGGACGAGGCCCTTCAGTAAATTCCCGGAAGCAATCGATAGCGCACGCGCCGCGCATAGTCTCGATAGCCGGGCAACTCTTCCTGTAGAGTCTGGTCTTCCAGGGCGGTTCTGACCACCACGATGATCAACGCCACCACCGCAGGAATAAGTGTCCACACCGAGCCTAAGGCCAGCACAATGCCCAGCAGGGGCAGAATATTTCCCGCATAGCCGGGATGCCGCACAAGTCGGTACGGACCACGGTCACACACCACATGCCCTCGATCCTCCTGAATCCGCACCATGCTAGAAAAAAAGCGGTTCTCTACCAGTGCCCACACTGCGAAAGCGTATCCGAGCGCGATCAAGAGGAAGCCGAGCGCGATGAGCCATAGTGGAAATACGGGGGACCAGCCCCAGCGATGATCCAGTCCGGCCACAATGACCAGGGGGAAACCTATACTCAGCGCCATCAGCGGCGCAAGCACTTTATCCCAACCTTTCGCGCCGCGGAACTTTTCAATATTTTGTCGTTCGGCCAACAACCCCGGATGCCGCCGTTCCGCCCACATGCGCCCCCCGATGCCAGCGGCAACGACCAATAGTGAACAGACCCATGCCTGCCACCAACCCAAATCCCCTCCGCATACCAATAGAACCAGTGGTATGAAGAGATACACCACCACCAGAACTAGCCACTGGCAAGGGGATACGGCATGGAGCGTTTTTTGACTAACCGTCTTCGATGACATACCATGCCCGAAAGTTGCGTGACTTTTATTAAGCGCTCAATAAAACCTAAGCTGGAGGCGCGTAGCGCCGATCGGCTTGAGCGACCTTGTTGTGACTGCTTCATTTCCAGTAGGCCTTGTGGGGCGCGAGCAGTTCGTTTTCCAGTTCCGGAACGGGGCCCACTACCTTGATGGGCTTCTGCCCTGCCGTGAAGACTGTGCGACACGGCAGGTTCATCGTGGGGTTTCTCTTGTCGGCGCCGGTCAGTTTCTTCGCTGTGATTTCCTCAACGCCATAGACCACGTTTCCTATGTTGGCCCAATAGATGTTTCCGGCGCACATGGCGCATGGTTCGACATTCGTCACAAGGGTACATTTCCACAAGTAGTCGGGGTCGTACTTAACAAATGCCTGCCGTGCGATCACTGTTTCGGCATGGTCCATCAAACTCACATTTCCCTGCTTTATCAGCACCGTCTCGCCATCCGGTGCAACAAGCACTGCGCCAAAGGGCGGGTGACCAGATTTCACCGCTTCCTTGGCGGCCTCATTGGCATTCCTAAGATGTTTGAGGACCTGCTGGCGATTGAGGGAAAACCCCTTCAGATCCGAAGAGGGTTTCCGGTCCCAGGATCCGTTCCCAGCGCAGGCGCCCAGAGTCAAAAGCAGAAATGCGAGCGAAACCGTCATTGCGATTTTCTTCATTTCAATTCTCTCCTTTCGGTTATTAATTCATGGGGGTACGTGGGACTAACCGTCTACCCCAATTGACATTTGGCATCTACTCCTATGATATCTCCCAACAATGTTTATCTGATCTACTGATCTGATTCTTTAGCAAGAACATGGGAAAATGGTATTGCGACCAGGTCTCCTATAATAAAGGTTGCAAAGATGACCACGGTAGGTACGGCGTAACTTGGGAAATGTGCGGTAACCAAGAGAGGCAAGACAACTCCGATGAACCATATTGACTTGTAGAAAAGTTGTAACAAAAGAACCGGTACAAATTTCAGAGGAGACCGCAGGCCCATTATAGACAATAAACCGAATGCCAAGTAAACGCTTCCAATAATTCCAAAAGCGATCGGTTCTTCAACCGGCCATGCAAACGATGTTTTTATTTTCTCAGGAATGAGAATGATTCCCAAACCAAACAACCCAGCTAAAATAATGGTGTAAATATACATTCCCTTGATCCAACCCCATCGAATCTTTTTATTGGTAGCCATTGCCGCTCCTCCTTTCTGCAAAAAACAATATTCCTAAACCTCACGTGCGAAACTTCCTCCTGTAGAAGGAGAATTTTTCCGATAATAAAGCTGGATGAGGATCAGCGGGAACTCAGGCGTTAATTGATCGGGGAACAAATAAAAAAGCCTCCAAGAGAGCCTTCGGACCCCTTAGAGGCTTCGCATGATCACTTTTTGGCAACCCCACTTTTTCATTTCACTCACCAGAAGGCCGAAGGGGTTAGGTTGATGGGTTTACGTTGTGAATGAAAAAACAATGATTGACGGATGCTCTCACAGAAATGGAAAGTCAAGAGTATAATTGCCTCTGCCCTCATTATTGATTACCGTCCAAAAGGGTGAATCTCTGCCAAAATCATCGAACTCTCGACTTCAGGAAGCTCTGATGGGTCCTGCATTATGAAGAGTCTTCCACAATTATATGCACGCTACAACCAGAACTGATTAAGCTGATCAGATTAAATGAATTAAGGGCCGGTTATTGTCCGGCAGTACGTTCCCAATCCCGCTGAATAAACGCGAGCAATTTTTTTGATGAATCCAGAAAAAGGATGATGTTTTCAAAATTCGGTGGGCATTCAAGCTTCTGCATCAGCAGGCCGTCACCGTCAAACCAGCGCGGCATGACCCCGCCGAAAAAATAACCCTGGCTACGCAGGATATCCACCGCCTCGCCGACCCATGGCTCGGTAAGGTTCAGAAATACCTGGAAAACAAGGGTCTGTTCCTTTCTCAACCTATCTTCGAGAACGGAAATAAGGTCGGCAAAGTCGCCGCCTGTCTCCGGGGCATTGATTCGTGCCACCCGGGCAAAATGGAAAACCGTCGATTCCGCCGCCGTGGTCTTACCGGCCGGGAAGGTCTCGTCGGAGACGGTGATTTCCCGCTTATCGTCCAGACGGCCATAGATGCCCTGCAGTACTGTCGCGTATGCCGGTGGCAGGAAGAGGCTGTGGGGCTTCGAAACGCAGCAGCGGAAGAAGTCCACCGTGGCTACCCGCTCTGTGGCACTGTTCTCCCGGTCATAGGTTTCCGCGGGCATCAGTGCCACCTCGATAGCCGTATCTATCGAAGGGAAGGTGAGCGCTAGCTTTTGTGAGAAAATGTGGCTGCAAACCGCTTCCGCCCATAACTCTTCTATATCCCGATGCCTCGGTGTAATCTCATTGAAAAGACAGGAAAGAAGTCCGGTAAAGGTCTTCGCGTTCCGGTATTCCTTGAGCACGATGGACGCGCCGGTCTCGTAGAGGCCCGCGTAGGGTGCGGAACGATAGTTATGGCTCGCGCCGATGACCCGGCCGGCATCGTCGCGGGCGACAGCGGTAAAACAACGGCCATCCCGGTTGGCGGTGATAAGTTCTTCAGGCTCGTAAAAAAGGCGGATGGGATAGTGTTCGCCATATGTGGCCTGAAAAAGTTTCACGATCCCTTCCGCATCATCCGGCCGAAAGGCATCGACATTAAAGTCCGCTTCACTGCGAGGCGCTTCCTTATCGCTTCCTCGATTCATTGCCATATCCCCCCTTTTGGCCATTGATCGAATTGATAAGAAATTCCTTCATTTTTCTCAAAGGACACTATTTTGCTGCTTACAGGAAGAAATCGCAAATTCGCACAAGGGGCGGTAGGGTCGCCAACAAACCGAAAGATGGCTTTTCATTGTTCTTAGAATCCCCGGTCGTATAGATTGACTTCACCCACAAACAAACGACTTCGAAATACATAATGCTATTAGTCACGATTTGAAAGGTATAACCGAAACACTTAGCGGTGACGCCGTTCGCTGGAGCCTTGGTTAGCCGTCAATCTGCAGTAACCAACCATGAGGAACATAAAGAAAGACTCGTTTGGCATTGAACTTGTTCTTGGCAATAATATCCCTGAGTCGTTCCACCTGTTGCTCAAAGATTGCCTCCATCCCAGCAAGCGCTGGACCGGATGCCAAAGCAAACACCACGGTGACGCCGGAATAGTCTTTCAGGGACTTTGCCCTGCTTGTCGCCTCGAAAAACGGAATAAATTCGTTCAGTACTTCTGTGTAATCACAAACCTTCACGTCGCCGTAACCCCGGGCGACCACTTGACGTGCATTTCTAGCCGCGGCGGCGCCGTCGTGTGGCTTCGCAAACTCGACCCTGTCAAATTCGTTTCCCCCAGCGTCGAGGACGATTGCATCAAAACCCTGATTGCCAAGGACAGGCTGAACCCTATAGTCGGCTGGGTAGACAACCTCGGCAAAGTTGCAGAGTAGCACGACTTCATCGAGGAACTCCTTATAGTAACCCTTCTTAGCCATACCTAATTTGAATTCAGCACGATTTGCACGAACGCTGGCTCGAACCTGCTCCACGAAAGCGCGAAGTTGAGGAGGAGTGCGTGGTGTTTCTATTTCATCTTTGGTGAGTGGCATGGTCGGCGTCTCCCTTCAGCACAGCCGCCTGGATCTCGTGCAGGAGACTCATGTGTCGCTCCGTAATAACGCTCAACGATCAAGCTCAGTGGCAGCCTGACGCAGCCAAGACGTCCACTGCAGTGCCTTGTTCGGCTCTATTTGGGAGGGATTTTAAGGCAATCAATCATAGCCTTTTCGGCTAATTCCTGCATCACCGTATTACCCCATTTGATTTCGTCCCAATCTTGATAGCTGTTTGGATCTCTGACAGTCTTACCGCTTTGAATATCTGCATGAGAGAGTGCATCTCTTCCATCTTTTTTTAGCCACATTCCAAGTGTTTTTCCTCCCAGCATGTGAACTCTTCGATCTCGTAATGAAACAGCTAATTCACCTTTTAGATTGGGAATTTCGTGATCGATCCACTCCCCTTTCGCTGTTCCATCTTTGAATGGAATTTCAAGAATCTTAGAATAACATAGAAATCTGTAATAAGGGCTGCCACTGGATACCCCTTCCCGAAAGAATCCTAATGCCAAGTGCTGGTCCGTGTCGAAAATCTGTTGTTGGAAGTTGCTTAAGTTAATCACATAGCTATCATCACTAGGAAGGAAATTGGCGTTAGCGCAGAAATTACCGTGCCCACCGTTAACATCTTCAATCGTGATATGGTAAAACCACACCAATTCATTGAAGAATCGAAAGAAGATTTCCCATGGATGCCTGCGCTGGAAGCCCATTTTATTTTGTACAAATACACAATGAGTACGTCTGGATCGCTTAACCTCCAACTGAAGTTTCTCGTTGTCATAGTCGACAGTCCAGGTCTCGTCCGTAATTCCATTAAATATGTCTATTGTCATATGATGTGGAGCCTTTTTCTATCTGAAGAACGTAAAATGATCATCGGCGGCTGTAAGCTGTCCGGTGTATTAGAGAGTTAGCCACCTTCATTTATGTAATGACTTCCTTACGCATCTCCAGAACAGGTAATATGTTACAATCGCAGACGCGACTGATAGAGCGAATGCAATATTTCCGGTAGTATCGGGATTAATATGGATAAGTGTTGACGTCAGGACGCATAAAGACGCGAACGCTAGCCCGTAAGCCATTCCCAAAACCGGGATAATGATAAGCCCGAAGAACCAAAAAATAATGCGAAAATACTTGAGCGACGAAAGCCGCGATATATAAAATTCCAAATCCATATCTTGCCGATTCCTTGAGGTCTCCTCACGAATATGATCTGTACTCCCTATCCGAGAGGTTATCCATTGGCTAACGAAAAGTTCAGCCGGAGCGGCCCAGCGGGCCGCTATCGGCTGTAGCGACGGGTTATGTGCTCGACAGCAAATAGCATGAACAATCACTTGATGGCCATTACCTCTATTATAGCATTTCTAAGAGAGGCAATGTCCTTCTCCAACAACACGGCAAAAGAGCGAGCCATTGCTTGCTGATCGCCACCGTGCGCATCAATTCGTTCTACCACCAAATCTCGAACGCGATGATCAAGAGGCGATTTTACCGCGACTATTCTTCCACTTTTCACCTTAACCTTATGCCAAATATAATCTAGCTTTATATGACAGTATGAATTGCGCATAAACTTGATTATTGATAAGTCTTGCTCCGTTAATTTGCCATGTAATTTATCCATAGCCTCATATATTGGCGTACACAGTTCGGGCCACAATGGGAAATCTTTACTACTCATTAAATCATTATAGTACTCGTCAATAATCCCGAATAAGCAGATCCAAAAAAGTGGATAATCACCATATGCGGCTACTCCACTAATAATTCTATCAACACACGTTACTGATCTATTCATCCACGCTTCGAGTTGTTCAACTTTCATTACTGAAGCCGTAGCTGTATCAAGAAGATACTCTTGATGTTTCTTTGGTAGTGGCGATCCATATTGCTTTTCTAGTGAAGCCACTAATTTAGGATGTGTAGCTTTGTAATCATTAAATGTCGCGGTACCTCTAATAATACTCTTCGTCATTGACCAAACCTTTCTAAATTAGGTAAAGAGTAATTCGTGTGATGCGCGTCTTTTCCATATACACATAACGAAAAAATCAGCCGGAGCGTTAGCGAATCGGCTGGACCTTGTTGAACTTATGACAGTACTCTCACTATCTCGGCAAGCAAGGCATCGATCTGGGCTGAAAAATTGACTTGTTGAGGTTCCGGCAGAGTCTCTTTTGCTCGAATCTGACCATGCAGATATCCGTCAGCGATCTTCCGCGCCGCCTTCTCCAGCGACTCCATTGTCTCTTTAAATGAGCGTGAGCCGGTGTAGTTGCTTGCCACCTGAGAGAACGCCATCACACCGAATATTGGTGGTACATGATCAAGAATTGCTCGCGTCAACATAGCCGCTGCTAAAAGCGCGCCGCCACGGTAGGAAATATTAATTTCCTCACACAGACGCACGAGTTTACGAAGGTCAAATGAGCTAGAAGAAAGTGCTCGTAGTTGAGCGATGCGTGCCTCCGAAATGAAATTTAGCGCACCTAATTCAGAGGGGCAAGCATTGGTTGATGACAGACTCGAAGAATGGCCCTCTAACTCAGCGATGCGGTCCCACGCCGGCGCCTTTTCTGCGTCCATATACGCCCGCGCATGAAAACGGTGTGGCCCCCTGTTGATTGTCGAATCGCTGCATGGTCGGAGAAGACCCGGTGGATAAGGAGACGGAGGCGCTAAGCGAGAATGCCATCTCTGAGCTACCAACTCTTCTACGGGACGACCAATAATCTCGGAGATCACCGTTCTGATATCCAACTCACGCGCACACTTGGCTCCGGTAATTCCAACCGTATCGTGGTGTTGTGTGTATTTTTGTAGGATTCGAAATTCAAGTTCCAGATCATTCATTCACATCTCCCCTCTCATCTGGTCGAAGGCATGATCAACGGTGTAGTTCCTTTGCGTCCGAATACCAGTAACAGTTCAACTTATAATCGAGTCACTTCTCAGTACACCCCTGAAGCCGAGTTTTCGGAGAAGATCAAGCCCCATACTCGTCCATGAATACCCATAGGTCCTGTCATCTTTTCTGAAAATCACCTCAAGAATACCAAGATCTAAGAGGTGTCTTATGGATGACCTTATTTCAATTACCTGAGGGGTAAATGCCTGATCGAGATCTCTTAAGCTGAACACGTTTAGATTCGCCTTGCTCTGTAATAAACCCAACGATACTTCATCAAGCATCGATATGGTCTTGTCTAATACGAGGTTCTTAGTAGAATCGATATTCTGTTTTAGACGTTTCAGTAAACCCGAAACTGAATCTACGGATGTATTTATATCCTGAGGATTATAGTTAAGGACTCGTATATTGGATACGTCGAATAGGAGTGGATGGTTGTCTGATCTCAGAAGCAGCAATTCTTCTGGATACCGAAGTGCATGTGCAATCCCTATCTCATACATAACATTTCCATTTCGCATTCCACCCTGATCTGCACTCACCTCAAATAATAGAATTCTTGCCTTTGCAATGCCGACCAGGATGTCGATTAAAACAGATCCACCAATTATTTCAACGTCTACACGATATGGTTCTAATCCGGCGCGAATAATTGCAGGTCTTATTATCTTTGCCCATCTATATTCCTCTGATGGTGAAAACGACATCCCAACAAACACCATTTCTGGGTCGATGGAGTGCCTAAACAGATCATAATAGTGTTTTGGGTACATAGTACATTTTGGGAAGAAGTAACCTACAGCACAAGGGGCGGTAGGGGTTGCCAACAAACCGAAGGATGGCTTTTCATTGTTCTCAGAATCCCGGTTCGCATAGATTGACTGCACCCACTACTGTTGCATGCCAATGTGCGATAACATATAGCAATTCCAGGTTGACACCTTTCAACCTCCGAAGCCATCGATATGCGCCAACAGCTGGCGCATGTTCGTGAGCATTCCGCAGTTGGAGCTTAATTCGACTTTGTCCGCATCAAGACGTCTTCACCATTTCAGCAGTATCTGGAGCGAGCGTCTTTCTCATAAAGGCGCCATCTTTGATCTCGAAGTGCTTGAACACAGACACTGTGCCCTCGACAATCGCGTGGAGCCAAGTGATTGCCTTCGTGGCGTCCGCCTCCGGGTCCTTACCACGCGCATGGGCGTAGTCGTTGCGAAGTTCCCCGAGATTCTTAGCGGCCTTGGCGGCGGCGTCGGTCATTAGCTCCGCTTCCCTCAGGAAGCGAACGATGCTGCTCACATCGACACGCTCGAGCTGGTCGAAGGCAGTCTCCTTGGGTCGCTGAGCAGTACCATTCTTGTCGACAAGCACCGAGGCACGGAGGATGTCCTTGGCCAAGCGCTCGCCGACAATGCCGCACATGGCGACGCAGGAGTAGAACTGGCCAGCCACGAACAGGTCTCTTGTCTCAAGCAGGAGATCCACGTAGTCGCCGAATGGCTCCTTCAGGATGATTGGAGGGAGTTTCCAAATGCGCTCGACAGCCTCAGGCAGGGTCCTGTCAAAGCGCGCCTGCAGCAGGTCGCGGAAGTTCTTGCGTGCCTCGTCATTCTTGGGCTGATTTGGCAGAAGATCTAGGAAGACATTCATGAGCTGTTTATCGTCAGTCACCCTAGACTTCCTCCAATGGTAGGTCTAACATTCTATTATTCCATCTGTTGTTATATTCTCTCATGTTGAATTCGTTTCCGCCCGGAATGTAAGGAATTGTAGCTAGGCTTCGTCTTGGAAGCAGCCCGCCTGCTTTCCGGATTTCTGGCAAGTTTCTTTTTATCGGTGAAATGATAGATGAACCTTGCACTATAGTTTCGCCTAAGGTGTGTATGCATTCATTTCTCCCTACGCGAAGCGTCGACAAAACGCACCAAGCGTAGGCTGCCCGGTGTGAGGTTATAACGCAAGACGGGAATGCTTTACGGGTCAGCTTCACACGAAGCTTATAATGCGCTTTCTGGGTCTGGCGGTAACCACCACCAAGTTCGCCGCGCCCTCTTTGCGAAATCGGTCATTCAGTGCTAGGTACTTGCGTTTCGGCAGTATCAGAGACACGCCTCGCGTTGGATTCGCGCATCAGCGCTAACCATTCGGGACTCAGTTCAGCTTCTCTTAGGAACTCCCTGAACGCGGGGTTTTCGACCCACTGAAGGAAGATCTTCAAGGTTTGATTGTGCTCGGGGTGTTCATTTAGATCTTGGAGCCGATTGACCATGTCACGATGATTCTGGCGCCATACCTGAAGCCGCTCGTCGGATCGGCTACAGACGTCGAGATGACCTTGTGCCTGCAACACTGCCACCCACTTCATGGTTTGGATATACGCGTCGTACATCTCATTGAAGCTGTCACGCACTTGGCTAATTCCCGCTGCGGTCTCGGGATCAAGTTGCGTCTCGAATTGCTTCCGCTTATCGTCGAGATTGCGAACGATGGGTCCAAGGAGTTCACTCCAGAACACGCGCTTTTTAAGCCCATGGAAGGTTTCACTGAGGATGCCGTGTAGTTGAGTGACCGCAAGCGTGCCATGACGATTCCACACAGTTCGGATATCCTGAACGAGTCGCCGCTCTTCTTCGGACAAGGGGCGGGAACTTTCAGGCTTCGGTGTCGCTCGCGGACGGCTCTGCCACCAGGCGATTCCGGTTAGAAAGCCGAGGTAAAGGAAAAGAGCCGTCCCTCCTATTCCCATGGGCTGACGGAGCACCCATTGCATTCCTTCGTAAACCCATACGAGAAATAGTTCACTGGCGTCCGTGAGATGCGCGCGGACGACCTCCAAGAGCAAGTAACCGACGACGACAACGACAAGCCACACCTTCCAGTTCCGCTGCCTGAGCCGCTTTAGTGTACCGTCCTTCCAATGGCTAACGCGTTCTATGAACTTGATCATTGTCTTATATTCACACGCTCTTAGGGTAATCGACGCGGCGCGTGCGCGTCATTACGTTGACTATATCGATCAGCGCAAGGCCCTCTGTGATCTCCTGGTCAGAAACAGAAAAACCCGTCCTCTTCCGAGATACGGGGTTTCAATCGTCCATCCCAACCTCCGCTAAAACGGTAACGGGTCCAGGTCAGAAAACAGACTACGCGCCAGCGATGTAGCTTTACGGTAAAGCAAGGCGACTGTAGGGCTCCATGGATCCAAAGTCAAGGATATTGTCCCCGGCTTGATAAAATATGGGGGCAAATATGGGGGCTTTGGGAAAAACGGCGAAACGATATTCTTTTTGAATACAACAACATACTAGACTTATTCGAGCCCCCTCATCCCGCCATTTTTTCTCCAGTACAATCCATGCTGTCCGAAAACGGGGGAGAGCTGCCGTCCGAAAAGTCCTGTCGATTTCGGATATCAATCGGCCGCATACCTTGCCATGTCTCTTCGGCGATCCCCTTCAAGAGTTCGATCTGATGAATGGTTGACGGATGCATGGTTATTTGTTAACTAGCCTTGGCAACTGATTGACAAATCGTTGCTTTGTCCCTTTCCATAGATCGGCCGAACGGGAATGACTCGCTCAGGAGTAAGTTCTGTCGGCTCCACCTTCCTGATGCCCCGATTCGGGTGCGTTGGACCTCCATCCGTGAGAAGATCGTTGTTAAGGAGTAAGAAACCATGATCGGAACGACCACCAATCTGAAGGACCTCATCGCGTACCAGGAGGGCTCAATCGTGAGCCGAGAGATCATCAAGAAACCCGTGGGCACCGTAACCGTATTCGCCTTCGATCAGGGACAGGGCCTGAGCGAACACACGGCGCCGTTCGATGCGATGGTGAACGTGATCGAAGGTGAGGCTGAGATCATGATCTCCGGGAAGGCCCATACGGTCAAAGAGGGCGAATTCATCATCATGCCGGCGAATCAGCCGCACGCGGTACAGGCCCAGAAACGGTTCAAGATGATGCTGGTCATGGTCAGGGGGTAATTTGAAAGAGACCATAGCGACCGTAAAAAGAACCATCGACAACATCCTCGTAGCTCTCGCGAGCGACGATGTAAAGACCGTTCAAGCTGCGATGACACATTATCAGGATCTCGTCGACGCCTTCTATCATCTGCACAAAGACGAGATGACGCCTCAGCAGTATGAGGCATCCCGGACGGACATCGGATATTTCATGAAGATGGTGGAGCTGGCTGAGGCGCCTGAATCTCAGCAGAGAACGCGATGATAAATCTGTCGGCGATAGTGACACCGATCATCGGATTTGCGCTGCTTCTCTGCGCCGTGACGATAGCCATAGCGATACTGAAGAAGCGAAGCCGGAAGTCGGCCGGCTTGCAGCCATATCGCTACAAAAAAGTGAGCAATTTGCTCTCCCCGGGCGAAAGATCCTTCTTCGATGCATTGGAGACCGCCGTGGGCGATCAGGTCAGAATCGTCCCGAAGGTGCGGCTGGCAGACATCCTCAGGGTCGACGAAGGAACGAATCGCGGCGCCTGGCAGGCGGCCTTCAATCAGATCCAGAGCAAACACGTCGATTTCCTGGCGTGTGATCCAAAGGACATGACCATCAAGTTTGTGGTCGAACTGGATGACAAAAGCCACCGGAGACAGGACCGACAAGAGAGGGATGATTTTGTCAATCGGGCACTCGCCACGGCTGGAATTCCCGTTTTCAGATTCCAGGCAAGAAACAGCTATTCGGCAGAGGAAATCAGGAAACGGATCGTGAACGGGTAAAGGATCAAAGATTACTGCAATACGAACTGTGCTCCTGCGGGTTCGCTGATACCATCCTGATTACGGCACCAGCCCAAGATATTGCCAGTACGGAACGCTCAGAAGCCCGGCGACGATCGTGATGATGCAGTAAGCGATGCTGAAAGGGATCATCTGCCGGTGCGTCACCATCTTCCCATCCACGGCGTAATAAGACGTCAGAAAGCTGGAGTTCTGATAGAAGGCGATCCATACGTTGGTGGACACGAAAACAAGAAAACCGATGACCCAGGGATTGATGCCCGCCTTGACGGCCAGGGGCGTGAGGACGACCGTGAAGATGGCTATCGTCGCCACGAAAGAAACCAGCAGGAAACGAATCGCGAAGACCGTGACGCTCAATACGATGACGAGGAGATAGGGGTTGGACATGATGGGGGAAATCATCGGGCTGCAGACCCGCGCGATCCATTGATCGATATTCAGGGCGGTGAGGACGGTGCCCAGATTGATGATTGCTCCGATGAAGATCAGGCTGTCCCATCCCACGCCTGAACGAAAATCCGCTCGGTCCAAAACCCCGGACGCCAGCAGTGCGACAAGTCCAGTCACCGCCACGAGGGTCGCATTGACGCCGTGCAACGGTTCCGTCATCCAGAAGAGCAGGGCCGCGAGCAGGACCGTCGCGGTCGTCTTTTCATGGCGGCTCATGGGGCCGAGAGCTGTCAGTTGCGCGACGATCTCTCCCGCCGTGAGGGTGCTTTTCCCCTTCGGCGTGTACAGAAAAAGAAGGGCCAGATACATCCCCGCCAGCGCGGTGACGCTCCAGACCATGCCGCCGGCGAGCCAATAGGTCCAACTGAACCGGGCTTGAATGTCAACGGGCAACAGGCCCAGGATCATATACCCGCTGACGGCCCCGCTGAGAAATATCGGACCGGTCACGACAAACCCGAGATACATTGCCGCGAACAGGCCCGCGGCTCCGAGGCTCTTCCTTGCGTAGCCCATGGCGTCGCTGATGCCCTGGCTGATAGGCGCCATGATGGCGGCCTTCGCCGTCATGCTCGGGATCAGGGGGGTTATCAGGATCCCCCCGAGAATGAGGGCCGTCACCTGGCCGTTGAAAGTCGCGGGAAAGATCTTCATCATCCCCAGGGACAGCCTGTTGAGGAGGCCGCTCTTCGACATGGCGCACCCCATCCCCAGCGCGCCGACGAGAAGCCACCACGTCCGTTCGGAAAAGCTCGCAAAAGCCGTCTTGAAGGGGACGCATTGAAACAGGGCCAGCGCGGCGCACATGGCGATGGCGACGGCATAGTCAGGCGCGACCTCAAATATCCAGCAGGTCACGGCCCATGCAATAATCCCGAGACCCCACATGGCCTGCGGAGTCAGGCCGTCGGGCGGTGTTATCGCGGACACCGCGATTCCCACGACAACCGACGAGACTCCTCCGATTTTCTGCTTCATGGATGCGATGTCGAAATTCCCTTTCGTAGGATTCGTTTTGCATTCCGCCGGCACGGCAGCATAACAGGTGCAGTGTGAGGCAATAGGCCGATTGCTTCTCCGGCAGCGATCATCGCGGACATGGAACAGGCGATTGGGGGTGAAATGATCGCGGGCGGGGATGGAGGCGCCGGCGGACCGACCGGATCGGCTAATCGCCGAAGATCGTTGAGAACCGCCGCCGCTTGCGCTTTTTCCAGTTTCCCCCGTGATAGACATAGCTGGCGATCAGCGGGAGAACCGAAGTCGCTTCCGCGTAGACCATCTGCTCGCAGGTCATGTCCACCTTGCCCCAGGAATTGGCTTCGCGGAGCGTCGAACTGGAGCAGGCGCCGTCGCGGACGTCGGCCACCGTGATCTGCACGGCGTACTTGTGCATGGGGATGTTCTTCCCGAGAATCTCCGCGCAGACGACCGTATCCTGCGCGAAATTCTTGGGCACGCCCCCGCCGATCATCAGGAGACCCGTGGTCCGGGCTTTGATCTTGATCTCCGTCAGTTCGCGGAAGTCCTTCACGGAATCGATGCTCAGGTGCTTGCGAGGGTGTTTTTCCTGATGGAGGACCAGGCCGAATCCGGCGCTGCTGTCAGAGAACGCGGGGCAGAAGATCGGGACGTCGTGTTCGAAAGCGGTCTGCACGAGGGAGCCGGGCTTGCGTGCCTTCTTGACGAGGTAACGGCCCATTTCGCGGATGAATTCCCGCGAGGAATGGGGCCGGGGCGGAAGGGCGTCGGCGATCGCCATGACGGCGCGGTCGCAGGCCTGGAGCTCCTCCTCGTCGATGTACGTGTCGTAGATCCGGTCGATGTAGAGCTTTCTCAGGATCCGGTCGTCCACGTGCGGCGTCCCCTGGTAGTGCCGGAATCCCAGGGCTTCGAAGAAGTCCATGTCCACGATCGAGGCGCCCGTCGAGACGATGGCGTCCACCATGTTGTAGCGGATGAGGTCCGCGTAGAGTTTCATGCAGCCGGCCGCGCTCGTGCTGCCGGCGATCGTCAGGATGACGGAGCAGCGGGGATCGGCGACCATCCTGTCGAAAAGGTCCGCGGCCTTCGCGAGGTCGCGGGCCGTGAACGACATCTCCTTCATGGCCCGGACGACCGCGGTCGCGTCAAAGGATGCGATGTCGATATGTTCCACGGGGTGTTTCAAAAAATCTTTCTTTTTCATGTCGGTGCGCCTTTCGAAATTCGATGGAATTTTCTTAGCCCACCGCCCGGCAATTGTCAACGAATGGGCGGGGCCCGTCGGCGGAAAAAGCTCCTTGTCAGCCGGTGCGATATCTGGTAGTGCGCAGAAAGCAACGGAATCGATTATGAAAGAAATTCTAACCGTTACCGAGCTTACGGAAAAAATCCGCGATCTTCTGGAATCGGGGTTCGACGTCGTGCAGGTGGAGGGCGAGGTCTCGAATCTGCGGCGCCCGGGATCGGGCCATATCTATTTCACGCTCAAGGACGACAAGAGCTCCATCCGCGCCGTTCTGTTCCGGCCGCGCTTCCCCTCCTTCCGCCGGGCGGGCGTCGCGCCGCTTCCGGCGTTCGAACTGGAAGAGGGCATGCGGATCGTGTGCAGCGGAAGGCTGGGGGTGTACCAGGCGCGGGGCGAGTACCAATTGATTGTCGAAAGGGTCGAGCCTCAAGGCCTTGGCGCGCTGCAGAAGGCCTTCGAACAGCTCAAGGCGAGGCTTGCCGCCGAGGGGCTTTTCGACGCCGGGAAAAAGAAGCCCATTCCGTTTCTGCCGGCCCGGATCGGCGTCGTCACGTCGCCCACGGGGGCCGTGATCCGGGACATCCTCACGGTGACGCGAAGACGTTTCTCGTCCGTCGATATCCTGGTCGCGCCCGTGCGCGTGCAGGGACCGGAGGCCCCGCGGGAAATCGCGGCCGCGCTGCGGCTTCTGCAGGCAGTGGAAAACATCGACGTGATCATCGTCGCCCGGGGCGGAGGATCCCTGGAGGACCTGGCGCCCTTCAACGATGAGGCCGTGGCGCGGGCGATCTTCGCCTGTCCCGTCCCGGTCATCTCGGCCGTCGGCCACGAGACCGATTTCACGATCGCCGATTTCGTCGCCGATCTGCGGGCGCCGACGCCGTCGGCCGCGGCGGAACTTGCCGTTCCGTCACGCCTGGAGCTTGCCGGTCTCCTGAAGACGCTTCGCCGCCGCCTGGAGCTTGCCGATCGCCGGCGCCGGCAGACCTTTGCAGATCGTCTCGATTTCATCCGGGAACGCCTCCGGGATCCCAAGCGGCGGATTGCGGAGATCCGCATCGCCCTCGACGGATCCCTGGAGAGGATGCGCCGGCTGGCGGGGCGCTGCCTGGAGACGTCGCGGCGGAACCTGGGGGAGGCGGAACTCCGTCTCCGCCATCGACACCCCGCCGGGCGGATCGGGGACGGGAGAATCGCCCTTGAGCATCAGAAAAGGAATATGGTAAGCGAGGTCCTTCGCGCTCTGGAGAGAAGCAGGAACACGGCGGACGGGCTATCCGCGCTCCTGCAGTCGTTGAGCCCGCTGGCGATCCTGAACCGGGGATACGCCGTCGCACGGACCGTCCCCGAAGGACGGATACTGCGCCGCCCGGGAGACGCCGGTATCGGCAGCGAAGTGGACGTCCGGCTTGCCGAAGGCGGACTGCGGGCGACCGTAAAGGAACTCTACGAGGAGTCGGACCATGGCCAAGGAAAAGTTTGAAGACGCGCTCGCGAAACTCGAGGACATCGTCAAGAAGATGGAAAGCGGGGACCTGAGCCTCGAAGATTCGCTGAAGTCCTTCGAGGAGGGGATCCGCCTGGTCCGGGTCTGTTCCCGCAAACTGGACGAGGCCCAGCGGCGCGTGGAGCTGCTGCTGCAGGAAGAGGGGGAGCCGGTCGCGAAGCCCTATCGGGAGGAAAACAGTGAAGAATGAGGCGGACGCGCCCCTGAAGGCCTACCTTGCGGAACGGAAGCGTCGGGTTGATGAGGCCCTGGACCGATGCCTGCCGACGGAGGATTTCTTTCCCCCTGCGATCTTCCAGGCGATGCGGTACAGCCTGTTCGCCGGCGGCAAGCGTTTGCGGCCCATCCTCTGCATGGCGGCGGCCGAGGCGGTCGGAGGAGAAGCCGATCCCGTTCTGCCGGCGGCCTGCGCCCTGGAAATGATCCATACCTATTCCCTCATCCACGACGATCTGCCGGCCATGGACGACGACGATTTCCGCCGGGGGAAGCCGACTTGCCACAAGGTCTTCGGCGAAAACATCGCGATCCTGGCGGGGGACGCCCTCCTCACGGAAGCGTTTCATCTCCTGGCGGGCCGGGAACTGGCGGAGCGCGTTCCGGACAGTGCCCTGGTCGCAGCGGTGCGGCTCGTCGCGGAGGCCGCCGGATTTTCCGGGATGGTGGGCGGCCAGGTGGTCGACGTTCTCTCCGAAGGGAAACCGGCCGATGCGGACACGCTCCAGTACATTCACAGCCGCAAGACCGGCGCCATGATCGTCGCTTCGGTGAAGCTCGGGGCAATCCTCGCGGGCGCCGGGGAGGAGCAGCTTGCCGCCCTCGCCTCCTACGGCGGACGCGCGGGCCTGGCCTTCCAGATCGCCGACGACATTCTGAATATCGAGGGGGATCGGGAGCTTCTCGGAAAGGACACGGGCAGCGACGCCTGCCGCCGGAAGATGACCTATCCCGGCCTTCTGGGCCTCGATGCGGCGAGAGACAAGGCGCGGGAACTGGTGGATTCGGCCGTGGAAGATCTTGCCGGATTCGATGAGCGGGCGGATCCTCTGCGGAAGATCGCGCGGTATATATTGGAGAGGAAGTCATAGCCGGCCGGGCTGTTGAGCCCCCCGGCAGCGGGGCCATGCGGCGGCGTCCCCGGCTGATGCGAGTCCAACGTATGAACGAACAAGATAACGGCCGGGACAGGCCTGTGAAACGCCCCGGCATCCTCGACGGCATTCAGGAGCCGGAAGATCTGCGGAAGCTGGACATCGCTTCGCTGCAGCGCCTTGCCGACGAAATCCGGGAAGAGATCATCGGCACCGTTTCTCGCTGCGGCGGCCACCTGGCTTCGTCCCTCGGAACGGTGGAGCTGACGCTTGCCCTCCACTACGTCTTCGATACGCCGACGGACAAGCTGATCTGGGATGTCGGCCACCAGGCCTACGCGCACAAGCTGATTACGGGGAGGAAGGACCGCTTCCATTCCCTGCGCCGGCGGGGGGGGCTGAGCGGATTCCCGCGCCGGGCGGAGAGCGTCTACGATGTTTTCGGCGTCGGCCACAGCGGCACCTCGATCTCGGCGGCAAGCGGGCTGGCGGAGGCGCGCTGTCTGCAGGGGGAGAAATACAAGATCATCGCCGTGATCGGCGACGGTTCCCTGACGTCGGGCATGTCCTTTGAAGCCCTAAACTGGGTCGGCGACCGGAAGAAGGATCTGATCATTGTCCTCAACGACAACGAGATGTCCATCTCCCCCAACGTCGGCGCCCTGTCGTCCTACTTGAACCGCGTGCTGACGGGCCACACGGTGACGAAGGTCCGCCGGGAGATCAAGGGGTTTCTCAAGTCCATCCCCGCGATCGGCGAGCAGGTCATGAAATTCACCCAGCAGATGGAAGAATCCCTGAAGAATCTGGTCATACCCGGCGCCATCTTCGAGGAACTCGGTTTCATGTACGTGGGGCCGCTCGAGGGACACCGCATCGACAACCTGATCAAGAATCTCCGGAACATCAGGGAACTGCACTCGCCCGTGCTGGTGCACGTCATCACGAAGAAGGGCAAGGGGTACCAGTTCTCCGAGGCCGACCCGCTCCGTTTCCACGGGATCGCCCCGTTCGATGTCGAGACGGGAGAGACTGTGTCCGCGAACGCGGCGCCTCAGCCGCCGAGCTACACCAAGATCTTCGGCCGCACCATTGTGAAGCTTGCGCGGATGGACCCCAGGATCGTGGCGGTCACGGCCGCCATGTGCGAGGGGACCGGGCTGGACGCCTTCGCGAAGGAGTTTCCGTCCCGCTTCTACGATGTGGGCATCGCCGAACAGCACGCGGTCACCTTCGCCGCCGGGCTTGCCACGGAGGGCATGATCCCCGTAGTCGCCATCTACTCCACGTTCCTGCAGCGCGCCTACGACCAGATCATCCACGATGTCTGCCTTCAGAAGCTGCCGATCGTCCTGGCGCTGGATCGCGCGGGATTCGTCGGCGCCGACGGTCCTACGCATCACGGCGCCTTTGACCTCTCTTTCCTGCGCGCCGTCCCGAATCTGGCGGTGATGGTCCCCAAGGACGAAAACGAACTGCAGCACATGCTCCGGACCGCCGTTTTCTGCGGTCAACCCGTTGCGATCCGTTATCCGCGCGGGGCGGGCGTCGGGATCGCTTTGGATGACGCACCCCGTTCGCTCGAAATGGGCCGGGGCGAGATTCTGCTGGAAGGAAGCGATCTGGCGATCTTCGCTGTCGGACCGTGCGTGTATGCCGCGTTGTCCGCGGCGCACCGGCTGCGCCGGGAGGGTGTAACGGTTCAGGTCGTCAATGCGCGCTTCGTCAAGCCCCTGGACGAGGAGCTGCTGTGCGATGCGGCCTCCGCCGTCCGCCGCGTGATTACCGTCGAGGAAAATGCCCTCATGGGCGGTTTCGGAAGCGCCGTTCTCGAGCTTTTCGAACGCGCCGGCCTGCGGGACATCGCGGTCAAGCGCCTCGGCATCCGGGATGAATTCGCCGAACACGCCACACAGAAGGAACAGCGGAACATCCACGGGATCGACGAGGACGGCATCCTGCGCGCGGCCGGGGAGCTTTTGGGGACGTCATGGGCGGGAAACCCGGGAAAATCCGTTTAGACAGACTGCTGGTGGAAAGGGGCATGGCGCCGACGCGGGAAAAGGCGCAGGCCCTGGTCCTGTCGGGAGCCGTCCTGATCGACGGGGTCCCCGTCGACAAGGCGGGGGCGCTTGTCGCAGCCGGAGCGGCGGTTCGTCTCCGCGGGGAAGACCATCCCTATGTCAGCCGGGGCGGCGTGAAGCTCAAGGGGGCGCTCGATGCCTTCGGTCTCGACGTCCGCGGCCGGGTCGCGCTCGACGTCGGGGCTTCGACGGGCGGTTTCACCGACTGCCTGCTTCAGGAAGGGGTTTCCAAGGTCTACGCCATCGATGTCGCCTATGGGCAACTGGCCTGGAAACTCCGTCAGGACGCCCGCGTCGTCCCCATCGAGCGCACCAATATCCGGAATTTCGACGGCAGTCTCCTCGCGGAAGACGTCGACCTTGTGACGATCGACGTCTCGTTCATCTCGCTCCGCCGGGTTCTTCCGGCCGTTCTGAACCTCCTGTGCGGGGATGCGATCCTGCTGCTGCTCGTCAAGCCCCAGTTCGAAGTGGCGAAGGGCGATGTCGGTGAGGGAGGGGTCGTGCGAGATCCGGAGAAACAGGAAGCGGTCCTGCGCGGCATCGAGCAGGCATGCCGGGATGCCGGACTGGAAGTCCTGGGGACCTGCGAATCGCCCATCCAGGGGCCCGCCGGGAACCGGGAATTTTTTGTCTGTGCGAAAAAGGGAGAGGGCCGGAACCGATGAGCGTCAGGCTGGCCAAGACGGCGGGATTCTGCATGGGTGTGCGCAGGGCGGTGGACATCGTCCTCGATCTCGCCCAGAAGAAGGGTCGTGAAACCATCTACACCTACGGCCCGCTGATCCACAACCCCCAGACGGTCGAATTGCTGAAGCGCCGCGGCATCGTGCCGATCCGGTCGCTCGATGAGATCGATCCGGAAAACAAGACGGCCCTCCTGATCATCCGGGCGCATGGGGTCTCACCCGCGGAAAGAAGCAGGATCGAGGAACTGGGCATCCGGATCGTCGATGCGACGTGTCCCCGGGTCGCCCACGTCCAGAAAATCATCCGGAAGTATGCTTCCCAGGGGTACGAGATCCTTATCCTCGGCGACGCGGAGCATCCCGAAGTCAACGGCCTCCTCGGTTTCGCCGGCGGTCGCGGCAGGGTAATCGGCGATCTGTCCGCGATCGATCGCCTGCCCGATCCGGGGAAGGTCTGCGTTGTCGCCCAGACGACCCAGGATGTGGAGAAATTCCGCGAGATGGTTGCGAGGATCCGGGAGCGGTTTCCCGATGTCGTCGTCTTCGACACGATCTGCGATTCCACGGAGAGGCGTCAGACGGAAGTGAAGGAGCTGGCCGCCGAAATGGACGCCATCTTCGTCGTAGGGGGGAAGAACAGCGCGAACACCTGCCGCCTCGCCACGCTTTCGGAACTTCAGGGGAAACCGACATTCCACATCGAGACCGTGGAGGATGTCGATGGAATCGACATCGGCCGCTTCGATCGCATCGGAGTTTCGGCGGGGGCATCGACTCCCAACTGGATCATCGACCGAGTCGTCGCGACGCTTACGGAACGGAAGAGCGAAAGCCGCGGCCGGTCGCGACGGCTTCTGCGCCTGTGGAGTTTCCTGGTGCGGACTGACATCTATTCGGCGGTCGGCGCCGGCTGCCTGTCCGCGAGCTGTTCCCTTCTTCAGGGGAGGCATGTCTTCCTTCTGCACGTGCTGATCGCCTCCCTGTACGTCTATGCGATGCATACCCTGAACCGTTTGACCGACCGCAAATCGGGATGGCAGATCGGCTCCTTCCGGGAGGACGCCTACCTTCGCCAGGAACCGCTTTTTATCATCCTCTGCGCCTTGGCCCTGCTTGTCGCTCTGCTTCTCGCATATCTCGACGGCCCGCAGACCTTCGGCCTTCTGCTGGTCATTTCGGCCGCGGGAGGGCTGTACAACGTGCCGCTCCTTCCTGAACGGTGGCGTTTTCGCAGTCTGAAAGACCTCCCGGGATCCAAGAACATCTCCATGGCCGCCGCGTGGGCGGCGTCGACGGCCCTTCTGCCGGTTCTCGACAACGAGTCGTATCTGCATCCGTCAATCATCGTCTCTTTCCTGTTTGTCGGCATGCTGGTGTTCATCCGTTCGGCCCTGTCGGACGTCGGCGATATCCAGGACGACCGCTTTCTGGGAAAGGAGACACTTCCGGTCGTGATCGGCAAGAAACGGACGCAGGTCCTGTTGAAGATCCTGCTCGCAGTTCTGCTGGTCCTCCTGATCTGCGCCCCGCCGTTCGGCTGGACATCGTCCGTTGCGTTTGCCCTGACGGCCTGCGTCTTTTACCTGTGGATTTGTTTGGATCTTTGTGATAGAAGGTCGGAACTTTCCGGCGCCGTGCTGGAGGGGCTTCTGGAAACCGTTTATATTATCGCGGGGTTTGGCTGCCTCGCTTGGTTTGTTTTGTCGCTCTTCATCGCGGCGCAAAGATAACGGGAGGAGTTGCCGTGTCGGCAAGATTCGGGAAGCCGTGGCTCGCCTTCGTGCTGGTTTTTTTTGTAGCCGCCTGTGCGGAGTTGCGCTATTCCCAGCTCAGCCCCGAGGCGAAAGATTTTCATCCCAAGAAGGTCCTGGTGCTCCCGGCGGAGGTTGCCGCCTACGGGGAGGCACGCGGGGTGATTGAAGGAATTGTGGGGACGGTCCTCGCCGACCAGGATTGGTTTACCGAGGTGATTGCCGGCGCGGCGCTGGAAAAGCGGATGACCGAGAACGAGGAATTGCGCAAGGCCGTGACGGCCTACACCGCGAAACTCCACAACCTGAGTTTTTCCGACCCCGAGGCATCCAAACGAATCGCCGCCCTGTCGGGGGCCGATGCCCTGTTGGCAGTCAACGTGGACATGTGGAATTACGCGCGGGAGAAGGACGATAAGGTTGCGAAAGTGGGCCTGGGGATGCGCCTGATCAATGCCGGCTCGGGGGCGATTGTATGGAAAGCGGGCGACCTTGCCATCGACCAGTACCGCGTCATCAAGCCTGACCTCCCCGATGTTGCCCGAGGTCTCGCAAAGAAGATCATCGGTTACATGCCGCATTGAGAAGCGGCGGAGGCGGAGAAATGAAAGAACGCGTGCAGGCGGCCATTGAGAAGATCCGTCCCAATCTCCAGGCGGACGGCGGTGACGTCGAACTGGTGGAGGTCACCGAAGAGGGGGTGGTCAAGGTGCGGCTGAAGGGGGCCTGCCACGGCTGCCCGATGTCGCAGATGACCCTGAAGATGGGGATTCAGAAATTTCTGCAGAAGGAAGTCCCCGAAGTGAAGGAAGTCGTTTCCGTTTAACGTTTTTGACCGGTGGGATTTTGGACCGGAAAGAATATCACAACAAAGGAGAAAACCTATGGCGTACGTAATTACCGATGAATGTATTGCTTGCGGGTCCTGTCAGGATGAGTGCCCAGTGGAGGCAATTAGCGAGGGAGAGGAAAAATATACGATCGATCCCAAACTGTGCACCGATTGCGGTACCTGCGCCGAGCAGTGTCCCGTGGAAGCCATCGTCCCCGGCGAGGGGAAGTAACGGGTTCGCAGCATGCTTACGGGGGGATCGACCGCAGGGAAGAACCGGCGGCGTTCCCCCTTCCTTTTTTGATCTGCTGTTTTTCTGCTTTTTCCCGGGAGTCTATGAATCGGTTCATCACCTTTGAAGGCGTGGAAGGATCCGGCAAGACCACGCAGATCAAGATGGCTTCCTCGTTCCTGCGCAGCCGCGGCCGGCCCTGTCTTGTCACCGAGGAGCCGGGCGGAACCTCGCTGGGGAGAAGGATTCGAAGAATCCTCCTGCGCCGCAGCGAGGAAGGTCTTGCCGCGGAAACGGAGCTCCTGCTCTTCGCGGCGGCCCGGGCTCACCACGTCCGCGCTCTGATCCTTCCGGCCCTGGAGAAGGACGGCCGGAAGTTCGTCCTGTGCGATCGCTTCGCTGACGCGACCCTGGCCTACCAGGGGTTCGGCCGCGGATTGGACCGGCGGACGATCGAGGGGATGAACGAGCTCGCCTGCGGCCCGCTGAAGCCGGCCCTCACCCTGCTTTTCGATGTGACGCCGGAGATGGGCCTCCAGCGGGCGATCGGCAGGATGTCCGGCGAGAGCCGTTCCATCCGGGAGGACCGGTTCGAAAATGAAGACGTCTCTTTCCATCGCCGGGTCCGGGAAGGCTATCTTGCCTTGGCAAAAGAAGAGCCCGGCCGCTTCCGGATCATCGACGGATCCCGGGACATCGGCGAGGTGCATCGGCAGGTCTGCACCATCCTGTCGGACCACTTCGACATTTGACATCTCCAAAATAATGAAGCATTGGACGTCATGCCCTTCCGCAGGATCTTCGGACACGAAAACCCGATCTCCGCTTTGAAAAGCGCCGTCGCCGGCGGCAGGCTCGCGCATGCGTATCTCTTTTCCGGCATGGAGGCCATCGGCAAGCGGACGACCGCCCTGGCCTTTGCGCAGTTGATCAACTGCGAGCATCCCGAGGACCTCGACGCCTGCGGCGCCTGTTCATCCTGCCGGAAGATCGATGCCAGCCTGCATCCGGATATTTCGGTCATTACGGCGCAGGGCGCCTTCATCCGCATCGGAGACATCCGCCAGATGCAGGAGCGCATGTCGTTCCGCCCCCTGGAGGGCAGGAAGCGGGTTCTGATTCTCGATGACGCGGACCGGATGAATGATGTTGCGGCCAATGCCCTTCTCAAAACGCTGGAAGAGCCCCCGCCATTCAATATCCTCATCCTCGTGACCACGGCGCCGCACCGGCTTCCGGTTACGGTCGTCTCCCGCTGCCGGACGCTGCGATTCCGTCCGCTGTCTCCGGAGGCCGTCGCCGCTTTCCTCCGCGAATCTGCCGGGATAGAAGCGACGATGGCGTCTTTCCTGGCTTCCGTCTCGGGGGGGAGCATCGGCCGGGCCCTGCGCATGGACGGGGATGCCTTTCTGGAGAGCCGTCGTTTCGTTCTTGAGGAGGTCCTGGCGGAAACGCGGGGACGCCTTCTCCGCGTTATCGGTCTCGCCGGGACCTTTGGGGGAACGAACGAGGAGATCGGCCTGAAAATCGACATTCTCAGGACGTTCTGGCGGGACGTCCTGGTCTTCAAGGAGACCGGCGAAGAGAAGCGACTCGTCTTCCGGGATCAGATCGACCGGATTCGGACCTTCGCCGGGGCGCTGCCGGGCGAACGCATTCTCGAAGGCATCCGGGCGGCGGAGGACGCAACCGCGGCGCTGGAGCGCAACGCCAATAAACAATTGACATTGGAAACGATGCTGATTAAAGTGGCGCAGCTTTGATTTAACCAGGAGAAACGCGGCCTTGAAGAATGTTGTCGGAGTGCGGTTCAGGGATGAAGGGAAGGTTTACACCTTCGATGCCGGAGATCTGCCCCTGCAGAAGGGTCAGACCGTGATCCTCCAGACGGAAAACGGTCCGGCGGTGGGGACCCTGGCGACGGAGGTCCGCTCCGCGGAGGATTCCTCCCTGCCCGCCAACCTGAAACGCGTTATCCGCGTCGCCACGGAAGCGGATGAAAAGGCGCGGACGGAGAACCGGGAACTGGAGATCGCCGCCCATGGCTTCTGCCTGGAGCGGATCCGGGAGAGAAAGCTTCCGATGAAGCTCATCGCCGTGGAGTGCCAGTTCGATCAGAGCAAGGTCATTTTTTCCTTTACGGCTGAAAGCCGCGTCGATTTCCGGGAGCTGGTGAAGGATCTGGTGCAGAAGTTCCGCACCCGGATCGAGCTGCGGCAGATCGGCGCCCGCCAGGAAACGAGGCTGATCAAGGGCCTTGGCGTCTGCGGCCGGGAGGTCTGCTGCGGGACCATGCTTCACAATCTGGACCGGGTATCCGTCAAGATGGCCAAGGAGCAGAGCATGTCGCTCAATCCCGAAAAGATCTCGGGACTGTGCGGGCGACTCATGTGCTGCCTGTCCTACGAATACGACTCCTACATGGATATGAAGAAAGACATGCCCAAGTGCGGCAAGGCCGTCCAGACGCCCCAGGGAAAAGGGAAAGTGATCCGCCAGAACGTCCTGGCCGGCGAGGTCAGCGTGTTTCTGGAAGACGGCTCCGAAAAGACCTTCCGCTCCAAGGACGTCGGTCCGCTCAAGGCGCAACCGGAAAAGCCGGCTGCACCGCCGAAGCGGGTGGAACCTGCGAAACGCGTCGAACCTGCGAAACGTGTCGAACCCGCCAAACCCGCCAAATCCTGAAGAGAGAAACACTTCTATGGAGAAAACCTTCTACATCACCACGCCCATCTATTACGTGAACGCCTCGCCGCATATCGGCCATGCGTATACGACGATCGTCGCCGATGTCCTGGCGCGCTATCATCGCCTGCAGGGCTACCGGACCTTCTTCCTGACGGGCACCGACGAGCACGGCGACAAGATCGCCGAGGCCGCGCGGAAGGCGGGCGAGAGCCCCAAGGCCTGGGCGGACCGCGTCAGCGCGCAGTTCCGCGACCTGTGGCCGAAACTCTCCATCTCGAACGACGGCTTCATCCGCACGACCGACCCCGACCACGTCCGGACCGTTCAGTACATCCTGCGCAAGGTTCACGAGGCCGGGGACATCTATTTCAGCGACTACGAGGGCCTGTACTGCGTCGGCTGCGAGCGCTTCTACATGGAAAAGGAGCTCGTCGACGGAAAATGCCCGCAGCACCTGACGGTCCCGGAGGTGCGCAAGGAAAGCAATTATTTCTTCCGGATGGGCAAGTACCAGGACTGGCTGATCCGCCACATCCAGGACCACCCCGATTTCATCCGGCCCGAGCGATACCGGAACGAGGCCCTCGCATTCCTGCGGGAACCGCTGGAGGACCTGTGCATCTCGCGGCCGAAATCCCGCCTCACCTGGGGAATTACGCTTCCGTTCGACGACAATTACGTCACCTACGTCTGGTTCGACGCCCTCATCAACTACGTGACCGGGATCGGCTACCCCGACGATGAGAAGTTCCGGACCTTCTGGCCGGCGGCCCAGCACCTGATTGCCAAGGACATCCTGAAGCCCCACGGCATCTACTGGCCGACGATGCTCAAGGCGGCGGGGATCGAGCCCTACCGGAACCTCAACGTGCACGGCTACTGGAACGTCGATCAGAGCAAGATGTCCAAGAGCCTCGGGAACGTCGTCCGGCCCCTGGAGCTCAAGGACAAGTACGGACTGGATCCGTTCCGCTACTTCCTCCTGCGCGATATGGTCTTCGGCCTGGACTCCAGCTTCAGCGAAGAGGCCTTCGTCCAGCGGATCAACTCGGACCTCGCCAACGACCTCGGCAACCTCGAGAGCCGGGTCCGCACGATGGCGGTGAAGTTCTGCCAGGGAAGCGTCCCGGACCCGGAGCGGACGGCGGCCGACCGGACCCTGCCGGAGGCCGCGCAAAAGGCGCTGGCCGATATGGAAGCCGCCTTCGCCGAGCTCGCCATGCACAAGGCTCTGGCGGCGATCTGGGAGTTCATCAACACGGTCAACCGTTACATCGTCACCAGCGAACCCTGGAGCCTCGCCAAGAACCCGGCCGACAAGGGCCGTCTCATGACGGTGCTCTACGACCTCCTCGAATCCCTGCGGGTGATCGCCGTCATGATTTCCCCGTTCATGCCCGGGACGGCGGGGAAGATCCTGGAGCGGATCGGCGTTGCGGAACCCGCCGCGCAGGCCTTCGAGACGATCCGAAGCTGGGGCGGCCTCGCTCCCGGAAGCCCCTTCAAACGGGGCGATGCGCTGTTTCCCCGCGTCGAGTTCAAGAGCGAAGAAAAGGCCGCAGAACAGAAGGATAAGAAGATGGAACCGCTGAAACCGGAGATTTCCTACGAAGATTTCGAAAAGGTCGATTTCCGAGTGGCGCGGATCCTGTCCGCCGAGCCCGTTCCCAAGTCCAGCAAACTCGTGAAACTCCGCATCGACATCGGCGAGGAGCGGACGATCGTCGCGGGCATCGCCAAGGACTATAAGCCTGAGGACCTTCCCGGTAAATCGATCGTCGTCGTCGCGAACCTCAAGCCGACGAAACTCATGGGCGTGGAATCGCGGGGGATGCTGCTCGCGACGGATGCCGTCGAAGGGCTGACCCTCATCGGCTTCGATAAGCCGCCGAAGACGGGCGCGAAGGTCCGGTAGAAACGGTTCTTCTTCTCCGAAAATGCAGAAGCCGCCGGATCCGGCGGCTTCTTTGTTTCCCGCGGCTGCCGGCGACTGCGGCCGCCGGCGTGCGGCGCATCACACCGTAATCTCGCCTTCCAGATAAAGCACGGCCCGGCCGGCAATTCCGACGCGCTGCCCCCGGTCTTCGCAGAAGAGCTCTCCGCCCCTCCGGGAGACCTGCAGCGCGTGGAGCTTCTTCCTGCCGAGGCGCTTCGACCAGTAGGGCGTCAGCACGCAATGGGCGGAGCCCGTGACCGGATCTTCGGCCACCCCGACGCGCGGAGCGAAAAAACGCGAAACGAAGTCGCAGGACCTGCCCTTTGCCGTCACGATCGTTCCCCGGTAGGGCGTCCGGAGCAACGCCGGAATGTCCGGCTGCAAATTCCTGACGATCGCTTCGTCTTCCACGACGACCAGCGCATCCTCCGCCGAGACGAAAAACTCCCGGGATTCGGCGCCGAGCGCTTCCGAGAGAACTTTGGGCGGGTCCTGCGGAGACGGCGGCCGGGCGGGGAAATCCATCTCGATCAGGTCCTCCCGCTGCACAACCGTAAGGTTGCCGCTCCGGCGCGTCCGGAACGTAATCGACGGCGTGGTCCAGCCACGGCGGCGGAAGAGGACGAAGGCGCTTGCCAGCGTGGCATGGCCGCACAAGGCCACCTCCGTGACAGGCGTAAACCAGCGCAGCTCGAAGCCGCCCTCCATCGGGACCAGGAAGGCCGTCTCGGAGAGGTTGTTCTCCGCGGCGACGGCGAGCAGGCGGGCATCGTCGAGCCAGGCGTCCAGAAAGCAGACGGCGGCCGGGTTGCCCTTGAATACTTCCGCCGTGAAGGCGTCGACCTGGTAGAGCGGCAGTTTCATTTCGGGACCTTCCTGCAAAGGAGGCGGTACGTTTCTTCGTAAATGATCCCGCGCGGGCCGATCGCGAGGATCTCCGAGACGTCTTTTTCCCGCACGCGATAGACGATGCGCAGCTTCCCGGTGCAGAAGCTCCGCAGGTCGCCCCGCTCGTCTTCAATCCGGATTCCCGAGGCCGGATCCGCGGCGAGGGTCGAAAGAGAGGCTCGGATCTTCTTTCTGAGATCGGGATGCATCGCGCGGATCAGGTTTGCGATGCGGTCGGGCACGCGGATTCGGGGAGTTTCTTCTTTCATGAGGCGGCCTATGAAAAGAGCTCTTCGAGTGTATAGAGTTTTGCCTTCTTCGCCTTGAGGGCTTTTGCCCCCTTCCGGATTTCTTTCATGAGGGGCAGGTCGGACCGCACGGCGGCCGTTTCCTTCAGGCGCTCATAGGTATCGGCGCTGATCATCACCGCGGCGGGACTGCCGTTCCGGGTGATGACGACCTCTTCGTCCCGGGAGCATACCGCCTCGACCAGTCCGCTCAGTCTCATCTTGGCCTCGGACAGGGAAAGCGTCTTCATTTTTCGGCCTCCATTTCGTTGACCGGAATTCCGGTCACAATGATAAAGCGATTTCTCTTCTTGTCAAGCATGCCCTCATTTCATTGTCAGTGACACATGATATGTCCGGTTTCGTAGCACATCATATGTCCGGTTTTAT
>CAZDLM010000023.1:0-147 GCA_964506465.1 uncultured Syntrophaceae bacterium
ATCTTCAAGTTATCCGTATCGCCGGATAGTCCCGCCGTTTCGGTTATGGTATCCTTCCCATCCGTCCGGCGGAACATGTAGGTGTCGCTGCTTTCGCCGCCCACCAACGTGTCGTTCCCGGAACCCCCTTGAAGGGTGTCTTCACCG
>CAZDLM010000023.1:247-39632 GCA_964506465.1 uncultured Syntrophaceae bacterium
CATCGTCCACATAGTACGTGTCGTTCCCCGCGCCGCCGGCCATCGCATCCGCGCCTTCGCCGCCCACCAACGTGTCGTTCCCGGAACCCCCTTGAAGGGTGTCTTCACCGCCATCGGCGGAAAGATAATCGTTCCCCCCATCCCCCGAAAGCACGTTCGCACCGCTGTTCCCGTACAAACCATTGTCCAGCGCGTTACCCGTACCGTTCACCGCTTCCGTACCCGTCAACGTCAGATTCTCCACATTATCCGTCAGCGTGTACGCAACCGAACTCCTCACAGAGTCCGTACCCTCTCCCACCGCCTCCGTCACCACGTCCCCTGCATCGTCCACATAGTACGTGTCGTTCCCCGCGCCGCCGGCCATCGCATCCGCGCCCGTGCCGCCATTGATGATATTGGCCCCGGCGTTACCGATAATCGTATTATTTAGAGAGTTTCCCGTAGCATTGATTGCAGAATCACCCGTCAGGGTAAGGTTCTCGACATTCGCAGGAAGAGTATAGGTTGCAGAACTCTGGATGGTATCGGCGCCTTCATTCGCATTCTCAGTAACAATGTCGGAAGGATTGTCGGCAATATACAGATCATTCCCTGTTCCGCCGATCATCGTATCGGCGCCCGCACCGCCATCCAAGATATCATCGCCGCCACCGGCATTGATCGTATCATTTCCGCCATAGGCATAGATAACATCGCTCGTGTCGCCGGTCGTAATGATATCGTCATTCTCCGTTCCTTCAACTTGGCTTTGCGTGGTGAAGAGATTCCCCGTCCGGGCATAGTTTATGGCGTAATCGCCTCCGGCCGCCGGAACACTGCCCGTCAATTCAAACCCTGCCGTCGCTTCCGTGAAGAGTGGCACGGGATTGTCTACATTTGCGGCGGCAATGGCATCTTTCAGCGTAAGCACGATGCCTTCCAGATCGAAGACGCGAGCGCTTCCATCCGCCGCAATAAATTGGACGCGGGAAATTCCGGCGTTGAGATCGTCACGGTACCGATATTCATGGGCGCCCCAGTCGTAATAGCGTACAAGCCAAGTGATGCCGATCGAATCGCTGCCTCCGGAAACAGTCAAATAGACGTTGCCGTAATCCATGTAAGCGGATATGTCGGAGGGCAAGATATCCTTCCCGAAGGAGATGACATCCTTATCGCCGGTATATCGCCCCGGCCAGGGATCGACATAGTCCTGTCCGTCGCCGCGGTTGAAGGCAAATACATCGCTTCCTTGATCGCCCATGAGATAGTCGTCCCCTTTTCCACCGGCAAGGAGATCGTTACCGTCACCGCCACCGATCGAATCGTTGCCCATTCCGCCGCTCAGGCTATCGTCTCCTGCTTCACCCATTAAATCGTCATTGCGATCCCGGGCGTCAATCTTGTCGTCTCCGTCGCCGCCGTAAATACTGTCCTCCGCTATACTGCCGTGCAGGAAGTCGGCTTCATCCGTACCGTATTGCTGACCGACAACGCCGTCCGTCAGAGCCAGAATATTTTCCAGGGTCAATTCTTGACTGTCGGCGAATACAAAACTTTTGACCGGAAAATCGCCGCCGCCGCTTTCCTGTCTTCCGACAATCAATACCCCCTCGCCGTTTCCGATTCCGATGGCGATTTTCGGGTCATCGCCATTGCTGCTGTCGTTGATCTGAACACTCAGATTCTCCGGTATAATGCCTTCGCCGAAGAAAACCGTCTCACTCCCCTGTTTGCCAAGCATTGCCTCCACATGGTCAAAACCGCCGCCTGCGTCGAAAACATAGGCGTTTGTTCCTTCCAACCCATCCAGATAATCGTCGCCGGCGCCGCCGTTAAGGAGATTTATTCCATCGCCGCCATAGAGTTCATCACTGCCGCTGCCACCATACAGGGAATCATCGCCGGAGCCACCGACGAGGTAATCGCCATCATCGCCTCCGTATAAAGTATCGTTGCCATCCTCACCAAATAACCAGTTGTAGCCTTCGTTTCCATAAAGGGTATCGTCACCTGCCCCGCCATACACACTGTCTTGGCCTGTTCCGCCGTAAAGAATGTCATCGCCCTCCAGACCGTAGATTTGGTCGTCGCCGCCCAGCCCATCAATCGTATCATTCCCCGGCGTGCCTCCGAGTACATCGTCCATCTCCGTGGGATCGTTTTGGATCGCCGGCATCGTATCGCTGTCCCAAACCGTTCCATCGGCAAATCGGATCATCTCGATCTTGTTCTGCCCTAATGCATCGAACCACTTTCTCACGGTTATCGTGTCATCTAAACCGGACACCGTTAAGGTTAAATCATAACCATTGCGAGCCAGAGTGACATCCGAAGGCAGGATACCTTCCCCAAAAAGAATGGTATCTATATTGCCGGCCGTTGCATCCGCATCGACGATTGCATCCTGGCCGGAACCGCGCTCGAACAGATAGACGTCGTTTCCCTCATCGCCGGACAGGGTATCGTTGCCGGTTCCGCCATCCAAGGTATCGTTGCCCGCGCCACCGTAAATCACATCATTTCCATCTCCTCCTGCCAATACATTATCGGCGGAGTTACCCGTCAATTGGTTATCCAACGCATTTCCCGTTCCGTTCAATGCCGAAATCCCGGTCAGCGTCAGATTCTCCACGTTCTCGCCCAAAACATGGGAGATGGAACTCTCCACGCTGTCCACACCTTCACCCGCATTTTCAGAAACAATATCGCCCGTGGCATCCACGACGTAAGTGTCGTCCCCCGCTCCGCCCGCCATAATATCGGCGCCGGCATCGCCATAGAGATAATTGGCGCCGCTGTTTCCCGTAAGGATGTTGTCCAGCGCGTTGCCTGCGCCGTAAATATCCGCCGTGCCGGTCAGGACAAGGTTCTCGACATTCTCTCCCAAGACATAACCAACCGAACTCCGGACAAGGTCCGTTCCTTCGTTCTCATTTTCGGTCACGATGTCCGTGGAATCGTCAACAACATAGGTATCGTTTCCGATACCGCCCAGCATGGCATCTCCGCCCGATCTCCCATCGAGATAGTCGTCACCGACCCCGCCCGTCAAAATGTTGTTTGCGCTGTTTCCCTGGATGGTGTTGTCCAGATCGTTGCCGGTTCCTTCGATGATTGCCGTACCCGTCAGCGTCAGATTTTCAAAATTACCTCTCAGCGTATATGTTAGTGAACTCTGAACGGTATCGATACCTTCATTGGGATTTTCGACGACTACATCTCCGACGTCGTCCATACTGTAGGTGTCATTGCCAAGTCCTCCCGTCATGGCATCGCTTCCGGCGCCGCCGATAAGGAAATCGTCCCCCGCGCCCCCGTCGAGGACATCGTTTCCTTTATAGCCGTAGAGCTTATCGTTGCCTTCGTATCCGAATATCTGATCCGGTCCGTTGAAGCCGAGCAGGATATCGTCAGCCGCCGTCCCGTACGTATAGTCTGTCCTTTCCTCGTATCCCTTTGCTTCCATCTGTGCGGCAGTCAATTCCGTGCCGCCCTCGAACACGAAACGATCCATCTTGTACGCGTTCTTTACAAACCAGTCGTGGATGACCAAGCTATCGGTCGATTCGTTGAGATTGATCCGCAGATCGTCTCCATCTTTCACCAGCATCAAATCCGTCTCGGCAATACCGGCGCCGAATGTCACCGTATCCGTGGTCGTAACGTAGTATGGAGAATAGCTGAAGATGGTCATCTCTCCACTGCCCCGTTCGAAGGTGTAGTTGTCGTCATACGGTCCATATGTTGCATGGGACAGTGAATCGACAATGCCATATCCGTCAGCAATCAACTGTTCAGGAGTCAAAATGGCGCCATCCGAAAAAGCATATTCGTCGATCCTATAAGCGCTGTCGGTAATGACGTTATCCAGATTTGGTTCACCATGTCCGTAAAAGAACAATGCGTCCGGGGTTCCTTTAATGGCAATCTGGAAATAATCTCCGCCATTGATCAACGTCAGATCGTTTGCTGTTATTCCCGGCTTGAACAAGACCCGATCGATGGCCGTAGCCGAATCCGAAGCGTAGTTGTCGATGGTGTCCCGGCCGTTGCCCCTGCCGAATACGTAGGTATCGTCGCCTTCTCCGCCTATTAATGTCTCATATCCGTCGGCGCCATACAGCGTGTCATTACCGGCATTCCCAAACTGCGCACGATCATACTGCACACTCCCATACACTCGGTCATTTCCAAACCCGCCTTCTCCCGAAAATACCGTCATTCCAGTCGCGATAAGTTCATCCGTCGTTAATACCGTTTCATCCGCAAACCTGAATTGATCCACTTTCCCCGTATCATGCCGTCCGCGAAGGATAGTCAATGAATCCGAGACGCCCATGATATCGATCCGAAGGTCGTTGGATTCACCCACCAGATGCAAATCCTCTAAAGTGATCCCCGGACCGAACTCAACAGTATCGATTGCCGTTTCATAGTCGTCGGCCACATTCCAAATTGTGTCTTCACCCGAACCGATACCAAACTTGTAAGTGTCCGCCCCGGCATTGCCTTCAAGATAATCGTAGCCGGCGCCGCCTTCGAGAGTGTCATTACCTGCGTTCCCATAAAGGAAATCGTCTCCGCTCCCACCCATGAGCATGTCATCATTATCAGATCCGTTAATCGTAACATCTGTTGGAAGCGTATAGCCCAACGCCTCCATTTGAGTCGCCGACATCGTGACGCCGTCAGCAAATTGAAATCGGTAGAGTTCGGCATTGCCGTTAAACCAATCGTCAAGGATCAAAGAGTCGGACGTGCCGGCGATATTAATTCGAAGGACATCTCCGTCTTTCACCAGGGATAGACTGGCAGTTGTGACACCACTGCCGAATGCCACGGTGTCTTTCTGATCATAATCGGGAGTATGATTTAAGGTAATAACGTCCTTCCCGCTGCCGATGCCGAATTTGAATGCGTCTCCGCCTCCATTGCCATAGATGTGGTCATTTCCGGCGCCGCCATCGATGATGTCGCTGCCTGAACTGCCGTAGAGCTCGTCATCGCCTCCATATCCGCTCATCCTTCCGCCACCGGATAAGTGATCCTTCCCCTCCGTCCCTAATACCGTCCAGCCATTTGCTACTAACTGGGTTGCACTCATTACTGTTCCATCCGTGAACTGATACTGTTTACCCTGCCTCCATGAATCGACGGAAAGCGAATCATACGTTCCGTCGATATTGATCCGCAGGACGCTGCCCGCATCGACTAAAGCCAATTCCAGATCCTCCGGCGTTATTCCTTCGCCGAATTCCACCGTACTATAGCCCGCAGTAGTGAAAAGGCCGACCTCCCCGCTGCCGATGCCGAAGCGGTACGTGTCGTTGCCGTCCACACTCGCGATACGCTCAAGCCCTGAGCCGCCATTAAGCAGAGAATACCCGCAACCATATTCCTCTTCATAATGTGCAAGGGCCGTAAACTCGTCCCATGTCAGCGATGTGCCGTCTGCAAAGTTAAATTGTTCCACTTCGTACCAACTGTCATTTTCATAACGATCAAAACAATTCTCGATCAATATGGAATCGTCGGTGCCGGCGATCATTATTCGTAAATTGTACCATTCTGCTTGTATTGTCAGATCATCGATTGTTATCCCTTCGCCGAACTCGATCGTATCGATCGTCGTCGCCCAATCTTGATCATAATCATATATCTGATCCGCACCGTCGCCTCTATCGAACCAGTAAGTATCGTTCCCGGCATCTCCAAATAGTCTATCGTTTCCATTTCCCGCGAAAATATCGTCGTCGTCGCCGTTTCCCCATATCCAGTCGTCGCCGCTCCCTCCGTCGAGATAATCATTGCCGTGATATTCTACCGGAACATTCGCGGCATCGCCCTTGATGGCGTCGTTTCCCTCTCCTCCTTCAATAAAATCCGTGCCTGCGCTGCCAAAAAGAAAATCATTCCCCTCGCCGCCGTATATTTCGTCATCGCCGGTTCCTCCATCGGCCCAGTCGTTCCCGGAACCCGCGTATAGGACATCTGTATTGCCGATAGAGTAATCATCCGTGACATCCACGCCGTCAAGTATGCAGTTGTAGAGATATGTATTTTCGTAAGGAGTCGCGGTTATTGTGAATGACCAGCTTCTCTCGGCTCCGTTGAATATGCCGTCGCCCTGGATAACATCATCTCCGCCGCCGCCGACGAGCAGGTCATATCCGTTCCCGCCGACAAGCAGATCCCAGCTATTGGAACCATATAGGAAATCAGTCCCCGATCCGCCCGAAGCCACATCTCCGCGAGAGCCTATACTCGGGGCCGTCTCACCCGCCTCGACGAGCGCCGACATCTCGCCTTGTTCTTCCCCATAGATTTCGTCAGAACCGCTCCCGGCAGACAGGACGTCCGAACCGCTCCCCCCTTCGATTACCGCATTGCCGCCCGCGGCCGTGACGCTGATGACGTCGCTTCCATCCCCGCCCAGAAGACGGTCCGACCCTCCCTGCCGAGACGTGATGTCGTCGTCGCCTCCCCCGCCTTCGATCCTGTCGTTGCCGGTCGTATCGTACAGGACATCATTCCTTCCCGGATCGAGGGTGCCGCTGACAATCACATTGCCCCACGAGTCGTACTGGATCTGCACCCCCTCCTCCACGGGATCAAAGTCAATCGGTGCCAGATCCCCGGTTATCGTATTGGCTGCGACAACCGTGTCGGGCGCATCGAATAAATGGATCCCGAAGTCGCCGGATTGAAAATCAGCGCCCAAATCAATCGTACCGCCGTCGGAAAACACGATGGTGTAAGGAGAGTTGTGCGTCATTTTTATTGCGCTGCCGTCAAGCAGTTTCCATTCATCTTGACCGCTCTCAAAAAAATTATTGAGGGCCATCCTTCTCTCCGTCCCGCTCATTAACAATACGATCTCGCCGTCTTTGTCCTCGTCTACGATGTCATCGTTGCCGTCGCCGATCACATAGACATAGCTGTCATGCCCCAGGCCGCCATTGAGAACATCGTCCCCCGTGCCGCCGAGCAGGGTATCCGCACCCTCGCCGCCGTTCAGCGTATCCGCGCCGGCGCCGCCATATAGAAGATCCGCATTTGCGCTGCCCGTCAATGTGTCGCCGTTATCCCATCCCAGCATGAAGGCGCTCTGGGCTCCGGCCGTCGCCGTCATCGCCTTGCTGCCTGCCTGGATGTACCAGTCGAGAAGCTGCGCCATCTGCTTGGTTACGATCCCCGTCTCGTTCCCCGGCATGGCCGCCAGGTAGCTTTTAAAATAGCGGTCATAGCCCTTCGCATCTGTCAGCGTTGAAGCCACATCCCCGCGGTCGAAGTGAAGGCCGCCCGCCGCTACGCCGATTGTGTCAAAAAGCGTCTTGTTTGGATCGGTGGCGCTTGCCTTCTCGTAGTACATCTGCATGGCAAAGGCCGTCAGCGTATTGGCGATATCGGCGTTCGTCAGGCTCAAGCCCCCGTCCTGGGCGATCTTCCACAAGTCATTCGTGAAGCGCGTGAGCATCGCGTCCGCCTGACCTACATCCGGAGCATTCCCGAATTCGTGGCGCACCAGGCGTTCAAGAAAATTCTCATCTCCTTTGTCTGTCGGCCTTGCATATAGTTCCTCGTCAAAAAGCATCTCCAGCAGATTCGTCAATTTGTAGGTAACTCCTCGAAAGTCGTCCTTCGCCAGAAATGCGGCAAGCAGCGATTGAGAATGAAGATCGCTTGAATCGACGCTTGTCGTTCCATGACTGATCACTTCCTGATCGCCTATGCGTAGATTCGGCCAGTTCGCCGCAATCAACTCCCCATCCACATATTGATTGCTGACGTTGCTCATGCGCGCCGCCAGATCGTCACCCGTGAAGCTCATCAGTCCCGGCGCCAGTTGATTCAATTGATCCGTCGTATAATGCCCCTCATTGACGAGATAATTGACGATTTCGTCCCGTATGGACATGGTGGCGGATTTGGAAAAAGGCGCCTCGTCAAACGTTACCGCCCGGACATCGAAAAATACACCCATCAGGGCTGCCAGGCCCCCGCCCAGCGAGTGGCCCGTGAAGGTAATCACGGCATCGGGATTTGCCGCCTTGACCTGCAAGTAATACGCAGCCGCCTGCTTCAACTGGATCGATCCCCATCCAATGTACAACCCCGCATCGGCCAGCATGTCTCCCCAAAAATCCTTCGAATCGGTCCCCGCAAACGATATGACGATCTCGTTGCCCTTCTGAAATGAAACCGCTTCAAAACCGCTGGATGTGGGATATGTTACGCTGGGAACATGGAAATATTCAGACCAGCCATTAATTCCAGCAGGAAACAAGTTAAGAATGCCTCGATTGGATTGATACGCACGACCTGCCATGATTGCACATTCAATTTCAAATTGGGTCGCCATAGTTATCTCCCTTTTTTATTCATGTAATAGGTAGTAAATTCAGCAACTAAATATTCATTTCACCCCTGTCTCCTTCTTTTGGGGTGTTATTGGAAATGGTGCTTTGGGACTCGTGTAACGAGGGGAGGACCAATCGGGGCAAAGTGATTCTTTTGAGAGCGGCGTCCGGATGATGGTCTTGTATTCCTTCTGCGTCAGGCTGCTGTCGAGCTTCTTCACCATCTCCGCAGATACCAGCTCCTGACTGACAAGCGTTTTCTCATGCGCTGACGAGTTAATAACAAGATTTACGTTATTAAATTCGATTGGCAACTCCGCCAATTCAATACGCTTCCACTCTTTGCCTTCATACTTGAAGATAACGTAAGGCGGATTCGGACGGCCCCACTTGTTATAGGAAAGACAGCCATATGCTGTCGTAAGAATGTAGGGGGTATTATTGAAAATATGCAAAGCAACCAAATCAAAGTTAGAATGGCCGATATCTTCGGTATATTCATCCCTCCAAGTGATAACCTGCTCCGTGCCCGGCAGTGTGAAGGTGATGGTATGCTCCTTGATGGGCGATTGGCCTATTTCCCCCCGACCTCCGCGCTTCTGCCACCTCTCCACGACGATTTTGCCGCCGTCGTGCAGCAGCACCTCCTCCTTCCAGCTCGCCGTATTGCCGAATCCCAAAGACGCCGATGCAGCCATGCACGGCACACCAAAAATCAATATGAAAATAATGAATGCCGCTCCCTTTTTGTGTTTCATGCCGCCATCCTCCAATCCTTCTTCATGTCGCCTCTTCCCTTACCGACTCGGACCTCCGAAAAATGCCTTCCTGAAAAATGCGTGCACCTATTTCAAAACACGAAAAACCATAAACCATGCCGCTGGAAACCGCCGGCCTCGACGACTTCAACAATCTCTACTGCCATACTGATTACTGCGGGAAACCAAGAACGAGGAGTTGGAGGAGTGTAAAGAGAGTCCTGAACTCGACGGCCATCGATGACCGGACTGCCGCACTGCAATGAAACACGTTACGGCTTGCTGCTCACTTCATACTGCTTGCTGCGTATTACGGGTGTGCTTTTGATCTCGAACGAGACGGCCGATATCTATCCTATCGCGGCACATAAAGTCAACGGGTTTTTCCCTCCACGCCTGCCGCCGACAAGCAGATCCC
The DNA here is from genome assembly GCA_964506465.1 of uncultured Syntrophaceae bacterium. Classification (GTDB taxonomy): domain Bacteria; phylum Desulfobacterota; class Syntrophia; order Syntrophales; family UBA6109; genus UBA6109. The sequence continues at coordinate 9,769 of CAZDLM010000023.1, forward strand.
AATTACGCGTCATCTTGCGATCGAATAGATGCTCACGGCGTTATTCAAAAGAACCCCCTCGTCCTTTTTACTCTCCCTTGGCGGAAGAGATTCGGGACGAGGGGAAATAACCGCTCATTGCGCGGATTTGTTTTAGGCTTGATGCCAACTCTGGGCCAGAGTGCTGATATAGGTCTGATCCTGCCGCATGGCATTGAACTTCTGGATCACATCCAGCCCGGGATCGTTGTTAATGCTGCTCATGGTGTTGACAATGTTCTCGATGTCCTGTCGGGTAATATAGTAACCGTCCGTGACCTCCAAGCGTTCGACGCCGTAATTCGCTTGAGAGAATTGGCCCGTCATCCGAGTGTAGTTATTTGTATCCAAAAACACGTAGAGGTCATTGTCCTGTTTAACGATGACAGGATCCGTCTCCGAAATGCCGTCCGTCATCTTCAAGTTATCCGTATCGCCGGATAGTCCCGCCGTTTCGGTTATGGTATCCTGTCCATCGGTTCTGCGGTACAGGTAAACATCATTCCCATTCCCGCCACTAAGCGTATCATTCCCTCCTTTACCATCAAGGATATCGTTCCCATCATTGCCCGTAAGGATATTGACACCGCTGTTGCCAACAATGGTATTATTCATGGTATTACCCGTCCCGTTGATGGCGCCGCTTCCAGTCAATGTCAGGTTCTCAACATCTGATCCCAATGTGTATGTAATGGAACTATGCACCGTATCCGTACCATTACCGTCAGTCTCGAAAACATTGTCCCCTGTATCGTCCACTATATATGTGTCATTGCCCTCGTGCCCCATCATGACGTCGGCTCCCAGACCTCCATCGAGGATATTATCATAGTGACTACCCTCGATATAGTTGTCCAGTTCATTTCCCGTCCCGTTAGTGCCATAATAACAATCATGATACATTATCAGTTTCTCGACATTCGATACCAAGGTGTATGAAAAAAGAGTGCTACACACACAATCACTTTCTCCTCCATGGGTACTCTCAATAATCACGGCATCCATAGTTACATCGTCTATCCAATATGTATCATTACCCGCACCACCTATCAGTGTGTCCGCACCTCCTCCGCCCATGAACCTATCGTTCCCAGCGCCGCCTGTCAGCGTATTTGCTGCACTATTTCCTACCATTGCATTATCCCCGGTATTGCCCGTCCCGTTGATGGCATCGCTCCCCATCAACATCAAATTCTCAAAATTTGCCCCCAGGGTATACGTAAAGAAGCTCTTGACCATATCCGTACCCGCTTTCGATTTCTCTGTAACAACATCCCCGACATTGTCCACAACGTAGGTATCATTCCCCATTCCGCCTATCATTGTGTCCGCCCCCCCTCCGCCGTCAAGCGTGTCGTTCCCATCTCCACCCGTAAGTACATTTGCAGCACCGTTCCCGATCAATACGTTATCTCCCGAATTGCCTGTCCCGTTAATGGCATCGCTCCCTGTCAACGTCAGATTCTCAATATTCGACCCCAAGTCCAAGGTATACGTAGAGGAAATTTTCAACGTATCAGTTCCCCCTCCAGCATTCTCGATGACTGTGTCTCCCACATTGTCCACAACGTAGGTATCATGACCCGCTCCACCTATCATCGTGTCCGCGCCACCTCCGCCGTCGAGCGTATCGTTTCCACCTCCACCAGTAAGTACATTTGCGGCACTGTTCCCGATCAATACGTTATCCGACGCATTGCCCGTCCCATTAATGGCATCATTCCCTATCAACGTCAGATTCTCAATATTCGAATTCGGCACCCAAGGGGAATGTGCTATCGGTCCCAATGTATACGTAATGGAACTTTGAATTGTATCATCTCCACCCCCATAAGAGTACTCTACGATCACGTCGTTCGCATTATCCACTACGTATGTGTCATTCCCCACTCCGCCTACCATCGTGTCTGCGCCGTATCCACCATCGAGGATATTATCTCCAATATTGCCCGTTAGTACGTTATCCAACGTATTGCCCGTCCCGTTAATGGCACTGGCCCCCATCAACGTCATGTTTTCAACATTGGACCCCAAGGTGTACGTAACGGAACTCCGCACCGTGTCCGTACCCTCCCCCGCATTTTCCATGACCACGTCCCCCGCATTGTCCATCACGTACGTATCATTCCCCGCTCCACCGGTCAGCGTATTTGCCGCGCTGTTGCCAACAATAGTGTTATCCAGTATATTGCCTGTCCCGCTGATGGCAGCGTTCCCCGTCAATGTCAGGTTCTCAACATTAGACGCCAAGGTGTACGTAACAGAACTCTGCACCGTGTCCGTACCCTCTCCTGCGTTCTCCGTGACACTGTCTCCTGCATTGTCCACTACATATGTGTCATTCCCCGCTCCGCCTACCATCGTGTCTGCGCCGGATCCACCATCGAGGATGTTATCTCCAATATTGCCTGTTAGTACGTTATCCAACGTATTGCCCGTCCCGTTAATGGCACTGCTCCACGTCAATGCCATATTTTCAACATTAGACCACAATGTGTATGTAATAGAACTCTGCACCGTGTCCGTACCGGCACTCGAACTTTCGATAACCACATCCCCCGCATTGTCCACTATATAAGTATCATCCCCCACTCCACCTACCAGCATATCATCAGCAATCGTTCCATTTAATGTATCGTTGTTCGATCCTCCATATAGGTATTGACCGCTTGCGAGATAAACAAGGCAGCCAAATTCCATGTCCCATGCCATAACGGTATCCCGGAATTGCGTGATATTTAAGCTATCTTGAGCTTGAAGCCCTTTGATGGTCCGCATGAACTCGATTAAGGTGATTTGCGCAACATCCCTGTCAATCGCGGCGGCCGTCTGAATTTCCGCCAGAACCGGACATAGGTCTCCCCTGATGCTCGCTGTTACGTCATCCCAGCTATATATGATCTGGTCGTAAAGTCCCACAATGTGCGTTTGGCCCATGAGTTGTGAATAATACATTTCGAACATTCCCTGATACGATTGGTTGAGCAATGCGGCGGCGAGGGTGTTGGGATTGCCGGTGCCTTCTGCACCCACAAAAGACCGGCCCAGTAAATGTTCAAGTGCAACGAGCTTTCGCGCATCGATGTTCGGCCCTCGACTTGAGGGATCGAGGGTTTCCGTACCCGTCCATTTGAATAGAATCTGTTCCATTAGCGTATTGCGGGCACTGGGGTCCGTTGCAGTCATGAACTGCTCGACAAGAGTTTTCAGCGAATCCCCGGTGTCCCGTGCCATCGCCTGATGGAGGTCATAGAGATTGCCGTAACCCTGCAGATCGGGCAGAGCGGCGACAGTTTCCGGCACATCGAGCCATGCCTCCGCAATGGTATACGCCGTATCCCTTTGCAGCATGAAACCGCCGATCTGGCCGGTCGTGCTGTCGGTCTTTTCGAAAGTGCCTGCTTGAACCTGCGTGTTGCCGTTACCGTCGTCTATGTTGGTGGTTGTATAACCGGTATCGATGGCGGCGATGCCGAGATCCGAGAGGGATTGCAGCTCGTCGGCCCGGCTGTAGCTGTAGCCGTCGCCATCGCTATCCTGCCAGACCCTGATCTGGGAATAGGCGGCATCGTTTGCATCGATTTTGCCATCAGAGTTGCCGTCGAGGTCGGCCAGCGCCTGGAAGCCGTTGGATGCCGTCTGCCCGTTCTGCAGAATCGTCTGATCGCCGAAGAGTTCGGTTCCGTTGTTGATGATGCCGTCACTGTTGCGATCCAGAACAAGAAGCCCGTCGTCGCTTCCCACCCAGCCGGTCCTTTCGGCAAATCCGTTTCCTTCGTGGTCGAAGTAAGCCCCGTTTGCTGATGCGACCGTTTCGATCCCGTCGCCGTCTAGATCGAGAATCAAGGGGTCCCTCCGGGGCGGGGCGACGGTGGAGGCCTGCTGGAAGGCCGCAATTGCATCTTCAGGGCATAAAATGACGTTGCTGTTGATGAGTTGTAATCGTGAAGTTTCGGGGCAAATAGTAATACCACCGGCTATACAGTCCGTCAGAAAATTAGTTACATTGGATATCCCGTGTCCTCGCACGGGGATACGAACAATTTCACCTAATTGAATCCCATATTGCCCGAGCAAATCGACACTGATGAGATTCGTGATTGGATATCCATCAAAATTTTCATCCGGGTACAGGCCAGCAAACGGCCCGCCAACGCCCGGACCGTTGATGGAATAGGCATGGTCGACTGCATCAAGATGATCGGCGGTGAATACTTGCGCCAGCGCCCCTCCAAGAGAATGACCGTCCACTGTTATCAGTTCGCCTTCAGCAATCGTTCCCTGATTTGTTAAGCTACTGTAATAATTTTCCAGTGACGTCGATTGTTCAGAAACCAGTCCAGCCGCGATAACTGCGTCCGCCATCACGTCGAATGCTGGATCATCCGTACCACGTACGGCAAGGGTCTTGTGACCCGTGCTGTCAGAGATCAGCATTGCTGCCAAACCGGTAGCCGGGTCCGTGTAATAATCCAAGACTTGGTAACCGGAATTTGAAAGATTTGTTTTTAAATTGACATAATGATTATACGTTAGATCATCCTCGTCGTTTCCATACTGAGCTACATCGACTTGCCAAACACCATCTATCTCAGCCATCTTTGCATATGCTAATTCTGCCAATTTCGTATTATTCAAATAATCGGTCATGGTTTGCGGCATATTGATACCTCCTTATTTTGTATTGACCTGTGGTTTAATGATTTCATATTCGAGGATATAAGCGCTCTTATTGCTGACCATCGTCCAATAAAGACGATCATGCCAATCCAACCAGTTAAAAAAAGGCACCCCTGCGATTACTAAATACTTTATAGAAACGGAGCGGGCGTAACCCAGCACTTTGCCTGTCTCCATATCGGAAATAGTATTCGAGATGTTTTCAGTAATCCAAAAGGTCGATCTCTTTTTGGATACTTTATATTTACTGATTGTTTTTTCGACGTGAGAACATTTTACCCTTTGAAAACTATGTTTGTAGTAATGGGATGTATCGTTGTCATATGTACAACGATACAGAATCGGTTTGATCTTTTCATTTCTCGCCGCTTCACGATAGAAGCGAGAACCTCTCCAGTCCGTATCGACCAGTGTTTCAAGAACGAGATAGCCCTTCCTGAAATACTCAGGAGCGGCGACAATTCCGTGATCTGAAATTGTAGAAAATCCACCTTCAAAATACATTTCCTCCGCTTCGACGGTCTTATAGATCTTTGTTTCGGACCATGTCGCCCATTTGTAGAGAAAGATCCCATAGCCGATCGCGACATCCCAAGTGGGGATCAGGAGGAAAATGACAAGCGTCATGATGGTGATGCGTTTGCTCTTTGTCCTTTTCCAGACTTCCCGCGTTATCTTGTACGTCAGCAGCGGATAAAGGAACAATGCAGGCAAAATGAAAAAATAGTACATAACTGTCTCCGGTGTATTGGAGTGTGTGAAAATCTCGTAGGATTATGGTTCACACCCACGAACGACACTGCCGTCTGCGACAACACCGCCCAAAAAAACGAAAATGCTGCGGAAAAAGTGCTGCTAAAAAAGAGGAGCGAGGAAATGGAGGAGTGAAAAGAGGCTCACAAGCTCGAAGGCCGATTCCGGCCCGACCGCTCAAAATAACCAGTTCCCTGACAACTTGCTCGACTGCCGTCGATTTCTTTTACTGGATCTTCGGTTTTTCATCGGCCGCCGTCTTCGGAACGGATATATCGATGGCGCCGTTCTTCGCCTCATAACGGCGAATCAAATTGCCCAGCGTCACGGCAAATCGTTTGGCCGTCTTCAACGAAACGACAACCTTCGATTCAATCTTCACCATATTCGGATCGAATGACGGATTCCCGAAGGCAAGCAGAACCTCCTCCGCACCGAAGCCGATATTGAAGATGGCGGCGTACTGCGTTTTTACGCCTTCCTCGACAAATCGAACCGCTCGTCTCCCCATTTGCGGATTGCGTTCTCCTGCCAGAGGTGCCTTCGCTTCTTGAAATTCACTCGCTGTAGTATCTTTCTTATCCATCCTATCCCCTCCTTAGCCTTCATCCATTCGATACTTCTCTTCGACGTTTGTTTTCTTTCATAGACGAAACACCCTCAGAAAAATTGCCTTAACAACCGAACCGACGAGATCCCACCCAAAACTGCTTTGATTGCTGCAACGACTATTGAGAAAAAGGCTGTGATTTCGATACTACCGCACCAACCAGCATTGCTTTGATTACGGTGACATTCATCTGTAATGCAAAACCGCTACAGCTTCAGTACCATATCTTACAAAAGGGATGCTTATTTACCGCGAAACGATAGATCTGAGATGGGGATCTTCTACAGAAATCTAAAATAGGTGTCAAGAAAATTATTGAGCTGCTCTTTTTGACTTACAGGCCGAAGCTAAGGCAAACATGAAAAGCACTGTCGGAAACAAACGGAAGCTCCATAACGCCGTGCTCAGCATGGATTGCAGCGCTGCTCGATGCTTTTTTTTGATGCGCGGTATCTTGCGCTCGCTGCCGGATTCAAAAGCTGAACCCCAATCCCAGCCCGAAAAAAATGTTGCTGCCCTGGGGGATATCGTCTTCGTTTTCAGCGTCGTGGTCGTCGTACTTGGCGATATTCGACTTGGCGACGCCGTAGCCGGCATGAAAAAACAAAGACAGCTTGTCGGTCAATTCATAGGAAAACTTGCCCTCGATCGTGAGCGACAGAGACGGCCATGAAAACGCCAACTCGGTCGTGAACGACAGCTCGTCCGAAAGGTCGAGAGTATGGCTGAGGGCCAGCTCACCGTAATAGGACGCCTTTTCGCCGCGGGCGAAGGTGACTGAATTGAAGGCAGACAGCATCCAGGGATCGAGCTCGTAGGCCAGAGTGAGCCCTGCCTCGTACTGGGATGCATCCGTGGTGTTGGGATAGGTGTAGAGAGAGAGGCTCGGCTCGATGGTGAAATCTTCCCACTCCCGGTTCCAGGACAGCGAGAAGTCCGCTTCATTGAAACGGCCGCGTTCGTTTTCATCGGTCATGAGATAGTTGCCGAAGAAGGAAAGCGAGAAATCGTCGAACGCCGCCCACGCCGAGGGCTGAAGCACGGGACCGTCGCTGAAGGCGATGCCCCTGGATACATAGCGCGAGTAGCAGGCGATCTCGCCGCCCGTTCCCGATCTCAGGCCGAGATCCTCAGGCGGCCTTCCATTCGCCGGGCCCGGACAAAGAAGCACAAAGATGAGCGCCGTCGTGAAGGCGACACGGCGGAGAACGCGATACGGCGGGTGCATCGGGACACGGCGGACGCCGGATGGAAACGGAACAAAACGGTCCTTTGTCTTCAGGTTATTCCGGATATCGTGCAGACCCTTTTCCATTCCGGAGATCCTCTACCGCGAGTCCGGGGGCGGCGTATGAGCGAGTCGCGCCGCTGTTTCGATGGCCGTCCTGGCGAGGGAGATCACGTACTCCCAGTCGATTTTCAGGGACGTGTCGGTCGTGTGGTGGTAGCCCACGCGGTTCAGGTTTTCCAGGCGATTCATGTGCTCGTTGAGGAGAATCACAGGGTACCCCATATCGGAAAAGAGGAGTCCGTCGGTGTTGTAAAGATAGCTTCGGGAATCAAAACGAGTCCGCAATACGGGTCTGAATTTTATCCCCAGGGCGCGGGCGGAGTCGAAGGCCTCGGCCGCGATCTTCAGCGACGGCCGGTTGTCTCCCGGATTCACCTGAAAAATATCGTCTTGGTCGGCGCGCCAGCCGATAAGATCCATAAGAACAAGCCCCGAGATGTCCTTTTCCTCCTTCATCAAACGGCCCAGGAATTCGCGAGCTCCCAGGTCGTCGGGGGGAAATTCTTCACCCGTCAGATGGACGAGCCATATATCGTGGAACAGCCTTGAATCCTTGAGGACGGCGGCCGCTCTCAGGAGAACGGCCGTCGCCGAGACATTGTCGTCCGCGCCCGGCGCCGAGACGCGGCGGCCCGTCCGTTCGTATTCGTCCTCACAAAAGGCCGTGTCGATATGATCGGCCATCATCACTGGCCGGTTCCTCCCGGCAGGCAGGACCCCCGGGATCACGGCGATCAGATTGGCCTGGCGCATGCCCCGCCACAGGAACTCCTGACGGCGGGTTTCCAGCCCCAGGACCCGATACCGCTCCTCGAGATAATCGAGAAGCAGGTCCAACTGGTTGGCCGGATCGGCCCCGCTCTTGGCCGTGAACCGAAGCCGCCGTCCGCTCAGGGGAAAAACCGCCTCGGCTTCGCCGTCCAGTTCCAGCAGGTCCTGTCGATAAGCGGCTACGAAATCGCCCGGCCATGTCCTGATGAACGCGTCGCGCCTTGGAAGAGGCGGAAGCGCCTGAGGAACCGTTTTCCATGCGATCTCCGAGGGCCAGGTCAGGCCCTTCGCGGAAACGGAGAGGACAAAGGCCTTGGACTTGCCGTTCAGACGGGCGGGTGCCGGGGTCTGGCGGCAGATCTCGCCCGGGATATCGCGGCTCCGGCGCAGTTCTCCCATCCGCTCCGTGGGCAGCCAGGCGGGCGTCCCCGGCGGAAGTGGAGCGTCATCCGTCCGTGGCGTCCAGACGCAGTCCCCGAAAGCCGGTTTGTCGTACAGTCCCGGCAGGTCGGAGAAGTCAGAGAAGATCAGCGCGAATTCCCTGGGATCGTCCGGATCGAGACGAACGGGGAGCAGAGGCGGCGTCACCTTTTCGCTCCCCGCGCCTTCCAGGAGAGCGGCGTCGAGCCATCTCCACGCGGCGGGCGAGGCCCCCGGGACCCTGAAGCGCACGAAGGCCCAGGTGAGGCGGCCGGCGTCGTCGCGCACCGGCCAAGCCTCTAACTCGATTCCTCCGCCTGGACGCGCCAGCTTCTTCTTGATGAGGGCGGCGCGGACAGCCTTCGCCTGCGCCTCGCCGAGCGGCTTGAGGAACCGCGGAAGAAGCGGACGCCCCTGATCCGACGGGTTCAGTCCAAGCTCCATCTCCCTGGGCGTAGCGCCGAGATAGACGGGCTGGCGCTGCTCGGAATAGGCTTCCATGTGCATCCAGGGCGCCGGATCCGCGGCCAGTTCGGCCAGACTTCCGATCTGCACGGAGGGCGCTTCGGACGCCCGGCCCCAGACCGCCGGCAAAAGCAGGACGAGGGCCAGCAGGAAAGGTACGGTGAGCCGGGAAATCCGGCACGTCCGGGGTTCATCCATCTTAGCTGGTCCTTTCATCCGAATACTGGGAATCGTTGCTGATTCTGCGGCAGAGCGAACCGATGATCCGCTCGGCCAGCTCCGGGCTTTCGGCAATAAATTCAAAAAGGAGCTCGTGCCCGATCTTCAGCAGTAAGCTGTCCTCCATTGTCGTGGCCGAACTCGAACGCTCGCGGGGATCCAGGGCGCAAAGCGTTCCAAAGGCGCGGCGCTCCTCAAGCTCCCGCAACGTCTTTTCTCCGTCGTGGACCCGGACCCGCCCCGAGGCCACGACGAACATGGCCGAGCTGTGTTCGCCTTTGGCCGCCACGGTCTGCCCCGCCGAAATATCCATTTCCTCGGCTGCGGCGGCCATTTCGGACAGCAGTTCTCCGGGTAGGCCGGAGAAAAAATCCACCTCGTTCAAGATCAGGGCCTTCTCGATGGTCAGCATGGCTCCTCCCTGCGGGACGCCGGGTGGCCGCTCCCGCGACCCCGGCGCGATGAAATTTCGGACAAGGCCCAAAGGGCGGTCTCGGTCAGAAGGGGAACGCGGACTTCCCCCATCCCGGCCAGAAACGTCTCATAGGCGGGATCGCCGCTCTTGCCCATCAGGTAAACGGCCACGGCTCTCGGCCAGGGGGAGATCCAGGCATCCCCTTTGCCGGCCACGGCCTCCAGAATCCGGGACGGTTCCATCTCCGGGATGGGGTGCACGCGACCCAGCCGCTCCAGGCGCGCATCCCCGGACAGATCGTCGAGCAACGGGAAAATCTGTTCCTTCAATTCCCCGGGCAGGAAAGAATCGAGCATCTCCAGGGCGTAGGCATGGCCGGCCCTGTCATCGCCTGTAATCCCCCTGCGGAGCCCTCCCCGGACCTGGACCGGACCGAAGAGCGAGGCCGCTGCCAATATCCTGTCCCGGCAGCGGCGTTTCTCCTCTTCCAGCGCCCTTCGAAGCAGATCGAAGTCCCGGCCGGGCGGCAGTGCCTTGAGACAGCTCAGAAGCCAGACCGCCAGCGACGATTCCTTCCTCATGAGACCGCTCAAGAGTTGCCTGTCATCGGGGCGTTCCGGACAATAGCCCAGGGATTCCAAACGGCTCAGGATCAGGCTGCGGGCAACCGCATCCGGATGGAAGAGATATTCCGTCAGGAACGGCACGGCGACCGGCGGGGACATCAGAGAAACGGCCTTCAGGACGCCCAGCACCACATCCCGCGACGAATCCGGGTCGGAGACGATCCCGGCGAGATCCTTCAAGGCCGCCTCCCCCAGGGAGGCCACGGCCCGGATCGCCCGGCGGCGGGTACCCGGCCGGCTCAGGAAGGGAAGGAGCATCGGAAGAAGCCTGGGATGTGCGATCTTCTCCGCCGCCGCCAAGGCTTCCCGGCGAACGGCAGCGGACGGATCCTGGAGCAGGTCGCGCAGGGGACGGTACAGAGATGAGGCTCCGACCGTGCCCAGGATGCGGGCCGCGGCCGCACGCTCCCCCGGGTCCGGAGACTTCAGCATGGCCATGAACCGTCCTCCGGAGGCGACGATCCCTTCGATGCCGCAGTGCTTATGCAGACCGCTGATGGCCGCATGGGCCAGATCCCTGTCCGGGCTCTCCAGAAGACCCGCCAGCGTATCCACAGCCCCGGCTTCATCCATGGAGGCATAGGCCAGTACGGCGGCCGCGCGCACCGCGGGGTCCTCAGCCTCGTCCTGCATGATCGCCCGCACGCGGGGCAGGGCGAAGGGAACCCGGATGTGTTCCAGCATGGACAGGACTTCCTTGAGCACCTCGGGAGAGGGATGGGAAAGCAACTCCGGCAAGTATTCCGTCAGATCATGAGGCGCATTCCTCTCCGCGAGGTTCAGTGCGTAAAGGACTTCGCCCGGGTGCCCGCTTTTCAGTAAGTTCAGAAGCAGCCGCCGGCCGCTTTCGTCCCATACCTGCTTCTCGGAAGATTCCAGACGGCGTTTCTTCAGGGCCTCCATGAGCACGTCCAGATATTTTTTCCGGATGGAAAAGGTCAGCGCCATCTGGATGCACAGGATGACGATCATGATCACGGCCACGCTGGCCGCGTCGACTTCGAAATAGAGCTGGCCAAGCAGCAGCAGCGCTCCGCCGATCATGGCCGCGCTCGGTTCGGCCCGCGTCAGGACCGAACTCTGAACCGCAAAGCGCTTGGCCGGGGGCAGCGGCTGGTAGAGTACCTGAAAGGCCGGATCGTGGATGGCGTTGCGGAGGATGTAATCGTACATCTTGCAGCCGATCGTCATCGCGAACATGGCGAGTCCGACCCGGGGAACCAGCGCCACCGTCCCGGAGGACATGGCGACGCAGCCCAGCAGCACCCCGGCGGGCAGCAGGAACAGGGCTTTCAGAATGCCGATCCGGTCCAGAACCCTGCCGGTGAAGAAGGTCTGGACGATCATGTTCACCGCGCTGCCGACGGCGAAGAACACGCCCAGAAAGCTGCTCATGGCGTCCAGGTTGTCGGTGTAGTGTTTCTCCACCTGGTTGCTGAAGGCCATGTCCATCACATAGAACACCATGAGGGAGAGGCCCCAGATCAGGTGCAGGGGAAGGGCGTAACGGTCCCGGAGCATCTCCCCGAGTTTGGGCGCGGGGGTTTCCGGTTCCGCGGACGCGGCCCGGGACCTGGTTTCCCGGAAGGCCCCGGCGACCAGAACCGTGAAGACGACCGAGCCAAACAGTCCGAGGGCCGCAACCAGAATCAGGTTGACCGAGCCGATGATCGACACCAGGACGGGGGTGATGAAGCCCGCCACGATGTCGGCCGCGAACTCGCCCGCGCCGATGAGGCCGAAGAGGCGCTTGGCCTGGCGCGTATCAAAGAGCTGGCCGAACAGGCCCCAGATGCTCATATAGGTCAGCGTGGAATAGGCCACCGACCACACCGCCAGGAAGGCGGCCGGCCCCTTGACATAGCCGGCAAACAGCCATCCTCTGGCGCCGAGCAGGGTCAGCAGCAGGGCGATCAGCGTCCAGACGACCAGCTTGGTCGGAGAAACCTTGTGCTGCATCCAGTTGTAGGCGCTGCCGACGAGCATGACGGCCACGGCCCCGCCGATATAGGTGTACGCCAGATCCTGCGCCCTGAACACGTTCAGGAAAAGCGAATGGGAGGCAGTGAAGAGGTAGACATTGGAGACGCCGTGGCAGAAGGTCACCAGGAGGGCAAGAATCGTGACCTTGATTTCGTTGTTCTTTACGTCCAGCAGGGTCTGGACCTTTTTCATCAAAGCTGAGCCGGAGCCCAGTGGATTCCCCATGCGTGGACCTCAGGAATTCCCCTTGGAGGGTGTCCCTTCCTCTCCGCCGGGAGGGCCTTCCCGACTCAGGGAATCACCCGCTATCGTGCGGAGTTCGGCGTATTTCCCACGGACGGCGGGCGGGTGTCAAGCTGGATTCGCAGAGGGGATAAAGAATTTTTGTTGCCCCAAAACGGCGGACGGCGTCACGTCGTTATGGGGCGGCGGGCCGCCCTTCGGGTTTGCTCTTTTCCGGCGAATATTGTAATGCTTCCGGTCATGAAAAAGAAGAAGCCGGATTTTGCAGGCGTATACCAGGGCGTGGCGCTCATCGCCGACCCGGTCCACCAGTACGCATCCTTCACGGTCCCCGTCCCGGGACAGCCGGGCGAGTGCACGGAAAAGGACCTGATCGACTCCCCCTGGATGCAGCGCCTGCGGAGGATCTACCAGCTCCAGAGCGCCCGGTGGGTATACCCGGCCGCGGAACACTCGCGCTTCCAGCATTCGCTGGGGACCATGCACGTTGCCGGTGAATTCGGCCGCCACCTGTATCCCAGCCTCCGTGAGGTCTGCCCGGACGCGCCCTCCGAAAACTTCGTTTTGGAGATCCTCCGCGTCGCCGGTCTTCTGCACGATGTCGGGCACGGGCCGTACGGCCATTTCTTCGACGACCACTTTCTCGACCGCTACGGTCTCACCCACGAGGACCTCGGCCGGCAGATCATCGTCCGGAAGCTAGGCCGGATACTCCGGGCTCTTCGCCGCAGCCCATCAGGCCCTTTCGCCCGGGGCGAGCGCATCGACCCCGGAGACGTCGCCTATCTCATCAAGATGCCCCGACGCGACGACGGCGGGCAACCGCGGTGGCTGCAACTGCTGCGGCAGCTTTTCTCCGGAATCTATACCGTGGACAACCTCGATTACGTCCAGCGCGACGCCTACATGACCGGCTTTTCCCTGGACATGGTGGATATCCCGCGCCTGCGCTTCTACACCTTTTTCTCCCCGGAGGGCCTCACGCTCCACCAGGCGGGCATCTCCGCCCTCAGCCGGTTTCTCAACGCGAGGCTGAACCTCTACGGGAACGTCTATTTTCATCGGACGACGCGGGCCCTCGACCTCCACCTGCAGGAGATCTTCCGGGAAACGATGGACGTCCTCCTGCCCTCGGATCCCGCCAAGGACCTCGACGCCTATCTCAAGGTCGACGAATGGCGCCTTTTCAGCGAAGTCGAGACGTGGAAGAGCTTCGGCGATTCAAAGCGGAAACGCCTCGCCCGCCAATGGGAAACGTTGAACAGCCGCGCCGTGAAGTGGAAGATGTCTTTTTCGACCGAGATCTCCGTTGACCGCATTCAGCGCGGCACCGGCTTTGCCTCGGCGGCCGACTACGAGCGACGGATCCGCGCGTTTCTGCCGGCCCGCCTGAAAAAGCTCCCCTTCCGCGTGGACCTCGCCACGCAGGACCCGCGGCCGCTCAATCCGATGGCGGAGTCCGAAAAGCGCGTGAACGTCTTCAATCCGTCCACCGGCATCATCTCCCCCGAACCGCTGCGGGAGATCTACCGCTTCATCCCCGCGCGGGTGGTCCACCTGCGCGTCTTCTGCCTGGACCACAATTCCGACGGACCGGTGAGCGCGGCCGCCGAGAGGGCGCTGGAAGAGATCGAGGGGGCCTCGGCGACGAACGTATGATCAACCGGGAAACCACCGACCTGACGCTCTTCGTGCGGACGTCCGAAGAGGACGTCGCCCGCTGGGACCGAAGCCGGATCGTCGACGCGCTCCTGCGCGAGACCGGCATCGACCTCAAGACGGCGGAGGAGATCAGCCGCGACGTCGAGCGCCAGATCATATCCTCCGGCATCAGCCTCCTGACGACCGCGCTGGTCCGCGAGCTGGTGGACGCGAAGCTCGTCGAGCGCGGCCTCGAGGAGGCAAGCCGCCTCCATGCCCGCCTGGGCTTCCCCCTCTACGATGTCCGGCAGCTCATCTCCCTGCAGAACAAGGAAAACGCGAACATCCCGCACGGGCCCGAAGGGACGAACCTGGTCCTGGCCGACGGGATCAAGCGGGAGTTCGCTCTCCACGAGGTGTTTTCCGCCGACGTCGCGGCGGCCCATGTCGCGGGCGACGTCCACCTGCATGGGTTGGGCTTCATCGACCGCCCCTACAGCTGCTGCCAGTCGCTCGAGTATCTCAAGAAATTCGGTCTTCGTCTCCCCCACGCCCTCAACGTCGCCAAGCCGGCCAAACACGCGGAGGTGCTGCTGGCCCACATGGTCCGCTTCGGGGCCGCCCTGCACGCGAACTTCGCCGGGGCGATCGCGTGGGATATCCTCAACCTGTCGTTTGCGCCCTACCTGACCGGCATGGGCGACAAGGAAGTCCGCCAGTTCGCCCAGATGCTCGTCTACGAGTTCTCCCAGTTGACCTCCGCGCGGGGCGGGCAATCCATGTTCACGGATATCCACCTGTATTGGCACGTGCCGGCCATCCTTCGGGACGTCGAGGCGATCGGACCGGCCGGTCTGCCCACCGGCAAGGTCTGGTCGGACTACGAAGGAGAGGCGAGACGTTTTGCGGAGGCGATCTTCCACGTCTTCCGCAAGGGAGACGGAACGGGCAAGCCCTTCGTTTTCCCCCGCCCGGTCGTTCACCTGGACGAGGCTTTTTTCGCCGCGAATGACTCCGCGGATTTTCTCCGCCTCATCTCTGACGTCGCGACGGAGAAAGGCAACACCTGTTTCGCCTTCGATCGCGGGAGTCAAGCCCCCCTTCCCTGCGACGGCTTCCCGCAGGGGGAAGAGAAAGCGCAGGCGGAGCCGTGGAAGATGCGCTCCGCCGCTATGCAGAATGTAACGCTCAATCTGCCCCGCCTGGGATACCGGTCCGGAAGGAATGAAGACCGGCTCTACGAAATCGCTTCTGAAACCCTGGCGTTGGCCGTGAAGGCCCATCGTCAGAAAAAGGATTTCATGGAACGGCTCCTTTCACTCGGAGAAGAAGGGCCTCTTTCCCTGCTGGCGATGCGCACCGACGGCCTCCCCTATCTGCGCGCCGACCGGACAGTGCACCTGATCGGTCTTACGGGGCTCAATGAACTCGCCAAAATCCATACGGGGAAAGAGCTCCACGAGACCCCCGAAGCCGTCCGCTTCGGCTTGGAGTTGATCTCGCGGCTCCGCGGGGAGATCCCCGCGTTGGAGCGGGAGACCGGCCTTCGCCTCATTCTGGAGCAAACGCCGGCGGAGACGACCGCCTACCGCTTCGCAAGACTCGACCTGAAGCATTTCTCGCCCATGGCCGGCCGCTGCGTCCGGGGAGTGGCGCGCGGCGGTGTCTACTACACGAACTCCACGCAGTTGAGCGTCTCCGCAGACGCGGCGCCCCTGGAGCGGGTGAGAACGGAAGGGCGCTTCCATCCGTTGATCGAGGGAACCGCCGCGACGACGGTTTGGCTCGGAGAACCCCCGCCGGCCGGCGACGAGATCGCCCGCATCGTTGAGGATGCGTTCCGAAAAACAACCGTCAGATCCGTCGTCTTTTCGCCCGATTTCACGACCTGCGCGGCCTGCGGCGCCACAACCCCCGGCACCCGTAAGGTCTGCGCCTCCTGCGGTTCGGACCGTGTGGACGGGATTGCCATGATTACGCAGTACTTCAGCCGCGTTTCCGGATGGAACCGGGGCAAAATTTCCGAATGGAAGGACCGCCGGCGGTTCCGCGCCGGCGACCCCTCCGGCGCCTGACTCCGGTGGCTGGACGCGCGAGGCCGAGGAGCGAGGCGTACTGGGACGTACGCCGCAGCGACGAGGGGCGATGCGCAACGCCGCATCCAGGCTTTTTCCTGAGCCACCGCCTTGACACCCCCAACACCGATACCTATATTAGCCGCACATTTTGAGGCCTTGTGACGCGATGGAAGACTATATCCTGAAAATCTTTAGGGAAAGCATTCAGCTGAAAGAGAGTTTCGTCAGCGAGAATTTGATCCGGATCGTGAACGTCGTCGAGGCGATCACGGCGGCCCTGAAAGCCGGGAATAAGATCCTGATTTTCGGCAACGGCGGATCGGCGGCGGATGCCCAGCATCTGGCTGCGGAATTCGTCAACCGCTTCATGATCGAGCGGCCGCCGCTCCCCGCGATTGCGTTGACGACGGACTCCTCCGTGCTGACCAGCATCGGCAACGACTACAGCTTCGGCGAGGTCTTCAGCAAGCAGATCCGCGCGATCGGCCAGACCGGCGATGTCGCCTGGGGAATATCGACAAGCGGCACGTCGCCGAATGTCGTGAAGGCCCTCGATACGGCAAAGAAAATGGGATTGGTTACGGTGGGTTTCACCGGAAAGGACGGCGGCGATGTCGCCCGGATCGCCGATTTCACTCTGAATGTGTCCTCCAACAGCACCCCAAGGATTCAAGAAGTTCATATCACGGTCGGGCACGTCATCTGCGAGATGGTCGACTTCAAACTGTTTCAGAAACCGGACGTGAAATAGCGCCGAATGCGCAAATTGCCTCTCGCACCCGGAAATCATCGGAGGCATAGGCATTTGTAGGAATGGGATAGACGGTAGCGAAATGGAGAAAAGAGAGAAGGACGAGGAAAAGAACGAATCTGCGGAGACGTCAACGGAGCCCGCGGATGGAAAATTATCGGACAGTGTCGAAGAATTGACCAAAAGGCTGGCGGCGAAAGAGGCCGAGGCTGCGGCCAATTATGACAAATTCGTCCGTGCCGCCGCCGATCTCGACAATTACAGGAAGCGTGCGGCGAAAGAGAAGACCGAGGCGCTGAAGTACGGAAATGAAACCCTGATTCGCGACATTCTCCCCTTTCTGGACGGGGTCGACCGGGCGCTGCAGCATGCCACGGAATCGGAGGATTTCGAGGCGTTTCGCCAGGGACTGGCGCTTCTGAGGGATCAATTGCTCCGCGCATTGGAGAAGCACGGTGTGCAGCGTCTCGAAACCCTCGGCAAAGATTTTGACCCAAACTTCCACGAAGCGATGCTGCACGTCGAAACGGACGAACACGATCACAACAAGGTGATCGAGGAACACGAAAAGGGATATCTTCTTAACGACAGGCTTCTCCGGGCGGCACGCGTCTCCGTATCGAAGAATACTCGCCGGTCAACGGACTTATCCGAATCGAACCAAGGAGGACGGTAACATGGCAAAAATCATCGGAATCGACCTGGGAACGACCAACTCTTGCGTCGCCATCATGGAAGGCGGCGATCCGGTTGTCATCGCCAATGCGGAGGGAAATCGAACTACTCCCTCCATGGTGGCCTTCATGGACAACGGCGAGAGGCTGGTGGGCCAGTCTGCCAAGCGGCAGGCGGTGACCAACCCGGAAAATACAGTTTATGCAATCAAGAGGCTGATCGGCCGCAAGTATCACAGCAAGGAAGTGCAGTACGACAGAACCGTGATCCCCTACAAGATCGCGGAGGCCAAGAACGGCGACGCGGCGGTGGACATTCGCGGCCGTGAATACAGTCCGGCGGAGATCTCTTCCATGGTCCTGGTGAAAATGAAGCAGACCGCCGACGATTACCTGGGCGAAAAGATCAAAGATGCGGTCATCACCGTTCCCGCCTATTTCAACGACTCGCAGCGCCAGGCGACGAAAGACGCCGGAAAGATCGCGGGATTGAACGTCCTGCGCATCATCAACGAGCCGACGGCGGCTGCATTGGCCTATGGTCTCGACAAGAAGAAGGACCAGAAAATTGCCGTCTTCGACTTGGGCGGCGGCACATTCGACATCTCGATCCTCGAACTGGGAGACGGTGTCTTCGAAGTGAAGTCGACCAATGGCGATACTCATCTGGGAGGCGAGGACTTCGACCAGCGCGTCATCGATTTCATCGCCGGCGAGTTCAAGAAGGAACAGGGAATCGACCTGCGCAAGGACAAGATGGCGCTGCAGCGGCTCAAGGAAGCGGCGGAGAAGGCAAAGATCGAGCTTTCCAGCTCACTGGAGACAGACATCAATCTGCCTTTCGTCACAGCCGACGCCTCGGGTCCCAAACACCTGCAGATGAAGATGACCCGCGCCAAGCTGGAGACCCTTGTCGAGGATCTAGTCGAGAAGACGGTTGGACCCTGCAGGACGGCTCTCAAGGACGCCAATCTCTCGGCCAAGGACATCGACGAGGTGATTCTGGTCGGCGGTATGACCCGTATGCCCCGCGTTCAGCAGAAAGTGAAGGAACTGTTCGGAAAGGAACCCAACAAGAGCGTCAATCCCGATGAAGTCGTGGCCGTCGGTGCGGCGATTCAGGGCGGCGTGCTCTCCGGCGATGTCAAGGACGTCCTGCTTCTGGACGTGACGCCTCTGTCCCTGGGCATCGAGACGCTGGGAGGGGTCATGACGAAGCTGATCGAGAAGAACACGACGATCCCGACCCGCAAGAGCCAGATATTCTCCACGGCGGCCGACAACCAGCCGGCGGTGAGCATCCACGTCCTGCAGGGTGAACGACCCATGGCGGGCGATAACAGAACGCTGGGCCGTTTTGAACTGGTCGGCATTCCGCCTGCGCCCCGCGGCGTTCCGCAGGTCGAGGTGACCTTCGACATCGATGCGAACGGCATCGTCCACGTATCCGCCAAGGATCTGGGAACGGGGAAAGAGCAGAGCATCAAGATCACCGCTTCCAGCGGGCTCTCCGATCAGGAGATCCAGAAGCTCGTGAAGGAAGCGGAGCTCCATGCCGAAGACGACAAGAAGAAGAAGGAACTCATCGAGGCCCGCAACCAGGCGGATGCTTTGGTGTACAGTGTGGAAAAGAACGTCAAGGAGTTCGGCGACAAGATCGACTCCTGCGAGAAGACGAAGATCGAGGAGGCCGCCCAGAAGCTCCGGAAGGCCATGGAAGGCGAGGATCTCGCCGCCCTCCGCGCCGCCCAGGAAGAGCTGACGACCGCCTCGCACAAGCTGGCGGAGGCGATGTACGCCAAGACGGCGGGCCAGGGCCAGGCGGGGCCGCAACCGGGCGCCGGCGCAGGTCCCGGTACCGGAGCCGGTGCGCAGGCATCCGCCAAGAAGGATGAGGATGTCGTCGACGCGGACTTCGAGGACGTGAAGTAAACCTTTTTCATCCATGATTGAGGGCCCGGATACGAACCGGGCCCTTTTGTTTTTTGTGGAAGGGGCAGGCCGGCTTCACAGAACCCCGGGCGTATGTTATAGAGACGCCATCGTTTCAAGGAAACCGGCCGTATTGCACATGAAGCAAACACCGCAGACTCGAATGCCCGGCACCATTGCCGGCGTCTTTCTCCTGACGGGCCTGATTTTCGCCGGCGCCCTGCAGGGGGCGGATCAGCGAATCTTGGCGTCCTCTCCCGACGCCTACCAGAGCCATGAACTTGCCGGGACGCCCTCCGCGGCAGACTCGGTGGACCGCAATGCCATCGGTTTGATCCTGCCCATGTCCGGGCGATACGCAGCCTACGGAAAGAAGGCTCTCGATGCCGCCGTCCTTGCGGCCGGCCTCTTCGATCCCCGGAAACGGACGGGAGTGAAACTGTTCATCGAAGACTCCGAAAGCGACGCCGATGCGAGTCGCCAGGCCGTCGCCCGGCTCGTCCGGAGGGACGGGGTGATCTGCGTGGTCGGCCCATTGGGCGCAATCGAGGCCCAGACGGCTGCAGCCGAGGCGCAGCAGCTCCAGGTACCGATTCTTCCCATGACGTCGAAGGAGGGAATATGTGAAATCGGGCCCTTTGTCTTTCGCAACTTCCTGACCGCCGGCATGCAGGTGCGGGCACTGGCCGGGTATGCGGTGCGGACGCTCGGTCTCAGCCGTTTCGCCATCCTCTATCCGCAGGATTCCTATGGGCAGGAGATGGTGCGGTTGTTTCGCGCCGAAATCCTGCGTCTCGGGGGACAGATCCGCAAGGTGAAGGCCTACGACAGGACGGAGACCGATTTCGGCGACGAGATCCGTTTCGTCACAGGGCGTCCGGTTCCGCACAGCATCGGTTTCGGCAAGGATCAGCGCGCAGAACCGCTGCCGGTTGCGCGTCCCGTAGATTTCGACGCCCTGTTCATCCCGGACGACTACGAGCGCGTACAGATGATCGCCCCGCAGTTGGCTTTTCACGACGTCAAGGATGTTCAATTGCTGGGAACGAGCGGCTGGAACTCGCCCAACCTCTTGAAGGGCGGCGCCCAGCATCTGGAGGGGGCCGTATTCGTCGACGACTATTTTGCAGGCGGATACAGCCTCGAGCTCAACGATTTCGCTGATGCGTTCTATGCGGCTTTTGCGAGGGAGCCCGACGGCATGGATGCGATCTGGTACGACGCTGTGGCCATCGCCGTTGCGATGGTCGAGAACGGGCGGGCGGAAACGAGGAATCAATTCCGCGAGCGCCTCGCCGGCCTCACCGGATATCCCGGCGTAACCGGAAAGACTTCCTTTTCCCCGTCGCGGGACGCGGACAAGGAACTCCATCTGCTCCGGGTCCAGGAAGGAAAGATTGTTCAGATCCGGTGAACGGGTTTCGATCGGCTGCTCAAGAACTAAAGGGGATATCGTGCGCTACTTACTGACCAACGACGATGGAATCTATGCAAGGGGACTGACCGCCCTCTGCGAGGAACTGAGCCGCGACGCGGAGTGCGTCGTCGTCGCGCCGGAAGTGGAACAGAGCGCCGTCGGACACGCCATCACGCTCTTCCGTCCCCTGATGGTGCGGAAAGCCCGGAAGAACGGAAAGCTGCTGGGCTACGCGGTGGCCGGTACGCCCGCGGACTGCGTCAAGATCGGCGTCCGTGAATTGGCGGGCGGCCCCGTGGACCTGGTTGTATCGGGGATCAATCTCGGGGCGAACGTCGGGATCAACGTCCTGTATTCCGGGACCGTCTCCGCCGCAACGGAAGGGGCGATCCTGGGCGTGCCCGCAATGGCCGTCTCGCTGGATACCCACCGCGAGGCGGACTTCACCTTCGCCGCGAAGTTTGCCCGGCGGATGGCCTCCTCCATCCTGCGGTCGCCGCTGCCGCCGGGTGTGGCGCTCAATATCAACGTCCCCGCAGTCCCGGAAGGCGAGATTCGGGGCGTCCGGGTTGCAAGGCAGAGCGGAACGCCGCATTGGGAGAGTTTCGAAAAACGCACGGATCCGCGTGAAAGGATTTACTACTGGTTGACAGGGGAAACCTCTCTGAAAGCCGACGCCGATCCCGATTCCGACGAGGCGGCCCTGGCAAACCGCATGGTCACCATCACACCCATCCATCACGACCTGACGCGCCACGATCTGATGGATCGACTGAAGGCGGATCTGGCAGAACTGCTCTGAAGGCCCCCGGGATGACGACTGACGTCGGAAGAGACCTTGCTTGAGCATGAGACGTGAAATGCGGCCACGGCCCTGAACCTGTCCCCGGGGATGTTCAGGGCTTGCCGAGTCTTTCGAGGTCCTTCAGGAGATTGTCGGCAGCCCGTCCTGCCTCTTCCGCCTGGTCATCGCCGCCGGCCGATGGACCATCCGACCCCTCTCCGCCGGATTCGCCCCCCCGGTCCGGAAACGTCTCGAATGGACCCAGGAGGCGTCCGTTGCGGTAAGTCGCGCGCTCCCGAAGACTCCCGCTCCTGTAATAGGCCGCGTACTCGCCTTCCCTCCGGTTGTTCAGGAAACGCCCCTCTTCCTTGATGCGGCCGTTCTTGAAATAGGAGCGGTAGGGACCGTCGAACTTGCCGTCCCGGAAGTGTTCCTCATCCCGGATCCGCCCGTCCCGAAAGTAGAATACATAACGGCCGTCCAGCTTGCCGTTGCGGTGCATTTCGATTTCGCGGGGATCGCCGTTCTCATAAAAATTGACGTATTCTCCATCAAGCTTGCCGTTGCGAAAGGTTGCCCGCTCGCGCACAACCCCGTCCCTGTAATAGGAAACCGCCGGTCCCTCCTTCCGTCCGTCCCGGAAAAAAAGCTGAACCATCACCTGACCGTTGGAGAAATACGAGAGGTATTCGCCCTCAAGCTTTCCTCCGAGGAAATGCTTCCGCTCCCGGACCTTTCCCCGGTCGTCGGCGACAACCTCTTCCTTCAGACCTTCCGGCTCGGGCATTCTATCCTTCCGTTCCGCTCGGATCACCGAGAGTGCTGTTGTCCGCTTCCTTCCGATCCGGCGCCAAGAAGCAGGTCCGGGAAGCCGGTCGGAATGCTCTTGTGTCTTTCCGGGCACATCGGGCTTGACCTTTCCGATTTCTTCTTATAGACTCCGCAGAACTCTCCACTTCTTCTCTATTTCCGGACAGCTCCCGGGACACCTCGCGATCGTGAACAGGATCAGGCGCATTTCCGGCGATTTGCGCAAAACCAGGCTTCGGCCGTTGCTCAGCATGGAAAAACCGACCCTTCAACTCAACAGCCTCATCAATATGACCGACCATCAGGCGGTGCTGGCGGAAATCGTGCAGACGCTCTCCGCCCAGTGGCCGTCCTTCGACTTCGCCTATCTGGAGCGGGTTTTTTCCGACATGGAACGGCTCTTTCACGGCCGCTACCCCGGTTATCAGGCCTGCAACACCCGCTACCATGATTTTCGCCACACGCTCGACGTCTTCCTGGCAATGGCGCGCTTGCTTCACGGCGCGGCCGTCGCCGGCCTTCGTTTCACGGACAAGCAAGTCGCTCTGGGCGTCATCAGCGCGCTCATGCACGACACCGGCTATATCCAGACGACCGACGACCGATTGGGAACGGGTGCGAAATATACCGTGGCGCATATCGATCGCAGCATCGCTTTCATGAAACGGTACTACGCGGGAGATCCCCTGTTCGAAAAGGAGTTGCCTGCCTTTGACCACATCCTCCACTGCACGGGATTTGTCATGAAGATTCCCGAATTGCGCTTCCCCTCCCGGGAACTCGAACTGCTGGGGAAGATGCTGGGGACGGCCGATCTGCTGGGACAGATGGCCGATCGGCTTTACCTGGAAAAGCTTCTGCTCCTGTACTACGAATTCTTTGAGGCCGGCATCCCGGATTACGAAAGCGAACTCGACCTGTTGAAAAAAACGGTCCCCTTCCACCAATTCATCCGGCGTCGCTATGCCGCCGATCTGGGAGGCGTCGACAACTACATGATCCACCACTTCCGTGTCCGCTGGAACATCGATCGGGACTTGTACCGGGAAGCGGTCGAGCAGAACGTCCGTCGCCTGCAATTCATCCTGGACAGCGACCCGAACCATTACCGTCTGCACCTGCGCCGCAACGGCATTACGAAGAGCCTGCAGACTCCCAACCCCCGGCCAGAACCTCCCGAACTTGCCGTGACAGATCCTCTAAACGGAAAGGCTTCTGGATAAATCGGATCCCTCCCTCGTTCGATTTTTCCTGACGGAGGCCGTCACCGCCCTGCCCGCTTGAAAAGAGTATTCTGACCTGCGGATCGAGGGATTTGAGGCGGCGCATCGTCTCTTCGCCTCCCATCCCGGGTATCATGACGTCCAGGATGACCATGGCGATACCGCCCACGTTCCGGCCGTAAATGTCCAGTGCCTCCTTGCCTGAGCCGGCGGTGATCACCCTGTAGCCGAGCGAATCCAACATGTCCCGGGTCATGCTCCGGATGACATCTTCGTCATCGACGAGCAGAATCGTCCCGCATCCCCTGCGGCACCCCTCTCCCGACATGCCGCTTTCGCAGGCCCCTGCGGATTGTGCCTCCTGCGGAACCCGGGCCTGTTGCCGCACGATGGGCGTCCGCTCTTCCGCCCTGTCTCTCAACTGGTCTTCACACTCGTTCAATCTCGATGTCAGTCTTTGGCGTTGCTCGATTTCCTTCTGCAGCGCAACATTCTTTTCTTCGATCTGCTTCAGTTGTTCCTTGATCTGGAAATGAAGCCGGGCGTTCTCGAAGGCAAACTTGATCTCCCGCAGCATCATGGACGTGATTTTCTCGTCTTCCTCGTTGAAGACCTGCCCGGCCGGCTTGCCCGCCAGGTTGATCACGGCCGACACCTCATTTCCGGCAAGGATGGGCAGGCAGATGAAAGACGGAGAACCATAGCGAGGATTGTTGGGCCGCCGGGTGCGCGGGTCCGCCTCGATATTCTCGACGATGACGGCCCTCTTCTCCGATACGGCCAGGCGCACCGGCGAATTCCCCATGGGGAGATCGACATCCATCTGGGGCGATGCCGCGATTCCCCGCGATGCGGCGATCCGGAAGTGGTTCCTCGAGGGATCCACCGTCAGGAACGATGCGATCCGCGCACCGGTAACGGACATGACCTTGTCCAGCGTCAGTTCCTGGAGGCTGCGAAGATCGAGGTTGGACTTCGCCACGTCGATCAGTTCCTTGAGGGCAAGAAATTCCGAGGACCGTCGGTTCAGATCGGCGGTCGTCTTCTCCAGTTTTGCGGCCAGGTTGCCGAACGTCTGCTCGATCTCGCGGATTTCGGAAAGGTCGTCCCGCATCGATGCCTTGACGATTCCCGTCTCCGTGGGACGGACCATGACGACAACCGACAGGATGCGGTCGATGATCTGCCGGAGGATGAGCATGCCGCACAGGACAAGCACGAGGATCAGCGCGACGATCCAAAGATGAGCGGATTCGAAGACGATGCTTCGGTCGTACACGATGTACGCCAGTGCGACCAGCGGCAGTACGACGATCAGAAACTCGACAAGTAGCAGCCGGTATTGGATGCTGCTGCGGTTGGCTCTTTCCAGATTCAGGAACGATTTTTTCATGAACGGATCCGTCCTCCGTCCCGCGGTCTGTGCCCGGCCCCGCCGATGACAGCCGAACGACCACGGTTCTGTCCAGCCATGAGGTCAAGGCGCAACTTCCTATCATGGAACGATGCGAGCATCAATAAAGAAGGCCAAAAAATCCGTAGAGGAAACTCGTCGGTCCCGGGTACGGCTGTGCACGCTTCTTGTCTGCCCCGCACGACGTTGCACGGAAGCACCTCAGGTCGCTTCAACCGCCGGAAAAGAAACCTTGCGCGAACAACGGGCGAGACTATAAAATAATTTTGGCGGCGAGTCAAAGGACATCGTATGGCGCCCGCGCCCGTCGCCGAGGCCCTTCACGGCACATTGAAGGAGGCGTTTGTTTTGACAAGGATGAATCGCCGGGACTTCCTCAAAGCATCCCTCGCGGCGGGCGCCGCGCTTTCTCTTTCCACCGGCATGGACCCCTTCCTGCGGGACATCGGAGCCGCAGAAGCGCCCGATCTGGCCGTCGCCTCCGGCAAGTCTCCCGGGACCGTCACGCGTGCGGTGATCGACGCCCTCGGCGGCATGCGGAAGTTCGTGTCGCGGGGAGACATCGTTGTCGTCAAGCCGAACATCGGCTGGGACCGCACACCCGAATTCGCCGCCACCACCAACCCTGAAGTCGTCGCCGCCCTCGTCAAGCTTTCCCTGGAGGCCGGCGCGAAGAAAGTCAAGGTCCTTGACAACCCCGTCAACGATGCGCGGCGCTGCTACAGGCAGAGCGGGATCCTCGCTGCCGCCGAGGCGGCGGGCGCGGAGGTCATCTACCCCGATTCCCGCAAATTCCGCGACACGAAGATCGGCGGCGGGACCATCAAATCCTGGCCGATGTACACGGAGGCGATCGAAGCGGACCGGATCATCAACGTGCCGATCGCCAAAACCCACGGCACCTCCGCGCTGACCCTGGGCATGAAGAACTGGATGGGCGTCATGGGCGGCTGGCGGGGGAGGATCCACCAGCGGATCCACGAGAGCCTGGTGGATGTCTCCCTCTTCCTCAAGCCGTCGCTGGTCGTTCTCGACGCCGTGAGGATCCTCACAGACAACGGGCCGCAGGGGGGCGATCTGGCCGACGTCAAGAGACTGGACACGGTGATCGCCGGCGCCGACCAGGTCGCCGTCGACGCCTACGGCGCGACGCTGTTCGGAATCAATGGGGCGGACATCGGCTTCATCCGGCTCGGGCACCAGGCCGGACTGGGAACGATGGACCTCGCCAAGGTGCGGTTGAAGAAGATTCAGGCATGATGGCTCCGGAAGAAGTCCCATGGTGAAAAACCTCCGCCGCATATCCCAGGCCCTCTTCGTGCTCCTGTTCGTCTGGCTCTTCCTCCAGACCGAATCGAAAGGCGCCAATGAGCTGGGCTATCCCGTGAAAGTCTTTCTCGATGCCGATCCCCTGCTCTTCCTGACAACGCTTTTCGCAAACCGGACCCTTCCCCCCGCCCTGTGGCTGGCTCTGGCCGTCGTTGTGGCCACGGCCGTGCTGGGACGGGCCTTCTGCGGCTGGGTATGCCCGCTGGGCGCCTTCCACGATCTCGCGGGACTGCTGAAGACCAAGGCCCGGCGCAAGGCGCTGCCGCCGGGTCTTTTCCGGATCAAGTACTATCTGCTGATCGCCCTTCTCGCATCGTCCCTCTTTACGCTGCAGGCCGCCGGGGTCTTCGATCCGCTTTCGCTCCTCATCCGCTCGCTGGCGATCTCCGCCTATCCGATGTTTTCCTCCGCGACGGCAAGCGTCTTCAACACCGTCTACGAGGCGAAGCTTCCCGTCCTGGGCGGGATTTCCGAAGGGATCTACACCCTGCTCAAGAAGACGCTCCTTCCCTTTCAGGAGGGTCTCTACCTCGGGGCGGTCCTCATCGGCGTTCTTTTTTTTCTCATCCTCGCCCTGAACCTCGTCGAGCGGCGCTTCTGGTGCAGGCACCTCTGCCCCCTCGGGGCGCTCCTCGGACTGATCGGACGGCGCGCAGTCGTCCGGCGCTCTGTGAGCGAAGGATGCAACGAATGCGGCGCCTGCGAGGACGGCTGCCACGGCGGCGCGCTGCCCGGATCGAAGGAACTCTGGCGGATCGAGGAGTGCCACCTCTGCGGCAACTGCGAGGACGCCTGTCCGAACGACGCCGTCCGCTTCAGACTGTCTCCCGGCGGGGTTCCCGGTCGCCTCGACCTCGGGCGGCGGCGCCTCGTCACGTCCTTTTCCGCCGGCCTGCTGAGCGTTCCCCTCCTGCGGGTGACGCCGCTGTCGCGCGCCGGCGCCGCCGATCCGACGCTCATCCGCCCGCCCGGTGCGACGCCGGAGCCCGAATTCCTGAGGCGTTGCGTCAAGTGCGGAGAGTGCATGAAGGTCTGCATCACGGGAGGATTGCAGCCGACGTTCCTGCAGGCGGGGCTGGAGGGAATCTGGTCGCCGGTACTGGTTCCCCGGATCGGCTACTGCGAACACCGCTGCACCCTCTGCGGCCAGGTCTGCCCCACGGGCGCCATCCGCAACCTCCCCCTCAAGGAAAAGATGGAGGTCCGGATCGGCACGGCCATGATCGACAAGGGCCGCTGCCTGCCCTTTGCCTCGGCGACGCCCTGCCTCGTCTGCGAGGAGGTCTGCCCGACGTCGAAGAAGGCCATCTGGCTGGAGGATGTCCGGGTGAAGGACCGCGAAGGCAGGGAGATCCCCGTCCGCCAGCCCCATGTGGACCTCTCGCTGTGCATCGGCTGCGGCATCTGCGAGGCCCGCTGCCCCGTCCTCGGCCGCCCGGCCATCTATGTATCGAGCGTCGGCGAGACGCGTTCGACGGACAACCGCCTGCTGCTGTGACGGCGGTCCTTCCCGGTGCACCGCCCGGCATGGCCAACGCGGACGATTCCCTTCCCGCTTCCAATCTTGACTTGACCGGTCCCCTTGTGAGAAGGTTTCTCTGCACCATCCTCACCATCCCGTCGGCACGGACGCGGCTTCGAAAACGGCTGGACAAGAACAGCAGCGGAGGACACTCCCATGAGCGATCGAGGCAAGGATCCTTCGGGATTGGTCAAAGAAACCTCCTTCCTGAAGCAGGAATCCAAAGAGCAGAAGCAGCCGTCCGATGCGAACCGTCAGGAGACCGCCTGCGCGGAAGCTGCGGTCGCGGCGCTGCGGGAAAGCGAGGAGCGTTTCCGCCTGGCCTTCGAGCACGCCAATGTCGGCATCTGCCTGGTGGATCTCCAGGGGAAGATTTTCAAGGTCAACAGCCGGATGTCGCAGATCTTCGGCTACAGCCGCGAAGAGCTCGAAGGCATGACCGTCAACGATATCGCCCATCCCGATCATCAGAAGGTGAGTCCGGAATTCATCGGGCGCGCCGTATCCGGGCAGGTCGACTTTACCGAATTCGAGAAGCAGTACTACCACAAGGACGGCCGCCCCGTCTGGGGGCAGGTGTCGAGCGCCCTCATTCGGGACGCCGCAGGACAACCGCTTTACTTCATATCCCACGTGATCGATATCACCGAACGCAGACGGGTGGAGGCCTCCGTCCGCGAGGGCGAGAAGAAGATCAAGAGCATTTTCCTGGCCGCCCCCGTCGGCATCGGACTGGTCTCCAACCGCGTCATCATCGAGGCCAACGACCGGTTGTGCGAGATGACGGGTTACCGCCGGGAGGAACTGCTGGGGAAAAACGCTCGGTTTCTCTACCCCACGGATGACGACTACGAATATGTCGGCACGGAAAAATATCGCCAGATCGCCGGCAGCGGCACCGGGAGTGTGGAGACCCGGTGGCGCCGCAAAGACGGCGAAATCATCAACATCATTCTGAGCTCGACGCCCCTCGACGCAGCCGACCTGGCCGCCGGGGTAACCTTTACCGCCCTTGATATCACGGCGCGCAAGCGCCTCGAATCCCAGCTTCTGCATGCCCAGAAGATGGAGGCCATCGGCACCCTGGCCGGCGGCATCGCCCACGATTTCAACAATCTCCTGATGGGAATTCAGGGATACGCATCCCTGGCCCTGATGGATCTCGAACCATCGCACCCCAATTACGAGAGGCTCAAACGGATCGGGGAGCACGTGCAAAGCGGAGCCGATCTTACGCGACAGCTCCTGGGCTATGCCCGGGGCGGCCGCTACGAGATGAAGCCGACGAACATCAGCGATCTTCTCAAAAAAACCGCTTCCATGTTCGGAAGAACCAAAAAGGAAATCGCCATCTATCAGAAAGACGGGGCCGATCTCTGGAATGCGGAAGTTGACCGGGGGCAGATGGAACAGGTGCTCATGAATCTGTACGTGAACGCCTGGCAGGCCATGCCGGAAGGCGGGGAGATCTACCTCGAAGCGGAGAACGTCATGATGGACGAAACCGGGGCGGCTGCCTGCGCCGTCGCGCCCGGGCCTTATGTGAAGATCTCAGTCACGGATACCGGAACGGGCATGGACGCCAAGACCAGAGAGCGGATCTTCGACCCCTTCTTCACCACGAAGACCATGGGCAGGGGCACGGGGTTGGGACTGGCGACCGTTTACGGAATCGTCATGGGGCATAAAGGAGCGATCCAGGTTTACAGCGAGCCCCAGCGTGGGACGTCCTTCAAAATCTATCTCCCGGCTTCCGCGCTGGAAACCGTCGAAGAGAAGGAGATTGAAGACGGGA
>CAZDLM010000024.1:0-39063 GCA_964506465.1 uncultured Syntrophaceae bacterium
GAGGGCGGGCTTGGATGAACCCGTCGAACCGGTTGTAAAGATGATGAGACACGGATCGCACCTTACCACCTGTCGGCGGGCCTTCTTCACAGCGCCGGTCAAGAGGCTCTTGACATAAACCCACTTGATGTCTTTTACGAAATCGGCGACACCCACCGCGCCGTCCATGATGAGATCCTTTTCCTTCTGAAATTGCACCCAGAACGTCACATAGGGGGCGTTCTTCATCACCTCGGCCACCAGAGGCCGAAAATCCGCGAGAGGCGTCTTCCCCAGAAAGAAGTAGGCCTTCGGCCTCATCTTCTCCATGCAGTAAAGGATTTCCTTGCTTTTGAGTCGCAGATCCAGGGGGGCGACGATGATGCCGGTTCTCCAGCATGCATAGATCAGATACACGTGTTCTTTCAGAAGCGGGAGCGACGTCGCGACCACATCTCCCTTCTTGAGACCGATCGAGAGAAGTTTCGCGGCAAAAGCGGATACGGACTGATGAAACTTCTTCCAGGTCACCCTTTCGCCTGTATTGTGCTCTATGATGGCAACAGCATCCGGCTTTTCCGAGGCGTACCGTTCGACGTAGTCGGCAAGATTCGTCTGCAATCCAGTGTACATCTGTACGCAAAGGGCGTTTCGTCTGCTGTTCATGAAAAATCACTCCCCGCCATGTCTTGTCCGTCCCCGCGGCCGGTTGCGCGCGAAGTATGTTCCAGCGGCAGGTGGGCTGTCAAGGGGAAACGGGATCTCCTGTGGGAGCTCTTCTCACGTGCGCGAGACCCCATCCTTTTTGACAAATTCAGGACCGTCATTAAGATATTACTCAATGAATAGTGATTCTTACGGGAGGTACATGATGAAAGTAAGTATCCTTCTCTTTGCGATATTGCTGACGGTTCTGCTTTCGGCAACGAGCATACCCGCAGGACAACCGGAGGTGAAAAAGGATATGAACGAAACAGGTTCCGCCAAGCACGTGCAGATGAAATATGCAAAGCCCGATGACGCAACACTGAGAAAGACATTGACGGCCCTGCAGTACGACGTGACGCAGAAGAACGGAACGGAGCGTCCCTTCCAAAACGATTACTGGGACAACAAGAGGCCGGGAATTTACGTGGACATCGTTTCCGGAGAACCCCTCTTCAGCTCTCTTGACAAGTTCGATTCAGGCACCGGCTGGCCCAGTTTCACGAAGCCGCTGGAGCAGGGAAACATTGTGGAAAAGAAAGATTTCAGTTTCTTTTCGATTCGCACGGAGGTACGGAGTCGGCATGCGAATTCTCATCTCGGCCATGTATTTCCGGATGGACCGAAACCGACGGGACTTCGGTACTGCATGAACTCCGCCGCCATGAGATTTGTTCCCAAAGAGAACTTGGAAAAAGAAGGCTACGGCCAATACCTGAAGTTGTTCAGTCCCTGAGGGAGCAGACGTCTCGACCGGAAGGCCCGGCCTTTCCCTGTTGTGGACGGCGATGAACAAGGGCTTGCATATCCGCGGTGCCTTTCGATATAGATAGCCCGGAAAGACTCCCGCGCTTGGGGCCGGTGGGAGGCAGGATATGCCGACAAGAAACCCGGGCTTTTGCGGCCGGACCGATCGGGACCGACGTTTCATCAACAGGAGGGCGGACCATCATGAGGAAATACAAGGTTGCCGTTATCACCGGTGCATCCAGCGGCATTGGGGAAGCTATTGCGGACCGCTTTGCGCGCGAGGGGTTGTCACTCGTCTTGATGGCGCGGCGGGAGGACAAGCTGGCGCGTCTGGCAAAGAAACTGGCACCGCACTCCGACTGCCATATAGCGGCCTGCGATCTCCGGGACCTCGGAGCCGTGAAGAAGGCCCTCTCGAATCTCCCGAAGAAATTCTCCCGCGTTGATGTTCTGGTCAATAACGCAGGTTTGGCTCTCGGGCTGGAGCCGGCGCATCGTGCATCCTGGGAAGAATGGCAGCAGATGATCGACACGAACTGCAGGGCCCTTGCCTTCCTGACGCACTGTCTCCTTCCGGGAATGGTCGAACGGGACCGGGGACATATCGTCAACATCGGTTCGGTTGCGGGCAGTTATGCCTATCTCGGAGGAAACGTCTACGGCGCCTCAAAGGCCTTTGTGGAGCACTTCTCCCGCAACCTGAAAGCCGACCTGCTCGGTACATCCATCCGCATCACCAATATCGAGCCGGGGATGACCTCCGGCACAGAGTTTTCCCTCGTGCGGTTCAAGGGCGATAAAGACCGGGTGGCCTCCGCGTATCAGGGCACCGAGCCGCTGATGCCGTTCAACATCGCCGAATGCGTCTATTGGGCCGTTTCGCAACCGGCGAATGTGAACATCAACCGGATCGAGGTCATGCCCGTCTGCCAGGGACCGGGCCGATCCATAATCCATAGAAAAGGCTGACCGGCTGCTGTTCTTGCGCCTTGAAGTCGGGATTGAAGGGAGAGAGGGGTGAGTCACCTTGCCTTTTTCTCGATCAGCACGATCTGCCCGACATCCAGGATCAGCACCCGTGACGGATCGCCCTTTCTCTTCTTGATCGTGCGTTTCAGATCGAGTCCCGGGTATCCGGCGGGTTCGTCGCCAAGATCGAAGGTGCCCCACTGCGTGGGGATAAACCAGCGGGCCTTGAGGTCATCGAAGGCGTCCAGTGCCTCGTCGATATCCATATGCGCATAGTGCATGAACCAGCGCGGATGGTAGGCTGTCGTGGGAATCAGGGCGTAGTCGATATCGGGGAACATCCGTCCGATCTCGCGGTAGCCGATGAAATAGCCGCTGTCTCCTCCGAAGTACACCGTTGATCCCGGTGAGGCGATCAGGTAACTCGCCCAGAGCGTCCTGTCTCTTCCCTGCGCAAATCTTCTCGACCAGTGCTGCGTGGGCAGGCACACAAGCCGGATGCCATTGCCGCATTCAATGGCCTGCCACCAGTCCATTTCAAGAACCTGGTGCTTGCCCAGGTCTCTGACATAATCTTTCAGTCCCAGCGGTACGAAAATGCGCGCGTCATCAGGCAAGGCGCGAAGACTCTCCTTGTCGAGGTGATCGTAGTGGTTATGGGAGATGACGACGTTGATTCTCTTTGCGCCGAGCTGCCGGACGTCTTCCGCGGAAAGGGCGGGAGGAGTTCTCCGTCTGGGCAGGAGCGCCCGCGCGGAGAACATCGGGTCCGTGAGCCATATCTCCCCGCCAATGCGTATGAGGAAACTGGCATGGCCGATCCACAGGATGAAATCCTGATCCGCCGGCAAGGCGTGGATGCGTCCTACGGCATCGGGAAGAACGGTGGGGAGATAGATTTGCTCCTCCTCCGTGTAGGAGTCTTTTGACGAAAACTTCCATCGCAGGAAACGGGAAAGTCCGCCGATGTCCTCCGCAGGCATCCAGGGGTTGAAATAGCGGCCGTCCCTCTCATGGGTGGCGCGGAGAGCGGACGGATCTGCAGCGTTGATTTTTTCCCTCCATTTCCTTTCGTCAAAGGTTCGATCAACAGAGGAGCAGGACATGAGGAACACACAGAGGACCAAAGTCGGCAGAGAGAGTGTCCACTTCATGGGGAACCGGTATCTTGATCCTGAACAAATCCGCTCTTAACAGCAACGGAAACTCTTCCCGCCCTTACGACTCCAGGAAAGGCAGCGGCTTTTCCATCCGGTAGACGAGAGCTTGGCATGCGGCCACTATACGGCCCCCGTCGTCGCTCACGCGGATATCATAGACCGCCGTTCGGTTGGTCCGGTTGATCTCCTTCGCCTCTGCGGTGAGCCGCGCGCTCTTCGCCGGCGATGACATGTAATGGATATTCATGCCGAGCGCCACGGCCATGGTCCCATGCGAATTCGCAGCTGTTTCAAAGGCCTCGTCGACGAGGGCGAAGAGGGCGCCGCCGTGGGCCATGCCGAAGATGTTTTCCATGTCCGGCGAAAAGGTCATCTCGACCTTCGAGTATCCTGCCTGCAAATCGACCAGACGAAGACCGAATTTCTTCGCGAAGGGTTCTCTTTCCACTTGACGGAAAATCGCCTCCCGAACCTTTTCGTCCACAACGCCTCCCAAATCGCATGGAAAACAGCTAAACTCTTCTTCGCCGGATCAGCGTCTCCAGATAGCGCGATTTCATCTGACGGCTCGCCATCGCCTGCTTCACAGGCGGAAGCTTCAGAATAACGCCAAGGATGGCGGCCATGGCGCGGTGGCTGAAGAGGGCCTGGTTGTCGAAAACGAGATTCTGGAGCTCTTTCCTCTTTCGATCGCCATCAGGACCGCATGATGGGCGGAATTGAGCGGCGTGATGACTCTCTGAGGGCGCTCCTTCAAATCGATCTCCCCCTCGGGACACGCGCGCACGCAAAGACCGCAACCCAGACAGATGTCCTCCCGGAGAATCGCCTTCTTTGCACTTGGCCGGCGCGGGTCGTTGGCCGAGACGAGGCTCATAGCCTCCACGGGACATATCGCAACGCAACGGCCGCAGCCCCTGCATTTTCCTCCGCTGACCTCGGGCAGGTAATTCGTCGTTTGGATAGGATGCATCAGGGCGAAGCGGCGGGAGGCGATCATCGCTTCGCAGCAGCAGCCGCAGCAGTTGCATATGAAGTTGACCTTCTCGCGGACATTGGAGCCGAATTGGACCAGTCGGCTGTCGTAGGCAACCTGAAGTAGGTCCAGACACTCTTCGACGCCGACCGTACGGGCGTGCCCATGCTTGATCAGGGATTGAGCCGAAGCGTTGAAAGTCATGCAGATGTCTTTGGGTGCATCGCAGTCCCGCCCGAGATGCTGCATCTTGTGGCGGCAGTAGCAGAGGCTGATTCCCCGGTGAGATGCCGTCCGGATGACGGCGCTTGCCCGTTCGTAATCGAGGACGCAGAGACTCAAAGACTCGGAGACCGCCGGCTCGTGAACGAAGACCCGTCCGATGCGAGTCTCGCCGTCGGCGAAAAGCGCTTTGACGAAATCCTCCTCGACATGGAGGTATTGATGGAAAAGTTCGGCAAGCGCCTTCTGGTCGATGTCTCCGCGGAGCCGCATCATCGAGAATTCGAAGAAACCCGCCATGGGAGGAGGAAGGACATACGACGATTCCCCTCCATGTTCCATATCGAGCAGCAGCGCCCTTGAGGCAAGGTCATCCAGGATCCTGGCCGCTTCCGATTCTCTCATCTTCCAGACGCCGGCCGCCTGCCGGACCGTGAAGGGCTTGATCGGCAGAAGCGACACGAGGGCGGCGTCCTTTTCGCTGAAAAGGATCTGGAGGATCTTGGAGAGAGTCTCCGAAGGAGGCGCCCCCTGGGGGAAGAGATTGATTCGATCCACCAGCGCCGCATATCCGGATTTTGCTAGGTGATGCGACATGGCAACCTCCGTCGTTGCCGCCAGGTCCGAAGTGGGGAAATGCCCCTGATGTACTCCCCGTTCCGGACACCGTCCGGCTTCATGCCTGATACGCCTTCTGCATGATCTGGTAGAGATAATCACGGTAGGCCTTGCGCCGCTTCATCTCGTCGCGGTAACCGCCTTCGAGGGCCTTCTTGTTCTCCCTGAGGTCGACGAGCTCTTCGTCCTCTTCGCGAACGGCCCTGATTTTTTCCCGCAACGTCGCGACGGTTTCCTTGAATTCCTCTTCGCGCTCCCGGATCTGCGAGGCGAGTTCGGAAATCTGGGCGTCCTCACGCTTGACTTGCTTCAGCGCCAGGAGATCGTTTTCTTCCTGGATGAAACGTTTGACGAGTTCATCCCGGTTCATCTTGTTGACTTCCTGAATGAACTCGTAAGGAACGGTCGATTGCTTCTTCATCTTTGCCATGAAATCCCTCTTTTTTTGATATCGAAACGACTCTTTTTCATCCATTGCCTACCACAATTATGGGAAGCTTGACCACGTCTTTCATGTGGAGCTTGACGATCTCTGGACAGCGGAATAGGATGCCTTGTCTTTCATGATCCATTCGTGGAATCCGGCATGGCTCTTCACCACCTCTGGTCCGGTTTACGCAGGCAAATGATGAAACGGCGACCCTCCCTGATCTCCAGATCCGATCCATACAGAAAAGGAAAATTATCGCTCCGGTCGCTGGCGATCCTGGCTGCAGCGGCGATCGCGGTACTGCTCCTGCTGGAAGGAAGCAAAAACTTTTCAGATGACCCGCGGCGTTCCGAAAAAGCAGCCGCGGCGGATCTGATGAAGACCGCCATCCAGACGATTAAAGCGGAGCGGGAGAGGCTGGGAATTCCCAGGAATCCGATGATCGATCCGGGCGGCACGGGTCTCATCGGAGAGGCCTACAACGACCTGACGACAACGACGGGATCGCTCGCATCCAAGAGAACCTCGACCAATACGCAGTTCGCCGCGGTTGTCGTCGGGATGCTTGAGGAGGCGGGCGTCCGCGCGGGAGACGCCGTGGCGGTGAGTTTCTCCGGTTCTTTTCCCGCCCTGAACATCGCCGTTCTATCGGCAGCCTTCGCGATGAAACTGAGGCCTGTGATCATCAGTTCCGTCGGGGCTTCCATGTACGGCGCCAATCTTCCGGAGCTCACCTGGCTCGACATGGAGAGGGTCCTGTCTGAAAAGGGCGTTCTGCCCTATCGCTCGATCGCAGCCTCCTTGGGAGGCATCGCCGATACCCGAGGCGGGCTTGACGGAACGGGCGTCGGTGCGGGTCTCCGGGCGATCCGCCGCAATGGCATCCCACGGCTCGACGAGGCGGGAGGAGACGCTCTGCAGGCGGATATCCGCAGACGGCTGGAACTGTACGACCGGGAGTTGGGGGGCAGGAAACCTGCGGCGTTTATCAATGTAGGGGGACCGCTGACATCCCTGGGACGTGCTCCGGGACTGGACCGGATGCCCACAGGATTGCTGAAAAAAGTCCCGGCGAACCATGATCCGGATCGGGGAATTCTCTTTCTCATGGGTGAAAGAGGGGTGCCGGTTCTGCATCTCCTCAATATTCGAATGATCGCTGCGCAGTACGGCGTTCCCTTCGATCCCGTCATAACACCGGCCAGTTCAATCATCGATAGGCCGCGATCAGGGAGGTATTCCGCCCCGCTGGCTGTTGCAGGTTTGGCGCTGCTCGTTCTCCTGCTGGCCCTTCTGATGCGGCGGGCCGCATGCCAGGGCTCCAGTCGTTTGGGGGATTCCTGATATGCTTTTCCTGTCTCTTCTTCTTGTCGTCTGCATCGTCCTCGCCGTTGAGAAAATCCGGCATGAACGACGGTTGAACCGCATTCCGATCCGCATTCATGTGAATGGAACCCGTGGGAAATCGAACGTAACCCGTCTGATCGCCGCCGCCCTGAGACGGTCCGGTATCCGGACCCTCGGCAAGACGACGGGAACGATCCCCCGCCTGATCCTGCCGGACGGAAGCGAAAAGACGATTCGCCGATGGGCGCCGCCAAATATCCTCGAGCAGATCAAGACGGTGGCAGTCGCGGACAAGATGAAGGCGGAGGCCCTCGTCATCGAATGCATGGCGCTCGATCCCGTGCTGCAATTCGTTTCCGAAAAAAATATGATCCGTTCAACCGTCGGCGTCATCACCAATGTTCGCCCGGACCACTTTGAGGTGATGGGGGACAGCCTTGACGACATCGCCGAGGCGCTGTCCGCGACAATCCCGGACCAAGGTACGCTGATTACCGGCGACAGCCGTTATGCCCCTTTTTTTTCGACAGTCGCTTCCGAAATGGGGTCCCGAGTGATCCTTGCGGATGCGGCGGAGACCGAAGCGGCGGACTGTCCGCAGGGGCGTTTCCTGTTTCCCGAGAATGCCGCGATCGCCCGATCGGTTGTTTCATTGATTGGACGCGATCCGGCCGCGGTCTCCGCGTGTCTGGATGAAGGGCTCATCCTGAGGGAAAGCGCCGGGGTTTCCCGGGCATGCCTGGAGGGCAGGCAGGTGCATTTCATAGATGCCTTTTCCGCCAACGATGTGGTTTCCACAAGAATGATCCAGGAAAAAGCCGTCGCGCGTTTTTCCTGTCCCCGCCCGCGGATTGCACTCTTCAACAACCGGGCCGACCGGCCTCTGCGCCTGCGGAGTTTTGCCTTCTCCCTGCTCGACGATCCTTTTTATGACTACATCGCCGTCATCGGCGAATGCCGCCGTCTGGCGCACCGTTTCATCCGCCGGAAGATCCCGGAGGAGAGGATCTTCGTACTGAAGGGGACGACGCCTGCGGAGATCCTTCGCGAATTGACCGCGAAGATTTGCGGCGGGGAGCTCACGATTGTCGGTATGGGAAACGAAAAGGGGCCGGGACGGCTCTTGACGGACTTTTTTGAGGAGGCCTCCGTCCGATGAATCTTGCCGAATCCATCGCCATCGGTCTTGTCCTCGGATTCTTCTTCTATGAATGGGTCGGTTTATCCGCCGGCGGATTCGTCGTTCCGGGATATATCGCGCTGCAATTGGGAAGTCCGTTTCTGCTGGCCGGTACGCTGATGACAAGCCTCCTGACCTATGGGTCCGTGAAGGCCGCATCCCGCTATATCATTCTCTACGGCCGCCGTCGCTTCATCCTCATGGTGCTCGCCGGGTTTGCCTGGCAGTGGCTGTTCAAGGCAGCCGTCATCGAGCAATTTGTCCTGACGACGGATACGGACATTCTTGGATTCATCATCCCGGGGCTGATTGCCAATGAAATGGACCGGCAGCGCATCCTTCCTACGCTCCTCACCCTTCTGATCATCTCCATCATGGTGAGGCTGGTGCTGATCGGGCTCGGGGCGGTGCGGTCGTAGCGGCATCATCGAGATGCACTTCACGGTTTTCTCAGAAAATAACCGACGCCCTTTTCCTTGACGGCCCTGTAATCGGGAATGTGGTCGACCGCAACCTGCCTTTCCGGATGGAGTTCAGAAAACAGGTCGAACAATTCTTTTGCCGATGAAAGATGCCTTCCCACCCGTTCTTCCATCGCCAATCCCTTCTCCAGGTAGGGGACATAGAGGAGGCCTCGCGCCGCCGCTTTGGCAAAGAAATCGTCTTTTCCGGTCAGGATCAGGGCCTCATCGGCGCGGGCGTGGAGTTTGTCCTGAATGGGATTGCCCGTTTCCATGAGCACGGCGAGCGTCTTCGTATGATCTCCCAGTTCGCGATGCGACATGCCCCGCAATTTCTTCGGGGAGGGTTCGAGTCTCATCTGGATTCCTTTGGATTCAAGGTCAATCGCCGCCAAAGAGGACAGCTCCCTCGCCCGGTCGTGGGTGATAATGCAGTTCACGATGGGATTCATCGGCCTTGCCTCATGGAGATCGATGGTCAGATCGGCTTTTTCCTGCCGGACCAGTTCCGTGAGAGCGAAACCCAATCGCTCGGTAAAATTTCCATTGGGGCGGCCGGGAAAGGCCCTGTCAAGATTCCTCACATCGAAATCCGAGAGGTATTGGCCGCTCGGGTAATGGACATAGACCTCGGGATCGGGCCACTGATGAACGGGGTTGGTCAGACGGTCTCCATATCGAAACCATCGACTTCCCCACGGCGTCTTGACGTGAAATCGGGTCGGCACGCCCTCCGAAGGCGCCGTGTTCGTGAACCCGCTTTCGTTGGCATGGGGAACGACGATAAGCCTGCCGGACGTCACAACCGCATTTTCCACGAGCACGACCGCTGATAACATCCCCGCCGACTCGTTCCCGTGAACCCCTCCCATGACAAACACGGTCCCGCCGGGTTTATTCCCCTCCAGGATATACACTTCCGTATCCGCCACCGTACCCTTCAAGCCGGGAAAATATTCGCTCAATTGCCTGACCGCGGTCACCCCGGGACCCTTCACGACCGTTTCCCGCTCATACAGCGTGTGAAAATCAAAACCGGACCAGGCAACCAGGGCCACGACGATGACCAGAAGGAATACCGATGGAATGTGCTTCGTCGACATGATGTTCCTCGCCTACTTCAATAGCAGTGCACGGAGCGCAAAAGGTATCAAGATGAATGCATAGACGATCTTTTCCTGCAGCGCTTTCGATTTGAAAAGATTCCAGATAAGAACGGCCGATATGCAAACGCAGAGAATTTGATAAATGACGAGGATCATGGGATGTCCCTCAAGATCAGAATTTAGAAACGCAGCCAGCGCAAGGCGTCGGCATAAATGACCAATACCAGGCCGATCACGTCAATCAACAGCCAGGGGAAGAGGCACTTCTTCAGGACGGCGGCATAACCGCCCGTGTATCCCGTAACCAGGCTGGCCGCCTTTCCGGTGATGGCGGTCGGCGGCGTCAGGGTTGCCAGAGCGGAAATCAGACTCAACCCGATGGTGGCAATAATGGGATCCCGCCCCAGGAGGGCCAGCATGAAGGGGATGCCGAGAATCGATGCGGCGCCGAAGGTGCCCAGAATACTGCCGGATAGGGGCAGCCCCACGAACAGTCCCGTATACAAAATGGCAATGGGAACGGTGATGGCTGTGAGCACAAACAGGCCCTTGACACCCGTTAGAGACATGACCTGAACCAGAGGCCCGACGGCGATCAGAATGCCCGTCACCGGCAGGGTCTTTCTGATCGCCTCCGATGACACCTTGAGAATGTCCATCTTCCCGCCGACAAGAAGAGCGACGGCGGTGCCGATCAAGAACATCAACGGGACACCCAGGGGGGGCAGATAATAGGGAAACAGCCGCACGACGATCATCAGGCCGATTACGACGATCATGGGCGTGTATATCCGCAAACCCTTCATGCTCGCCGGCGTGGCGGGAAGGCTCTTCAAGATTTCATCAAGAGGCACGGGTCCTTTTACATATCTGATGCCGATGAAGAGCGCCGAAAAGATCCCCAGGATGACGGTCACGACCGCCAGAGGAGTGAAGAACCCCGCATAGGGCATGTTGATTCCAGCGGAGATGATCATGGCGGGAATATTGATGGGAGGAGCGATATCACCTAAGACGCCGCCCAAGGTGATAAAGGCGACTACCTGGACGAGGGGGATTCCCATGCGGAGGAGAACTGGGGAGACCAATCCTCCCAGGGCGATGACCCCGCTGGCCCCGGGCCCTGTCAGAGCTCCCGGGAGAATGATCAGAAACATCAGGATGAGCAGGAGCGTTTTTTGATGCCGGTGGAATCGGATAATCAGCGCTTTCACCAAGGCATCCAATGCCCCCGATTCCTTCTGAACGTCCATGAAGAGCGTGCCGGTAACAATGATGAGAACGATATTCAGGAACGTGAAAGAGCCCTCGATGACATGATGCAGCGACAGGAGAATGCCTGTTCCCGAGATCAGCGCCCCTGCCAGTGCCGCCACCAGCATGGACAGAATCGTTGAAAGCCTGAAAAACCGATATGCCGCTACAAAGGCCGCAAGCATCGCCAGAAAAACGAGAGATGATTCCACCGACTGTGTCACAACGACATACTCCTTGACCGGAAGCGCATTCCTCTGAAATCGACGAAATGTGCGAATTTCAACGGATGGGTTCGCGAACGTTGGTGTCCAGGAGCCGGGCGCTCACTTTAGGGAAAAGATTCTCTTCAATTCCTTCGCGACATCCATGGCCTGTTTGACCACTGCGATCGGAAGCTTTTTCTCCTTGGCCATCTTGGCGAAGGCGCCGTCCTTGTTGCTGTCCTCGGTCACGATCAGGTATTCGGCCTTGGCGACGACCGGATCGATGAATTTGTCGGAGAGCGCCCCCTTTCTTGATTCACCGCCCAGATGAACGGCGATGAGCTTGATCCCCAGTTCCTTGGATTTCACCAGGAGTCGGCCCACCCGGTCGAGCTCTCCCTTCTCATCGATTCCCGCCTCTCCAAGACCTTTGGCGCTTCCGCCCATGACGACGAGCAGTGTCTTGATGCCCTTGAGATCTTCCGACTTCAGGCTGTTGTTGAAGGTGTGGTCGATCTTCGCCCGTTTGCAGACCAGACTGAGCGTATAGGCGTCGAGGCTCTGCCCTGCGGAGGTGATCGCCACGGGCAATTCGGCCTTGAAAGAAGGACTCGCCGCAAATGCCGAACCGGCAACAAATCCAAGGCAGGCCAACAGAACCATTGCTGCCGCAACCACCGTAGAATTACGGTTTTCCGTCTTCATCGCACGCTCCTTCAAGAAACCCATCCCGACCGCGTCCATCTGCGGACACCTCGGTGATCTTTTTGGGTAATGCGGCCGCGAATTACCCGGCGCGGCCGCATTACCTTGTTACGCAAAACCGAACGGTTCTCCGGTTAGTAACCGATGGCATAACCGCCGCGTCGCGGATCGCCCGCCCCGCTGAAGGAGCCGTTCTGCTGATTGATCAAAATCCCTTGCATGCCGCCGTGCCCTTCATCGAAGGCCTTTTTGGATACGATGAGCTTGTTCCCCTTGGCAGTCAACGCCTCTTGAACCGCCTTGGGAACGCGATTGTCCATCTCGATGCTGACGTCGACGTCCTTCATCTTGAAGAAATCCGGTTTGGCCCTCAACTGAATCCTTGGAGCCTCGACGGCTTCCTGAATCCCCATGCCGAACTCCACGACATTGAGAAACACCTGCATCTGGCTCTGGCCGATTCCTTCCCCGCCCGGGGTTCCCCAGACCATGAACAGCTTGCCGTTCTTCTTGGCGATGCAGGCCGCGTTGTTGGCAAGGGGGCGTTTCCCGGCGGCAATCTCGCATACATGGCCCTTATAGGGCGCAAAGGAACCGTAACGGGTTGCGTTGTGGAAGATGATCCCCGTTTTTCCCACCACCGTCTTGGTTCCGAAGGTTCCTATGGTCTGCGTACAGGCGACGGCGTTCCCCGCCTTGTCGACGACGTCGAAATGGGTCGTGTTGGGATCGTCCTGGTAGGAGGTCTTCGCGTCATCCGGGCTGAGCGAGGCCAAGTTCAGGCTGGCAGGGGCCGCATTCGCGAAGGTCTCCGGCTTTCCCGGCAGTCCGTAAGGACTCGCCTTTTCCATATTGATGAGTTTCATGCGTTCTTCCGCATATTTTTTGGAAATCATGCCTTCGACCGGGACTTTGGAGAATGCCACATCGGTCACGGTCTCATATACATCGGCATTGTTGAGTTTGATGACCTCCGCAAGCAGGTGGAGGTACTCGGGGTTGTCATGGCCGATCTTCTTGAGATCAAAATGCTCCAGCATGTTGAGATTCATGAGTGTTTGGACGCCGCCGCGGGATGTCGGGGCGTTGGTGTATACGTCATATTCCTTGTACTTGGAATGGATCGCCGGAATGAAGGCGGGTTTGAAGGAGGAAAAATCCTTCAGAGTGAAGTAACCGCCGTTTTCCTTGTAGAAGGCGGCCATCTCCTTGGCGATATCTCCCTTGTAGAACAGATCGTAGGCAGCCATGATGGCTTGTTTCCGATTTTTCTTCGCCTTGAGCGCTTTCTTTTCGGCGGCAACCAGCCTCTTGAAGGTATTGGCCAGATCCTTCTGGTAGAAGATCTCCCCTTCCTCGGGCCCCTTGCCATCCTTCAGGAAGAGCGCGGCGGAGGACGGGAAGAGACCAAAATTGGTTTTGGCGCGGTTGATATGATGGGCGAGCAGGGGATCGACGGGGAATCCGTCTTCGGCGTAATGAATCGCCGCCGCCAAGACCTGGGCCAGGCTCATCGTTCCGTATTTCTCGAGCAGCATGATCCAGCCGCCTATGTTTCCCGGAACGACGCCGGCCTTGTAGCCCACTTCCCGGGCCGTCTTGTCGTTGAACATCTCCTCGGTGGCGGATGCCGGCACCGGGCCCATCATGTCCAGCGAGATGACTTCGCCGGTCTTGGCAACGTGGAGAGTCATGAAACCGATTCCGCCGGCGTTGGAGTAAAAGGGTTCCAGGACGCTCACTGCCGCCCCGACGGCCACCGCGGCATCGAAGGCATTGCCACCCTTCCGGAGGATTTCCATCCCGGCGAGGCTCGCCAAGGAGTGGGCAGAGGTGACCATGGCGCCGGTACCGACGGCCTCGGGACGGGTTAACGCCCCGGAGGTGCCGGGCGCGGCGATGCCGACGCAGAGGGCGATGAGAACTGTCAAGATCGAGACACTGAGACGGGACGTTCTTGCTGCTCGTGGGTTCATACTTGATCTCCTTTCCACTAACCTGGTTGTTCTATGCATAAGGATCTTCTTGAGACGGAGTATCGATCGTCCAAAGAATAATCCTTCTCCGGATGGAAAATCCGCTGTCCTGGAAGATGCCTTCCTGATGCCGAATGTATGGAAAAAAAGGAGGGAATGTAAAGAAACGAAACGTTTATATCTTTTATGTCTTTTAGAACACTCCGAGTGTTCAAACGCGATTGCCCGCAGGGGGACGAGCATTGCAGCAGATTCCCTGTGCGCCCCTATCCCTTCCTGGAGTAAATAAGCGTGGGACGCCCGATTTTCTTATACTCAAAGGATTTTACCAGACGGCCCTGATCCACGAGGTAATCCAGATACCTCCTCGCCGTTATCTTCGAGAAAGACAGCCTTCGGGTAGCATCGTCCAGCGAGAAGGGGCTTTGCAGAGACGCGACTGCATCTTCGACGAGACGAAGCGTCTGCCTGGAAATCCCCTTCGGGAGGGCCGAGGGATCTTCTTTGGAGGCCTTGCCGGCCAGCAATTCGTTGAGCTTGTCTTGATCAAATTCGGCGGATGTTCCTATGGTGGATTTCAGCTTCCGATATCGAAGAAGCGATTCTTCAAAACGGCTGAACTCGAACGGCTTGATGATGTAATCGAATACCCCGAACCGGATTGAATTTGCCACCGTGTCGTGGTCGTGTGCGGCGGTAATCAGGATGAAATCGACCGGATAATCCCCGGCCCGGATCTGTTTGATCAACTCGATGCCGGAAATGTCAGGGAGATAGACGTCCAGAATGATCAGGTCGACAAGGCCGCCTTTCAGAAATGAACAGGCGTCCTGGCCGTTGAGCGCCACCTTGACGATTTCGAATCCATCGACTGCTTCCGTAAACTTCCTGTTGATTCTGGCTACCATGAAGTCGTCTTCAACGATCATGACCT
This sequence comes from uncultured Syntrophaceae bacterium, assembly GCA_964506465.1. Classification (GTDB taxonomy): domain Bacteria; phylum Desulfobacterota; class Syntrophia; order Syntrophales; family UBA6109; genus UBA6109. The sequence continues at coordinate 14,979 of CAZDLM010000024.1, forward strand.
TGATGGTTTCCATACGCCGGACCTCATCAGACCTGCTGCCTGGGAAGGGCGATGACGAACTCGATGCCTTCTTCGAAGAAAATATCGACGGTTCCTCTGAGCCTCTCGACCTCGCTCTTCACGATAAAGAGCCCCATGCCCATATTCTTCAACGAGGCCTTCGTTGTAAAGCCCCGTTCAAAGACTTTTTCCCGGAGCTCCGCCGGGAACCCGTCGCCATTGTCCCGAATTCTGATCTCGATGCCGGTTTCATTTTCTGAAAAGGCCATGAGGATCTTCTTGTCTTTCCTCGGAGAGGCTATCAGAGATTCAATGGCGTTTTCAAGGACATTGCCGATGATCGTAATGATCGGCACGGATGCGTTTTCCGGGATTCTGGAGAAGGAGCTGGCCGGATCTATGGAAAGATCGATCCCGTGGCGCATCGCTTCGTCAATCTTGGAAAAAAGCAAGCCGGATACCAGGGGATCCTTGATTCTTGCGCGGAGGAAGTCGGAAATTCTCTGCTTCCGGGAGACGGTATTGACGATGAAACCGACCGCTTCTTCGTATTCCTTCAACTGCAGCAATCCGGAAATGACGTGGAGTTTATTCAGATGTTCGTGATGCTGCTGGCGCAGCGCATCGATATATTTCCGCACTTCCGTGAGCTCTTCCGCCAGCCGGCGAATTTCACCCATATCCCTGAAGGTGGCAACCGCGCCGACGGTCTGGCCCTGCGACACGAGGGGTATCTGATTGATCAGTACCACCGTATCCTTCACGGCATGTTCTTCATCCAGAATCGGCGTTCCCGTTTCCATGACCAGCGGCAGCCTGGTCGTCGGCAGAATATCCTCGATAGGACAATTCCGCGGGATGTCCTGAACGGCGAAGAATTTCTTTGCAGCATCGTTCATCAAGATGATGCGTTTCTCTCTGTCAATGGCGACTACGCCCTCCCGGATGGAAGATAGGATGACATTCCTTTCCTCCAGAATGGACGCTATCTGATAGGGCTCCAGACCGAAGATCGCTTTTCTGATGTTCTTGGAAAGGAATGCCGCGCCCCCCAATCCGAGCAGCGTGCCGATCAGCGCAAGGAGATAGAGCATGGAGGTGACTTTTTGCTTTTGCTGCTTGATTTCTGTTAGCAGCAACCCTACGGATACCACGCCGATCTGTTCGTTCTTATCGTTGACGACGGGCGCAAAGGCCCGCTGCGAAACGCCCAGCGTCCGCTTCACCTGGGAAATGAACTTTTTCCCTTTCAACGCCTCTTTCTCGTCCCCTCCAATAAAACGTTTCCCGATAAAATCCGGCTCCGGGTGGGAATACCGGATAGCCTGCATGTTCATCACGACCACGTAACTGGTTCCCGTCACGATTCTGATGTTTTCTGCAATGGGTTGGATGACCTTGGAAGGGTCTGAAAGTTGAAAAGCGGCTACAATTCTCTTGTCGCGTGCGGCCGTCTCCGCGATCGCCATAATCTTCTTGCGGCCTTCTTCCATCGCCAGATTCTGGATGTATTGGCGGAGAAAGAATGTTTCGAACCCTACAGAGATGAGAATGATAATGACGACGAGCAGGAAGATTCTCTTGTTGAGACTTATGGGACGCAGTTTCATAAGAGTTCGGGATGGCTCCGGGGAAAGTGCCGGGATGTTCTCCCGCAATATGGACCCGGTTCAGGTCGCTTCTACCACAGTTCAGGGGAGATTGACCACGGCTCTTTCTACACAGCGGGACTGATTGCGCGACGCAGAAGTGCGGTGTCGGGCGGCAGGAAGCTTTTGCGGAGAAACACTCCGGGCATCCAGACTGAGAAAATCCATTTGGTGCTTGACGAAGGGAGCAGGGCGGCTGTAGAATCAATACGGCTTTCTTCTTTAGAAAACAGCAAATTGCACGATTTATTCGGAAAGGATGGGCGACCATGCGCGTGCGGGTTTCGGCAGTCTTCGAGCAGGATCGTGAGGTTCTCTGCATGAAGTACATCTATGGGGGCAAGGAGGTGTTCTCTCTCCCCGGAGGCGGCGTCGACAAAGACACTCCTCTGCAGGAGGCCATTATCAGCGAATGGAGGAATGAACTCGGCGTCCGACTCGAAATCGGCAACGTCATCATGATCGGAGAGGCCCCGGCCAAGAAGAACCATCCGCAGACTCTGCACATCGTCTTCGAAGCCGTGGAGGTTCATGGCACTCCGAAAATCAGAAGTGAGCACACGAAATCGATCGATATTGCCTGGGTGCCGATCGACAAGCTCAAGACGACCCCACTCTACCCCGACATCGGGAAGAAACTTCACGAGCGCCTGACCGGCGGGCAGACGGGGTCGATCGAATTCATCGGCAATTGCATGGAGAGGGGTTTCTGGTAGGAAACAGGCCCTTTCCTGCCTGGAGCGCGGCCTTTTAACGAAGGGCTTTAAAGTTCTTGACAAAATCCTTTCTGCGGCGTAGAAAGGAACAGTTTTTTGATCAGGTTTTGGTCCGCGTCCCCAGAGCCAGTGAAAGGCATCTGGGGATTTTTTTAAGGAACGAATGGTCAAACTCCCAAATAAGAAAGGAACATTGTAATTCATGGGTTTCAAAGCGTTTCATCTACACCCCGATATCGAAAGCGGTATCGAAGCCATGGGCTATACCGAGCCCACACCGATCCAAAAAGAGTGCATTCCCGTTGTTCTGCAGAATCATGATGTCATGGGACTGGCCCAGACCGGAACGGGCAAGACAGCGGCTTTCGTCCTCCCGATTTTGCAGAGACTGAAGAGCGGCCCGCGCAAATGCATCCGCGCGCTCATCATCGCCCCCACGCGTGAGCTGGCCGAACAGATCCACGAGCACACGATGCAGCTCGGCCGCCGGGCGAAGATCAAGAGTCTCACCGTTTACGGAGGGGTCGGGAAGAACCCTCAAATCACGAAGCTCCGCAGCGGCGCCGAAATCGTCGTGGCCTGTCCGGGCCGTCTGCTCGATTTGATGAATCAGGGCGAGATCGATTTGTCCCGTGTGGAGGTGCTGGTCCTGGATGAAGCGGACCGCATGTTCGACATGGGATTTCTGCCGGACGTACGCAAGATTGTCCGCAAGCTGCCGACCAGGAGGCAGACGCTTCTCTTTTCCGCCACCATGCCCGAAGACATCCGGCAACTGGCGCAGGAGGTCCTCCAGAATCCGCTGACGATCCGGATCGACGATACCGTTCCGCTCGCCACCGTTTCGCATGCCCTTTACCCGGTCGAACCGCATCGGAAGACGGCTCTGCTGATGAAGCTTCTGGACCGCACGGACACGGAATCGGTGCTCGTTTTCACGCGCACCAAACACCGCGCGACCAGGCTCGCGCAGCAGATACAGAAGGCCGGATACCCGGCTGCATCCCTGCAGGGCGATCTGCCGCAGAACAAAAGGCAGGCGGCGCTCAACGGTTTCCGCGACGGGAAGTACAGGATCCTGGTGGCCACGGACATCGCGGCCCGCGGGATCGACGTATCCGGCATATCGCACGTCATCAACTATGACATGCCGGACACCGCCGACGCTTATACGCATCGTATCGGACGCACGGGGCGTGCCGCGAAGACCGGCGACGCCTTCACGTTTGTCACGCGCGAAGACAGGGCCTTCGTCTGGACCATCGAGAAGGCGCTGGGCGAAGCCATCGAGAGGCGCACGCTGGAGGACTTCGATTATACGACGCCTCCTCCGGCGGGGAGCGGCTTTGACCGTCTGAGAAAGACTGGGGGAGGCGCGGCCCTGCATCGAACGGTGGATTCCATGCCGGCGATGGCGGCTGCCGCGAGCCCATGGGGCGGATCGCGCGACTTTTCACGGAAAGCGACGAAGATATTCAGTTCTTCGAACCTGCGCTCCCGGCGTTCGCGCGGCGGCCGATAGACTTCTCCCGCGGGGACTCCCTGCCGGAAAAACAAAAACCCCGGATCTCGGAAGAGAACGGGGTTTTCTTCATGCTGGAAGGGGTATCACGGGAGCTGCAACTCGAAGCGCTGTTCGTGGACTTCTTTGCCCCATTGGGTCCCGGGGCGCTGTTCGACGAGCTGGAAGCCGGTTTTCTCGTAGAGGCGCCTCGCGGAGAAAAGCCCTTCGAAGGTCCAGAGGTAGACCTTCCTGTAACCGCTCGATCGGCAAAAATCCACCGCGTTTGACAGAAGGGCGCTGCCGACGCCCCGCCCATGTAGGTCTTCGGACACGATGAACCAGCGCAAGTGGGCGCCGTCGGTGTCGGCACGGAGACCGTCGATCGCGATCGAACCCTCCACGCGTCCGGTTCGTGAAGCCGTCCAGAATCCGTCCCGCTTTTCGTCATAGCGGGACAGGAATCCCGCAAGCATCTTTGCGACCTTGGCCTCGAAGAAGACGCCGAAACCCCAACGGCGGGCATAATAATCCCCATGCATCTGGACGACCCGCCCTATCGCGCCCGGGGTGTAGCTCCTGGATATCTCGATATCCGTCATGCAGCGTTCCTCAGATAATTTTCGCAATATCCGGGGCGTGCCTTTCCGAAGCTCCCGGGACGTCGGCAGGATAGCCGAGAACGATCGGCGCGACGATTCGGAAGTTCTTCGGCATGCCGATTTCCTTGAGAATCTTGGAATCACGGATATGGGCGCCCAAAGCGATCCAGCACGTTCCGAGTCCCCGCGAAACGGCGGAGAACATGAAATAAGCCGCGGTCAGGGCGCAATCGACTTCAAGAGAATGTATGCCCATGGGGCCGGTGATGAGGACGAGGCAAGGGGCATTGTAAAAAACGTTGAATCTCTCGTCCTTCAATGCCGCTTCATATTTCTTCAACGGCGAATCCGGGTGCCCGGAAATATCGGCCAGAAGGCTTTTCTTGCTGTCATCGGAGAGTCTCTTCATCACGCCCCGATCCCGAATGATGATGAAACGGCAGGGTTGTCCGTTGCCGGCCGTGGGGGCGAGGCAGGTGTCCTGAAGAATTTCCCGCACAACCGGCAGGGGCACTTCCTCAGTTCGGAAATCCCGGATCGAACGCCTATTCTTCAAGAGTTCCTGAAAATCCATTTTCCTCCTCCTTATTCATGATCGAAGACGTAGCCGATGGTGCGGATGCTTTTGAAATAAACCGGCTTCTGCGGGTCGTCCTCGAAATATTTCCGCAGGCGCACGACGAAATTGTCCACCGTTCGCGTTGTCGTTTCCCCCGTGTACCCCCAGCCGGCCTCCAACAGCAGTTTCCGCGAGAGGGGTTTCCCCCGGTTGGCGATGAAAAGCCGCAGCAACTTGCCTTCCTGATCTGTGAGCGTGATTTCTCCCGCCCTGCACCAGGCCGTCATGGTGCCGAAATCGATCCGATTGCCTCCGAAAGCATACGTATTCGGGAGGATCTCCTTCCCGCCTTCCCCGCTGGCCCAGGAGACCCGCGTCAGCAGCCTCTCCACGCGGAGCAGGAATTCCTCAAGATTGAAGGGCTTGGCCATGTAATCGTCCGTTCCAAGCAGAAAACCCTTTATTCTGTCGTCCGGAGCGCCTTTTGCGGAAAGAACCAGGATGGGGAGCCGCTCGTCCTTCAGGCGGATGTTCTGCAGGACTGCAAATCCGTCGATCCGGGGAAGCATGATGTCCAGAACGATGAGATCCGGCCGCCACTCCTTCCATTTCTGCAGACCGGCAACGCCGTCCGGAGCTACAGCCACCTCGTATCCCTGAAGCGAGAGGTTCAGTTTCAGGCCTTCGGCGATGTGTCCGTCATCTTCGATGATCAAGATCCGTTGCCTGTCCGTCGCCTTCATGGCCGGTTTCCTCCCTGCTGAATCGGCTGGATCAGGAGAGGCAGCTTCAGGGTGAGGGTCGAGCCCTGGCCGGGCCCGCCGCTTTCTGCTGAGATCTCCCCTTTGTGCATCCGCGCGATGTGTCTCACCAGGTAGAGACCGAGGCCGCTTCCCCTGGCCGTCATGTCGTCGGCCCGGCCGGCCTGGTAGAATTTCCGGAAGATCTTCTTGAGTTCCCCCTTCTCCATGCCGATCCCGTTGTCCTCAAAACGGATGTTCAGCTTTCGTTTCTGCCGCTCGAAATGGATATCGATTCTCGGCCTCTCGGCCGCGTTGTATTTGATCGCGTTGGTCAAAAGGTTCATCAGCAGCATCTCAAACAGCGGCACGTTGATGGAACAGGAGAAGGCCCCGCCCGAGGGGTTGTGGATCTGGACGTCGCAATTCCGGAAGAGATGGGCATTGGTCCGGAGAAACTGTTGCGTAATCGATACCGGATCCGCCGTCTCAAATTCCTCGCCGTAACTCTTGCTCTCGATGCGCGCCAGATCGAGGATGCGGCCGATGTGGGCCGACAGGCGCTCCACGTCCTGGATCATGTAGCCCAAGTACTTGAGCTGGTCCTCCCGGGGGAGATCGTATTTTGCGAAGGTTTCCAGGTAAAGCTTCAGGGATGTCACGGGCGTTTTCAATTCGTGGGTGAAATTATTGATGAAATTGTTCTGCAGTCGATAGAAGCGCAGGGTCTTCTGATTGTAAACGAAGATGATGAAGAGACCGACGAGAATGATCCCGACAAGGATTGACAGGACCAGGATGACCACCCAGGTCCGCGCCTCGAAGAACTGATGCGCATCGAGGTTGTATTTGCGCACGACCTCGTGAAGACCGGCGCTGACCTCCACGTACCAGTAGATGTAGAGGACGAGCGAAGCCGCCAGGGCCAGGATTGAAAAGACGAAAACCGTGATCGGGTGAAAGTACCACTTCAGTTGATCGATCATGGGCTACCTTTTGTAAAACTATTGTAAAACCGCGAAGATCGCTTTCTTTTTCCCCTTCTTTACTCTATGGAAGTTTACCATACTTCACGGGAAAAAATATCGGAAAAAAGACGGGAGAAACGATGACGGCAACGCAGATGCGCCACCCCCTGGGAACCAAGGCAAGAATTCTTCTTTCCAGCGTGTTCGGGCCCTATGCCCGTGACGACGAATACGGCAGCCGCGCCGTAAACCCTATGGAGCTCTACCACAACCAGGTAACGCGCGTTCAGGGCGGATTTTCCCTGCGCATGTTTCATCGCTCTTTCGGACTGATGATGATTCAAGACAATCTCGATGCGCCCTGCACACTTCTTGACTTTCCGTCCCTCGATCGCTTCACGGAGGAGATCCAAAACGGGTCCTACGACGTCGTCGGAATCAGCGCCATCGTTCCCAATGTCGGCAAGGTGAAGGTCATGTGCGAACTAGTCCGGCAGCACCTGCCGGAGGCGACGATCGTGATCGGCGGGCATATCGCCAACCTGGAAGAACTCCCGAAGATGATCGATGCCGACCACATCGTGAAGGGGGACGGCATCCGCTGGTTCCGAAAATATCTCGGCCAGGACGACAAGGCTCCCGTGCGCCATCCGATGTCCTACTCCGGGTTTGACACCCGCACGCTGGGTTTCACGCTCTGGGAGAAGCCGAAGAACACCGCCGCCATCCTGATCCCGTCCGTCGGCTGTCCGGTCGGCTGCAATTTCTGCTCCACATCCGCCCTATTCGGAGGCAAGGGGCATTTCATTAATTTCTATGAAACCGGCGACGAACTCTTCTCCGTCATGCGCCAGTTGGAGAAGAAACTCGGCGTCCACTCCTTTTTCGTTCTGGACGAAAACTTCCTCCTCCATAAGAAGAGGTCCCTGCGACTGCTCGAATTGATGAAGGAACACGACAAGAGTTGGAGCCTTTACGTCTTCAGTTCCGCCCGGGTCCTGCAATCCTACAGCATCGAGCAACTGGTCGGGCTGGGGATCTCGTTCGTCTGGATGGGGCTGGAGAGCGAGGTGAACGGCTACCGAAAACTCAACGGCGTCGATACGCGCGCACTGGTAAGGACCCTGCAAGCCAACGGGATACGCGTTCTCGGGTCAACGATCATCGGCCTGGAAGACCATACGCCGGAGACCGTCGAGAAGATCATCGATCATGCCGTCGGTCACGACACGGACTTTCACCAGTTCATGCTGTACACGCCGATCCCCGGCACCCCGCTTTACGAACACCACCGGCAGGAAGGCGACCTTCTTTCACCCGCGGAATTTCCCTATGCCGATGCGCACGGCCAGTACCGGTTCAACTACCGTCACCGTCATATCCCGCCCGGACAGGAAGAGCACCTGCTTGCCGAGGCCTTCCGCCGTGATTTCGACGTCAACGGCCCCAGTATTTTCCGGCTCATGCGAACGCATCTCAACGGATGGAAGGCATTTCAGAATCACCCGGACCGCAGAATACGGGACCGTTTCCGGCGCGAGGCGAGGCCGTTGCGGACGGGTTACGCCGCCGCTGCATGGGCCATGAAGAAGTGGTACCGAGGTCATGAAGCGCTGGCAAAGAAGATGGATGATTTCCTGAATGACATCTACAGCCAGTTCGGCTGGACGACGAGACTGGTCGCTCCCCTCCTCGGCAGATTCCTTTATGGCACGCTGAGAAAGGAAGAAAAGCGTTTGGCGGAAGGCTGGACCTTCGAGCCTCGAATCTTCTATGAAAAGAATGCCGCCGCGCTTGCCCTGGGAAAGACGGGGAAATCCGGCAGCAAGGCCGCGATCCCGGAAATCCAATGGGTTACCTGCGTGCCGGCGCCGGTTCCGGAAAAATCATAGCGATCGCCGCCGTTCCGCACCTTCGCCGGACGGTTATTTCGGGAACCGCCGGCTGTGCGCCCGCCCTGCCGGCGCAAAAGCGTCGTGTCTGCCGCCGCAGGAACGAAAATGCGCCGCATTCCCGCCTCATCATTGGCCGCGGCAGTTCATTAATACTTAACAATTACAAACTGCTAATCGTTTATTCCGTCGGAATTTCCGTCTGGCATGCCTCTTGATCTATCTGCCTCATACAACTTGAAGTGAGGTGGGATATGAAAAAGACCATACCGGCACTTTTCGCGGTAGTCTCATTGATGGCAACGGTCTGGACGCCGGGCGCCTTCGGTGAGGAAGGAAGACCGACGGCGGATTTTTCCGTCAGCGCCCTCTCCGCATACATCTGGCGCGGACAGGAGCTTTCGAAGAACAGCATCGTCATTCAGCCCTCGGCGACGGTGTCCTATCGGGGATTTTCCGCCAATGTCTGGGGAAATCTGGACACCAAACCCTACAGGGCCGCGGGTGACCAGAATTCCGCCAACTGGACGGAAACGGACTTTACCCTGTCCTACGCACGCTCCATCGGCAAGGGTAATGCGTCCGTGGGTTACATCTTTTACGGGTTGAATGCGCCCGTCCAGGGAGCGGCCGATCCCCCTGATTCTCAGGAGATCTTCGCCTCGATCGGCCTCGATGTGCTGCTCAAGCCGACCCTGACCCTCTACAAGGAAATCGACCACTACCGGCAGTGGTATGCCCTTCTGGGGATTTCCCATACCTTTGAATTCCATGAGACCTTTTCGCTGAAACTCTCGGCGTCGGCGAGCTATCTGAAGAGTGAATACGCAGGTCCGAACGACACGCTGAACATCGGTTATCCGAAATATACTGATACCGGCCTGCCGACAGCGGACCAGTATGACAACTTCCACGACGGCGTCATCTCCGCGGCACTGCCGATTTCCATTGCAAAGTACGTCACGGTGACTCCTTCTGTCGCGTACGTTTTTCCCCTTTCCGGGGATGCGAAAAACGAGATGAAGGGACGGAGCAAGAACTTGAGCGACAGCAGCTTTCTCTATGGGGGCGTTACACTGGGAATTGCCTTCTAGGCCTGCTCATCGGGCTGATCAGGCGGTACGGTCCGCTTCCCTGCCGCAGAGGCGGGCTGCATCCGTTTCCCGGCACGGCTTTACCCGCCGCTCCATCCGGGTGATGATCTCATTCATCCACGCATTGGCCAGGCGAAAATTTTTTTCGGGCAAGATCATGTCTCTAGGATCCTGAACATAGGGGCCTTCCGGAACCGCGCCCGGAACGTTCTTCAGGAATTCCCTTAATCCCTTCTGCGTCAGTTCGAAGTGGAACTGCAGCCCCAGAACGCGGACTCCGTACAGGAAGGCCTGGCAGCCACAACCCTTGCTGCGGGCGATAGAAACGGCGCCCGCGGGAAGATCGAAGGTGTCATTGTGCCATTGAAATACCTCGATATGCTTCGGGAATCCCTCGAAGATCGCGCAGCGCCTGCCCTCATCGGTCAACTCAACCGGAAGCCAGCCGATCTCACTGAAACGGTTGCGATACACGTTTGCTCCAAGCGCCGCTGCCACCAACTGCGCACCGAGACAAATGCCGAGGACGGCCTTTTCCCTGCGGATAGCATGCTCGATGAACAGCCGTTCCTCCTTCAGCCAGAGAAATTCGCCCCCGTCATGGACACCCATCGGTCCGCCCATGACGATCAGCCAGTCGATATTGTCCACTTGAGGAAGCGGATCGTTGCGATAGAAATGCGTCTCCGTCAGATGGTGACGGCGGGTGCGGATCCATCTTTCCAGATAATCCGGCCCCTCATAGGGAACATGCTGCAGAATGTGAATTCGCAGAGGCGATGCCTGCTCCCGCATGATGTCCGTCCTGCCTCCCGGCCGCGCCGGAAAAAAGCCCGCCTCCCTGAACGAGGAAGGCGGGCGACTGGGAGTGACAGAGGGGTTCTTGTCAGAAGATGCCTTCTTCCAGGATGGCATACCGCTCTTCCATGAGGCTTGCAGAGTCGCGGTCGGCCATCGTGCTCCAGGACTCGCCCCGGAGAGATGATGGACCCGCAGGCTGGACGAAGACCTGCGCTGCCCTCCCCGCGGTCGCTGTCTTTGCCAGGCAACTCCTTCCGACGTCTAGATTCATGGGTTCAGTTTTTGCGGTCATCGTCCTTACCTCCTTGGTGTCGTTACGAAAGCTGTGCCACAGCCCTCAGCAGTGGAAACGCAAGATCGGTGCCACAAGGACCATGTGACGATATCTAATCGTAATCTTTTCTATAATTGCCATTTTGGCAAGGCGCTGTGATGGCAATTTGGAGACGAAACTGTATCGCAAGCGGAGCAAGAGAACAATATTGTGCCATACTGCGGGAGGCCCCGGCGCGGACTCCAACGGCTATCGGATATCAACCGATAGCCGTCTCTCCCAGTTCACCCGTGCGGATCCGCACCACCGCGGCGAGGTCCACGACGAAGATCTTGCCGTCTCCCACCTCGCCGGTTTTTGCCGCGCCGACGATGGCTTCGATCGTCGGCTGAACGAAATCCTCGTTGACGGCGATCTCGATCTTGACCTTTTTCAGAAGTGTTCCCACCTCCCGGGCGCCCCGGTAGACTTCCGTTACGCCCTTCTGTCGTCCGCGACCCAGGACATTCGACACCGTTACGAGGTTGATCTCCGCCTCTTCGAGGGCTTGCATGACTTCTTCCAGCTTGTGCGGCTGGATGACGGCGACGATATACTTCATGGCTGTTTCCTCCCTTTACTCGATGACCGTATAGGCCGACTCGCTCTGCTGTGTGAGGTCCAGCCCCACGATTTCTTCCCTCTTTTCGACGCGCATGCCGATGGCGCCATCCACGAGCTTGAAGAGGACCCACGTCACGGCCGCTGCGAACAGCGGCACGATGATGATCGAAAGGAGCTGGACGAGAAGCTGTTTCGGATTTCCGAACAGGAGGCCGTCCGCCCCGGCCGTGTTCACGGCCTTTTCTGCGAAGAGACCCGTCGCGATGGTGCCCCAGATCCCGCCGACGCCGTGAACGCCGAAAGCGTCGAGGGCATCGTCATACCCGAGCCGCGCCTTTACGACGGCGATGGCGACGTAGCACAGGGGGCTTGCCAGGGCCCCGATGAAGATGGCGTTCATGGGATTGACGAAACCGCAGGCCGGCGTGACGGCAACAAGTCCCGCAACGGCGCCGGTCGCAATACCCAAAACCGTCGGCGCTCCGTGCTGCTGCCACTCGATCAGAGCCCAGGCGAATCCCGCCGCGGCCGTTGCGACGAACGTGGCAACGAAGGCATTGGCCGCCAGTTCATTGGCCGAAAGCGCGCTTCCGGCGTTGAAGCCGAACCAGCCGAACCACAGAAGGGCCGCGCCCATCACCGTAAAAGGCAGGTTGTGCGGCCGGAAGGGCTGGCATGAGTAACCGATTCTCTTCCCCAGGAGCAGGGCGAGGACCAGTGCCGAAATGCCCGAACTGACATGAACAACGATGCCGCCCGCAAAGTCCAGCGCGCCGAGATTCCGGAGCCATCCACCGACGCCCCAGACCCAATGCGCCAGGGGGTCGTAGACGAACGTTGCCCACAGGAGCGAGAAGAGGAGGAACCCGGAAAAGCGTATCCTCTCCGCAAAGGCGCCGATCATGAGAGCGGGCGTAATGACGGCGAACATCGCCTGGAAGATCATGAACGCCTGATGGGGAATGCTGGCGGCGTAGTCGGCATTCGGTCCGCCGCCGACAAACCGCAGCCCCGCCCAATCCAGCCCGCCGAGGATTCCGCAGAGGGCATCAGGTCCGAAGGAAAGTGAATACCCGAAAAGAACCCACTGCAGGCCGACGGCGCAGACGATGACAAAACACTGCATGAGAATCGACAAGACGTTCTTGCGGCGCACGAGACCTCCGTAGAAAAGCGCCAATCCCGGGATCGTCATCATGAAGACCAGTGCCGCGCATAAGAGCACCCAAGCCGTATCACCCGCGTTCAACATAAGCACCTCCCGATTGCTTCCTTTCCCGTGACAGGAGCAGAGAGCATGCCAATATGATAAGCAATTGATTTTACGGGCGTAACATATGGATTGCCAGACGGATTACCGGCAAGACGTGAAACAATTTTGTATCATAATGAAGTTTCGCACAAGAAAGTCAAGCCGTCGGCGAGGACAGGCGCCGGGCAGTCCTGCCGCAGGCAGACGGGCGAACGGCGAATACATCCTGTTCTCTGCGGATCGCGATTCTCCGGTTTTTCCCCCGAGAACCGCCGATCCGTCAGCGGGCATGCTCTCAAATGATTCTCCTCGGAAATTCGAAGTTCTCATGGGCACGCTCCGGCGGGCTTCGGTGCCGTTTTCATTTTGACAATTGGGTGTGATTATGACAAATTCAGCGCGCGGCGACTCCGGGAGGGGATAAAAGGTGATAGCTTCCGAATTGTTGAAGGATAACGACGCGTATCTCCGAAAACTCAAGGACATCGCTTTCCTTGGGCATATCGAAGAAAAGGACTTTCGTCGAATCCTCAAGTTCAGCGACATTCGGCAATACAAGGCCGGCGAAACGATCCTTGCGGAGGGGAGTTACGACAATTGGATCTATTTCCTGATATCCGGCAAGGTTCGCATCTCGAAATCGGGTGAGGAAATCAGTTTTCTTCAGCGTACGGGGGATCTCTTCGGTGAGATGGGAGTCATCGACGGGTCCGCTCGATCCGCGTCGGTTCGCGCCGTGGAGGATACCCTCTGCCTGGCAACCGACATCTCCTTCATGGACCGCCTGAACCGGGAGGATCGCACCGTATTTTCGGCCATGCTCTTTCAGATCATGGCCGAGATACTCGCCCATCGCCTGCGCATCACCAGCGAGGAGTTGGTGCAGGCCAAGGAGGAAGTCGTCCGGCTCAGGAAAGGAGCGGATGTCCGGGAAACGACTTGAACTTCCCCTTCGGAAACACTTCATTGCGTAAAACGGCGGTCACTTTCACGGGAATGGTCATGAACGGCAACAGAAACAGGCAGACGGCGAAAAGCGGCGTTTCCCAGTTCGACGAAATCATCCAGCAACTGCGGATGGGCGACAACGTCGTGTGGCAGGTGGATGAACTGGAGGAGTACGCCTATTTCGCCGAGCCCTTCGCCGAGCAGGCGCTGCGCGACGGCCGGCGGCTGGTCTACATGCGTTTCGCACCGCATCCGCCCATCCTGCAAGCCCTGCCCGGTCTTGTGACGGTTACGCTCGATCCGCATGCCGGTTTCGACGCCTTCAGCGCGGAGGTCCACCAGGTGATCTCGCAGCAGGGCCGGGAGGCCTTTTACGTCTTTGACAACCTCTCCGCCCTCGTCGCCGAATGGGCGACCGATGAACTGCTGGCGAATTTCTTCCAGGTGACCTGTCCCTATCTCTTCGAACTCGACACCATCGCCTATTTCGCGCTGATCCGAGGCCAGCATGCCCACGGCGCCGTGGCGCGCATCCGCGATACGACGCAGCTGCTGATCGATGTATACCGTGTCAGGGATACGATGTACCTTCATCCGTTGAAGGTCTGGGAGCGGTATTCGCCGCAGATGTTTCTGCCGCGCATCATGTCCGGGGAGAACTGGACGCCCGTCATCTACAGCGGGGAAGCTGCCGAAGTTTCCGGCATGGCGATGAGGCAGCCGCTGCGGTCCCGGGAAAAATCGATCGCCCCCTGGAAGAGCGTGTATCGCAAGTTGATTCAGTACCGGGAATGCGGTGCCGACATCTCCGACGGCGGTCCTGAAATCACCCCCCTCAAGCAGGAACTGTCGCGGATGGTGATCGGGAATCACTCAGAGTTCAACCGACTCGTGGACGATCACCTGACCGTCGAGGATCTCCTCGGCGTCCGGGACCGGATGATCGGTTCAGGGCGGATCGGCGGAAAGGCCGCCGGCATGCTGCTGGCGCGCCGCATCCTCTGCAGCGGATCGCGTGGCAAGACCGATTTTCTCCAGGTTCTCGAACCCCACGACTCCTTCTACATCGGATCCGACGTCTTCTTCACGTTCCTGGTGAACAACGAGTTGTTCCGTACGCGCCTGCATCTTTCGCGCGGTTCGCCCCTCAGTTGCGAGGAATTCGAAGAGGTGGAACAGCGATTCCTCGAAGGGAAATTTCCGCCCGCCATTGTGGAACAATTCCAGGACATGCTCGATTACTTCGGGCAGGCGCCGATCATCGCCCGTTCCTCCAGTCTTCTCGAAGACAGTTTCGGCAATGCCTTCGCGGGCAAGTATCGAAGCGAATACTGCGTGAACCAGGGCAGCCCGGAACAGCGTCTGGATGAATTCATGCGCGCCGTGAAGTTGATCTATGCCAGCACCCTCAACCCCGACGCTTTGTCTTATCGACGGGCGCGGGGTCTCGTCGAGAGCGACGAACAGATGGCGATCCTTGTCCAGCGCGTCTCCGGAATGACGTATCAGGACTACTTTTTTCCGGCCCTGGCCGGCGTCGCCTTCTCCCGCAATCTCTATGCCTGGACGGATCGCATCGATCCGCAGAAGGGGATGATCCGCCTCGTATTCGGGCTCGGCACCCGGGCCGTCAACCGCGTCGGCGACGACTACCCGCGGATGATCGCGATCAGCCACCCCCAACTCCGGCCGGAAACAGGGATGCGGATCGCCAAGTACTCCCAGTGGGACATGGATCTGCTGGACCTCAAGAACAATGCCTTCATTACGGCGCACATCGAGGATGTCCTGGAGAAGCGCGATTACCCGAACCTCCATCTCCTCGTTTCCCTGCTTGCGGACGGATTCGTGATCGATCCCTATCTGGGCCGGCTCGAGGGTTCGGAGGGGCGCTTCGTCGTGACCTTCAACAATCTGATCAACCGGACGGATTTCGTCGGCATCATCGGCGAGATGCTGGAGCGTCTCGAGGCCGCCTACGGCCAGCCGCTGGACACGGAATTCACCGCCTCCGTCAGTGCAGCAGGCCAGGTCCGGATCAATCTCCTGCAATGCCGGCCGATGAGGCTTCCCGGAACGCTGGGACCGGTGACCTTCCCCGAAGGTATTCCCAAGGAAAGGGTCCTTTTCCGCTCGACGCGGACGATCAGCGGCGGAGTTGTTCCGGATATCCGCTGGCTTTTGTACATCGATCCCAGGAAATACGCCGCCATTTCGTCACAGGACGTCAAGAAGACGTTGGGCCGCACGGTCGGCCTCATCAACAAGCACCCCGAGATCGCGCGCAGCGGGATCATCATGATGGGCCCCGGCCGCTGGGGGAGCAGCAATATCGATCTCGGCGTGAACGTCACCTACGCCGACATCAACCATGCCTCCGTTCTCGTCGAAATCGCACGGGAGGAGGCGGGCCATGTTCCGGAAGTCTCTTACGGGACGCATTTTTTTCTCGATCTCGTCGAGGCGAAGATCATCTACCTCCCCGTGTATCCGAGCGACCCGGGGGCTGATTTCAACGGGGCGTTTTTCGATGCCGAACGGAATGCACTTGCCGAAATGGTTCCGGAGGCCGCGAAATTCGCCGAGTACATTTCCCTGTTTGACCTGGGGAGCGGGCAGGGCGTCCGGCGCGCCACGGTCGTCGCCGACCCGCACAGCCAGAGGGCGGTCTGCTATCTGCAGTAGAGGAAGGTTCCCATGATCTCTTTTTACAAAATGAGCGGCAGCGGCAATGATTTCATCCTGATCGACAACCTCGAGGGCTCCCTGCCCGTAAGCGACCTTTCGGCCTTTGCGAGAAAGATCTGCGCCCGCAAGGTGTCCGTCGGCGCGGACGGGCTGATCGTTCTGGAACGTTCGGACCGGGCGAACTTCCGCTGGCAATTCTTCAACGCCGACGGGAGCGTTGCCGAGATGTGCGGGAACGGCGGCCGCTGCGCGGCGCGTTACGCCTTTCTCAAGGGAATCGCCCCGGCGCGTATGACCTTCGAGACGCTGGCGGGCATCATCGACGCCGAAGTGAAAAGGGACACGGTCAAGCTGCGCCTGACGGATCCGGGGGAGGCGAAGATCGGCGAGAAGATCGAAGTGAACGGACGGACCCTGGAGATCGACAGCATCGATACCGGCGTACCCCATGCCGTCCACTTTGTGAAGGATTTCCGCGAGGTCGATATTTGCGGCGACGGCCGGGCGATCCGCCGCCATGCACACTTCCAGCCGGCGGGCACGAATGTGAACTTCGTCCGTGCCGTCGATCGACGCTCCCTGCAGGTAAGGACTTACGAACGCGGCGTCGAGGATGAAACACTCGCCTGCGGAACCGGGTCTGTCGCCTCGGCCCTGATCGCCTCCGCCAGGGGTCTCGTCGATTCTCCGGTTGCGGTGACGGTGCAGAGCGGCGAGGTTCTGACCATATTCTTCGAAAAGACGAAGGCGGGTTTTGCCGGAATCTATCTTGAAGGCGGAACGAAGGTGGTTTACGAAGGCAACCTCTGGGAGGAAGCCTACCGATAGGACTGCAGGAAACAACATTTTCAATCGAAGAGGAGTGAAGACGTGAAAACAGCCGAAAGACTGACAAAGATCCCCCCGTACCTTTTCATGGAACTGCGCAAGAAAATCGCCAAGGCCAAGGCCGAAGGCGTGGATGTGATCAGCCTCGCGATCGGCGATCCCGTCGAGCCGACGCCGCCATCCGTCATCGAGGAACTGTCGATCCATGCCCGGCGCCCCGAAAACCACCGCTACCCGACGGACGAGGAAAAGGGCATGCTGGCGTTTCGCCGGGAAGTCGCCCGCTGGTACAAGGATCGTTACGGCGTGACCGTCGATCCCGCGACGGAAGTCCTCGGCCTCATCGGCTCCAAGGAAGGCTGCCACCACTTCGTCCTCGCGCGCATCAATCCGGGCGACATCGTGCTCATGACCGATCCCGGTTATCCCGCCTACCGGGCGAGCATCCTCATGGCCGGCGGCGTGCCGTACAACGTCCCCATCCGCCCGGAGAACGGTTATCTCCCCGTCCTGGACGAAATTCCACCCGACATCCTCGCCAAAGCCCGCGGCATGTTCCTCAACTATCCCAACAATCCGACGGGCGCCTGCGCGACCCCTGCATTCCTGGACAAGCTCGTCGCCTTCGCGAAGAAGAATGATGTGGCGATCTGCTACGACAATCCCTACAGCGAGATTCTCTTCGAAGGCCAGAAGCGGATCAGTTTCCTCATGGCCGACGGCGCCAAGGAGGTCGGCGTCGAGTTGAATTCACTGTCGAAGCCATTCAACATGTGCGGCTGGCGGATCGGCATGGCGCTGGGAAACCCGGAACTGATCGCGGCGATCAGCAAGGTCAAGGAAAATACGGACTCCGGGATCTTCAATCCCATCCAGTTTGCGGCTATCCGGGCATTGCAGGACGAAGCGACCTACATCGACAGGATGATCGGGATTTACAAGAAGCGGCGCGACCTGGTTCTCGCGACGCTCCGGAAGATCGGGATCGAGTTCGATCCGCCGAAAGGCACGTTCTACCTGTGGGTGCCGGCGCCTAAGGGCATGACGTCGCTGGAATTCACCAACCGGCTCTTCGACAAGACGGCCGTCGTCGTCGCCGCGGGAACGGCCTATGGTCAGTATGGCGAGGGGTTCATCCGCGTTTCCCTGACCGTGCCCGACGACCGCCTGCAGGAGGCAATGGCGCGTATCGAACGTGAATTTGCCCGCCGCTGACGAACGACGCAGTTCAGCAAAAGAAGAAAAAGCCCCGTTTCAACGGGGCTTTTTTTGATGCAAATCAACGGAGCTGTTCGGGAGACGGGTCAGGACTTCCCCGTCAGCGCGTGGATCTTCTCCAGGAAGGGCTGCATCTCCGGGGTCTCCATGGCGATCTTTTCGCCGGGGCAGACGTCCGACCGGTCACGGGTCAGGATGTTGGACACGGTGCGATCGGAGCGGATGTCGATTCCCTCGGCGGAGAGGAAGAGCTCGGCCGGATCGGAAGCGACGCCCGTAACGACGCAACGGATGACGCGGGAATGCGCAATGAGGCGTGCCGCTGCAAGGCCGATCACCCGGTCGTGCAACGTGCATCCGCGATGATCGGCGAACTGCTCCAGACAGGTCAGGAGCGGTTTGAGCCCGGGCTCCCTGGAGGTATGAAGAATCCGGTCGTCTTCAAGCAGCGCGAGGCTGTAAGCGTCGAAATCAGGTTTCATCAGGCGAAGAATCTTCTTAAAGGTTTCTGGGTCGATGCTGCGACAACCGCCCATACCGTGTTGGAGATCAGCAGTGCCATCGCCAGTGCCGCGATGAATTCCATAGACAGACCGGCGAAGAAGTAGTCCGTCAGGACAAGCCAGGGCAACTGGACCGCAAAGGCCAGCCAGACGGCCACCACAGTGGGGATGCCCCTCTTCACGAAAAGGCCGGCGAAAAACCCCAGCAGGGCGTTGCCGACGGCGAGATACGGATTGGAGAACACGAAAGCAGAGTAAAGCGAACCGACCAGGCCGGTCAGCGCCCCTCCGAGCGGACCGTAGATCAGCGCCGCCCAGAAAATCACCAGTTGAAAGGTGTGCAGCCTGAAGCCCCAGGGGGTGTCGATGTTGATCATGCCCAGAAGATTCGGCAGGGCAAGCATCAATGCAAAAACAGCCGTCGTCCGTGCATTCCAGGGCACCGGCATCGAAAGCGTACCCGTATTTGTCATAAATCCTCCTTCGGCGGCCGTTCCATTTCCGCCGGTACCGGAAACGGCAGGCGCCTGAATCCCATGTGAATTAGTTCACCTATACAACAAGGTGCGCCTCTTGTGTAGTCCTTTTTCTTCATCCCCCTTTCGGGACCGCCTTTTGCCTCGCGGCGACATGCAGGTCCGGGAGATTCCCGGTTTTTCAGCCGTCGAGACGACGGAAGGCGTCGATCGCGGCCTGCAGAAACGCCTGCCGGTGAAAGAGGAAGGCGCCGATATGCCCCGTGTCAATCCAGCGCAGCGTCGAACCCGGCCAATGCGCATGGAGGAGCCGGACGGACTCTGCCGGGATGTAAGCATCGCGGCGTGCGCCGACCAGAACGGCGGCACGGGCCAGGGCGGGCGGCGGGTAGTTCCGGACATCGGTCCGCGACAGGATCTGACGCATCCAGGCCACGGCTTCGGATCGCCCGTCCAGTTCCCGCTGCAGAAAATCCCAGGCAAGATACCGGCTCAGGATTCCCTCCGTGAATACGGCGGAGGCGGAGTGCGCCGTAATGAAACAGATCACCGCAAGCGGTTCTCCCGTCATCGCCGCCGTCTGCGCCGCCATGCTGCCCCCCATGCTGATTCCGGCGACGCCCATCCTGCGGTATCCTTCACGGCGAAACCAGCGCACGACGGCTGTCCCTTCGGCGACGGCCGCCGCCCCCATCTTCCACAGGTCGCTCACGTGCCGCAGCATCTTTCCCTGCTGGCCGGCCGGCCGGCGGCTTCCGTAATACGGGTTTTCCAGAATGACGGAGCCGATGCCCGCCTTCACGAGCGGCAGGGCGATCGCGATCCTGCGCCGGGAGAATCCCTCATCCCCCGTCGCGGCAAAGTGGATGCACAGGGGTGTATCGAGGGAGGATTTCGCGGGCAGGATCATCTCGAAGGAGACAACCCGGCTTTCCTCGGGAAGGCCGATTTCCACCGCCGGGCTCACGAAAGAGCCCCTGCGGATCGTCGCACCCGGAAGATCCTCCGCCGTCTGCCAGGAAAGATCCGCCTCCGCGGAAACGGGGCGGCTGCTCCACGCGCCTCCGGCGGCGGCCTCCAGCATCGACCGGTCGCCCCACCCCTCGCGAAAGAAGAGGCGGCGGTTGGAGAAACGCGCATAGATCCTGTCGAGGACGCTCAGCATGGTCCCTGTATATCCGCTTCTCCGGCAAAGGGCAACATCCGGTTCGGCCGACTTCCGGGGCGGGAGCAACTTTCCGTTCCGGAGGAAAATCCGACGTGTTATAATGCCGCGGCACTTCTTCAGGGCGGCATGAATTTGAGGACGCATCAGCGACAAGAGGGAGGGAATCGATGGGTGACATCTCTTACGGTCTGCGGGACAAGGTGGCGGTGGTTACCGGCGGAAGCCGGGGCATCGGTTATGAGCTGGCCAGGGAACTCCTCGCCCAGGGGGCGCGCGTCGTCATCTGCGGCAGAAAAAAAGAAGGGCTCGATGCGGCAGTCGCGTCCCTGCAGGGCGGTGATCGCCTGATGGCCGTCGCTGCCCACATCGCCAGGGAAGCGGACGTGGAGAACCTCTTCGCTCAAGGCGTGAAGGCCTTCGGCAGGATCGACATCCTCATCAACAATGTCGGCATGAATCTCCTCACCGCGTCGCTCGCGGACACGGACTCTTCCCTCTGGAACAAGATTCTCGAATCGAACCTGACAGGGACGTATCTCTGCTCGCGCAAGGCGGCCCTGCTGATGCGGACACGAAAGAGCGGCAAGATCGTCAACATCTCCTCGACGGCCGGACACCGGGCTTCGCCGGGCATGAGCGTCTACGGCATCGCCAAGGCAGGCATCGAAATGATGACCAGAATTCTGGCCATGGAACTGGCACCTGCAAACATTCAGGTCAACGCTGTGGCGCCGGGTGTGGTGCGGACGGAATTCAGCAGACCCTTCTGGTCCAACGAGGAACTCTGCAGGATGATCGTCAAAGACATCCCGGCGGGGAGGATCGCTGAAACGCGGGATGTCGTTCACCCGGCCCTGTTCCTGTGCTCCTCATACGCCGATTACATCACAGGTCAGACGATCCTCGTGGACGGCGGGGCTTCCGTCGTCTGAAGCGTTTGGCACGGCCGCCGGATAAAAGGAGGGACCTCATGGAGCAACGAACTGTCGGTATAAGCCGGCGGGGTTTTCTCAAGGGCGCCGGGAGCGCCGCGCTTCTCGGGGCGGTGGGAACACTGGCGCTGCCGTCGTCCGTCTGGGCCGGGCCCGGGCGATACGGCACCATGATCGATCTCACGCGGTGCGACGGTTGCCGTACTGAGAGCTTCCCGCTGCCGCGGTGTGTCGAGGCCTGCCGGCTGCAGAATGTGAAAAAATTTCCCGAACCGGTCAAGCCGATCCGCGACCTCTGGCCTCAGAAGGTGCATGACGACTGGTCGGAAAAGCGCGGCGTCATCTCGGCGCTCACCCCCTACAACTGGATCACCGTGCAGAAGGTCGATTTCGGCGGGGAAGAGGTCTTCATCCCCCGCCGCTGCATGCACTGCGACAATCCACCCTGCGTGGGTCTGTGCCCTTTCGGGGCGCTGGACAAGTACGCGTCCGGCGCCGTTTCCATCAACCCGAATCTCTGCCTGGGCGGCGCCAAGTGCAAGACGGTCTGTCCCTGGCATATCCCGCAGCGCCAGAGCGGCGTCGGAATCTATCTCAAACTCCAGCCGATCCCCGCGGGCGGCGGTGTCATGTACAAGTGCGACCTGTGCCGCGAGCGGCTCGCCCAGGGGCAGATGCCGGCCTGCGTCGCGGCCTGCGAAAAACGCCTGGGAGGCGACAGGCCTTTATACTTCGGAACGCGCGAGGACATGGCGGCGATGGCCCACAGGCGGGCCGAGGCCGTCGGCGGGCAGATCTACGGAGAGAAGGAAAACGGCGGAACCTCCACGCTCTATGTGAGCCGTATTCCCTTCGAGCGCATCGATGCAAAGCTGCAGGAGGGGAAAACCGGTCTCCTGATGGGGAAGGTTCGGAACGGTCTCGACGAGGTCAACCGCTGGGCGCACGCCTTCTGGGCCGGCCCGGCCGTGCTGGCTGCCGGCGCCGTCGGGCTTGTCCTTCGAAGGCGCAGGAACGGTGGAAAGGAGGACGACTGAGATGGAAGATCGCATCCTTCAGGAAGACAATGCCGTCCGCCGCCACAGTGGGATCGAGATCGCCGAGCACTGGGCCGTAGCGATCTCGGGCATATTCCTCCTGTTCAGCGGTTTCGGGGAATTCCCGATGTACAAGCGCTACATGGTGACGTCGATCCCCGGGTTTTCCTGGGCGGGTGATTTCTGGATCCATCTGAAGATTCATTATCTTGCGGCGATCGTTTTCACCTCCGCCATCGTGTTCCATGTCCTCTATCACGGACTGCTGGGCGACAGGGGGCTTCTGCCGCGTCGCGGCGACTTCAAGGCCTCCTGGCTCACGATCAAGAGCTCCCTCGGCCTGGGGGCGGAACCCAAGGCCGACAAGTATCTCCCCGAGCAGCGCCTCGCGTACATTTTCATCGGCGTCGTCTCGCTCATTCTCATTGGCACGGGACTCATCAAGGTCGTCAAGAACCTTCCCTGGGTCTACCTTCCCCCCGGGATCGTGAGCGCCACAACGCTTGTTCACACCTTCGCGACGTTCCTCTTCCTTTTCGGCTTTTTTGCCCACATCGGGGCGTTGGTGCTCAAGGTGAACTGGCCGATGGTGCCGGGGATCTTCACGGGAAGGGCCGATCTGGATTACGTAAGAGACCGCCATACGATCTGGTACGAACGACTCAGTGCCCTGGAACGGCCGCAGCCGGCAATGACGCCCCCGCTCGAAAATGCAGCCGCTCAGGAGCCGTCCGAAGCACCGGCTTTCCTGGATTCGGCTGCGCCGGCATCGGAAACGACGGAAGCGGACCGGGACGTGCCGGAGGTGAAGCCGGAAGAGATGATGGACGAGAAAAAGGGATAGGGTTCCGATTGCTGCACCCGGGCGCCTCGCCCTTACGGAAGCAGCAGTCCGATCAGGCCCAGAATGACCGACTTGAAGAAGGCGATCACGGGATTGAGCCAGCCCAGGTACAGAAGCCCAATGATGATGAAAAACCCGAACGGTTCCAGACGGGCCATCAGTTCCTGGATCCGCGGGGGGAGGAAGCCCATCACGATCTTCGATCCGTCGAGCGGCGGGATGGGGATCAGGTTGAAGGCGGCCAGGATGATGTTGATGTAGGCCATGACCTGGAGAACGGTCGCCACCGTGCCGCTGGGGTCGGGCTGGAGGAGCCGCAGGAGAAGAATCGAAAGGAAGGCGACGATGAAGTTCGCGGTGATGCCGGCGGCCGATGTCAGGACGAGACCAAGCCGCTGATTCCGCATATTGCCGATGTTCACCGGGACGGGCTTCGCCCAGCCGAAGCCGAAGATGAAGAGCATCAGCGTGCCGATCGGATCCAGATGGCGAAGGGGGTTGAGCGTGAGCCGCCCCATCCACTTGGCCGTCATATCGCCCATCCGGAAAGCGACCCAGCCGTGGGCCAGTTCATGGATGATAATGGAATACAGGAGTGGTACGGACAGAATCAGAAAAGCCGTCGGGTCCCGGAACAGAAGCTGTATCAGCCCCATTTGCAGCCATCCTCCAATATCCTTGAGCCCTCGTCCGCCGCGGTCCTCATGAAACCGGCAGCGAGCGCATTCCCCGCGGCTTGCCGCGGGGTAAGCGAGCGAATGATGTTCAAGATCCCTTCCTCGGGGATCGAAG
>CAZDLM010000025.1:0-38863 GCA_964506465.1 uncultured Syntrophaceae bacterium
ATGAAGAAAGAGATCATGGTGAAAAGGGAGATCAAGCCGAGAATGTTGTCTGTAGACGAGGCGGCTCTGTATCTCGGGCTTGCGTCCAAGACCATTCGCAACAGGATAGGACCCAGGGCGGCCGATCCTTTCCCGATAAAGCCGAAGCGCATCGGCGGAAGGGTTCTTTTCGACGTGAAGGATCTGGATGCATACCTGGACTCGTTGCCGGCTGCGTAGCCGGGGAACCTGGAATCGACTTCTGGTCCCTTGATGAAATTGCTTGCGAAATATAGACGAAAAGTCTATACAACATGCATGGAATCCCACGAACTGAAACAATGGCGGGAGAAGAACGGCTATTCCCAGGGATGGCTGGCCCGGATTCTGGAGGTCGACGTGATGACGGTGTCCCGCTGGGAGCGTGGGATCATGAGGATACCCTCTTTTTTGAAATTGGCTTTAGCCTATATCGAATTGAGAGGGGATGAGTTGAAACGGGCACCGAAACGAACGGAAACAGCAAAGAAAGGAGGAAAAGAACATGGCGGTACTGGCAGAGTGTCCAGTTTGCCACAAGAAACAAAGCATAAGAACTAAGCTTTGTCATTGTGGCGAAGACCTGGACAAAGCAAAGCGATCCCAGAGAGTCCGCTTCTGGATCAGCTATTATCTTCCCGGAAAAAAACAGAAACGGGAGTGCATAGGCTTTTCCATTCAGGAGGCAAGGGATGCTGAAGGAAAGAGGCGCAGTCAGAAGCGGGAGAACCGAATCTTTGACATCAAGCCCGATGACAAGATGAGCTTCAATGAACTGGCGAAGTGGTATCTCAAACTGGAGAAAGTAAAATCAAAGGCCTATTACCCTACCCTGGTCATTAATCTCGACAGCTTCAACAGCGAGTTCGGCGACGTGATCGCAAACCAATTGAAGCCGGCGGACTTGGAAAACTACCAGGCAAAGAGGAAGGCGAAGGGTTACTCGGATTCTTACGTGGACCAGGAGATAGGGGCCGCGAGAACGGTGATAAACAAGGCGTTTGATAACGACCTGATCAGCGGTGACGTCGTGAAGGTTTTCAAACGGGTAAAGAAACTGCTCAAGGATAAAGCCAATGCGAGGGACCGGGTTCTAACAAGGGAGGAATTCGATCGGCTAATGAAGGCCCTCCCTTCTCATACGAAGGGTATAGTCGCCACCGGTTTTTATGCGGGGATGCGGCGGGGCGAGGTTTTGAATCTGACATGGGACAAGGTGGATCTGAAAAACCTGGTAATCAGACTGTCCGCCTCGGACACAAAGGATAGGGAAGCGCGGACAATTCCGATTTGTCGCGCCCTCCACGATGTGCTCAAGGACATACCCGTGGCCATCCACGACAACCATGTGTTCCTTTACAAGGGGAAGCCTGTCAAAGACATCCGAACGGCTTTGAAAAGGGCTTGCCTCGATGCCGGTATTCCCTATGGACGGGGCATAAAGGATGGGTTTGTCTTCCATGATACCCGTCACTGTTTCAATACCAACATGCGGAAATCGGGTGTTCCGGAATCGGTTATCATGAAGATCACCGGACATTCAACACGGGAGATGTTCCTCAGATATGATACGGTTGATGACGCGGATACAAGGAAGGCTGTCGAGCAACTTGAAGGCTTCCTGAAAAGTAGTGACCAAAGTAATGACCACGCCCCTGAAAAGGAAAAGGGGGCTAACCCAACTTCCGAGCTAACCCCCCGTTTTTCTTATGGTGCCGAAGCCGGGATTTGAACCCGGACAGGCGTACGCCCACTAGACCCTGAACCTAGCGCGTCTACCAATTCCGCCACTTCGGCACGCCATTTCGCCAATGAGAAAAGGACGATTCATCTACAATGATCGTCCAGACATTGTCAAGAAAAAAGACTTTCGCGTTTTCAATTGGCCTCATAAATGCTATGGTGGCGACCTGACGGATGGAATCTCTGTGAACTGACCTATGAAAGTCCTGCACGGCCTTGACGAAATA
The DNA here is from genome assembly GCA_964506465.1 of uncultured Syntrophaceae bacterium. Classification (GTDB taxonomy): domain Bacteria; phylum Desulfobacterota; class Syntrophia; order Syntrophales; family UBA6109; genus UBA6109. Next base: position 1,989 of record CAZDLM010000025.1, read on the forward strand.
TCTGCGGAATATCGAGGAAGTATCATCACCATCGGAAATTTCGATGGCGTACATTTGGGTCATCAGACCCTCTTCCGGCAACTGCTTCACGAGGCGCGATCGGCAGGGCGGATGTCCGTCGTACTGACCTTCGAACCGCATCCCAAGATGGTCCTCCATCCGGAACGCAGACCCTTTTATCTGATAACGACCATCGAAGAGAAGATCCGCTTCATCGCCGCGTGCGGTGTGGACGTCCTTCTGATATTACCGTTTTCCCTCGATTTCGCAAAGACATCCGCCGGGCAATTCGTGCAGGACATCCTGTGGGACCGTCTCCGCATTTCGAAAATCCTGATTGGCCACGACTATTCATTCGGCAGAAGCAAGGAAGGGAACAACGCGTACCTCACCGATATGGGACGAAGGCTTGGTTTTGCCGTCGAAACGATCGGCCCCATCAAAGTCGGAGATATGATCATCAGCAGCACGCGGGTGCGACACGCAATTCTCGCCGGCGACATGAAGACAACCCGAAGGATGCTGGGCAGACCCTACAATTTGAGCGGACTGGTCGCGCAGGGGAATCGCAGGGGACTCGGGCTTGGTTTTCCCACGGCGAATATCCGGCCGGACAAGGCATTGATCCCTCCCCGCGGCGTTTATGCAGTGCTGACCGAACTGGACGGAAGGGTTCTTCCCAGTGTGCTCAGCATCGGGATCAATCCTACCTTTGCCGGCGATACCTTCTCCGTCGAGGTCCACATCCTGGATTTCCGGGAAAACCTCTACGGCAGGAATCTGAATCTTCATTTCATTGAACGGATCCGGGACGAGATGAAATTCGACAGCCCCCAGCAACTCGTGGAACACATCAAGCTCGACATCGAGCGTTCCATCCCGATCCTGAATTCCTATCTCCAAACCCCGCACTGACGGAACAACGGACGGACCATGAAAATCCGCGACCTCCATGACTGGAACGTAAGCTCTTCGGAGGCCGTTCGTCTGCAGCAGAACATACGGAAAAAGATTCTTCTCCGAGACAGGAAAGAACTTCAGGATATCCGGATCGTCGCCGGCGCCGATATCTCCTACGCAAGGGGCAGCGATCTGTTCTACGCCGCTGTCATTCTTCTGTCCTATCCGGAGATGAAAGTCCTCTCCCACACGTGGAACCGATCCCGTGTGCGATTCCCCTACATCCCCGGTCTGCTCAGCTTCCGGGAGGGACCGCCGCTGCTCGCCGCGTTCGCGAAACTGGCCGCAACGCCGGATGTCATCTTCTTTGACGGCCAGGGCATTGCCCATCCGCGGGGTGTGGGACTCGCCTCTCACCTGGGATTGTGGCTCGATACTCCTTCGATCGGCTGCGCAAAGACTCGTCTGGTGGGAGCGCATGAGGCCGTGGGAGAGGAGGCCGGCGATTCGAGCCCTCTTGCCGTCGAGGGCCGGGTGATTGGGGCCGCGCTCCGCACCAAAGTGAGCGTCAAACCGATCTACGTGTCTCCTGGACACCGAGTCTCCCTGGGAACCGCCGTCGCCCTGAGCTTCGCTTGCTGCCGGGGTTACCGTATTCCCGAGCCGACACGACAAGCCCATCTGCTGGTGAACCGTCTCCGCGTTGAAAATGCGGCTTCTCCTTCTTGACACCCGAGAGAATTTCACCAGCCGGCACCCGACGGCTTGCACCGAAGCAAGCCGTCAAAGACGGCGTTCACTGTCGAATGAGAATTTCATTGCATCCGCCCCGGGTACATACTATGTAGCGGGCGGCAACGGCCCATTCAGTCAGGGGTACTCTGCCGCCGCAGCGGGTCCGCAACGGAGCTGTCGACACGAGGTGCACCAGCGGATGCGGGATGGATTGGCCCATCAACGGCTGACGATTCTCGTACCCGCACTGCCGAAGGGTTCGATGATGAATTTTCTTTGAGGTTATGGGGTTGTGATGAGATTTTTCCTGACAGAATCCATAGTGATCCTGACATTGCTTTTCGGATCGACGTCCTTTTTTCCGATTCCCGGTTCGGCCCTGTATGCAGCGGCCGAACCCGACAAGAGCGCCGCCCGTCCCGGATGGAGCGAGGGAGTGGAATACCTGGCGGCCATGCTCACGAGCAGCGAAACCTCTGTTGAACTCCCGAAAGTCTCCGGTTTGCTCGATTTTGTGGTTTCCGAGAAGGGCGGAGACGCCAATTTCGATCCGGGCAAGCGCGAAAATGCGTCCGGGGCATACTTCTTTACCGACGTCAAGGCGCCCCTGTCCAAGGTCGTCAAGTACGCGTACAATCCGGAGATTCCCGCCTCCGTCACGCTTCCATCCGTCATCCGCCTCGCCGGCTGGAAGACCAAACCGACCGGACCCTTTGACGGTTTGTGGGAAAAGGTCGGGAAGGTGGAGGAGCCGCTTGTCATCCGAGGCGTTGAGTACGAGGAGATTACCCCGGACCTGACGACGGGCGGTTACTATCGCTATGACATGGACCGGATGATGGTCCTTTTGAACTACAAGGGGAGAGATTTTTTGCTCTCCGTGACGCGCCAGAAGAGTCCCTCCACCGTGGGGCGGAAAGGCGCGATCATCGGCCCGGATGGGGACTGGAATTACTTCTATTCCGGGCAGAAGGGTCTCAGCAAGACCGGCCTTGGCTGGGTCAGCTCCTATATGTACAGCGCCTTTTCGGTCTCGATATTCTTTGAACCCGCCGCGTCCAAATCCCAGACCCGTTGCGTGAGCTTCAAATGGCTCAGAGCCGGCTGGGGAGGGATCAACATGGTCAAACGGGAAAACATCATCGAGGGATGCAAGCGCTTCGCCAGCGGTTTCAAGAAGATTCTGGAGTCTCCTCAACTGCCCGAAGCTGAACAACTGATTGACACATACGCCAGGATTAAGAGCCTGTCGGACCGGGAGTTGATCACGAGACTTCAACCGATCGGGGAGGCGTTGAAGAGACTCTGTCGCACGCATCCTGCACTCTCGCACCGCAATTTTCAAGACATGATTGAGAGCGGAAAATACCTGAACGAGATGAGCCGGGAAGAGCGGGAGAATCTGTTGATGTCCGAATTCGTGAAGCTGGCGGTTGCCAAGAAATCCTTTCTTCACCAATCGCCATGATCGGTGGCAGCTCCCTCCCGCAGACCGGTATCGTCTTCCCCGTCAGGCTTCCGGCGTGATTTTGACCTCCCACGGAGGGATTGACAGGGCCGAAGGGTCCGGGGCATTATCCGTCCTTGCGGCGGTACAGGGCCATGATCTCCGTCCTCGTCAGGACGGCGTCGACGCGGCTTACTTGTTTCAGGATGTTTTCCCGGCCTCCCTCCTCGCGGTCAATGAGCGCAATGACCCTCTCGACGACGAGACCCGCCGCCCTCGCCCGCTCGATCGCCGTCAGCGTCGACCCGCCGGTGGTGATCACATCATCGAGGATCACGACCTTCTCGCCAGCCTTGACGTCCCCTTCGATGACGCCTTTCGTTCCGTGATCTTTGACATCTTTCCGGACGATGAAACTCCGGATCGGCCTCCCCTTCTGGAAGGAAATCACCGACAGGGCGTTGGCGATGGGGTCCGCGCCCAGCGTCAATCCGCCCGCAGCCGTGGCTTCGCTCTGCCCAAGCATCTCGAACAGGATTTCACCGATCAGATTCATCCCCTCGGGATTGAGCGTCGTAGGTTTGCAGTTGAAATAGTAGAAGCTGGTCTTGCCGGAGACGAGCTTGAAAGGAGGGTCCTCCCGATATTGAAAGGATTTCTCCAGGATGATTTCTGCGAGTCTTGTCCTCTTCTGGTCCATGATCATGGCTCCTTTCCAGATGGTGCAGTTCTTCTTTCACGGTCCGGCGGGGCGGGGGCGGAATCGACGGGAGCTTGATCGTCCTGATGGTTCAGGATGCCAGGGCGCCCTCCGTCAGCACGAAGCGGATCGGCAGATCGACCCACATGGGGACGGGATTCCCCATGCTCGTGGCGGGTTCGAACCGCCAGGTCTTCACGGCGCGGGCCGCCGCCCTGTCCAGGATATCGAAGCCGGACGATTTCTTGATTCGCAGATCGCCGACCCGGCCTTCCGGCGAAACTTGCACCGACAGCCAAACGACGCCCTCGTATCCCTGCAGGCGGGCCATCGCGGGATAGTCGGGCCGCGCGTTCTCCAGGTACCGCGGCGGCTTCACTCCGCCTGTCGCATGGGGGCTCTCGGCGCCCGGAAAGCCGGAAGCGGACGGACCCTTCGCGATCGCGACCGCACGCACCCCTTCCACCGGCAGGCTCTCCCGCACGGCCGCGGAACCGGATGATCCTTCCGCATCCGCCGAGCCATGATCAGGAGACGGGCCAGCGTCACGTTCCATCCGGGTCGGGAGCGCAATCGGCTCGGAGAAAATGCGCACCGGAACCTCTTGTTGATTCGTCTCGGCCGGTTGAAGCAGCGCCCGGCCGCCGGCGACGGGGCGCACCGCCGGCGAAGGCCGCGCGCCGGCTGCAACGGCGACGGGCCGATAGATTTCGACCCAGGAGACCTGCAGAGCCCGGCGTTCCGGCAGTGCCGGGAGATCATTCCCCCTTCCGAAGAGGAGTGCCGCAAAGAAGAAAACATGCAGCCCCATCGAGAGGACAAGAAACCCGCCGATCAGGTTCCGCCGCGGCGCCGCTCTTACCCCGTCCCGTTCACCGACTGCCGCATCGAAGCCTTCAGGCAGCGCCGTGAGGCTCTCCGGAAAGACATCGATCTCCTCGGAAAAGGATTTGCGCCTCCTTCGCCCGCTCTCCCCGCCGTCCGGTCGGCCGGGAATGCCGGCTGGGAAATGGAAGTCCTCCAGAGCAAGCTCCGGCGAATCGTCGATTCTCAAGGGGAAACCGCTCTTATTCATTCGCTCCCTTGCCCCGTATTGCGGGACGCCTCGCCGTTGGATATCAGGGCAACCGTTTCAGCCGTCTTCGAATGCGTTGGATCTCCCCTTGGATCCGGTCAGACTTTCCGCCTGACCTGCATGAGGGCGTCCACCACCTTCACCGCTTCCACGCCGTCTCTTGCATAAGAGGCGCCGATGGAAGACGCGTACTCGGCCGTGACGACCGCGCCCCCGACCAGGAAAGAAACGCGAAGACCCGCTTTTGCCGACCGTTCGACGATATCCTGCATAGAAACCATGGTCGTGGTCATGAGCGCCGAAAGGCCGATGACGTCGGGCCTGCGTTTCGCGGCCTCCGCAAGAATCGTCTCGGCCGCCACGTCCTTTCCCATGTCGATCACGTCATAGCCGTGATTTCTCAGCATGAGCGCGACGATATTCTTGCCGATATCATGGATGTCGCCGCGGACGGTCGCGATCAGCACGGATCCCTTCGCTTTCCGACCGACGCGTTCCTTCTTCAGCCGCGGTTCCAGATGGGCGAGCCCCGCCTTCATCGCCTCGGCGGCGGCGATCAGTTGCGGCAGAAAATAAACCCTCCGTTCGTACAGATCGCCTACGGATACGATGGCAGGAACCATGACCTCCTCGACAATCCGGGAAGCGTCGCTTCCCGATTCGAGGGCGCGGTCCAGGAGCATCGCGATCTCTCCGCGTCCGCCGTCGACGACGGCCGTCCGGATGCGCTGCTCAAGAGACCGTTCGTCCGCCGGGACCGGTGGAGCCGGGGCGTCTCCGGTCTTCCCGGCGACGCGGGCGAGAAATCGCGCCGCACCCGGATCCCTTTCCAGGAGGACGTCGGCCGCCCCTGCAACGTCCAGAAGCTCCCGATTTGCGGGATTGGCGATGGCGAGCGTCAACCCCGCCGCCTGCGCCATGGCCGCGAACGCGGCATTCAGCCAGGGCCGTCCCGGCAGGCCGAATGAGACATTCGACAGACCGAGAATCGTCCGGCAGCCGAACCGTCCGGAACACCACCGGACCGTGTCGAGCGTCTCCTGCGCCGCACGGGGATTGGCCGCTACGGTCATGACGAGACCGTCCACGACGACATCCTCTTTCCGGAAACCGTATTTTTTCGCCTCGCGAAAGACTCCGAGGATGATGTCCTTGCGCCGCTCGGCCGTCTCGGGGACCTCGCCGCCGGCCAGGGGAAGCAGGATGAACATGGCGCCGTACCGGGCCGCGATCGGCAGCAATCTCTCCATGCGCTCCCGCTCCCCGGAGATGGAATTCACGAGGGCGCGGCCGGGATAGAGTCGCAACGCCGCTTCGATAGTCTCCACACGGGCGGAGTCGATGACCAGAGGAAGTTCCGTCAGGACGGAAAGCTCGGAGACAATCTTTCTCATGGTGCCGGTTTCGTCGATCCCCGGAGCGCCGACGTTTACATCGAGAAGCTGCGCCCCGTCGATCTCCTGCTGCCGGGCCATCCCGCACACCAGGGTCGTCCGGCCGGCCCGGAGTTCCTCCTGAAGCGCCTTCTTCCCCGTTGGGTTGATCCGCTCGCCGACGATCACCAGCGGACGCTTCTCGCCGAGCAAGACCGTTTTCCGCGCCGAGCTCAAGGCGGCAACCGCAGGACACTGCGGCCCCTTCGGGCTGCGGCCCTTCACGGCGCGCTTCAACGCCTGGATGTGATCCGGCGTCGTCCCGCAACAGCCGCCCAGCAGATTGACTCCCGCGGAGGCGAAGGCCTTCCCGAACGCGCCGAACGAATCGGCCGTCATGTCGTACACCGTCTTGCGCCCCGAGAGCTTCGGCATTCCGGCATTGGGCTTGGCGACCAGGGGCACCGCCGCTTGCGGTTTGATCGAGGCCAGGATTTCCACCATCGCTTCGGGACCCGTGGAACAATTGCAGCCGAACGCCCCGGCGCCGAGGCTTTGCAGGGTCACAAGGGCAGAAAGCGAATCGGTGCCGCCGAGCGTACGACCTTCCCGCTCAAAGGTCATTGTCACGATGACGAAGGGATCTGCCAGTTCCCTGACGGCAAGGAGCGCCGCCCTGGCTTCCTGGATGTCCATCATCGTCTCGATGACGAAAAGATCGACGCCGCCGTCGAGAAGACCTTCCGCCTGTTCACGGAAAATCGCTACCGCCTCTTCGAAGCCGACCGGCCCGAAGGGTTCCACAAACTGCCCCGTCGGTCCGATATCCCCGGCAACAAGAACGTCCTTGCCGACCGCCTCGCGTGCAAGGACCGCCAACCGGCGGTTGATCCCCCGCACATCGGCAAGACCGTATTCGGCCAGCTTCAAACGGTTGGCCCCGAAGGTATTCGTGTAAACGATATCGGACCCAGCCTGTGCGTAGGCCTCATGGACAGTCCGAACGATCGCCGGGTGCTCGATCCCCCACGTTTCGGGACAGACGCCGGACGGCATGCCCCGCTTTTGGAGCTCTGTGCCCATGGCCCCGTCGAGGATCAGGATCTTCTTCTTCAAGAGCGCAGCAAGATGCGCCTTCGACTTCATTCCGTACCCTCCCTCAAGGCCCGACGACGGCAACGGCTGTGACCGATTTTTCCGGTATCAGCATGAACGAATCCGTGATGTGCACTCCCCAGCGCTCCATTTCCAGCAACCGGTGGATGTCCGCCTGCCCGGCCAGAGAAAAGTCCCCGTACCCTGCGGAATAGCGACGGCGGGACAGACTCTTGCCTTCGCGTCGCAGCGTCCGGTTGTAGAAGGCCGCGATCCAGTCGAGCGCGGCATCCGCCATCTCGCTGCCCACGGCGTCGAGCACGACGCCACGCTTCAGCATTTGGCCGTTTGCATCCCGACGGACGGCTTCGGCGATTTCCGCCCCCGCCGTCGCCGCCAGAAGGACAATCTCGTCTCCGGCCCCGACGAAGGCGGCCAGATCCCTGCTCTGCCACGTCGGGCCGTCCGCAATCTCCACATCGGTTTCATTCTTCCGGGTCACGGGAAGACGCTTCGCCGCCCCCTTCAGGCGAACCAGCGCTCCGGCCTCCGCGATCCACCGTTCCATATCCCTTTTTTCTTCCGGGGAAAGCCTCGTGACGCCTTGGCGGTATCCCAGCCGCCTGTAGATCCGCCGGCTCGGCGGCTTCAGAGGAATCGGGTCGAAGATGCGCAGGAGTTCCCTCATGAGTTGTTCCAGGGTTTTCCCGTGCCGTACCGGTTTCTCCAGCGGTCGATTTTTTCAAAGGCCTCTTCAACGGCCCTGTAGAGGGTATCGATTTTGAGCGGTTTGGTGAAATAATCGTCGAAGCCGGCTTCCCGGCATTCATCGATTTCAAAAAGGGCGGCCCACCCGGTAATCGCATAGATCAGACTCAGGGGCCGTTCCTTACGGATCTTTCGGCACAGTTCTATGCCGTTCATTCCGAACAGCTTCAGGTCGAGAAAGATGACGTCTAGGTCGGTTTGACGGGCGATTTCCAGCGCCTTTTGGCCGTCCTCCGCGGCGACAACCTCATAGCCGCGGTCGGTAAAGATCTCCTGAAAGAGATCCCTCACCGAACCTTCATCATCCACAATAAGGATCTTCCTCTGCACGCAACCCTCCCTCATTCTTTCCGTCGGCATGGCCAACCTCGGACCGGCCTTCTCACCGGGAATGACTCCGCAACGGCGTTTTTTCTTTATACCATAATTTTCTTTTCTTCAACCTCCGGCGCTCGAGATGGCCGGATGGACGAGCGATAAACGATATCGCTTCTTGCCGCAACGGTTTCCCTGTGGTAGGGGAAACGGCTGACAATCTCCTCGGGCGATGCAAGGAATATCCAATGGAAATACAGGGACAGGCTCTCCGCAAGATATTCTGGGGCTGGTATGTTGTGGCGGGCACGTTCGTTATCATTGGAATCAACTACGGCGCACGCTACTGCTTCGGCGTCTTTCTCAAACCCATGTGCGAAGATCTGGGATGGTCGCGGTCGGTCGTCTCCGTCGCCATGTCGTTGTCCATTCTCTTCTACGGGATCGGCGGAATCTTCGCGGGGAGACTGCTCGATCGTTTCGCGCCGCGCTGGATCATCACGTCGGGGGCCGTCCTGGCTTCTTTAGGGTTCTTCCTGACCCGCTTCGTGACCTCGCCGCTGCAGTTCTACCTTGTCTACGGTGTTCTGGTCGGTCTCGGTTCCGCTTGCCTCGGGGTCGTCGTCTGCAATTCGTCCGTCGGCAAATGGTTCTTTCGGAAAAGAGGCATAGCGATCGGCATCACCACGGCCGGAGTCGGCGTCGGCACCCTGATTTTCTCGCCCGTCGCCGGCATTGTCGTCAAGGCCTTCGACTGGCAAGCGGGATTCACCCTTCTGGCGATCGTCGTCTTCGTGCTCTGCACGGGTGTGTCTCAGATCTTCATGGGGAGGACCCACCCCGAGGATTACGGACTGCTGCCCGACGGAGAGACGGCACAGCCCGAAAGGGCGGATCGGCCCTCCCCATGTCCGAGCGCCCCTCACGCGGCGGCCATGGGCAGCCTCCTGGGCGATTCGCGATTCTGGACCATTGCGGTGTGCTACTTCGTCGGAGTCCTGGCGGAGATGAGCGTTTTCATCCACCAGGTCGCCTACGCGGAGGAGTACGGCATCGGCCGCGTCGCGGCGGCTTCTTCGCTCGGCATCATCGGCATCGCAAGCATCGCCGGCCGGTTTTTCTTCGGCTGGCTGAGCGATCGAATCGACGACGTCAAACACGTGGCATTCCTGGGGCTCGCGATCATGACCGCAGGGATGGGGATTCTTCTCTTCGCCGAAAGTATCGGCATTTTCTATCTCTATGCCGCCGTCTTCGGTTTCGGGTACGGTTCGATCGGCCCCATGATTCCCATCCTGATGGCGGACCGCTTCGGGCGGAAATTCCTTGGAACGGCCTACGGCCTTGTCACCTTCTTTGCCGTCGGCCTGGGAGGCTTCATCGGTCCGATCTTCGGCGGACTGGTCTATGACACCTTCGGTTCCTATCTCTACGCATGGCGCATCAACGTCGTCATTCTGACGCTCGTCACCTTCCTGATCCTCCTGCTGAAGAAACGCGACGATGATACGGAAGTCCTGTGAGACTTTCTTCTTCAGGCTTCCTCAGTCTCCGCTGCCGTGCTCCCCGATCGGCCAGATCAAGACCAGCGCCACGAGCGGCAGAAGAGCCATGACCCCCCAGATCGCCGCGAACGAGCCCGTAACATCGACGAACCAGCCCAGAAGCGGCGGGAAGGCGATTCCCCCGGTCATGACGGCCGTCACCGCGACCGATGTCGCCAATCCCGCGGCCCGCAATGCGGACAGCTCCATGGCAAAGGTCATGTAGATGCCGTTGAAGCCCATCCCCGTCATTCCGATGAGGCCGAAAACAGCGAAGACAACCCAGGTCGGGCAGCCTCCGGGAAGTAGAAAGCCGCAGAACAGGGCGATCGCCATGGCGGACGCGAAGGCGATCATTACCGGTTTCCGCCGCTGCCCCAGCAGACGGTCGCTGACAAACCCGGCGACGAGGCGCGCCAGGGCAGCGGTGAACTGGATCCAACCGACGGCCAGTCCCGCCGCAGTCACTGAAAGCGCCAGCCCGTCCTTCAGGTACAGGAACGTGTAGGCCAGAATGGAAAGCTGGCACCCCCCGAGGAAGAATCCAGCTCCGGCCAGGAGGAGAAGACGCCGGTTCGCGAAGACCTCCTGCAGGGGGAGGCTTCTTCTTGGCGGTGACTCCGGCGTTCCGCCCTTGTCTCTCCGGTTATGGTACAGGAACATCAGGGACAGGCACGCAACGAGGTTGGCTGCGCCCAGCAAAACAAATATCGTCCGCCACCCCCACAGCAGGATGACCGGTACAGCCAGGGCGGCCAGGACCCCGCCCAGCGTGACACCCGTCTGCTTGAGGCCCATGACCGTCGCCCGCCAGGAAAGGGGGATCCAAATCATCACAACCTTGTTCATGCCGGGCGCCGTCGTGCTGTAGCCGACCCCGACCAGAAACAGCAGAAGCATAAGGACGACAACGGAACTCGCCAGGGAAACGGCGGCGCCGACGGCCGACATGAGGGCAAAACCCCACAGAAGAACCTTCTTCTCTCCCAGCGCATCGATCCAATAGCCGGACGGCACAAGAAGCAAGACGTTGCCGAGCGCCAGCGCCGAGACAAGCAGCCCGACCTGACTCTGATTGAGGGTGAACTCCTGCTTGACGAAAGGGGTGACGGCGGGAAGCGTATAGAAGAGGGCGGAGCAGCACAGCTGCAGGAACGACAGGAGGCCGACAAGCTTGATCTGCTCCCGATTCAGGGGATCGGTCTTCACGCCCGCCGCCTTTCCGTCCGCCTCCGTGCCATGTTTTCGGCATCCGGCGTCGCCGGCCCCGTCCGGGGGAGCAAGACCTCCGCTGGTCCGGATCCGTCCTCTCTTCGTCTCATCGCCCTGGACTTCGCCTCCGCAGCAGGGATGCCTCCCTGCAGACTTCCGGGGCTGCGCCGCACCGCCCGTGTCCGTCCACTGTTGAAGGACACTTTGTGCAAAGTCAAGCAAAACGAGAGGGGCGGCCCGATCGCACCGTGGATTCCAGCGAACGCCGACCCCGGTTTTTCTGTTGACAGACGAGCGGAAAGAAAGATCCCTCTATTTTCCATTATGAGGAAGTATTGACGGGGTCGGGGATTGCTTTCGTCGTCCATCCGTGAAATGATGCCGGACCTCAGGCCAAGCCAAGGAGGAAAAGAACCTTATGGAAATCCAGGAATCGATTCGCTGCACGATCATGCGCGGAGGAACGAGCAAAGGCGTCTTTCTTCACCGCAACGACCTGCCCCGGGACCCTGCTCTCCGAGACAGGGTGATTATGCGGATCTTCGGCGCGCCCGACCCGCGGGAGATCGACGGCATCGGCGGTGCCGAGCTCCTGACAAGCAAGGTGGCGGTCGTCGGGCCGCCGACGCGTCCGGATTGCGACATCGATTATCTTTTCGGCCAGGTCAGCATGGCCGAACCGATGATCGACTGGAAGTCGAACTGCGGCAACGTCTCGGCGGCCGTGGGACCTTTCGCCATCGACGAGGGAATGGTCGATGCCGTGGAACCCATGACGAAGGTCCGGATCCACCAGGTCAACACGGGAAAGGTCATCGTCGCCGAGGTCCCCGTGAAGGGGGGACGCGCGGCCGTCGATGGCCGACACAAAATCGACGGCGTGCCGGGCACCGGCGCAAAACTGCTCCTCGACTGGGCCGACAGCGCCGGCGCCCTGACGGGAAAGCTTCTTCCCACGGGTAGGGTGACGGATACGCTGACCGTGGAGGGAGAGGGCCGGTTCGAGGTATCGCTCGTGGACGCCGCCATTCCCACGGTCTTCATCCGCGCCGAGTCCCTGGGCCTGAAAGGCAACGAAACGCCCCAGCAGATCGACGCCGACAAGAGGCTGCTTCAGAAGATCGAAAAGATCCGCAGCGTCGCCGCCCAGGCCATGGGTTTGTGCAAGAACTGGCGGAAGGCGACCCAGGAGGTTCCCTACAGCCCCTTCTTCGCGATCTGCGCCCCGCCCATGGACTACAGGGACTGGACAACGGGAAAGAAGGTCTCCGAAAAATCCGTGGATCTCGTTGTCCGCCTGCTCTTCATGCAGAAAATGCATCTGACCTACCCGGTCACGGGAACCACCTGCACCGTGGCGGCCGCCATGATCCCGGGGACGATCGCCAACCAGCTTGCCCGGAAGGGCATCGGCGAGCGCGGGGAGCTGCGCATCGGCCACCCGGCCGGCGTCATCGCGCCCGAGGGGAAGGTCGTCCGCGAAAAGGGCGTCTTCGTGCTGAAGAGGGCGACCGTCGACCGGACCGCCCGCTGCCTGATGCGCGGGTGCGTCTACATCCCCAAGTCCACTCTGAAATAGCGGAGGCGCTGCCATGGAAAAGCTGATTTCGCGCACCATCTCAACGGACGTCCTTGTCATCGGTGCAGGCGGAGCGGGTCTACGCGCCGCCATCGAGGCCCGCAACCTCGGCGCCAAGGTACTCGTGGTCTCCAAGGGGGACTATCCCGCGGGCTGCATCACGGCGATCGCCATGGGCGCGATCACCGCCGCTATCGACGGCAAGGACAGCCGGGACACCCATTATGAAGACACCCTCCGGGGAGGTCACTATCTCAACAATCCCAAGCTGGTCCGGCTGCTTGCCGACCTCGGGCCGGAACGGGCTCTGGACGTCGAGCGCTACGGCACGGAATTCGACAAGATGGACGGCAAGTTCGATTTCTTTTCCTATCCGGGCCATACCCTTCCCCGTGCAATCGTCGCCGGGGGCCGGTACAAAGGCGGCTTTTTCCAAGGGATTGTCGCGGAAGCCACGCGGCTCGGCATCGAGGTCCGCGAGCACGTGATGGTGACCGATCTCCTGCGGGACGGCAGCACCGTCTGCGGCGCGGTTGCCCTTGAGATCGACAGGGAAGGACTCCTGATTCTCGAGGCGAAGGCTGTCATCATGGCAACGGGCGGTGCGGGGTACCTGTTTTCCCTTACCACCAATCTCCCCGGCATCACGGGCGACGGGTGCGCATTGGCCTATGATGCGGGAGCGATCCTCTCCGACATGGAATTCGTCCAAATGCGGGCCTGCATGATCCACCCCGCACCGATGCGCGGCACGGCGCCCCCTGCCGACGGGGGTGTGACGATCGGCGGGCGGTTTTACAACGGCCTGTGCGAGCGTTACATGAAGAAATACCACCCCGAAAAAGCGGAGCAGGTGACGCGAGCCGAAGTGGCCCGCTGCACCCAGAAAGAGATCCTGGAGGGAAGGTCGTCGCCCCACGGCGGCGTCTACGGGGACTTCTCCGGCGTCCCCAGGGAACAGCTCGCGAAATTCAAAGCCTTCATGCAGTCCTGCACCGCGGCGAATTTCGATCCGGCCTGGCAGCCCTACGAGTGGGCGCCGGGCGCGCATTACTTTATGGGCGGCATCGTCATCAACGAGCGCTGCGAGACGGGCGTCCCGGGGCTCTATGCCGCCGGCGAGGCCCAGTCGGGAACCATGGGCGCCAACCGCCTGCCCGGAAATGCCCTCACGGAGACGCAGGTTTTCGGGGCCATCGCGGGCGCGCAGGCGGCGGAACGGGCCCGTTCCGCGCTCGCCCCCGTGCCTGCGCCGCAGACGATCGCCGAGTCGGTTGGGAAGGCGGCCGCCCTCTGGTACCGGGACCGCGGGGTCGACTACCGCGAGGTCAGAAAAGAAATTTCGGAAGCAATGAGCCGTTATGCCGGCGTCATCCGCCATGAAGAGGGACTGCGCAAGGCGCTCGATATTCTGAACAACATCGGTCAAAAGAAACTCGGCTCCTTGCGCGTGGCGGAAAACCGATCCTTCCGTGAACTGGCCGGCCTCTTCGAGACGATCAACATCCTCTCCGTGGGCCGCCTCATCTTGCAGGCGGCGCTGCTCCGGACGGAAAGCCGCGGCGCCCACAACCGGGAGGACTACCCCGAGACCAGCGAGGCGTGGCGGAAAAACATCCTCTTCCAGCGAAGCGGCGAAAAGACGCTCGTCGTCACGAGACCGCCAGGCGAAGGCTGACAATGCGATGAACGATTCCGCAGCCGCGATCCAGGAAAGGGCTGCCGGAAGATCCAGCGGGAGTCCCGGAAGAGGCCGAACCGCTTTCCGAACTCCCGATCCCTCCTTGAGATAGGACATGCACGGGGAAACGGGCACATCCTTCTCGTACCGTGTCGCTCAGACCAGCCGCGGACGCATAAAATAGGATCCCCCGGAAGATTGCCCCTTCCGGGGGATCCTATTCTTCACTTCCCGTCGCCGAACCTGCCTGCTACCGTCCCGGACCCTTCCAAGGACAGATCCGCATCGACGCGTTTGCCTCCTCGATGCGGATCAACTCGTTGAGTTTCGCAAGCCGCTCGCCGCCCTTGACGCCGGTCTTGAGTATCGTTGCGCCCCAGGCGACGGCGAGATGTGCGATCGACTCGTCGACGGTTTCGCCGGAGCGATGGGATACGATCACATGGAGTCCGCCGTTCCGGGCGATTCTTGCGGTTTCCTCCGCTCCGGAAATCGTCCCGACCTGGTTCGGTTTGACGATCATGGCACCGGCGGATTTCTTGCGGACTCCGGTCCGCGTCCGTTCGGGATTGCTGGCGTAGATGTCATCCGCACAGATCAGACAGCGGTCGCCGCAGCGGCGGTTGAGCTCGGCAAACGCTTCGTAGTCGTTGCTGTGGAAGCCATCTTCGACGTATAGGAGCTGGAACCGATCGATGAGATCGGATAGATAGTCGATCTGCTCCGCCGTCGTCCGTTCCCTCCCCTCGCGCGCATAGACGTACTTCTTCTTTTCGGCTTTCCAGAGTCGGTCGGCGGCCAGATCCAGCCCCATGCGGATCTCAAGACCCTCCCGCCCGCCAACGGCGGCAGCCGCCGCTGCGATGATCTCCAAGGCCTGAACGTCGTCGAGGTTCGCCGTCCAAGCGTTCTCGTCATCCGTGCCGCCGGCGAAAGACGGATCCTTCTTCTCCAGCAGTCTCCCCGCCTCTTCGTGGACCGCAAGGTTGACCGCCACGGCCTTCTTCAGGGAGGGGCAGCCAAGCGCGACGACAAGGTGTTCCTGCATGTCGGGCGCCGGCCCCAGGCTGTGCGCCCCCCCACCGACGATGTTGCCGAGGGGAAGGGGAAGGTGCAGGTCCAAGCGGTCACCGGCCAGGAGGCGGAAAAGAGGCATTTTCAGGGTTTCCGCCGCGGCCTTCGCCGCCGCGGTGGAAACGACCGTCGAGGTATTGCCCCCGATCCTCTCGAAGTTCGCCGTACCGTCGATCTCGCGCAGGAGGTCGTCGACAGCGCCGAGGTCCCGAGCGTCGCTGCCGATCAGGCGCGGAATGATGTCGCGCGCAAGGATCTCCATGGACACCGCCAGTCCACCCGCCGCATAGGCCGGAGCCTCGAATTCACCCCGGCTTCCCGGTGCGCCGAACGGCGCGGCGGCGCGGCCGAAGCCGCCGCCCGCCGTGCAGATATCCACCTCGAGGGTTTCCACGCCGCGGCTGTCGTAAATCGTACGGCAGAATATCTTCTGAATCGTCGTATTCGTCATGCTGCCACCTTTCGCGTAGGATTGAGACATTAGATGGTTGCGGACGGCCAGTAATCCTTCAGGGCCGTCCGGATGCGAGCACATCCCGATCTGCATCCCCCGATTTCGCCAATGGACACCTTGCCGGATCACGGTGCCTATACATTGTCATATAAGTATTTGTTTTCGCTAGCATGCCTCTGCGAGGACTGTCAAGAAGAAGCTGTTTCCCGATCCGGCGACCGCGAGTGAGGAGATCTTTGCCCGCGCGGCAACAATAGGTTGGGATTCCTCGTTTTGCAGGTTCGCCGTTCGAGCTTCCGGCCGTCCAAGCCATGAATCCGGTTGACATTCACGAGAGATTTTCATAAGAATCGCCCGTTAGGGCAATTCACTCGGCGATTC
The DNA here is from genome assembly GCA_964506465.1 of uncultured Syntrophaceae bacterium. Classification (GTDB taxonomy): domain Bacteria; phylum Desulfobacterota; class Syntrophia; order Syntrophales; family UBA6109; genus UBA6109. The sequence goes on from CAZDLM010000025.1 coordinate 18,322, forward strand.
TCTAATGCGGGAGGGATTTCATTTGCTGACGTCTCTGATCGTGGTTGTCCTGCCGCTGGTCCTCATTGCCCTGGGCGTGGATATTTTCATCTCCCTGGGACTGGCGGGTGTCCTCGGGATTCTCCGTTTCCTCGGAGCCGATGAGCTCACGCTGGCCGCGACCTCATTTTGCGGCCAGGAAACGACCTTCGAGTTTCTGGCCCTCCCGCTGTTCGTGCTGATGGGCCACATCCTGGCCAAAAGCCCCATCGGCAGCGACCTGTACACCATGGCGACACGGTGGCTGTCCTGGCTGCCCGGCGGCCTCGCCATCGCCTCCATCGGCGCATGTACCGTTTTCGGCGCAGTCAGCGGCGTGAGTGTCGCCGGCACACTCGCGATGCCGATCCCCTCGGCGTTCCCTTTGTCATCAACGGAGCGATCACCGGTGAGTCGAGAGCAATGGAATATTTTCCAGTTTTAAGACGAAAACGTCCTTCAAAGAGAAAGGAGACAAGACAATGAAAAAATGCGTGGGGTTAGCTTGTTGCCTGGTGTTTGCGTTCTGCTTTGCTGCTACCGCACATGCCCAGGGAGTCAAAATGGTTTTTTCCTCGATGTTCCCAAAATCATACACCTATGTTCTCAATCCCAGCCTTGACTTCTGCAAAAAGGTGGAAGCAAAGAGCGGCGGGAAGGTCAAATTCGACACGTACCATTCAGCACAGCTTTTCGGCGGCAAGGAGGAGTTTGCAGCCGTGGGCAGGGGCAATATCGATGTGGGCATTCCCCATGACATCTACCATACCGGCGAGGTTCCCGAGCTCGGAATCACCAACCTGCCTTTCATGTTCGAGAACGTGGCGCAGGCACAGCGCATCCTCCGGGAAGGTCTGAAGGAGATGGTTCGGCCCAAGATAGAGAAAGCGAATGTCGTGCTGTTGGGTTGGAGTGTCTTCGACCCCTATCAATTTTACAGCAAGAAACCCATTGCGACGATTGAAGACATCAAGGGAAAAATCTGGGCAGTCTCAGGTACCACCCATACAAAAGCGATTGAAGTTTTGGGCGGATCCCCGACCATGATGAGTTCCGGAGAACTCTACCTGGCGTTGCAGACGGGCACTGCCGATGGAACCACTCGCCCTCTTCTCACTGGGGTGGGACGGAAACTCAACGAAGTGTCGAAATACCTGACCCTTGCCAGTTTTTCGCCGTGGGGCTGCATCCTGATCGTCAACAAAGACAAGTGGAACAAGCTTCCCAAAGACGTTCAGGAGATCATGCGGCAGGAGGGACTCAAGTGGGAAGATGAACTGGTCGCACAATCCAATGAATACGTTAAGACGGCAACCAAAAAACTTGCCGCCGGGGGAATGACCGTCAGCGAAATGCCCCCTGCGGAATTGGCAAAACTTCGAAAAGCCATGGCGCCGGTCTACAAGTGGTGGCTGGAAAAAGAGGTGCCGGACGGACAGAAATACATCGACTTCGTAGAGAAACACCGATGATGTCTCATGGGGGGGGGGGGGGGCTACGCCCCCCCCACGTTTTGACAAGCAAGAGAGTGGAGGCCGAAGATGGAAAAAGGAAGACTGATGGATGCCGATGAACGGGGAATAAACAGACTCAGCCTATTGGGCGAAATACTGGCCGAAATAGCGACCTGCGTGCTGGCTCTTGTGGTAATTACCGGCGTGCTGCTTACCTACGTATTCACGTACAGGGACGTCTTTTCCGTGGAGATAAGCGGCTACCTGCTGGTACTGATCTGCTTTGCCTCTGTCGCTTATATTTTACGGGAAAAGCGACATGTGGTCGTGGATGCCCTGTTGATTCTTCTGTCTCCTAAGACGCGACTGAAGTTTGAACTTGCGGCCTCGATCCTGACGTTTGTTTTCTGCTGCATCCTGATATGGGAAGCGGCAGACGTCACGATTCTGAATTATCAGAGAGGGTTCCGTTCGGCTTCGTTGGTGACAATGCCGTTGTGGATTCCCTATTTGGTCATCACCCTCGGCGCTTTGGCCTTGGCGCTGCAGGGCGTAGTCCAGATACGCGGACTCACGGGAAGAATAAGGGACTTCTCCGGATCTTCAGAAGGAAAGTAAGCACCTCAGGGAGGCCTTATCAAAAATGATCGAACCTAATATTATCGCGGTTATCGTCATTGCAACGCTCATATTGCTTCTGTTCATGGGGGTGCCCATCTTTGCCGCTTTGGGACTGTCGGGTGTCGTAGGCATCTTCATTCTGAAAGGACCGGATGGGCTGCAGGCCATCCCCACGGTCATGTTCGACAAGTTAAACAGTTTCGTCCTCGTTGCTGTCCCCCTGTTTATCATGATGGGGCAGGTCATATTCTTCAGCGGGATGGGGAAAGACCTGTACACCCTCGGAAGCCGCTGGTTAAGCCGCCTTCCCGGCGGACTGGCCATGGGCAGCGTTGCCGCATGTACGATCTTTGGCGCCATGTGCGGCGTGAGCGTTGCCGGCGCGGCTACCATAGGCTCTTTTGCTATCCCCGAGATGCTGAAAAGGGGATATGATAAACGGTTGGCGACCGGCTCTGTGGCCGCCGCCGGCGCGCTGGCATTGCTCATTCCTCCCAGTGTCGGCTTCATCATCTACGGAGAGATCGCCGATGTATCGGTGGGAATGTTGTTTATCGGAGGGATCGTGCCGGGGTTGCTCCTGGCTTTTATGATGTGTCTGTATATCGGCATTCTGGCGTCGTTGCGCCCGGAAGTCGCTCCACCGGTAAAAGAAACCGTTACCTGGAAATTGCGGTGGATGAGCCTGGGACAGGTATGGCCTGGTCTGTTGCTTATCTTTGCGGTCTTGGGAACGATTTACCTGGGCATTGCCACGCCGACGCAAGCGGCGGCGATCGGGTTCGTGGTCAGTCTGTTCATCGCCCATTTCGTTTACGGGAGTCTGAATCGGCGCTCTTTTGTGGCCGTTGCCCGAACGACCATGCTTACGACGGGCATGATCCTGATTATTTTTGTGTGCGCCATGTTCTTCGGTTACGTATTGACACTGCTCAAACTGCCCGACCACATCATGGAATTCATCGGGGCGGCCGGATGGCCCTCTTGGCTGACGCTTACGGTCATTATGGGAATGCTCATCGTGCTGGGATGCTTCGTCGATGCGGTGTCGGTGATCACCATCAGCGCGCCCCTGCTGCTTCCCACCATTGAACTGATGGGGTATAGTCCCCTGTGGTTTGGAATCATCATGGGTGTCACCCTCGAGATGGCAGTGATCACTCCGCCGGTGGGGCTCAACCTGTACACCATCAAGGGTATCGCCCCGCCCGAAGTCTCCCTGAATGATGTTATCTTCGGAGCGTTTCCTTTTGTCGCCGTTGAAATCGTAGGACTGGCGGTGTTGGTAGCCTTTCCCAGTATTTCGCTCTGGTTGCCGATGGCCACATTTCGGTAGTCTCACCCCGTCGGCCGGCCCCATCAAGATTCGGATTTCGGGTGTCACAGCTATTTCTCGCGATCAAGTTCATCCTGCCGGCTCTCCAATATGGGATCCTGCTCAAATCGGGATTGACGCCGCAGACGAAGGAGGATTCGCCGGGGCAGCAGATCTGAAATCGGGGATCTCCCCAAAGGCAGGGAAAGATAGACAAAAAAAGGGCGCCGCCGATGAAACCGGCGGGCGCCCTTTTTGCGTCTTCAGCGGTCAGGCGCGGGAGGATTTCTTCATACGCGCCTTTTTCGCCTTCACGTCGGCCATCAAGCCGCCGCTCGCCACAAGCTGCTGAAGAAAGGGCGCCACAGGCCTGAAGGTGACCGCCTTTCCCCCGCGGCTCAGGATCCGGATCTCGCCCTTGTCCGTGTCGACTTCGATCTCGTCCCCGTTTTCGACCTTCGCCCACAGCTCGTCCGATTCGAAAATCGGCAGGCCCATGTTGAAGGCGTTGCGGAAGAAGATCCGCGCGAATGTCCTGGCCACGACGCAGGAAAGCCCCACGGTCTTGATGGCGATCGGCGCATGCTCCCGGGATGATCCGCACCCGAAGTTCACACCGGCAACAATCATATCGCCTACCCTCATCTTCTTCGCAAAGTCCGGATCGGCGTCCTTCATGCAATGTTCTGCCAGCGCCTTCGGATCGGACGTGTTCAGATAGCGGGCGGGAATGATCGCGTCCGTGTCGATGTTGTCCCCGAATTTCCATACGTTGCCACGATATTTCATGTTCACCTCCATTTTCCGGTGATCGCAAAATCTTCTTTATTTCAATTCCGCCGGGCCGCCGATCCTTCCCAGTACGGCGGAGGCCGCCGCCACAGCGGGACTTGCCAAGTATACCTCACTGCCCGTATGCCCCATGCGTCCGACGAAATTGCGGTTCGTTGTCGCCACCGCGCGTTCGCCCTCGGCGAGGATCCCCATGTGACCTCCGAGGCACGGACCGCACGTGGGCGGACTGATCAGACCGTTCGCCTTGAGAAAAATGCCGAACAGTCCCTCTTCCATCGCCGTTCTGTAGATGAGCGGCGTCGCAGGGATGATAATGAGCCGCACGTGCGGCGCCGCCTTCTTCCCCTTCAGGATCTTCGCGGCCACGCGGAGATCTTCCATGCGCCCGTTGGTGCAGGACCCGATGACCACTTGGTCGATCTTCACCTTTCCCGCCTTGCTGACCCCCCGCGCGTTGGAGGGCAGGGACGGGAAGGAAACCTGCGGTTCGATCTTCGCGACATCGATGTCAATGACCTCGGCATACTGCGCATCGGGGTCGGACGTGTAAAAAGCGTACTTCCGGTTCGCCCTCTCCTCGACGTAGGCCCGCGTGACCTCATCGGGCGGAAAGATGCCGTTCTTCCCTCCCGCCTCGATGGCCATGTTGGACATCGTCATGCGGTCGGCCATGGTCAGCTTCGCAACGGTGTTCCCCGTGAATTCCAGCGCCTTGTAGAGGGCGCCGTAAACCCCGATCTTTCCGATGAGATAGAGGATCAGGTCTTTGCCCGAGACCCATTTCTGCAGTTTCCCGTGGAGAACGACCTTCATGGTCTCGGGAACGCGGAGCCACACCTCCCCGGTCATCATCGCGGCTGCAAGGTCCGTGCTCCCCACGCCCGTGGAGAAAGCCCCCAGGGCGCCGTAGGTACAGGTATGGCTGTCCGCGCCGATCACGAGATCCCCCGGCAGGACGATCCCCTTCTCGGGAAGCAGCGCATGCTCCACGCCGGCATCACCGCCCTCGTAATAATGTTCGAGGCGCTGCTCGCGCGCAAAATCCCGTACGGTCTTGGTCTGCATGGCCGAACTGATGTCCTTGTTGGGCGTGAAATGATCCGCTACCAGGACCACCTTGCCGCGGTTGAATACCTTCTTCCCTCCGGCCTTCCGGAACTCGTTGATGGCAATGGGCGCCGTGATATCATTGCCCAATGCAATGTCCACCTTCGCGTTGATGATCATTCCCGGCCGAACTTCCCGGTGCTTCGTGTGGCTGCAAAGAATCTTTTCGGTGATGGTCATGCCCATGGCGTTTCTACCCCCTCAGAGTTCTACGGTTCCCTTACACGATTCTATCCCTACTCTTCAACCTGAATCTTCTTCCGGTCGCCTTTCATCCACTCCAGTCGGTTCAGCGCGTTGATATAGGCCGTTGCCGAGGCGACGATGACGTCGGGATGCACGCCGCGCCCCGTGACCGTCTTGCCGTCAAACTTGAGCTGGACCGTCACCTCTCCCAAGGCGTCCGTTCCCCCGGTGATCGCTGTCACGGCGTAGCGGACGAGGTCGTAATTCGTCCCGGTGATCTTGCGGATGGCGGCGATCGTCGCGTCCACGGGACCGTTGCCGAAGCCCGCGTCCTGGACGGTCTGCCCGTCCACCAGCATCTGCATCGTCGCCGTGGGGATGGCCACGTTGCCGCTGACGACGTTCAGGTACTGGAGCTTGTACTTGTCCTTCAGTCGGTAGAGCTCCTCGAAAATGATCGCCTCGAGGTCCTCGTCGAAGACCTCCTTCTTGGCGTCGGCGATCTCCTTGAAGCGGACGAATACCTTGTTCAATTCCTCGGCGTTCAGTTGATGCCCCATCTTCTTCAGGTGCTCGGACACGGCGTGCCGCCCGGAGTGTTTGCCCAGGACGATGTGGCTGTCGGAGATGCCCACCGACTGCGGCGTCATGATCTCGTAGGTGATCTTCTCCTTGATGAGGCCGTCCTGGTGGATGCCCGATTCGTGGGCGAAGGCGTTCGCCCCGACGATCGCCTTGTTCGGCTGCACGGGAATGCCGGTGATCTGCGTGAGGAGCCGCGACGTCTGGTAGATGTGCCTGGTCTTGATCCGGGTCTGGAGATGGTAGAAATCCTTGCGCGTCGCCAGGGCCATGACGACCTCCTCCAAGGCGGTGTTGCCCGCCCGCTCCCCGATGCCGTTGATGGTGCATTCGATCTGCCGCGCGCCGGCCTTGACCGCGGCCAGGGAATTCGCCACAGCCATCCCCAGATCGTTGTGGCAGTGGGCGGAGATGACGGCCTGCCGGATGTTCCTCACCTTCGCGAAAAGATAGGCGATGAGGTTCCCGAACTCCTCGGGGACGGTGTAGCCGACGGTATCGGGAATATTAACCGTCGTCGCGCCCTCGTCGATCGTCGCCTCCACCATGTCGCAGAGATAGTCCCAGTCCGAACGCGTGGCGTCCATCGGCGAGAACTCCACGTTGCCCGTGAAGCCCCGCGCCCGGCGCACGGCTTCGCGCGCCTCCTTCAGCACCTGTTCGCGGCTCTTCTTGAGCTGATACTTGAGATGAATGTCGGACGAAGAGATGAACGTGTGAATACGGGGATGCGCGGCTTCACGAACCGCCTCCCAAGCCCTGTCGATATCGAGGGCGTTCGCCCGCGCCAGCCCTGACACCTGGGAATTCTTGATTGCCCGCGCAATCTGCCGGACGGACTCGAAATCCCCCTCGGAGGCGATCGGAAAACCCGCCTCGATCACGTCGACGCCCATCCGGTCGAGCTGCCGCGCGATCCGCAGCTTCTCGTCCGGATTCATGCTGGCGCCGGGCGACTGCTCGCCGTCCCGGAGCGTCGTATCGTAAATGATGACCGTCTCTTTTTTTGTCTCCATCGGATTCTCCTTTCGCACCGCTTTCTTCAAATAAAAAAGGCCATGGGCTTTTTCCGCCCATGGCCTTTAGGTTCGTTCTGTTCTTCCGGTTACCGGACGCCTAAAACCGACGGGCAGGGATGCCTGTACAGGCTAAGCAGAGCGAGGCCCAAGAGGAGGAGGATATTGCTCTGAATCAAGATCGCCTGTTCCATACCTGCCGCCGATCAAAAACCTTTCCGAAAGTGACCGCTATCTAAACCGGCCGGCCGCGGATGTCAAGCAATTTTTTGGAAAATCGCCGATCGCTGACCATGCAGGGGCCGCTTCAGGATCTTCTCTCCGCCGAAAGGGGCCCTTGCCGATGTCGGGAAGCCGACGGAAAATGAAATAATAAGTTCTTGACATTTTCAATTTCATATGTAAAGGTTTTTACAAAATGGCCCTGAAGAATATTTTAACCGGCGGCCGCCCCTGTCAGGGACGCCGCTCAACCGAAGAGTAAGGAGGTTTCAGCGTATGTTCGATTTGCGTCATTGGTCCAAACGGTATCCCATCATGATTCTGCTCTGCCTTGCCATATCGCTTCTGGCCATTGGCGGAGCGTATGCGGCCGAGAAGAAATTCCCCACGCGCTTTATCGAAGTGGTCGTGCCCTTCGCTCCCGGAGGAGCGGTGGACAACACCATCCGGATGATCGGCGCCGAAGCGGAGAAGACCCTCGGGCAGAAGATCGTCGTCCTGAACAAGCCGGCGGGCGGCTCCGTCGAGGGACAGCGGCATGTGGCCAATGCCGCGCCCGATGGATACACGCTGCTGGCGATGACATCGTCGGTCGTCACCAACATCCTTACCAAGAAAGTCGATTTCACGCTGGATTCCTATGACCCGCTCATGATGTACTGTTTCGATCCGCTGATCTTCGTCATCAATGCGGACCTTCCCTACAAGACGGTCGCCGACGTGGTCGCGGCCAGCAAGCAGAAGACCTTTTCCTACTCCACCCCGGGAAAGGCCAACTCCAAGCATGTTGCGGGCATGATCATTGAGATGAAGACCGGCGCCAAGTTCAACTACGTCCACACCAAGGGCGCTTCCGAAGGCGTACCCATGATCGCCGGCGGGCACGTCCAGGGTGGTTGCTGGGCCTGGGGCGAGGTGCGGGCGCTGATCAAGCAGGGGAAACTCCGCCCGATCGCCGTCATGGACGAAGAGCGATACCCGGATCTTCCCAACGTGCCGACGTTCGCCGAGGCAGGCTACAACGTCACCTACGGCTCCTGGAGAGGGATCGCCGCCCCCAAGGGCGTGCCGGCGGATGTGAAGGCGATCCTGATCGACGCCTTCACCAAGGCCATCCAGAATCCTGAAACCAAGAAGAAGATGGAGGCGGCCGGATATCCCATCGTCTTTAAAGATGCCGCGAAGTTCAAGAAATTCGCCCAGGAAGATTTCACATACGTGAAAGACATTCTGGCGAAGATCAAGTAACTTTTTCCCCACCGGAGGCGATGGGCTTCATGCCCATCGCCTCCGCTCTGCCGGGAGGTTCGTCATGTTCGGCGACAAAAAACTCGGTCCCATTCCCGTACCCCAGTTTCTGGCGGCTTGTTTCTGGATTTGCCTGGCGGCCCTCGTTCTTTTCGGCCTCTCCTCCCTTCCCCTGGCGGAAAAAGGGGCGGTCGGTCCCCGGGCATTTCCCTCCAGCCTCGCCGTTTCCCTCATCGGCTTGTCCGTTCTGTATATCCTTCAATCCCGCAAGCAGGAGGTTGTCGTGCTCTTCGAGGGCGAAAAAAGAGACATCTTCAAGATGTTCCTGCTCGTCTTTCTTTCGCTTGCCGCCGCCTTCGCCTGGGAGAAGGTGGGTGCATTTCCTGTCCTCCTGATCTTCTGCATGACAGAATTGCGCTGGGTGGAAGAGTATACTTGGAAAAGGGTAATCGGACTTTCGTTGCTGTTCACAGCGGTTGTCTGGCTCGTGTTCACAAAGGCCCTGGGGCTCAACCTGCCGTTGGGAATTCTTCTCCGTTTCCTGTCCTGAGGTCTCGGATCGAGAAGGAAATCCCCTGATTGGGAGGATCGCCATGATCGAAAATCTTCAATCCCTGCTGCTCGGCTTCCAGACCGCCTTGACCGTCGGCAATCTCTTCCTCTGCATGGTTGGGGTCGTGGTGGGAACGCTGGTGGGCGCCCTGCCGGGAATCGGCCCCACCGGCGCCGTGGCCATTCTTCTGCCCGCCTCCTATTCATTGGGCCCCGCCGGCGCCTTGATTCTCCTCGCCGGGATCTACTATGGCACCCAATACGGGGGGACCATCACGTCCGTCCTCATGCGCGTTCCGGGGGAATCGGCTTCGGTTGTTACAACCTTCGACGGCTATGAAATGGCCAAACAGGGACGCGCCGGAGTCGCCCTCGGCATCGCCGCCATCGGATCCTTCGTAGGCGGGACGTTGAGCATCATCGGCCTGATGTTCCTCGGTCCGGTCCTGGCCAATTATGCCCTGGCCTTCGGTCCGGCGGAGTATTTCGGTCTGATGGTCCTGGCCTTGAGCCTGATTACGGCCTTTACCGGCAGATCGCTGGTGCGCGGCCTCATCGCCACGTTGTTCGGTCTTCTGCTGGGCACCGTGGGCGACGACGTGATCAGCGGCGACCCGCGGCTAACCTTCGGCATCAACGGCCTGCTCGACGGCATCCAGTTTCTGCCCGTCGCGGTGGGGCTCTTCGGCGTCAGCGAGATGATCGAGAGCGTCCTCCAGAAGGGCGGGTTCGAAGTCCTCAAGACCGAGTTCGGGTTCCGCAAGGTCCTGCCGTCCATCGCCGATTTCGTGAAGTCCATCGGTGCCATGCTGCGCGGCACGGTTCTCGGATTTTTCACTGGCATCCTTCCCGGCGCCGGCGCGACGATCGCCTCCTTCCTCTCCTACGGACTGGAACAGAGAGTCTCCAAGACCCCCGAACGGTTCGGCAAGGGCGCGATCGAAGGCGTCGCCGGACCGGAAACGGCCAACAACGCCTCGACGGGCGGCGCCTTCATTCCCATGCTGAGCCTGGGCATCCCCGGCTCGGGAACCACGGCCGTCCTCTTGGGCGCCTTCCTCATGTTCGGCCTGCAACCGGGACCGTCCCTCTTTCGGGACGCCCCCGCCGTGGTTTGGGGACTCATCGCGAGCATGTACATCGGAAACGTGGCGCTCCTCGTCATCAACATCGGATTCATTCCCCTGATCGTGCGGATGATGGACGTCATCAAACCCTATATGCGGCTGGTCGTTCTGATCCTGGCGATCGTGGGCGTGTACAGTTTCCGCAATGCGGTCCTGGACGTCGTCGTGATGCTGGCCTTCGCCCTGATCGGTTATTTCATGAAGAGATACGATTTCCCGCAGGCGCCGGTCGTACTGGGACTGATCCTCGGCGACCGTGCGGAGCAGAGCCTGCGCCAGGCGCTTTCGATCTCCAAGAACGATCCCTCGATCTTTTTCCAATCGCCGCTTTCCGCGATCCTCCTGATCGCGGCCGCGGCATCGTTCCTCCTGCCGGTATTTTCAAGACTCTGGCAGAAAAAGAAAGGGGCAACGTCGGCTTAAGGCGCGGTCCGTGGTGAATGCAGTGACACTCTCCAAGAAAAAGAAGACGGCATCGGCGGAAATGCGACATCGTCCGGAAACGAACGGAAACGACGGGCTTGACACCCTGTTCGCGCAGATCCGGCGGATTCTAAGCGCCAGCACCCGCAGCCAGCGCCTCGTGGCGGCCTACTTTCTCGAGCATTCCGAGCAGGCGGTGTTCATGTCCATCCCGCAACTGGCGGCCGCCGTCGGCGTGAGCACGGCGACGATCACCCGTTTTGCCCACGAATTGGGCTACGCAAGCTTCTCGTCGTTCCAAAAGGATCTCCAGGGCCGCGTCAAGAGCCGTCTGAAACCGACCACGCGGCTGCAGGAACGCGCCCGGCTCAACGGGCAGATCCATGACAAGATCCGGCGCTACGGCGAGCACGATATCCTGAACATCCAGAAGACGTTCGAAAGGATCAACCCGGAAGAAATCGAAGAAGTCGTCCAGATGATTATTTCCAGCCGCTGGGTCTGGACCGTCGGCATGCGCGGCTCGCACATCCTGGCCCGGGATCTTTCCTACAATCTTCACAGGATCCTCCGGAAGAGCAGCATGATCAACCTCGGCGCAGCCGACTATATCGATTCGATGGTGGCGGTTCAGCCCGGAGATCTCATTTTCGCCTTCAGTTTTTCCCGTTTCACCAAGGAGACGACGCAGATCGTCCGGATGGCCAAGGAACAGGGCGCGGTCGCCCTGGTGTTTACGGACAGGATCATTTCTCCTCTGACCCCTTACAGCGACAAGAGCTTCGTCATCGAAGTGGAGGGCCTGGGATTCCGCAACTCCTATGTGGCCGTCCTGAGCCTTCTGAACTGCATCCTTGCCGAAACCGCCGTGGCGGCCAAGGAGATTTCCATGGAAAACCTCAAGGATCTCGATGAAAGACTATTGAAAAGCGACGCCTTCCTGTTCGCCTGAGGGCGACACACCCGATGCTGCTACAGGCGGATCCATCGGAAGGCAGAAAGGACTGGATAACAGACATGTCAGTACATTTGTTGGACTCGGTACTATTCGGCGATTCCGCTTCCACGCCCAAAATGAGGGCCGTCTTTGAAGAAAAGGCCCGCCTCCAAGCCTGGATGGATGTGGAGGCGGCTCTGGCCCTTGCCGAGGCTGATCTGGGAATCGTTCCCAGGGAGGCGGCGCAGAAGATCGCCGACTGCGCGAAGATTGATCTCCTGGATCTGCAGGCGATCAAGGCGCGGGGCAAGGTTACGGGGCACAGCCTCGTCGGCCTGTTGGGAGAATTCCGGACCGTGCTTGGGAAGGAAGCCGCCGGTTTCCTTCATTTCGGGGCAACGACGCAGGACATCATCGATTCCGGACAGATGATCTGCGCCAAGAACGCGGTCGCCGTCATTGAAGAACAGCTCACCGCGGCCATGCGGACCCTGTTGACGCTGATGGACGAACACAGCCGGACCCTGATGGTCGGCAGAACGCACGGCCAGCAGGCACTGCCCATCACCCTGGGATTCAAGATGGCGATCTGGCTGGACGAGCTGAGCCGCCAGCGGGACAGGCTGCTGGAGGCAAAGAAGAGGGACCTCGTGGGAAACATGACCGGCGCCGTCGGCACCTTCGCCTCCTGGGGCAAGAAGGGCATGGAAATTCAGTCCCGGACCATGGAGATCCTCGGTCTGGGCACGCCGGACACCTGCTGGCACTCCTCCCGGGACCGCGTGGCCGATCTGATGGCGCTGCTTGGACTTCTCGGAGGCACCGCCGCGCGGATCGCCACGGAGGTCTACAACCTCTCGAAAACGGAATTCGGCGAACTGGAAGAGCCCATCGGCAAGGGCCAGGTGGGCAGCAGCACGATGCCCCACAAACGGAATCCGATCCACAGCGAGTGGATCATCGTCCTGGCCCGGTCGCTGCGGGCCAACGCCGTCCAGGCCATGGAAGTCATGATCCAGGAAAACGAGCGGGACGCCTCGGCGTGGAAGACCGAATGGATCATCGTGCCGGAATCCTTCGTGATGGCCTCCGCGGTCCTTCAGCACCTCCAGAGCATCTTTTCCGGCCTGGTCGTCCGCAAAGCCAGGATGGAAAAGAACACCCACCTCCTGAAGGGGTTGCTCCTGTCGGAAGCGGTAATGTTCGTCCTCGCCGACGCCATGCCGCTCCCGGAGGCGCACGAGAGGGTCTACGAGGCATCGATGAAGGCCTTTGAAAAAGAGACGAACCTCCTGGACGAGCTCCTCCAGGATCCGGAAGTCAAGAGACTCTGCGACCCGAAAAAGATCGCAGAGGCGATGAACGCGGCGAACTACACGGGCCTCTCCGCTGAAACCGTCGACATCGTCAAGCGGAAGGTGGAGGCGAAACTCGGCAAAGGCTGATGGCCGCCCGGACAGGGCGGATGAAAAGAGAAGATCCTATGGCAACCTACTCCGAGCAACTCGCAGCAGCGGCCTGCAGCATCCGGTTGGAAAACGTTCCGCCCGAAGCGGTCCGCCGTGCCGTCGAACTTGTCCTTGATTGGCTGGGGAATGCGGCGGCGGGCGCCCGATCGCCGATCGGCCGCGCGTTGACCGACATGGCGTCCCGCTACGGAGGACGGGGCAGCGCCCATCGGGTCGCTGATTTTTCCGTCTTCGATCCCCTGACGGCGGCGCTCGTCAATGCCGGCTGCTCCCATTCGCTGGAGTTCGACGACACCCATGCCCCCACGCTTTTCCACCCGGGAAGCCCGGTCATCTCAGCCGCGTTGGCGATGGCGGAGGACGGAAAAGCCAGCGGAAAGGATTTCCTCGCGGGTGTCTTCGCAGGCTACGAGGTTTCCATGCGGCTCGCCGCCTGCGTCAATCCCTCCCATTATCGGCTGTGGCACACCACGGGGACCATCGGGACGTTCGGGGCCGCCGTCGCGGCGTGCCGAACGGCGAACCTCGATCCGCCGGCCGTCGCGAACGCCATCGGCCTCGCGGGAACCCAGGCCGCCGGCCTGTGGGAGGTCCTGCCACACGCACCCTCGGCGAAGAACCTCCACCCGGGAAAAGCGGCCCAGGGAGGCCTGCTCGCCGCACTTCTGGCCAAGAGGGGCATCGAAGGCCCCCCCACAATCCTTGAGGGGGCCAGAGGGTTTTTTCGCGCCATGGTCCCCGACGCCCCCAAGACGGAAGAGCTCCTCAAGGACTTCGGCCGGAAGTGGCGGCTGTTGGAAACCACGACCAAGGCCTATCCGATCTGCGGACATGCCATGACGCCGGTCGAGGCGGCCTTGATCATGAAGAAGGAGGTCGATCCCGGGCAGTTGGAAGAGATCACGATCTTCACGAATTCGACGGCCCTGCGGGTCGCCGGCTCTTCAAACCCCGGATCGGAATACCAGGCGAAGTTTTCGATACCCTACTGCGCGGCCGCCGCCCTCGTCTTCGGACAGATGACCCAGAAGGAATTCGGCGCCGAAGCCATGGGCGATCCGAGGGTCCGCGCCCTCATGGGCAGGATCCGCATCCAGATCGACGAGGCCTTCGACCGGGGATTCGACCGCGGCCGCCCGGCGCGGATCGAGGCGGTCACAAAGGACGGGAGGAAAGTCGCGACGGAGGCGTCCTGCCGCCGCGGCGACCCGCAAAACCCGCTGTCACATGAAGAAATACGGGACAAATTCTACGGTTTGGCCGGATCGGTTTGGAGCCGGGAAACCCTCGATGCCGTCTGGAGCCGCGGCGACCGCCTGGCCGATCTCGAGAATATGGAGACGTGGCTTGCGGGCTTGCCGGTTCGACCGTCCGCGGCGGAGAAGACACGAAACGAGAAGGATCCTCATCAAAGGAAGGAGAGTTAGGCCATGCCTGCCGACGCGATTCTCATCAAAGAAGAAGACAACGTGGCGACGGCGCTTCATGACCTTGAAGCCAAACGGGAAGCAGCCGTTCGTCTTGGTCAGGGGGAAAGGAAGGTGCTGATCGTGGAACCCATCCCCTTCGGACACAAATTCGCCGTCAGGAAGATCGACAAGGGCGAAAATATCCTTAAGTACGGAGAGGTCATCGGCCGCGCCACACGGGACATCGAAGCCGGCGCCCACGCCCATGTCCAGAACATCGAAAGCCTCCGCGGCCGGGGAGACTGGGGAAAGGAAGGTGCTGCATCATGACGTTCATGGGATATCGTCGGAAAGAAGGACGTGCCGGGACGCGGAATTACGTCGGCTTGCTGTCCACGGTCGTCTGCGCCAATGAAGTGGCCGAAGGGATCGCCGCCCGGGTGGCCGGGACGGTCCCCTTTCTGCACCACCAGGGTTGCTGCCAGACGCCGGTGGACATCGCCCGCGTCAACAGCGTTCTGACCGGCCTGGGCCGCAATCCTAACCTAGCTTCCGTGATCCTGGTAAGCCTCGGCTGCGAGAGCACCGATGTCGAAGGGGTCGCCAAGGCGATCGCCGCATCGGGAAAAGATGTGAAGACCATCGTCATCCAGGAGATCGGCGGGGCGGGCCGTTCCGTCGCCGAAGGCGCGCTCCTTGCCCAGGAGATGGTCCGGCAGGCCTCGGTCCAGCAGCGGACAAGCTGCCCGGCGAGCGATATCGTGCTGGGACTCAAGTGCGGCAGTTCGGACACGACGCAGGGAATCGCCGCGAATCCGGCCCTGGGCGTCGCCTCGGACCTCGTCGTCCGCGGCGGAGGGACGTCCGTTCTCGGCGAAGTCACGGAGTTCATCGGCGCCGAGCACCTGCTGATCCGGCATGCCCGGAGCGGGGAGATCGGCGACAAGATCCTCGCCCTCGTCAGACGGATGGAGGATCGGGCCAAGTCGGTCGGCTGCGACATGCGGGGCGGACAGCCGACGGGAGGCAACATCAAGGGAGGCCTGACGACGATCGAGGAGAAATCCCTGGGCGCCATCGCGAAGGCCGGAACGGCCCCCATCGAGGCCGTGTATGAATACGGGCAGCCGCCCGACGTCAAGGGGCTTGTGGTCATGGATTCGCCCGGACGTGAGCCCGAGATCCTGACGGGCCTCGCAGCCGCGGGCTGCAACATCATCGCCTTTTCGACCGGACGCGGCGCGCCGCAGGGATTCCCCTTCGTTCCGGTCATCAAGATGACGGGAAATGCCGTGACCTGGGAAAAGCTCCGCGACCACATCGACCTCGACCTGAGCGCCTTGATGAGGGGAACATCGTCTTACCAGGCCGAGGGGCAGCGGATCTACAACGAGATCCTGGAGGTGGCCTCCGGGAGGATGACCAAGGCCGAGATCTGCGGTTATACGAGGGCGATGGATATCTATATGGTCGGCCCGGTAATCTGACAGGCTGCTGAAAAGCACCCGTCTGCTGTGTTTCCCTCGTCCTTCGCCGTTCGACGTACATCCCAGTACGCCTCTCGGCTCAGGACTTCGGGTGCCTTGCATCCGGGCGTTTTTGAGCAGCCTGATAAAGGCTCAGTTGCTCGCTAGAGGTACGTGTTATTCCATGAAACATGACATCAAAGATATCGCCCGGTCGGTGAATACGTCGGGCTGGAAAAAGGTGGACGTGGAATACGGGAAGAACTGTCTCGAGATTTCCGTGCCGCCGGACTGCCGGGTCCTGACCATGAAGGAAATGCCCGCCATCGCGGACCCTCCCGCCGCCATCCGGGCGGCGCTGGCCAAACCGATTTCAAGTTCTCCGCTGGCCGAGATCGTTCGCCGGAAGGCGAAGCGTCCGGAGGACCTGGCCGTCGCGATCACGGTTTCCGACATCACGCGGCCCGTGCCTTATAAAGGAAAGAACGGGATCATGACCCCGCTCCTGCAGGAACTCGCCGCGGCGGGAATCCGGCGGCCGAATATCACGATCGTCGTCGGCACGGGCATGCATCGCCCCAGCACCGACCAGGAAAAGCTGGACATGCTCGGGGAAGAGGTCTGCAGGGACTATCGAATCGTCGATCATGATTGCGAGGACCTCGCGTCGCTCGCTTACGTCGGCAAGACGCGCACCGGCGGCGACGTCCACGTCAACGCCGTTTTCTACCGCGCAGACCTCCGCATTGCGACGGGCCTGGTGGAAAGCCACTTCATGGCCGGCGTCTCCGGCGGGCGGAAGTCGATCTGCCCGGGACTCGTCGACCGGCGGACGATCCAGAAATTCCACAGCCCCGCCTTCCTCGAATCTCCGTTCGCCGACAACCTCATCCTGGAAGGCAATCCCTGCCACGAGGAGTCGCTTGAGGTCGCCCTGACCGTGGGCGTGGACTTCATCGTCAACGTCAATCTCGACCGGGACATGCGCCTCCTCAAGGTCGTCGCCGGAGACCTCGTCGCCGCGCACCGTGAGGCCTACGAATTCGTGAAGGGCTACGCCGCCGTCGAGGTGGACGAGCCGTTCGACATCGTCCTGACGCACGGCGGCTATGTCGGCATGAACCACTACCAGACCGAGAAGGCCGCCTGCCACGCCCTGCCGATCGTGAAGAAGACCGGGACGATCATCATCGCCGCCGACAACCGCGACGCCGACCCCATCGGAGGGCTCGAGTACCGGAGCCTCCTCCA
Organism: uncultured Syntrophaceae bacterium; assembly: GCA_964506465.1. Lineage (GTDB taxonomy): Bacteria > Desulfobacterota > Syntrophia > Syntrophales > UBA6109 > UBA6109. Next base: position 35,520 of record CAZDLM010000025.1, read on the forward strand.
CCTCCTGAAGCTGCAGGGCGCCGATGGGTATCTGCGGATCCTGCAAAGCCCCTCGTGGACCTTCACAAAGGACCAGTGGGGGCCGGAAGAGTGGGGCAAGGTGGTCCGCAAGGTCGGCGAGGAAGGTTTGATCTACTGCGCGCCCGCCATCCCGCGGGAGGAATACTGCATGCTGCCCGGCCGCTGCGGCCTCGACTTCCTGTGCGAGTCGGACTCACCTTCCGCATCCGATCTGAAGAAGGCAGCCGAGATGGTCCAGAATGCCTTCCTCTTCGCCTACAACGACCAGCGCCGCAACAGCGAACGGCCCAGCACGGCCTTCATCCGCGAAGGGCCCTACGCCGTGCCCATGCTCAGGAGCCGCAAGCCGGCGCCGCCGGTCTCCCGGCCGTGAAGAATCGGCTGGAGGACATGGCGCGGGAGGAGGCGATATGGGCGACAATCTTCTTGAGAAACTGACGAAGTCTCACCTGGTGTCCGGCGAGGCGAGGGCCGGCGTCGAGGTCGGCATCCATATTGACCAAACCCTGACGCAGGACGCGCTCGGCACGATGGCCTATCTGCAGTTCGAGGCGATGGGCGTCCCGAAGGTCCGGACGAAACTCTCGGTCTCCTACGCCGATCACCTGACCCTGCAGGAGGGCTTTGAGAATGCCGACGACCACCGCTACCTGCAGACGGTCGCCTCCCGATACGGCATCCTTTTTTCGAAACCCGGCAACGGCATCTGCCATCAGGTGCATCTGGAACGCTTCAGCCGGCCGGGATGGACGCTGATCGGCAGCGACAGCCATACCCCCACCTGCGGCGCCGCCGGGATGCTCGCCATCGGCGCAGGGGGCCTCGACGTCGCAAGGGCGATGGCGGGCGACGCCTTTTACTTCCTCTATCCGCAACTGATCCGCATCAACCTGCATGGGCGTCTGCGGCCATGGTCGACGGCCAAGGACGTCATCCTGGAGCTGCTGAAGAATCTGACGACCAAGGGCAACGTCGGCAAGGCCATCGAATACGGCGGTCCCGGTCTCGCGAACCTCACCATTCCGGAGCGGGCGACGATCGCCAACATGGGGGCCGAACTCGGCGTCACGACCTCGATCTTCCCCAGCGACGAGATGACTCGCCAATTTCTGCAGGCCCAGGGACGCGGCGCCGACTGGGCGGCATTGCAGCCGGATGCCGATGCCGCCTACGACGCGGCCATGGACCTCGACCTCGGCGCGATCGAGCCGAACGTCGCCCTTCCCTCTTCGCCGGACAACGTCCGACGGGTGCGGGATGCCGCCGGAATCCCCGTCGATCAGGTCCTCATCGGGAGCTGCACGAACTCATCCTTTCACGATCTGATGACCGTCGCGGCAATGCTCAGGGGGAGGCGGGCCCATCCGGACGTCAGCCTCGGGGTGGCCGCGGGTTCCAGGCAGGTGTTCCGGATGATCGCCGACAACGGCGCCCTGAAGGACCTCATCGATGCGGGGGCGCGGATCCTCGAAACGGCCTGCGGGTTCTGCGTCGGATTCGGCCAGTCCCCCCGGAGCGGCGCCGTTTCGGTCCGCACCAACAACCGCAACTTCGAAGGGCGGAGCGGGACGAGGGATGCGAAGGTGTACCTGACGAGTCCGGAGACGGCCGCCGCCTCCGCCCTGACCGGCAGGCTGGCGGACCCCCGCGATCTCGGCATGGCCTGTCCGGAGATCGCCGTTCCGCAGAGATTCTACGTGAATGACGACCTGATCATCATGCCCGGGGACAGCGACGGACCGGTCTTCCGCGGCCCCAACATCGGCGAGCCCGTAAAGAAGACCCCCTTGCCGGGTACGCTACGGGTCAGGGTCGCCGCAAAGGTGGGGGACAAGATCACGACCGACCATATCCTGCCGTCCGGACCCGTGGGCAAATACCGCTCCAATGTGGCCAAGTCGAGCGAATTCCTGTTTCGCGATGTGGAACCGCAATTCCTCCAACGCTGCCGGGACCATCGGTCAGCGGGCGTCGGCTCGGCTATTGTCGCGGGGTTCAGCTACGGCCAGGGATCGTCCCGCGAGCATGCGGCCCTGTGCCCGATGTACGTCGGCGTGCGCCTCGTCGTCGCCAAGGGCATCGAACGCATCCACATGGCCAACCTGGCGAACTTCGGCGTCCTGCCGCTGATGTTCGAGGACGGGAAGGATTACGACCGGCTGGAGAACGGCGACGAACTGCTTGTCGCCGATACGAAGGGTCTGCTCCAGTCGCCCGTCATCCGCATCCGGAATGTGACGCGAAACTATGAGTTTGCCGCATCGCACCGCCTGACGAAGCGGCAGATCGAGAATATTCTCGGGTAAAGGCGGAGTTATTCCGCAGAAAGCGGTTGCGCATTGGGATCGACGATCACCGAAAAAATTCTCGCAAGAGCCGCCGGGATCGAGAAGACGACGCCGGGCGAGATCGTCAACGCCCGGCTTGACGCCGTCATCGCCCACGACATCAGCGGCACCGCAGCCTTCCGGGAGCTCGAAAAGATGGGAGTCGCCCGCGTCTTCGACCGCGACAGGATTTTCATCACGGCCGATCACTGCGTCCCGAGCCCCAACCTGGAGGCCGCCGCACAACTCAAGGAGTTGGGACAGTTCATCGACCGGCATGGGATCACGAACTGTTTCGAACAGGGGCGCGGCGGCATCTGCCATGCCCTGTTCCCCGAGCAGGGGCTGATCCGGCCCGGCGAGACCATCGTGGGGGGCGATTCCCACACCTGCACTTACGGCGCCCTGGGGGCCTTCGCGACGGGCCTGGGGGTCACGGATATCGCCGCCGCGATGGCCCTGGGCGAGATCTGGCTCCGGGTCCCCGCTTCACTGAAATTTGTCTTCGACGACATGCCTGAAACGATGGTGACGGCCAAGGACCTCATCCTTCATACCATCGGAGAGATCGGCGTGGACGGCGCCCTGTACCGGGCCATGGAATTTGCGGGGGAGGCCGTCCGCAGCCTGCCCATGGACGGCCGCTTCACGATGTGCAATATGGCGATCGAGGCCGGGGCCAAGAGCGGGATCATCGAACCCGACGACGCCACCCTGGACTATCTCGAGGGGCGGACGCGGGAGCCTTTTTCGATATTCCGCAGCGATGAGGACGCGTCATACGAAAGGCGATACCGATGGGACGCGTCGCGGATCCCGCCGCTCGTCGCCCTCCCGCATTCGCCGGCAAACGTAGCGCCCGCGGCCGACGTCAAGGGCGTCCGGATCAACCAGGCGGTCATCGGCTCCTGTACGAACGGACGAATGGACGATCTCCGGGCGGCGGCGGAAATTCTCAGAGGCCGGAAGGTCGCCCGCGGCGTCCGGCTGCTCGTC
>CAZDLM010000026.1:0-35311 GCA_964506465.1 uncultured Syntrophaceae bacterium
CGCCTCCCGGAGAAAGAGCGGCGGCTCGACCTTCAGCTCCTCCCCTCCCCCGCATCTCCCCTCGATCAGAACGAAGGCCCCGGGGGTGCCCCGGTCGTCATGGACCATGCGGAGACGCTTGGGCTCGATCCCAGCGGCGCGCATCCGGGCCAGGATCTCCACGGAGCGGACGGCGGCGTAGATGAAGAAGGCCCTCCCGTCCGGCTTGAGCAGGTACCGGGCGGTGCGGACAAAGTCCGCGACCGTTCCGCGGATCTCGTGGCGGGCGGCGGCCTTCTCGCTGTCGGGATTGACGCGGCCGGAGAAGACGCGGCGGTAAGGCGGATTGGAGACGACGGCGTCGAAGGAACCGCGCGGAAGCAGGGGCTTGATGTTCCGGATGTCACCGGGGAGGATCTCGATGCGGTCGGCGAGACCGTTGAGGATCACGTTGCGCCGGGCGAGGTCGGCCAGCCCCGGCTGCAACTCGACGCCCACGGCCCGGATGCCCGGCCGGCGGACCGCCAGGAGGAGCGGCAGGACTCCACAGCCCGTTCCCAGGTCGCAGATCCGGTCCCCCCGCCGCAGGCGCACGAAATGAGCCAGGAGCAGCGCATCCACGGAAAACCGGTAGCCCCGCTTCTTCTGCAGGACCTTCAGGCGGCCGTCCAGAAGGCCGTCGAGCGCCTCCCCTTCCTGAATTTCCGGTCCGGTTTCCGGTGCGACCATCAGAAGCCTTCCAGGGTATGGACGAAGATGCCGCTGCGAAGTTTCGGCTCGAACCAGGTCGATTTCGGAGGCATCACCTTGCCCGCGTCCGCCACCGCCATGAGTTCGTCCAGGGACGCCGGGAAGAGGGAAAAGGCGACGGCAAAGCGGCCGGAACCGACGAGCCGCTCCAGCTCGTCCATGCCCCTGATCCCGCCGACAAAATCGATCCGCTTTTCCGTCCGCGGGTCCTGGATGCCGAGCAGCGGCTCCAGCAGATCCGTCTGGAGGATGGAAACGTCCAGCGACGCGATGGGGTCAGCCTGCCGCTTCGGGTCTGGCTTGGCGACAAGCCGCCGCCAGCGGCCCTTCAGGAACATTCCGAACTCGCCACGCCGCGCCGGCGTACGGGCCGCAAAACCTTCATGCACGTCAAAGCGTTCCGCGACGCGGCGGAGGAATCCCGCCTCGTCCATGCCGTTCAGGTCCTTCACGACGCGGTTGTAGTCCAGGATGCGAAGCTGGTCGTGGGGAAAGAGGACGGCAAGGGTGAAATTGTACTCCTCTTTTCCCGTGTGGCCCGGATTCGCCTCTCTCCGTTTTCGTCCGACGGCCGCCGCGGCCGCGCAACGGTGATGGCCGTCGGCGATGTAGAGGGCGTCGACCGCCGCAAACCCCGCCCGCAGGGCCGCGATGTCCTTTTCATCGTCGATCCGCCACACCGTGTGGCCGTTGCCGTCATCGGCGGTGAAATCGTAAAGCGGCGCCTTCTTCATCGCGGCGGCGACGACGGCGTCGATGTCCTTCCGGCCGCGGTAGGCGATGAAAACAGGGCCCGTCTGGGCGCAGAGCGTGTCGATGTGCAGCGTGCGTTCGCGCTCCTTGTCGGCCCGCGTGAACTCGTGTTTCTTGATGATGCCGGCCTCGTATTCGGCGACGCTGATTCCCGCCGTGATCCCCGTCTGGAAACGCCCTCCCATTCGCTGGCGGTAGACGTAGAAGCAGGGTTTGGATTCCCGGACGAAGACGCCTTCGGCGTGGAGCCGGTGCAGATTCTCTTTCGCCTTCGCATAGATGCGGAGGTCTTCGACGCCGCCGGAATCGGGCAGGTCGATCTCGGATTTTTCAACGCGCAAAAAGCTCAAGGGTTCGGAGGCGGCCCGGGCTCTCGCCTCCTCGACATTCATAACGTCGTAGGGCAGCGCCGCCACGCGGCTGACGAGATCCGGCCGGGGCCGAAGGGCGGCAAAAGGGACAACGGTTGACATGATTTCTCTCCCCGATTTGAAGTTGACGAATTCCTACCACAATGCCGTGGTCCGTGCAACGCACAAGGGGGAGAGTGTCCGGAGGGACGCCGACCTTTCCGCAGGCCCGCGGGCATGATGCGGCCGCGGCCTGCGGGAACGCGTCTTCGCAGGAGGCTTCCGGGGCGGGAGGCATCAGGCGAGGGAGATGTCCAGGCTGCCCTCCCAGAGGCCGTGGAGATTGCATCGCTGCACCGCGATCAGCGTCACCTTCCCGCCGGCGGCGGCGCCCGCCGGAAGCATCACGGAAAATGCGGCCTTGGGAGCGAGATATCCCTTCGGTTGGAAATCGATCCGGCCCGCGGGTTCGTTCCCGATGCTGAGCTCGATGTACTCGATCCAGTGAGCCGGTCCCATCGGATGGACGTTCTCGCCGACTGAGACCTCCACGGTGAAGGGCTCGCCCGCCTTGACCGTTGCCGGGGCCGTGAGGACCGGCGCATGTCCCTTCTCAAGCGGGGTCTTCCGGGCGGGGTCCTTGACCCGGTTGATCCCCTCGAAGAGGGACTGATCCACCTTCGTGGGGAAGTAGCGCTCCGCCGCCGCCGCGGCGTCGGCAATGCCCACCGCCATCGAGGCCGCGACCGCGCCTTTCAGAAATGCCCGTCTGTCCATCCTGCACCTCCGTCATTTTCGGCTGCGACCGGCTGGGCGCCGCTTCCGGCGGTCCATACGGCGCAGCAGATTCTGGAATCATTGTAGAAGGCGATTCTCTGCGCGGCAACGCGAATTGGTGGGTGGGAAAATGGTAGGCTGAGCCCGTCATCGGGAGGATTCACCCGCTTCAAGCCGTCCGGATCCTCCCGCGACGGGCCCCTGTTCGAACCGGGCCATTGTTGACACCCTTTTGATAGGACTTATATTAAAAAAGTATTCTGCAGCCGACAAATAACCTGATCAGCGGACAGCCAAATTTTCATGCCATGGGATCGATAGCCGAAAAAATTCAATGCTGTCTCGAGGAAGCGCCCGATCGGATCAACGGCGGACGACCTTACGTGACCCTCAGCTATGCCCAGAGCATTGACGGTTCCATCGCTCAGAAGCCGGGAAGGCCGCTGGCCATCAGTTGTCAGGATTCCCTCGTCTTCACGCACTGGCTGCGGTCCATCCACGACGGGCTCCTCGTCGGCATCGGCACGATCCTGGCCGACAATCCCGCCCTGACGGTCCGGTACGTCGACGGCAGGAGTCCCCAGCCGATCATCGTTGACGGGCGGCTGCGTTTTCCGCTGGATGCCCGGGCCCTGCAGCACCACAATCATGCGCCGTGGATCGCGACAGCCGAGACGTCGGACACCGGACGCGAGCAGACGCTCCTGAAGTCGGGCGCCAGGGTTATGAGGATACCGCCCCGCCCGGACGGCCTGCTCGACCTGAAGGCCCTGCTCCGGCGGCTCGCCGAGCTGAACATCACGAGCCTCATGGTGGAGGGCGGCGCTGAAATCATCACAAGTTTCCTGAAGGATCGGCTCGTCGATCAGCTCGTCCTGACCATCAGCCCCATCTACGTCGGCGGCATGCATGCAGTCTGGCCCCTGCAGCTCAGCCTCCAAGATCCGCCCGTCCTTCGGAACATGGAATGGGAGACGTGCGGATCGGACGTGGTCCTCCGGGCCGATGTCGCCTGGAACGGGAAATGAACCGCGCCGCCCTCTATTTTACAGCTCCCGGTCTTCTCGAGATCCGCGAGGAACCCCTGCCCTCTCCGCCTCCCGGCAAGGTCCTCGTCAAGACCCTCCTCTCCGCGATCAGCGCCGGCTCCGAACTGCTGGCGTACCGCGGCCTCTGTCCTCCCGATCTCCCCCTCGACCAGTCCATCCCGAGCCTTCAGGGAAAATGCGCATTCCCCATGAAGTACGGTTACTCCCTCGTGGGAAGGGTGACGGCCCTGGGAAGCGGCGTGCCGGGCGAATGGGAGGACCGCACGGTCTTTTCCTTTCAACCCCATGCAAGCGCTTTTGCCGCCGCCGTCGAGGAGCTCCTGCCGCTCCCAGCGGGCGTTTCACCGGAAGAGGCGCTCTTCCTGCCGAATCTGGAAACCGCCGTCAACCTGGTGATGGATGGAAGACCCGTCATCGGCGAAAAGGCGGTCGTCTTCGGCCAGGGGATCGTGGGGCTGCTCACGACCGCCGTCCTGGGCATGCATCCCCTGGCGAGTCTCCTTGCCGTGGACCGGCACCCGCTGCGCCGCGAAGCATCGCTTCAGTTCGGCGCCGCCGCGGCTTTCGACGCCTCCGATCCGAATCTTGCCGACGCCGTCATGGACGGACTCGAAAAAGAAGATGGCCGGGAGGGTGCCGATCTGGCCTTCGAAATATCCGGAGCGCCGGAGGCGCTGGAGCAGGCGATTTCCGTGACGGGCTTCAGCGGCAGGATCGTGATCGGCTCCTGGTACGGCGTCAAGCCGGTCCGTCTGAACCTCGGAGGGGCCTTCCACCGCAGCCGCATCCGCCTGATCGCCAGCCAGGTCAGCACGATCGATCCCGAGTTTTCCGGCCGCTGGACCAAGGCGAGGCGCCTGGCCCTTGTCTGGTCCCTTCTGAAGAGGACGGCCCCCGCGCGTCTGATCACGCAGCGTTTCCCTTTCGCACACGCCCGCGAAGCGTACGATTTCCTGGACAGGCAGCCGGAGCGATGCCTCCAGGTCATCTTTCAATATTGACGGGCCCGCGCCCCGGAGGATGTCAGCATGTTTCAGGTTGCAGTTCGACGGCATTTCACGGCCCGGCATTTCCTCACCGGCGGCGACTGGGGAGGCGAAAACCAACCCCATGAGCACGGCTACACCGTCGAGGTCCGGCTGGAAGGGCCATGGCTCGACGGGCACGGGTTCCTCATGGATATCGTTGAAATCGAAGGCCGCATGGATGGAATCGCGAACCGCCTGCAGGGCGGCCTTCTCAACGAACTCCCGGAATTTGCGGGGCTGAACCCCAGCATGGAACGCCTGGCGGACCAATGCTGCCGCTGGTTCCTCGACGGCCTGAACAAAGCGCCGATATCCGCCGTAGAGGTCAGGGTCTTTGAAAATGAGGACGCATGGGCCGCCTGCCGGAGGGAGGTCCCATGAAGATCGGCCTCGCCATCTACGGCTCCGCGGACCAGGTCTCCGGCGGCTATCTTTACGACCGCATGATGGCGGATCGCCTCCGGCGCAGCGGTGCGCAGGTTGAAGTCCTCTCGCTGCGTCCGGGAAGCTACCTTTCCTGCCTGGCAGACAATTTCTTCAGCGACCTGCCGAAAACCCTTCAGAAAAGAAGGCCCGACGTGCTGCTGCAGGATGAGCTCTGCCATCCCTCCCTTCTTCGCCTGAATCCGCAATTGAAGAGGACGCTGGGATGTCCCGTGATCTCCATCGTGCACCACCTCCGCATTCTTGAACCGCATGCCGAACGGCTGATTGGGCTGTACCGGCGCATGGAGAAGAGGTACCTGGAGACCGCGGACGGGTTCATATTCAACAGCGAGACCACCCGCGCCGCCGTTGAGAGTCTTCTCGGCGGGGAACGCCCATCCGTCGTCGCCTATCCGGGAGGCGACCACGTGCGGCCCGCCGTAACGGATGCGGCCATCCGCGAGCGGAGCCAGGGGCCCCGGGCCTTGGAGATCCTCTTCATCGGCAACGTGATCCCGCGAAAGGGCCTTCATACGCTGATTGCCGCCCTCGGCGGGCTTCGGCGGGAGAATTGGCGTCTGACCGTCGCCGGAAGCCTCACCGCCGATATCGCCTATGCCGCGAGGGTTCGCGGACTGATCGCCGCCGCCGGCATTGAGGACCGGGTGGAGTTGATCGGCTCGATCGACGATGCAAGACGGGAGAATCTGCTGGAGACTTCTCATTGCCTGGCTGTTCCTTCCCTTTACGAAGGGTTCGGCATCGTCTATCTGGAGGCTATGGCCTACGGGCTGCCCGTCCTCGCTTCGACGGCCGGGGCCGTCCCCGAAGCGATTGCCGACGGCATCGAGGGATTTCTTGTCGCTCCCGGAGATGCGACGGCCCTTGCCGCCCGCATCGACCGGTTCATCCACGACCGGGACCGGCTCGCCGTCATGGGCGCGGCGGCGAGGAAGCGTTACGCGAAACACCCCTCCTGGGCTGCCGGCGCGGCGCGCATTCATGATTTCCTTCGGGAGATGGTCGCCAGGAAGGGACGGAAAGCTTAGCAGGCCGGGAAGTGCTTCCGTGAAAAGGCCATGAACGCAGAGCGAAGAAGCAAACGAATTCTTGCGGGCGTCCTTGCCGCGTTCGCCGTCCTGATCCTTGCGGCGGTCGCCGCCCTGTCCCTTTTCGACATCAATTCCTATCGGCCGGAGATCGAAAGGGCCGCTTCCGCGGCGACGGGCCTCGACGTCCGGGTCCGGGGAAAGATGGGCCTCTCCGTGTTCCCTCCCGGCCTCTCGGCCCGGGACGTCCACGTCGCCGGAAGGGGCGGTCCGGTGCTTTCCGTTGAGCGCCTCGGGATCGGGCTGGAGCTGCTCGCCCTGCTGAGGGGAGAGATCAGGATCGCCGGATGCAGGCTTGCCGCTCCGTCCGTCACGGTCGTGAAGGACGGGGAAGGCAGGTACAACTTCGCGAGGATCTCGGGAATGCCGCCGGCAGGATCGCCCGCCGGCGCGTTTCGATTGCGGAAATTCGAGCTGTCCGAGGGTTCGCTGGCCTATCTGGACCGGAAGACCGGCGGGAAGCTCGAGCTGAAAGGAGTCTCCCTCGCCGTCAGCGATCTTTCGCTGGCGGATTCCGGAGGGGATTTTCTCAAGGGCCTCTCCTTCACCGGGACCGTCGCCTGCCGCGAGCTGACAAGAAAGAACCTGAGAATCAGCGACGCCGCAGGCTCCGTGAAAGCCGCGCAGGGGGTGTTCTTTCTCGATCTCCCCACGCTGGAGATCTTCGGTTCGAAGGGTCGGGGAAGCGTCCGGATGGACGCAACCCGCTCCGATACCGAGTACGGGATTTCTCTGCAGGCGCCGGGACTCGACTTCGAAGAGCTGACGGGATCGTTCGGCGCGGCCAAGGTGATCAGCGGTCAGGGCGATCTCGAGCTCTCCCTGACCGTGAAGGAAAAGAAGGGCCGCGCCCTCGCTGACGGCGCGGACGGCACGCTGTCGCTCCGGGGCGGCAATCTCACCACGCACACCGTGGATCTCGACAAGGTCCTGTCATCCTACGCGGCGAGCCAGCAGTTCAACCTGACCGACGCAGGCGCTTTTCTCATCGCCGGGCCTCTGGGCAGCGCCGCCCTCAAGGCGTACCGTTTCGGGGAGCTCTATGACCACGCCCGGGGCGGGAGCGGCGCCATCGTCCGCCTCGTCTCCCGCTGGAAAATCACGAACGGCGTGGCCGACGCCGTCGACTGCGCCCTGGCAACACGCGGCAGCCGCGTCGCCCTGAAGGGGAGGCTCAATCTGGCGACGGATCGATACGAAGACGTCACCGTTGCGCTTCTCGACGAAAAGGGATGCGCAAGATTTACGCAGAGCATCAGCGGTCCTTTCGGGTCTCCCCGGATCGGCGCGGTCGGCGCGCTCGAAACCCTCGCCGGCCCGATCCTGAATCTGTACAGGCAGACGGAACGTCTTGTTCAAGGCGGAAAATGCGAGGCCTTTTACAGCGGTTCCGTGCCGCATCCCCGCTGAAGGTCGTGCGTGCGGGAGAAGCCGCCGGCCCCCAAGGGATATTTCGAAGTCGAAAATCAGGGATTCCCCGATTGAGGGCTTACTCGCCGCAGTTCTATAATCTGCGGGTCCGACGGCTGAAGTAACCCTTCGGAAGAAGGAGGACATCGATGAAGCGCACCGCCTTTCTCGCGATCGTTCCTGCCCTTCTCCTCTCCCTGCTCTGTCCCTTTGCAGGGGCTCAGGATAAGAGGGATTCGCCTCCCGTCATTGCAGCGGTGGGGCAGGACGGGGTCCAAAGGGCCGACATCGTAGGGGGCTCGTATTTCTTCCGGCCGAACCACATCGTCGTAAAGGCGAATACGCCCGTGGAGTTGAGATTCATGAAGGAATCCGGCATGACGCCCCACAATCTCGTGATGTCTTCGCCGGACGCCGGCATGGACTTCACCGTGGATCTGGGCACCGAACCGCAGGTGATCCGCTTCACGCCCACCCGGCCGGGCAAGTATCCTTTCTATTGCACCAAGAAGCTTCTCTTCTTCGCGAGCCACAGGGAAAGAGGCATGGAAGGCGTCATCGAGGTCGTCCCCTGACGCGTGCGGCGGCGTCCCTCTTGTGGGCGCTTTCCCGGATGATGCGATCGGGGAATCGAAATCGCAGGATCAACCCCGTCGCGGCGCCGGCCCACGGCCATATCATCCGCTTCGCCGCGGTTCCTCGCCTCTCTCCTTTGATCGGAAATCCGGCCTTCCCGCTTTTCAGCCTCCTGTTCACCCGCCCTGTGACACCGATCTGACGGCGAAGGAATAGGAGGGGTTGCGAAACTCTTTCCGTGGTGACATAGTCAGCGCAGCGAAAACCGCCGGATGGGGAAAGAGGAACGGGATGAAGGCAACGGGCGTATACATTCACGGACTGGACACATCGAGCCGCGGCACGAAGGGGGTCTTCTTCGCCGGGAAGTACCCGGAAGTGCTGCGGGAGGATTATTTCGGCCCCTTCGAGGACAGGATGGCCAAGCTGCATCAGGTCCTGGCCGGACGGGAGAACCTCGTCCTGGTGGGATCGAGCTACGGCGGCCTGATGGCGGCGGTTTTCGCACTCTATCACGCCGACCGCGTGAGAAGGATCATCCTCCTCGCCCCCGCCCTCACCCTGCCCGAATTCGAGCCGTACCTCGCCATGCGCTCGGAGGTGCCCGCCGTCGTCTATCACGGCATCCACGATGACGTGGTGCCGCCCGCCGGCGTGGAGGCGATCTGCCGGCGCGTCTTCACCCGCCTCGAGTATTTCTCCGTCGACGACGATCATATGCTCCACAAGACCTTCCGCGGCCTCGATTGGGACGGTCTCCTCGAGACGGCGGAAGGGAGGGAAAGAGCGAGATGAAGAAGGCCTTCTGCATCAACCGCCTTCCCGAACCGCGGCAATGCACGCTGGCGGACGTGTATCCCGAAATCCGCTCATACGGCGTCCTGAAAGACATCTTCGCCGGCCCTGAAGAAATCGAACGCGTCCTGACGGGCATTCGCGTTCTGGTGGCGGATATGCCTCACGAGATGTTCGTCAGCAACGACGACGGCTGCATTACCATCGGACTCGCGCACCTGCGGAACGCCTCCGACGAATTCCTGTATCTGGACATCATCCACGAACTTTGCCACGTGAAGCAGCACCTGCAGGGGCGGAACCTCTACGACCGCAGCAAGCCTTACGTGGACCGGGAGACGGAGATCGAGGCCTACGAGATCACCGTGCGCGAAGCGCGGCGCATCGGCCTGGACGACCAGGCCATCGCCAATTATCTCCGCGTGTCATGGATTACACCGGACGAGCACCGGCGTCTCGCCCGCAGGATGGGCCTGGCCGAGGGCTTCGAGGATTGCGCCGCCTGCTGATCCCGGCGGCGCCGGCGTGTCGCTGAGACGGTTTTTCCTCAGGAGGTCGTCGTGGAGTGAACTTCAAACCCTTCCTGGCAGTCGTCGCGATCTTCCTGCTCCTCTTGTGTCCGCAGCCCTCCGCCGCTGCAGACAAGGAGGCGCGGCGGATGGACACGATGACCCTCTACCTGGACAACGACCTCTTCGGCTTCAACAACCGGGACCGCTACTACACCCACGGGACCAAGCTTTCCTGGACCTCCCGGGATCTCTCGAATTACCGGGAGTCGCCTCTGGTGCCGAAATGGATGCACCCGTATATTGAGCGGATGCCGTTCGTCAACGAACCCGGGGACCAGCGGTCGGTCTCCCTTTCCCTGGGACAGAGCATCTACACCCCCGAGGACAAGGAGCGGAGCGACCTGATCGTGAACGACCGGCCCTACGCCGGCTTCACCTACCTGGGGCTCGCGCTCCACAGCAAGAGCCGGAGCATGATGGACACCCTGGAATTCGATGTCGGCGTCGTCGGCCGCCACTCCTATGCCGAGGACTGCCAGAAGGTGATCCATGGCTGGATCGGGTCCGTCGATCCCAAGGGCTGGGAGCATCAGCTTCACGACGAACCCGCCTTCAACATCTTCTTCGAACGCAAATGGAGAGTCTTTCAGGTCAAGAGCGCCGAAGGCCTCGGCTTCGACTGCATCCCCCACATGGGAATCGCGGCAGGAAACGTCTACACCGGGGCCAACCTGGGGGGACAGGTGCGTTTCGGCTGGAACCTCCCGAACGACTATGGAACCTATCTCATCCGGCCGGGATCGGAAAGCAGCGCTCCCGTGGGCGATGACGACCCGCGCCTCTCCCAGCCGTCCCGGCGCTACGGCATCCATCTCTTCTTCGCCGTCGACGGCAATGCCGTAGCCCGGAACATCTTCCTCGACGGAAACACCTTCCGGCAGAGCCACAGCGTCGACAAGCGGCGTTTTGTCGCCGATCTCGTCGGCGGCATCGGGGTGATCATCGACCGCTTCAAGATCACCCATTCCTACGTCTACCGGACGAAGGAATTCGAGTACCAGCGGGACGAGCAGTTCTTCGGCGCGATTTCCGTATCGTACACGTTCTGAACCCGGGCCAACGACACAACTCCATATCTACGCGGCCGTCCGTCAGGAAAGTCACACCTTCGGCCTCCAAAAGAGCCCTGCGCATATCCGCATGCATGCCGCCTGCAATGGAACCATCCGCCATAACAACCCGCTGCCACGGCAAGGGCTCCGGGCAGCAACGCATCGCCCACCCGACCGCGCGCGCTGCACCGGGACGTCCCAGCATCCAGGCGATCTGGCCGTACGATACCACTTTGCCGTAAGGTATTTCTTTGACAACGGCGTACACTTGCTGAAAAAATGAATTCAAAACAGTGCTCTCCTTCTGGAAGTACGCGTCAGCCGGATGAACCTCTTTTTTTCCTGCCCTCGCGGTGCAATTTCCAGCCCCTGTGGAAGAGCGCGGCCCCGAACCAGACAAGGAGGAAAACAAGCGGCCATGCTAGCGTCCGGGGGAAAAACGCGGCGAGGGCGGCCAGAATCAGGAACGCTGCGCCGCCGCCCGTCATCAGGCGTGCCTCGACGGGCTCCAGCACACGCCGGCCGGTGAAGGCCGCGCCGACGGCGTTGCCGATGCGGACCGCTCCGGCCGCCGCCCGTCCGACGCTCCCGCCGCCCCTCGTCAGCACCGGGCGCGGACGGTGCGGAACACCGCGCTCACGCACCTTGTGCTTCGCATCCAGGACCACTTCCGTCGCATTCGCCAGGTCTTCCAGGTACATATCCTCCATCGCCCCCGCGAACGGTTCGTCTTCGACGACCACGTCCAGTTCGCAGTTGCCGAACCAGCTCGCGATATTGAGATTCGTAGAGCCGATGCGCGCCCAGCGCCCGTCCGTCACCGCCGTTTTCGCGTGCAGCATCGTGCCGTTCCACTCGAAGATGCGGACCCCCGCCTCCAGGAGCGGGCGGTATCCCGCCCGCGACAGCGGCCTCAAGACCGGCAGGTCCGTTGCGTTCGGCACCAGCAGGCGCACGTCCACGCCGTCCTGCGCCGCCGCTTTCAGGGCCTGAACGTACGCCGTCGTCCCGGCGAAGTAGGCATCGGTGAGCCAGACCCTTTCTCTGGCGAGCGCGGTGACAAGATGGTCGAATCGGAACATGCCGGCGGTCGCGGGTACGCTCGCCACGACGCGCAGACTCGTATTGCCGGCGCTGCCGGCACCGTCTCCTCCCGCTGTTTCTTCTTCCGGAATCGGCGCGCCCGTCATCGCCCAGACCTCCGCGAACGCGCGCTCGATGTCCGCAACGGCCGGACCGCGCACCTCCATGCCGGTGTCGCGCCACGGCTCGATGTTCTTTTCGGGGATGCCTTCCCACATCCGCCCGATGCAAAGGCCCGTGACGAAGCCGACCCGCCCGTCGACGGCGAGCATCTTGCGATGGTCGCGCGAGAGCCAGCCGAGCGGGCTGTCCAGACGCGGCGGGTTGTAGCAGCGCACGTCGACGCCTCCGGCGCGCAGGCGGTTCCAGAATCGCCGCGAGGTCTTGCCGAAACCGCCCAGCCAGTCATAGATCAGGCGCACGCGCACGCCTTCCCGCGCCTTGGCGATCAAGGCATCGGCGAATGCCCGTCCCGTTTGGTCTTCGTGGATGATGTAGCTCTCGAAGTGTACGTGACGTTCTGCGGCAGCGATGGCCTCAAGCCACGCCGGATAATTCTCGCGCGCGTCCCGGAGCAGTCGAACGGCATTGCCGTCGACGAGGGGCGCGCCGGCCGCGCGCGAGAACGCCCGGTCGGCGAATGCCTGCGTGTCCTTGACGACGTCATGATCGGGGCTGCAGGGCCGGGCGGCAGTGCTCATTTTCTGATCTCCATCACGTTTTCTCCCCCTTCAACACCGTGACAATTCCACTCTGCAATACGCTACCACCGACCTTGTGCAGGGGTAGCGTAAAGGAAGGCCACTCCTGACGAGCTCGGTCAGACCGAAACAGTCAGGGGAATTTATAGATGGGGCTGTCCTTGCCGAAGTTGATGATCCGTGGAGTTTGCTCGTGGCCGAGCTGCCTTGAAATGCTTGTCGTCATCTTTCTGGAATACTCGCCCAACCCAACGATGCTGACTTCACCGGCTCCGTTCCTGTCGGCCTCCTTATTATTGCTCAAACCATTCAGTAATGCATGAGTAAAAAGTCCATTCCCTTTATATCCGTCCAAAGCCGCTTGCCTGTCGCTGGCTGATGCATAGATGTGAAGGCCCATCTTCTTGGCCAGCACTGACATCCTGGCATCGTACAGACCGCTGACGATATAGTCCACACCTCCCGCATGGCATGTATCAAGAATGAATAGTTGGCTCAGCGATTTGATCTTCTTGGACATCTCCACGATCTCATTGGAACTGAGCATGCTGCCGCTGTCCACCCTACCGCTGAAATCATGAGTGAGCATGTAATACTGGTTCTGGAGAAGGACGCCGTGGCCTGCCGCAAACAGGATGAAACTGTCCTGCGGTTTGATTTTCCGTGCAAGCTCTTCTATTTTTCCCGAGAGACTGATCTTGGTCGCTCTTGTGTCGGTCAGCAGGCTGTGGTGGATATTTTCCGGAGGGTACAGCGTGGCTGATTGGGCCTTGAGTTTCTCTTCCAGATCTTTCGCGTCCTTCGCGGCATATCTGAGGGTGATCGATTTGTCACGGTACTGGTCTATTCCGACGGAGAGAATGTATAAATGCGGATCCTCCGCCTTCACTTTTGAATGAAAGCTCACTGTCTTGATGTAGCTCTGGACGGTGTTGCCGGCATTGAAGGCCGTTACACTCACCTCATTATTGCCGGGGATGGCCTCCACCTCCCTACAGTCGCTGAAAAGCTCGCCCTTGGCTTTTCCGGACAAAACAGGAGCGGGGTCCACCCTGCTCCTGACGACTGACACGCCGCGCATGTCGCTGTAAATTGCCATGCCGTCAAGAGCCGAAGGGTGAGCCTTGCCGGGACTTCCCGCCATCTCCCTGTAATAGCCGTCGGATTCAATCAGCTTGCCGTTGTGGAACAGGCGCACTTCGCCGATTCCCCCCCCGGCGCCCCTGACGTTGTAGCAGACTCTTACTCTGGACATGTTTGTATTCTTCAAAGGCAATATGTCCACCACAGGAGGGGGATTTTTTGTGGCATCTCTCATGCTCAGTGTGATCAGATCTTTAATGTTTTCGCCTCTAAGTTTCGCCGCGACGATATCCGGGCGGTAGAAAACGTCATAGAACTGATCGATCGCATATTCTCTCCCTTCGAACGTGAGTTTCAGAAACTGCGCGCCTCTCTCGGAGGCGCTGTAATATCCATCCGAGGTGATGGCCAGCCACTCGCCCCTTTCAAAACCGATCATGACTGCAATTTCCTCGCCGGTGGCAAAATTGAATATTCTAACCGATGAATCGCCCCCCATGGAGATGATTCGCCTTCCGTCGGGCGACAACCCCACAAACTGAATTCCGGAACCTCCGAATGATGCCTTGAATTCTTTGATTTGTGCGCCTGTTGCGGTATCCCAGACTTTTACATAACTGTCGGCGCCGCCGGAAAAGATGTATCGGCCGTCCTGTGAAAATGCCACGTATGAAACCCCGCCCAGTGTGGTGTGCCCCCTCAATCTCAGTCTTTCCGTTCCGGAATGCACATCCCATTTCCTGATCGTGCCGTCCATCCCTCCCGAGAGGGCGTATCTTCCGTCCGGAGAAAGAGCGACAGAATTGACTGCGGTCGAAAATGCGGTTGAACTCCACTCGAATTCTTTGATCACGCTTCCGTTTTCGACATCCCACAGAATCATGAGATCTTTTCTTCCGAACGCCGCAGAAAGCACCGACCCCTGCCGCCCACCCACATGTCCAGTTAGGACAAACCGTCCGTCCGGAGATAAGGCGACCCGATGTGCGTTGCCGACATGTCCGCCGAACTCCCGAATGATGCTTCCCGTCTTCAAGTCATAGACGGTCACATTCAATCCGCCGAAGGACTTTCTGCCCAAAGCGACAATTTTGCTTCCATCGGAAGAAACAGCTATGGCGGAAGTGGACGTGTCGGCAATTCTGCGGACAGCCCGCCCGGACGACAAATCCCAGATCTTCAGCTCACTGCCGCCACAAATCACATGCTTGCTGTCAGGCGTAAAAGCGACGGGAATCCCTGATAAAGCGCCTCCCGCCGTTTCAAACGTCCGGACCTGCGTGCCGCTCGAAAGGTCCCACAGATTGAAGAGATCCTCTTTCCATCCTCCCGTAAGAAAATATTTACCATCAGCGGAAATGGCGCCTGACGCGTTTACGGGAGCCGATTCCGTCAGTTCCATGGAAACCCCTCTGTTCGCTACGTGGATATCGGGTGTTGCCACGCAAGAAACGAGAAGTCCTGTGAGAAAAACCACCGGCATCCTTTTCATCGATTGCGTTCCTCCCTTCGGATCAAAAATCCAGAAACCCTTATCAATGGATGGGCCAGTTGCAGAATTCTGGGGATACCAAACGAAACGATTGTCTAGGAAAACGATGCCAGTCCCGTTCTCGTTGCAGCGTTCTTATCTGCGCTTGTTTCAGGCGCCTGCGGAAAGCTGCGCCAAAGCAAGAAACTCCGTTCTCGTTTTAAGATACGGAGCAGTCCGTGCATTGAACCCATGGCCTTCGCTCTTTCAGGATGCGATGGGTTTGTCCGCCGTGTACGATTGACGCGACGCGTGGAGATTCAAAAAGTGCCAAGGCGCCTTCACAGTGATGTGGGATACGTCAAGCATTTCAACCCCGGCCGTCAGTCCGCATCCTTCCGGAAACAGGCCCGGAAACGCCGCACCGGCGGATCTTCGGAATCGACGAAGTCCTCGAAGAAGGTCTCCGTCAGACCGAACGACGCGAATCTGCGGACTTCCGCCTCCGTGAGCGGCCAGGGCATGCTTCCCCTGGGATCCTCCTCTCCACGGGCGCGGGAAACGGCCAGGAGACAGCCACCGGGCGCGACGAAAGCGGCGATTTTTTCCGCCGCTTTCTCCCGCAGTTCCTGCGGGAGGACCTGGAGCGTGTAGGCCTCGACGACCAGCGCGAACGCCCCCGCCCACGCCGCGGGCGCCTGGAACAGGTCGGCTACGATGTAGTCCACCCGGCTCTCGGGAAAACGCCGGCGGCACTCCGCGATGGCGCTCGCCGAGATGTCGAACGCGGTCACGTCGAAACCCTTTCCGGAGAGCCATTCCGCGTCGTCGCCCAGTCCGCACCCGACCTTGAGGGCGCGCCCTGCGGACGGCAGTCCGTCGACCTTTGTGAAGAGTTCGATGAGACTGGGGTTCGGCTTCCGGTCGGCCCAGGGGATCGGGACTCCCTCCGACAACCCCTTGGCGTAGAGCGGCTCGAACCATGCAAGCGGCTCCCCTCTGGAGACAGCCTCGGCGGCAAGTTTGCGGGCGTAGGCGCGTTGATCACTCATGATTTCTTCCTTTCTGCGGCATGCCGGAAAACAGGATAGATTCTTCTCCCCTTTTGAATCCTTTATAAGGAGAGATGTCGCACGTTCGCGAAAAATTCGCGCAATGATCCGCGGTAAAGCCAAATCGAGCCCGCAAGGAAATACAGCGCGGATGAGGCATAGAAGTTCTCTCTCCGCAGCATCTGGTTTCCCATTGTGCAATGATAGAGATAGTAAACGCCGTCTACCACAATCCATGCCGCGACAAGCGCCAGGGCGATCCGTAGAATCCAATTCCGCGGTCTGTAGCGCACAGCGGTCAACAGGGTTCCCACGCTCCAGGGTGCGCTCAAGTAGGTCAAGCCGCCCATGATCAGACTGATCCCGACATCCCAATCGGAAATGCCGTAATTCAGAGCGCCAAAGAGCAACCATCCTGAACCGATCGCGAAGCTGATGAGTTTCCAGGGCCGCACAAGTTCCGCCATGTAGGCCCGATCCGGGAAAAAGCCGCCATCCGGGTTTGGATGTTCAGTCGACACGGCCATACCGAGCTTTCGTTACCTTCCCAGCCTCGCCTGTATATGCGCAAACATGCCGAGAAAAAGGAGGCACACCGATATAGGCAATCGAAATCTGATTGGAGCGGATCATCCGGTGCCTTGCGTCGCCCACATCCGCTGCTGCCGCCGCGACATCGGCCATCGGGGAGCCGACGGGAAAACGGTTGCAGAAGGCCCTTGCCTCTGCCTCCGCATCGGTTTCAACGTACCTGATATAGGCTGCTGCACCGATAATGCCCGCGAGCAATACACCCCAAAATACCAACCGCCTTGTGCGCATCTCGCATCCCCTCCGCACCGTCAAGGGTGAGCATCGAGGATAAGGATATCAAGACCCAACCAGTGCCGCGCATAGATCACGCATGACTTGGTTCCTTTCGACGCCATTTTGTGGCACGGGACAGATTCCCTTTCTTCTCTCGAGGATTACGGGAAAGGGCGACGCACTGTCAAGAACATTTCCGGAGCCCGCCTTGACACCGGAGAGCCGTTTTCGTATAGTCCCGATCGTTGAAGGGCGTTACGACGTCGAACGTTGTCTGACCTCCCCACTGCAGAAGGGAACCCGCCCATGAGCAACAAGAAAGCGGCGCCCGCCAAGAAGGCCGCAGGGAAAAAGGCCGCCTCCCTCAAGAAGACCGAATCCAAGAAAACCGCAGGAAAGAAAGCCGGACCGCCGAAAAAGGCCGCATTCCTCAAGAAGACGGCTGCCGGGAAAGCCTCAACCAAGAAGATCCCGACGAAGAAAGACCCCGCAAAGCAGCCGGAAGTCAAGAAGCCGCCGGAGACGAGGGAAATCCGCCTGAAGGACCCCTCCTTCTTTCTGAACCGGGAAATCGCCTGGCTGGAATTCAACCGGCGCGTTCTGGAAGAGGCCTGCGACCCGCTGAACCCGGCGATGGAAAAGCTCAAGTTCATCTCCATCTTCAGTTCCAACCTCGACGAATTCTTCCAGGTGCGGGTCGGCGCCCTGGCCCGGCTCATCCAGGCGGGCGTCGTGGACGCGGATACGAGCGGCATGACGCCCCGCCAGCAGATGGAGGCCATCGCGGCCAAGGCTGGTCGATACGTCGCCGAACAGTACAAATGCCTGAAGGATATCGTCCTCCCCGAGCTCCGGCAGGCGGGGATCGAAATCGTCCCGGTTTCGTCCCTCGACAAGAAAGACGCGCAGAAGCTCTCCGCCTATTTCGAGAATCAGGTCTTCCCGATCCTGACGCCGATGGCCGTCGATGCGGGGCACCCCTTTCCCTTCCTGGGCAACCTGCGCCTCAATCTCATGGTCTTCTTCAAAGAGGTGGATTCCTTCAGCGGCCAGCAGCCCTATGCCTTCGTGGAGGTGCCCGCCGTCCTGCCCCGCGTCATCCGCGTCATGGACGACAGGAAGGGGCATCACTTCGTCCTCCTCGAGGACCTCGTCGCGTCGAATATCGCCAACCTCTTCCCCGGCATGAAGATCATCAACTGCATCCCCTTCCGGGTGACGCGCAACCAGGACTATGACCTGCACGAAGATTCGGTGATGGACCTGCTGAAATCCGTCGAGGCGGAGCTCAAGGACCGCTCCAACAAGATCGCGGTGCGCCTGGAGGTCCAGGAAGGCACGCCGAAAAAGATGCTCCAGATCCTCTGCCGGAACCTCGACATGGAGCCGACGAACGTCTACACCATCCCCGGCCCGATCAACCTGTGCGGCCTGCTGCCGCTCTACGACCTCCCCGTCTCCCCCGTCCACCGGGACCTGCCCTTCAACCCGCGCATCCCCAAACGCCTCGCGGGCAAGAGCGATATCTTCAGCGTCATCCGGGAGGGAGACGTCCTCATCCACCATCCGTATGATTCCTTCGCCGTCGTCGTCGAATTCATCAACGCCGCCGCCGAAGACCCGGACGTCCTGGCCATCAAGCAGACCCTGTACCGCGTCGACCGCGATTCGCCCATCGTCGAGGCCCTCTGCCGGGCGGCGGAGAACGGCAAGCAGGTGACGGCGGTCGTCGAGATCAAGGCGCGCTTCGACGAGGAGAAGAACATCGACTTCGCGAACACGATGGTGAAGGCGGGGATCAATCCCGTCTACGGCTTCGTGAAGTGGAAAATCCACTGCAAGGCGACGCTCGTCGTCCGGCGCGAGGGCAAGCACCTGCGCCGGTACGTGCACCTGTCCTCGGGCAACTACAATTCCGTGACCGCCCAGCTCTACACGGACGTGGGGCTTCTCACCGCCGATCCGGACATCGGCAGCGACGTCTCTTCGCTCTTCAACGTCATCACGGGGTTCAACTCCTGGACGGGCGGAGACATGCTGAAGCCCGAGACGATCGAGACGCGGTTCAAGAAGATCTTCCTCGCGCCCGTGAACATCCAGGACCGGATCATCAAGCTCATCGACCGCGAAATCGCCAAATCCACGCCGAAGAAGCCGGGGCGGATCATCGCCAAGATGAATGCGCTCATCGACTGGCAGACGATCCGCGCCCTGTACCGGGCTTCGCAGGCCGGGGTGCAGATCGACCTCATCGTGCGGGGCATCTGCTGTCTGCTGCCCGGCATTCCGGGAGTGAGCGAAAACATCCGCGTGCGGAGCATTCTCGACCGCTTCCTCGAACACTCGCGCATCTACTATTTCCACAACGGCGGCGAGCCCGAGATCTATTCGGGAAGCGCCGACTGGATGCCCCGGAACTTCAAGAAGCGCGCCGAGATCCTCTACCCGATCCGCGACGAGGCGATCAAGACCAGGATCATCGACGAGATCCTCATGACCTACCTGAAGGACAACGTGAAGGCGCGCATCATGCAGCCCGACGGCAGCTACTCCCGCATGAAGAGGTCCGCGAACGACAAGGAAGTGCGGAGCCAGAGCGCGCTCATCGCGATCGCCCGCAAGGGGGGCGTCAAGTCGCCTCCGTACAGCCAGCTCGTCCGCCAGATCGGGAAGAAGAAAGGAAAGAAAAAGTGATGACTCCCGCAACGGAACCCGAAGCCCGGGAACGGCGAAGCGCGCTGCTTCAAGGCGTCAAGCGTCTCGCCGACGCCTTCGATCCCGAACCCGGGCACTCGGCGCAGGTCACGGCCCTGGCCCTGACTCTCTTCGACCGGCTTGCCGGCCTTCACGGATTCCAGGGCAGGCCCCGCCTGCTGATCGAAATCGCCGCCGTGCTTCACGATATCGGCTGGTCCCGGACGAAGAACAACGGGCACCACAAGCACAGCCGCGACATGATCCTCGAAGCCGAACTTCCCGGCCTGACGTCCCGGGAGCGGAACCTCTGCGCCCTCATCGCGCGGTACCACAACAAGGCGATGCCGGACAAGAAGCGCCACCGGGCGTTCGCGGAGCTCCCCAAGCAGGACCGCGGCCTCGTCGCCTGGCTCGCCGCGATCCTCCGCGTCGCCGACGGTCTGGACTGCCTGCACAACGGCGCCGCCCGCATCGCGGAATGCACCGTGGACAAGAAGCGCCTCGCGATCTCCCTGGCCGAACCCGGCCGCTGCGCCGCCGAGATGCAGCGCGCGCGCCAGAAATCCGACCTGTTGGAGCGGATGGCGAAACGGAAGGTGATCTTCCGCTGATGATCGCCGCCTTCCTTTCCGACATCCACGGAAACCTGCCCGCCCTGAAGGCGGCCGTCGCCGATGCCGAGGGGAAAGGTGCGGAAAGATTCTACTGCGCAGGCGATCTCACCGGTTACGGCCCGTTTCCTTCGGAAGTCTGCCGGTTCGCCGAGAAGCGCGGCATGACGGCGATTCTGGGCAACTACGACCGGAAAGTCCTGGAGGCGATCGAGGACCCAGCAGCTTTTGAAAAGACCATGAAGCCGGCAAAGTGGAGAATCCTCGACTGGACGCGGGCGAACCTTGACATCAAGGCCCGCCGTTGGCTCGCCACGCTTCCCCCGGTCCACCGGGAGACGCTGCCGGGCGGCTTCGAACTGCTGCTGGTGCACGGAAGCGCGCAATCGGCTGACGATGCCGTCTATCCGAGCGTCACGGACCGCGGCCTGAAAGCCAAGCTGGGCGGGGAAAATCCGGACATCCTGGCCTGCGGCCACACGCACATCCCGTTCGTCAAAAGGGTCGGGGACGTTCTCGTCATCAACTGCGGGTCCGCCGGACATCCCGTCGACGGGGACCCGAGGCCGGCCTACGCGCTGCTTCGCATTGCCGGAACATCGAAACCGTCGGCCCGGATCGTCCGTTTCGACTACCCGAAGGATCAAATTCTGGCGGCGCTCGGAAAGACGTCGCTGCCGAAGAGCCTTTCCAAAGACTACGAAGAGGGAAACAAGAAGCGATGGATGCCGTAACGCCCCGCCCTGAAGCGACGGAGATCGAATACAAGTTCCTGATGCCGGAACCGGGGACGAGGAGCGCCGTCCTGGAACTCCTCCGTTCGAACGGCTATCGGGTCAATCCGCTGCCCGTCGTGCATCAGCAGGACCTCTACCTGGACACCTTCGATTGGCGCCTCCTGCGGAACGGGCTTTCCCTGCGTCTGCGCCGGGCCGGCGACACCGCGATCTACGGGATCAAGAGCCTCGGGAAGCTCGAGGAGGGCCGCGCCGAGCGGCGGGAAATCGAAGTCCGCGTCCGGGGCGACGCCGCCGATCCGACCGCCGTGACCGACAAGCGGATCCGCGCCGAGATCGACCCGATCATCTCTCCCCGGCGTCTGCTCGTCCAGGTTGCCGTCCGCACCGAACGGACCCCTTACCGTGTCCGGTGCCCCGAAGGCGCTCAGGTGGAACTCGTCTTCGATGCGACGGGCTTTTCGGCCCGGGGAATGAACCGGCCCCGCCGGTCGCAGCGGCTCTACGAGATGGAGGCGGAGTTGAAGAAGGGATCGCCCGCCGAACTCGAGGCCCTGGGCCGGCTCCTCGCCGGCTGCTCCGGCCTTTCCCCGTCGCCGACGTCCAAACTCGAAACGGCGATCGAACGGCTGGGCGTCGTGTTTCCCGCCAAAAATCCGCCCGAGCCCCTGCGCGTGAAACTGGAAGACCGCCTCGACGTCGCCGTGCAGAAGATCCTCTCCTTCCAGTTCCATCGGCTCGAGGAGAACCTTCCGGGCGTGACGGCGGATCTGGACACCGAATTCGTCCATCAGGCCCGCGTGGCGACGCGGCGGATGCGATCCGCCCTGCGGCTCTTCCGGAAGGCGCTTCCGGAACGCGTTTGCGCCGACCTTGCCGCCGACCTGTCCTGGCTCGGGGCCCTCTTCGGCGGCGTCAGGGACCTGGATGTCTTTCTCCTGAACCTGCCCGGGGCAGCCGCGACGGTCGCGAAGGCCCCGGAACGGGCGGTCGCGATCCTGACGCGTCACATCGAGGAGAGGCGGGCCGCACTCCTCTCCGACTTGCTGAGCGGTCTCGCCTCGCCGCGCTTCCGCCGTTTCCAGGCCCGCCTGGCCGCTTTCACCGGTCGGCCGCCCGCCAAGAAGCCGGCGGCGGCGCTGGCGCTCACGCCCGTGCACACCTTCGCCTCCGCGCGGATCCCGGAACTCTTCCAGGCCGTCATCGCGCAGGGCCGCAAGGTCCTCGCCAAACCGAAGCTCCGGAACTTTCACCGGCTGCGCATCGAGTTCAAGAGGCTGCGCTACGCCTGCGAGTTCGTCGGTCCGGCCTACGGCGACGGGCTGAAACCCTTTATCGCAGAGACCGTGAAGATCCAGGACTGCCTCGGCGAATTGCAGGATACCGTCTTCACGCGGTCGCTGATCGACGGCCTGCTGGACGAATGGAAGGGAAACGTGATCGATCCGCGGCTGCTGTTCCTGTTCGGGGAGCTTTATGAACTTCAAGGGGAATTGGCGCGGACCAGGCAGGCGGCCTTCCGGGAGATCTGGACGCGCTTCGATCAGGAAACAACGGCCGCGGCGCTGGCTTTCGCGCTGAAGAAGGCCTGAAGACGCTGTGTCGCCCGCGAGAGAGACGGCGACGCTGCCGTTTCTCCGCCTCACCCTGGGCCATGTCGAAGGGTGGGACCTCGCCTCCGCCTCTCGCAAGATCAAAGATCCTGGATTCCCGCTGCAGTTTACCCTCGTGAAAGCGGGGCGGGAATGACAACCAGGAAACGGGAATGACCGCCACCTCTGTCACCCCCGCGAACGCGGGGGTCCAGATCTTTGCATACGCCAAAACGGAGAAGACAATCCCCTCAATTCCTGGACCCCCGCGTTCGCGGGAATGACAAGAAGATCGCGCCCCTTCGTTCGCAATGAAAAACCCGGCATGCGCCGAAAGTCTACAGCTCCGCCTCGATGCGGCGGACGATGGTCCTCAGCACCTTGATGCGCGCGAAGTACTTGTCGTTGGCCTCGACGATCGTCCAGGGCGCCACCTCCGTGGACGTGCGTTCGGCCATGTCGCAGACGGCCTTGTGATAGTCGTCCCACCGCTTGCGGTTGCGCCAGTCCTCCTCGGTGATCTTGAAGCGCTTGAAAGCGATCTTTTCGCGCTCCTTGAACCGCCGGAGCTGTTCCTCCTTGCTGATCTGGAGCCAGAATTTCAAGACGATCGAGTTGTTCCGCGCGAGCTGCATCTCGAAATCGTTGATCTCGCCATAGGCGCGCATCCAGTCGGCCTCCGAACAGAAGCCCTCGACGCGCTCCACCAGGACGCGGCCGTACCAGGACCGGTCGAAGATCGTGAACCGGCCGCGGCGGGGGATGTGCCGCCAGAATCGCCACAGATAAGGTTGGGCGCGTTCCTCCTCCGTCGGCGCCGCGATGGGGACCCCCTGGTAGATCCGCGAATCGAGCGCCGAGGTGACGCGCCGGATCGCCCCGCCCTTGCCGGCGGCATCCTGGCCCTCGAAAACGAGGATGACCGACTTGCTCTTGAATTTCGGGTGGCGCGTCAGCAAGTTGAGCCGGCCCTGCCAAGTCTCCAGTTCCTTCGAGTATTTCTTCTTGGTAACGCTCTGCGTCAGATCGAGCGAACTCAGGATGTCGCGGCCTTCGACCCGCGGCATCATCGGCGGCGTCTTGATCGGCGGCCGTCCGGCCGGTTTGTCGGCGAGACGCTGCCGCAGGGTCTGCAGCAATTGATTGCCCACCGTCAGGCTGCGGTAGTAGTGGTCGAAGCCCTCGACGATGACCCAGGGCGCCTCGGGCGTGCTGGTCTGGCTGATGAAATACTCGGAGACCTTCCGGAAGCGGTCGTAGATCTTGAAACGCTCCCAGTCCGTGTCCGTGACGCGCCAGCGCGTCTTGGGGTCCTTCTCCAGCGCCTTGAGGCGCTTGCGCTGCTGATCTTTCGACAGGTGAAACCAGAACTTGAGGATGAGGGCGCCTTCATCGGTGAGCATCTTTTCGAAGCGGGTGTTCTCCTCGATCGCCTGGTCGAGGTTCGCCCGCTTGCACCGCCGCAGGACGCGGTCCACGATCGGCGCCGTGTGCCACGCCCCGTAGAGGATTCCGATCTTCCCCTTGGGCGGCAGCGCCCGCCAGAAGCGCCACATATACGGACGCTCCCGCTCCTCGTCCGAGGGCTCGGAGAAGGCGTGCGTATGGATGTGGCGAGGATCCATCCACTCGTTGAGCAGGTTCACGGTTTCGCTCTTTCCGGCGCCGTCCACTCCGCCGACGACGATGATGACGGGGAAGCGCTTCTGCTGGGACAGGTCGTACTGGGCGTCGAGAAGGTCTTCGCGGAGCTTCGGCGCTTCCTGGTTGTATTGCTCCTTTTCGATCTTCTGTCCGAGTTCTGCAGATTCGAACATGGTTCACCTCCTGAAGGCGGCGAGAAAGAGAGGGGTCAGGGCCAAGCAGCCCATATAACTTGCTTTTTCGTTTCGCGAAGTATACGGAGAACAAGACTTCCCGTCAAGACGCAATTGCAACCTGTTTGCCACAGATAACGGCTTGACAAGATCCCGCCCTTTCCATAGGATCGGGCGAATTCGGGGGAACTGAACGCATGTTTACGAAAAAAGTCGTCATCCGCTACATGCCCGACGTCGTCGAGCAGCCGATCATCTATCAGCTCGTCAAGAAATATGACCTGATCGTGAGCATCCTCAAGGCGCGGATCTTCCCGCGACGGGAGGGCGTGCTTGTCGTGGAAATGAGCGGCACGAAGGAGAACTTCGACGGCGGCATCCGCTATCTGAAGGACCTGGGGCTGCGCGTCGAGCCCCTGTCCAAGAGCGTCAGCCAGAACATCGACAAGTGCGTTCACTGCGGGGCGTGCACCGCCTTTTGCCCCACGGAGGCGCTTTCCATGGACCGGGCGACGGCGAAGGTCCTATTCGACGCGGAGAAATGCAACGGCTGCGAGTTTTGCGTGACGGCGTGCCCAGCGCGTGCAATGGAAGTAGATCTATTCTGATGACGGGCATCTACCGCTTCTGCGGCTGAGTTTCCTCCCCGTCTTTCGGCTTGAAGAGGTTGCTTACCCGTTCGCCCTTTTCCTTGCCCTTGTCGTAGACTTCCCTGCCCTTCTCCACGACCTTCTTGCCCGTGTCGATGACGGTCTTCCCCTTCTCGACGGCTTTTTCCGTCGAGACCCTCGCCTTTTTCAT
This sequence comes from uncultured Syntrophaceae bacterium, assembly GCA_964506465.1. Lineage (GTDB taxonomy): Bacteria > Desulfobacterota > Syntrophia > Syntrophales > UBA6109 > UBA6109. The sequence goes on from CAZDLM010000026.1 coordinate 25,079, forward strand.
CGCATCCATCATGTTCTCCGGCATCTTCTTGGGATCCTTGAAATAGAAGTATCCCCCTACGGCGACGACGGCGATCACGATGATGAGGGCCAGCATGAGAATCTTCTTGAAGAACCACCAGCAGAGGAGCAGAATCACCAGCAGGGCAGCGATGCTGACAATGGGATTGTCGGAAAAAATCCGCAGCAGATTGTCCATGAGGCGCCTCCCCGGTATCTTCTGGGATCGAACTGTAACGCAACAGATCGGCAACTTCAACCGGATATTGCGTCTTGACAACCGGAGACCGGATGTCTACAAGGGCTCCTCGCTCTGTTTCCGGCAGGGCGACAAGTATCGGCAGAAAAAGGCGGGGAATGAAAAAGCGCGTGGCCATTGCAACGCTGGGCTGCAAGGTCAACCAGGCCGATTCGGCGGCGATCGCCGAGGCGATCGAAGGGCGGGGATTCTCCCTCGTTCCCTTCGATCAGGAGGCGGACATCTACATCGTCAACACCTGCACGGTGACGGCCCGCACCGACTATCAGTCGCGGCAGCTTGTGCGCCGCGCCGCCCGGCTCAATCCGGCCGCGGCCGTCGTCGCGACCGGCTGTTACGCGCAGGTTGCGCCGGAGTCGCTCCGCGGCCTCCCCGGCGTCGTCCTCGTCGCCGGTACGGCGGAGAAGAGCCGCATCCCGGAGATGATCGCCGGCCTCGATCTCACGCGCCCCGGCGGCGTCTTCGTCGGCGACCTATCTTCGGCGCGCACGTTCGCCCGGCCGGGCGCGATCCGCTTTGCCGGCCATACCCGGGCATTCCTCAAGGTCCAGGAAGGCTGCGATGCCCGCTGCCGCTATTGCATCGTTCCCCGCGCCCGCGGCCCCAGCCGAAGCCTGCCCCTCCCCGAGGCGCTGGCGAAACTGAAGGAGCTGGGCGAGGCGGGATACCGCGAGACGGTCCTCACCGGCATCCATCTGGGCGCCTACGGCCGGGACCTCGAACCTCCCACGAATCTCCCTCTCCTGCTTGCAGCCGCCGAACAGCAGGGCGGCATCGAACGCCTGAGGCTCAGTTCGGTCGAGCCGCGGGAAGTGACGGAGGATCTGATCGCCCTGATGCGCCGATCGCGCATCTTCTGCCGCCATCTTCACATCCCCCTGCAGAGCGGCGACGACGAAATCCTGCGGAGAATGGGGCGGGATTACGATGCCGCTTTCTACGGGGCCCTGCTTTCCGCCGTCGCCGCGGCGGTGCCGGATATCGCCCTCGGCGCCGATGTGATGGCGGGCTTTCCCGGCGAAACGCCCGCGCAATTTGCCGGAACCTGCGAGTTCCTTCGGGAATCTCCGCTAGCCTATCTCCACGTCTTCCCCTACTCCGACCGCCCCGGGACCGAGGCCTCCCGCATGGACGGAAAAGTCGATGCGGCGGAAAAGAAACGGCGGGCGCAGATTCTGCGAGAGATCGGACAGCAGAAGCGAAGGGTCTTTGCCGAACGCTTTCTGGGCTGCGAGTTGTCCGTCCTGATCGAAGGGCGGAACGCCGGCGGTTATGTCCGGGGCTTCTCCGGCAACTACATCCCGGTCGTGCTCCGGCACGAAGGTCTTGATCTGACGAACCGGATCGTGCGAGTAAGGATAGAATCCTTCAGGGAGGAAAAGCTTCATGGCATCATCGCCGGAGAATGAAGAATGGAGCGCGGGCCTCGATCGGCTGGCGGAGAATCTCGGCTACCGTTTCCGCGACCGATCCGGTCTGGAGACGGCCGTCGTCCACCGGTCTTACCTTCACGAGAACCCCGCCGCGGTCGCCGCGGACAATGAACGCCTCGAATTTCTCGGCGACGCCGTGCTGCAACTGATCGTCAGCGACCTCCTGATGAAGCGTTTCCCGGACGCGCAGGAGGGCCTGCTCTCGCGGCTCCGGGCCTCCGCGGTCAACGAGCAGCAGTTGGCGGAACTGGCGAAATCCGTCCGCCTCGGGGAATGCCTGCTCCTCGGACACGGCGAAGACCTCTCCGGCGGCCGGACGAAAATCTCCATCCTCGCCGATGCGATGGAGGCGCTGATTGCCGCCGTCTACGTCGACGGAGGGTTCAACGTTGCAGCGGCCGTCGTCGAGCGCCTCTATGAGCCGTTTCTCGCCGGCATCGAGACATCGGAACCCTGGCGCGATTTCAAGGGCGCCCTGCAGGAATGGAGCCGAAGCCGATTCGGCGAGATGCCCCGCTACGAAGTCGTCGCGGAAACGGGGCCGGACCACGACAAGACCTTCGAGGTGAAGCTCTCCGTCGGAGGGATGGAAGTCCGCGCATCCGGGCGGAGCAAGAAGGAGGCGGAGCAGAATGCGGCGCACGCGGTCTTGAAGGACCTGGAGGCGCATCGGGAAGCTCAGGCGGAAGGACAACATGGACGACAGGGATGACCGGACCAATATCGCGCCTCTGTTCCTCCGCAACGGCGGCTGCCCGGGGCGGTGCATCTACTGCAGCGAGCGCCTGACCGATCCGGAGGATGCGGGATGCGCCCCGGACGCCTCCCTGGTGCGCGAGACGGTCATTCGCCACCTCGGCCGCAGCCGGCGGAAGGCCCCCGTGCAGATCGCCTTCTACGGCGGGAGCTTCACGGGGCTGGCGCCGGCGCGGCGGGACGCCTACCTCCGCGCTGCGGGCGCCTGCATCGAGGAGGGATTGGCGGTCTGCATCCGCATCTCGGCGCGCCCCGATCAGATCGACGGGCCGGTCCTGGAGCGCCTGGCCGCGGGCGGCGTCGCGACGGTCGAGATCGGCGCGGAGTCCATGGATGACGAGATCCTCGCCCGGGCAAGACGCGGGCACACGGCCGCCGACGTCGTCCGGGCGATCGGACTGCTCAGGCGGGGCGGTTTCGAAACGGGAATCCACCTCATGGCGGGATTGCCGGGGGATTCGTACGAGCGGTTCGCCGCCTCCGTCGATCGCGTGATCGACCTCGAGCCGGACACCGTCCGCATCCACCCGACCCTCGTCCTGGCGGAAACGGAACTTGCCGGGATGTATGAGCGGGGGGAGTACGAGCCGTTGAGTCTTCCGGAGGCCGTTCGCCGTTGCGCGGCCGCAACGCTCCGCTTCGAAGCCGCCGGCATCCGGGTGGTCCGGCTCGGACTCCAGGCGACGGCGGCCCTGGAGAGGCCCGGCGCCGTTGTCGCCGGCCCCTTCCACCCGTCCTTCGGCGCGGTCGTGCAGGCGGAGATCTTCCGCCGCATGGCATCCTCGCTGCTGGCGGCCCGCGGCGGCGGCATTGACTCCGCCCTCTTCCGGGTATCCGACCGGGACGTGTCCAGCTTTCGGGGGATCCGCAATGCCAATATCCGCCTGCTCAAGGACGGATTCGGCCTGCGCGATCTGGCCGTCCGCGGGGAAGCCGGGCGGGAGCGCGGGACCCTGGCCCTGGAGGCGGCGGGGAGACTGATGGAAAAAAGACGCAGCGAGGCGGTCATGGACCTCCGGGAGGAAGCTCATGTTTAAGTCAGGTTTCATCGGCATCGTCGGCCGGCCGAATGTCGGAAAATCCACCCTTCTCAACGCGCTGGTGGGAGAGAGGATCGCCATCACGACCCGCAAACCCCAGACGACGCGGAACCGCATCACCGGCATACGGAACCTCAAGGGCGAACGGCCGGGGCAGATGATCTTCCTCGACACGCCGGGGATCCACCGCGCCAAAACGCCGCTGAACCGGGCGATGGTGGAAACCGCCATGGAGGCCTTCGGCGCTTCGGACATCGTGCTGCTTCTGATCGAGGCGCAGGGCCTGCATGCCGATGACCGCTACATCCTGGAAACGATGAAGGACCGTTCCGCGCCGGTGGTTCTCGTCATCAACAAGATCGACGCCGTCGAGAAGAAGAATCTCCTGCCGCTGATCGACGAGGCGCAGCGCCTGCGGGAGTTCGTCGAGATCATCCCGCTGTCGGCCCTCACCGGCGACGGGATCGACATCCTGACGGACGCGCTGTGGAAGCTGTTGCCGGAGGGGCCGGTGTACTTCCCCGAGGATATGATGACGGACCGGTCGGAGCGATTCATCGCCGCCGAGATGATCCGGGAGAAGATCACGACGCTCACCCACAAGGAGATCCCCTACGCCACGGCGGTCGTTGTCGACACCTTCAAGGAGGACGAGGGGAAGAACCTGATCCGCATCCAGGCCACGATCCACGTGGAAAAGGACTCCCAGAAAGGAATCCTCATCGGCCGGAAGGGCGCGATGCTCAAGGAAATCGGCACGCAGGCGCGCCTGGAGATGGAGCGCTTCTTCGCCGCAAAGGTGTTTCTCGAACTCTTCGTCCGCGTCCAGAAGAACTGGACGCAGGACGCCCGCATGCTCCGCGAATTCGGATACGCGGAGAAGTAGAAGGGCGACATTTTTCAAGAGGTAGCTGTTTGATGTTGGATCAAAAAAGCAAACGGAGGGAACAGCGAAGTGCCGGAATGGACCGTGAACCGCTGTTGTTCGAACCGGGCGCCGAGGGAATCCGCGCCGGTCTCATCCTCGTCGACGCGCAGGATCGTTCGATCGTGCAGGCCAACCAGGCGGCCGTCGATCTCTTCGGACTTCACGGAAAAAGAGAAGGCCTCGAACAGGTCTGCCGGGAATTCATCTATCCCTGCGTACAGGAAAAGCAGGCCGGCTCAGCCGTGAATTTCCCGGACCAAGAGCCGCTGGAGGAGGTGGCGAACCCGCCGGGCGGGCGACGGGTCCTCAAGTCCGTCATGCCCATCTCGCTGAATGACCGCCGGTTCCTGCTCGTCAGCTTCGTCGATGTCACCGACCGCATGGAAGTCGAGCAGGCCCTCTACGAAAGCGAGCAGAAATTCCGGTCTCTTTTCGAATACAGCCCCGATGCGGTCTTCGCGTTCGACGCCGACGGCAGGTTCCTGAACGCCAACATGCGGACGTCGGCCCTGACGGGATATTCGGCGGCGGAGCTCCGCCTGATGACCTTCGACCGCCTCATCGCGGACGCCGACCTCGAAAGGACGCGGGAGCATTTCCGGAAGGCGCTGAAGGGCGCGACGCAGAATTACGAAATCGCCGGTCGCCGGAAAAACGGAACCGCTTTCCAGGTCCAGGTCACCAACATTCCGCTGGTCGTCAACGGCCGGATCTTCGGCGTTTACGGCATCGCCCGGGACATCACCGAAGCGAAACGGGCGCTTGCGGAACTGCGCGACAACGAAGCGCGGCTCCGCCTCATCACCGAGACCATGGATGACATCGTCTGGACCCAGGATCTGAATCTGCGGACAACCTACGTCAGCCCCTCCATCGAAAAGGTCCTCGGCTATTGCAGCGAGGAACGGATGCGGCAGCCTCTGGAGGAGCAACTGACGGCCGATTCCCTGGAAAGGGTCAGGAACCTCCTTGTCGAGGAGCTTCGCCTCGAAGGAGAGGGATCGGCGGATCCGGACCGGAGCCTGACGATCGAGGTAGAGTATCGCCGCAAGGACGGCGGTACGGTCTGGATGGAGAACAAGATCAAGGGTATCCGCGATGCGAAAGGCAGGCTGACGGGCGTTGTCGGGCTCTCCCGCGACATCTCCAAACGAAAGGATGCCATCGACGCCCTGCGGGCGAGCGAGGATAAGTACCGGCAGCTCTTCGACATGGAGTCGGATGCGATTTTTCTGATCGACAACGAGACCGGCGATATCCTGGAGGCCAACGAATCCGCTTCCACACTTTACGGTTACGGCCGCGACGAGCTTCTGCGCATGAACCACACCGATCTGTCGGCCGAACCCGCGAAGACCAGGCAAGCGGCCATGGAACGCAGGGGATCGGTGCCGCTCCGCTACCACACGAAGAAGGACGGCACGGTTTTTCCCTGCGAGGTCGCCGCGCGGCATTTCGTCCGCAACGACCGGATCGTCCACATCGCCGCCATCCGCGATATCACCGACCGCAAACAGAAGGAGGACGAAATCCTCCAGAGCCTTGCGAAATTCCGGACGGCCATGAGCGCCATCATCCAGACCGTTTCTTCCATGACGGAGGCGAGGGATCCGTATACATCGGGTCACCAGCGCCGGGTGGCAAGTCTTGCTCGTCATATCGCCAAGGAGATGGGACTGCCGCAGGAAAGCATCGACGCCATACGGACGGCGGGCGCGATCCACGACATCGGCAAGATCTCCGTACCGGCGGAAATCCTCAGCAAGCCGTCCCGCCTCTCGGATCCGGAACGCGGTCTTATCCGGAACCACCCGATCACCGCGTACGAGATCCTCAAGGACATCGAGTTCCCCTGGCCCGTCGCGGAGATTATCCGGCAGCACCATGAAAGGATGGACGGCTCGGGATATCCCCGGGGCCTGAAGGGCGAAGAGATTCTCATGGAGGCAAGGGTGCTTGCCGTGTCCGACGTCGTGGAGGCGATCGCCTCGCATCGCCCCTATCGCCCGTCGCTTGGCATCGAGACGGCGCTTCAGGAAATCGAGGAACGGAAGGGAACTCTTTACGACGCGGACGTCGTCGACGCCTGCCTGAGACTCTTCCGAGAGAAGAAATTCCGGTTCGAAGCCAACGGCTATCATCCCGAGCAATAGCCGATTTTGAAGCCGCCTCCTCCGATCGCTTTCGGGTAAGACTCCCGGCGGCCGTCTTCTCATCAGAAAGAGGCGGCGCCGCGGAATCCGTCCGGTGCAGGGAAGAAGAAGGTTGGTCCCCGCCCTCCCTTCGTGATATGAAGACATCGGCCTCCAGGCAAAGGAACCCTTTATGAAACCCGTCATCGCCATCGTCGGCCGGCCCAACGTGGGCAAATCGACCCTCTTCAACCGTCTGGCGGAAAAGAAAAAGGCCATCGTCATCGACGAGCCGGGCGCCACCCGCGACCGCAATTACGCGGACGGGGAGTGGTACGGCAAGTCCTTCCTGCTCATCGACACGGGCGGGTTCGAGCCCGCCTCCACGGAGGGAATCCTCGCCTCGATGCGCGAGCAGGCGATGTTCGCCGTCGAAGAGGCCGACATCGTGATCTTCCTGCTGGACGGCCGCGAGGGGCTTCTGCCGGCGGACACCGAAATCGCCGGCATGCTGCGAAAGCTCGAAAAGCCGACCTTTTTCGCCGTGAACAAAGTGGATGCTCCACGCCACGAACCCCTGCTTTCCGATTTCTACCGCATGGGCGTCGGCACCCTCTACCCCATCTCGGCCCAGGCGGGACTCGGCCTCGACGAGCTGATGGACGCGGCGACGGCCGGCATACCCGCCTCCGAGCCCGAGCCGGAAGAGCCGGAGCGGACGCGCATCGCCGTCATCGGCAAGCCGAACGTCGGCAAATCCTCGCTGGTCAACCGGATCCTGGGCTTCGAGCGGTCCATCGTGAATCCCGTCCCCGGCACGACGCGCGACCCCGTCGACACGCCGCTGACGATCGAGGGCAAGGACTATCTCCTCATCGACACGGCGGGGATCCGCCGCAAGAGCCGGGTCAGCCTCACCCTGGAAAAATACAGCGTCATCCAGGCCCTGAAGACGATCGAGCGCTGCGACATCGCCCTGATGCTCATCGATGCCCAGGAGGGCGTGACCGAGCAGGACGCGAAGATCGCCGGGCTCGCCTATGAGCGCGGCGTCGCCGTCATCATCGTCGTGAACAAATGGGACCTCGTCGAGAAGGACGAGCGAACGATCGGAACCTATGTCCTCGATATCAAGGACAAGATGAAGTTCCTCGACTTCGCGCCGATCATCACCGTCTCGGCGCTTTCGGGCCAGCGCGTCCTGAAGATCTTCCGGGAAATCGAAAAGGTCCGGGAGCAGTACGAAAAACGGATCGAAACGGGCGAGCTGAACCGGGGGGTGCGGCAGATCCTGGAGGAGAACCCGCCACCGCGTCTCCACGGCCGCCCACACAATTTCCTGTACGTGACCCAGATCGGCATCAAACCGCCCGCCTTCGCCTGGTTCGTCAAGGATCCCAAGGCCGTCCACTTCTCCTACGAGCGCTTTCTCGTGAACCGCATCCGGGAAACCTTCGGCTTCGACCATGTCCCCATCCGGATCCACTTCAAGAAGAAGTAGCGGCCTGCCGGACGGCGCGTCGCCGGAGTGGAAAAGCGCGCCCGCGTTCGTCGATCCTTTCCTTCGCTCCGCCGGCATGGTATAAGAACATCGGTCACGCCGGGAGCGAGGCTGAAATGTGCAATGTCCTCACGAAAGGAGACGAGGTATGGTGAAGGCGTCGCGGGAGCTGCAGAAGAAGAAGGTCATCGATGTCTTGAACAAGGCGCGGTCGATGGAATTGCATGCGATTCATCAGTATATGAACCAGCACTACAACCTGGACGACATGGATTACGGCGACCTCGCCGCCAAGGTCAAACTGATCGCCATCGACGAGATGCGGCACGCCGAAATGTTTGCCGAGCGGATCAAGGAACTGGGCGGAGAACCGACGGCGGAGCTCGCCGCCAAGGTGCAGAAGGCGCAGAAGGTCGAAGCCGTCTTCCCCTTCGACGCGGGACTGGAGGACAACACCATCGCCGTCTACAACGGCTTCCTCGAAGTCTGCCGGGCGAACGGCGACAGCACCAGCCTCAAGCTCTTCGAGACGGTCATCGACGAGGAGCAGATCCACTACAATTATTTCGACAACGTCAGCGATCACATCAAGAGTCTCGGCGCGGCCTATCTGGCGCAGATCGCCGGTACACCCGCCGATACGGGAGCACCCTCGAAGGGATTCGTGACGGGCGCCACCCCCGGTGCCGGGGCATAGCCGGGAACAGGTATCTCCCGTCCCTGACCGTTTGCGGACGGCGAAACGTCTTTGAGGAAGGTGCTACCGCTTCTTCTGGGAGGTGAAATCATGATTCGACGCGCCCATGAATTGCATTCCGAAACCGTCAACAGCCGTTTCGGCGGCAAGGGCGACCTGAAGGTCACCCGCATCCTGGAACCGGACCAGTTCGGCGGCAAGGGCCGCCTGTTCGCCCGGAACCTGCTGAAACCCGGCGCTTCCATCGGACTGCACCGGCATCAGGGGGATGCCGAGACCTATTACATCCTCAGGGGATCCGGAACGGTCGATGACAACGGCGTCAAGACCGCCGTCGGCCCGGGCGACGTCCTGTTCACGGCCAACGGCGAACAGCATTCCATCGAAAATACCGGGACCGCCGATCTGGAATTTGTCGCCTTGATCCTTTTTGCCTGAATTCCTTCAAGCGGCAATCCGGCGAAAGCGTTTGTCTTAAAGGAGGCAAGATATCCGTGGACTTCATCCCGACGATTGACGACATCCGGGCCGCCCGTGAAAGGATCCGGCCTCATGTTCACCGGACGCCCGTCCTGAAGTGCCGCTCCATCGACGCGGCCTGCGGCGCGGATCTCTATTTCAAGTGCGAGAACTTCCAGAAGGTCGGCGCCTTCAAGGCCCGCGGAGCGGTGAATGCCGTTTTCAGCCTCGGTCCGGAGGAGATCCGCCGCGGCGTCGCCACCCACTCGTCCGGTAACCACGCGGCCGCGCTGGCCTACGCCGCCGGCTGCCGCGGGACCAAGGCCTACGTTGTCGTGCCTGCGAATGCGCCTTCCGTAAAGAAGGCCGCCGTGGCGCGCTATGGCGCCGAGATCACCCTCTGCGAGCCGACGCTGGCGGCGCGCGAGGCGGCGCTCAAGGAAGTCGTCGACCGCACCGGCGCGGCCTTCATCCCCCCCTACAATGACTATCGCGTGATCTGCGGCGCGGCGACGGCCGCCCTGGAACTCTGTGAAGAGATCCCGGATCTCGATACCGTCATCGCTCCCGTCGGCGGCGGAGGGCTGCTGAGCGGGACCGCCCTGGCCGCGGCCGCTCTCCGCCCGGGGATCCGTATCCTGGCCGGAGAACCGGAGGGGGCGAACGACGCGTGGCGCTCGCTGCAGGCCGGGTCGATCCAGCCCGTTGGAACACCGCAGACCGTCGCCGATGGCCTGAGGACGCAACTGGGGACGCTGACCTTTCCCATCATCCGGAAATTCGTGGCGGCGATCGTGACAGTCGGCGACGAGGCCATCATCGAGGCAATGCGGACCGTGTGGGAGCGGATGAAGATCGTCGTCGAGCCGTCGGGGGTCGTGCCGCTGGCGGCCGTGATGGCGAAGCGGAACGAGGTCGCTGGAAAGAAGATCGGCGTCATCCTGTCGGGAGGCAACGTCGACCTGGATCACCTGCCCTGGATGAAATAGGAGGCCGCTGAGAAACGCCCGTCTGCTGCGTTGCCTCATT
>CAZDLM010000026.1:35321-38818 GCA_964506465.1 uncultured Syntrophaceae bacterium
GTTGCGGCCCTTCGACAGGCTCAGGGCAGGCCGGAGGATGTGTCATGGTGAGCTTGTCGAACCATCGGCGCCTTGCATCCAGACCTTTTTGAACAGCCTGTCGGGAAACGCTCTTTGCAGCCTTCCGCAGCCGATGGGCAATGTCAGCGGGGACAGATTTGAAATCTGTCCCCAGAAGATTAAGCCTCGGATTCCCGCTGCAGTTTACCCTCAATCATCCTCCCGTCGTCATTCTTCGGCTCGCGACGGCAGGTTCGCGGTTTCCTCCCCTGTTTCGCAGCGCACCCGGATCCAGAACCAGGCCGTGCCGATCAGTCCGACTCCCCCGCCGATCAGGAAGGTCGCTTCGGGACCGACCGCCTGCCACAGCAGATAGGAGACGAACGGCGCCGGGCAGAACGCGAAGGACCGCAGGCCCCAGTACAGGCCGACGCCGCGGGCGCGGATCTCCGGCGGCAGCCCGAGGGAGATGAGCGCCTTGCGGGCCGGCTCGCCCACTTCCCGCAGGCCGTTGAGGACGAAGACCGCCGCAAGAGCCCCCATCAGCGGAACGCCCAGCGGCTGCAGAATCCGGGGCAGCAGGACGAGCGCGATGGGGAAAAGGGCGAAGAGCAGGAACGTCAGTCCGATATAGGGTTTGGGGTTCGGGGCCCGGTCGATCATCTTGCCGGCGGGGACATAAATGGCGAGCGCCGCGAGGCTGGACAGCGCGACCAGCATCCCCGCCTGGGCTGTGCTCGCCGAGAGCACGCCGACGACGTACAGGACGGCGAAATCCCGGACGAACCAGTCTCCCCAGCGCAGCAGGATCTCCGCGGTGAGGAGCCGGCGCAGATCGGCCGGAATCCTCTCCAGAACCCGGCGCAGCGGCACGGATGGAGCGGCCTCCCTGGGCTTCATGCGTTTCAGGAGCAGGAACTGAACCAGGCAGGTGATCCCGATCAGGCCGAAGGCGAGGGACAGATTGACCCAGTAGCCGATCGCCATCACGAAGCCGCCGAGGAGCGGTCCCAGGACCTTCGGCAGGCGCTTCTGGATGCTCTGGACGGCAAAGGCGATTGTGCGCCGGTTTTTCGGGACCTCGCTTCCGACGACTTCGAAGGTCGCGGGAACGGAAAGCGGCTCCCAGTTGGTGATCAGCAACGCCCCGACGATGATGAGGAGCGGTTCGCGGCTGGCGAGAAGCACGATGAAGCCGGCGGCCATGGGCAAGGCGGAGATCAGGAGGGCGACCCTCGCCCCCATGCGGTGTGCGATGCTCCCGCCGACGATGTACCCGATACCCTCCAGGAAATTCACGAGGACGGCGTAGATCCCCATGTACTTGGCCGCGCCGAGGACGCGTGCGGCCTCCGATGCCCCCGTCACGGCATCGCGCAGATGGATGGCAAGGAAGTTGCGCCAGATCTCCTCGGCGAGCCCCAGGCCCCCGACGACGACGAGAACAGCCGCCACGGCGCGGTTGACGCCGAACCAGGAGGCTATGGATTGCCGGGGCGGGACGGACATCGGATCGGTCCTCTCCGGCGGGCGGCTTATTCGCCGTCCGCAGCAGCCGGTTTACCGTCAAGGCGGGGGGGCGGCATCAGCAGTGCCAGTTCGTCCGGTTCCAGCCGGCGGCAGCTTCCGACCGTCAGACCGCCCAAAGCGAGGCCGCCGATGTGCGTTCGGGCCAGGGTCAGGACCTTTCCGCCCAGCGCCTCGATCATGCGCCGGATCTGGCGGTTCTTTCCCTCGTGCAGCACCATTTCCAGAATCACCCTGCCCCGTTCCCTCCCCACGAACGTCACCTCCGCGGGCCGCGTGCGGTAGCCGTCTTTGAGGATGATGCCGCTTCGCAGCGACTCGATCTGTTCCGGCGATGGGTCGAAATCGACGGTGACCAGGTAGGTCTTCGGAACTCCGGAATCCGGGTCCGTCAGGGCGTCGCCGAAATCGGCATCGTTGGTGAGGATGAGAAGTCCCGAGGTGCTCTTGTCGAGCCGTCCGACGGAGAAGACCCACCCCGTCTCGGGAGGCAGGAGTTCGTAGATCGTCCTCCGCCCTTCAGGATCGCCGTAGGAGGTCACGAAGCCGACCGGTTTGTGGAGGGCGAAGTACACCCGCTTGCGGAAGCGGAGCTTTCTGCCGTCGCAGGCGATGCGGTCCTCGCCGGGGCTGACCCAGGTCGCGGGCTCCGTCACGATGGTGTCGTTGACAACGACGCGTCCGGCGACGATCCGGTCGACGGCGTCGCTGCGGGACATGACGCCCGCCCGGGAAAAGGCGCGGTCCAGCGCCATCCGCTCCTTTCGCCATTCCGCTTCTTCCTTCGACAGCCGGCGCGGAGCGTTTCTTCTATCGTACAGCATGCGTTCATCCTCCTCTTGCCTATTAATCACAAAATGCGGCGATAGGGAACACCTACGTTGACACCCCGCACTCTTTCCCTTATAAGCAGCGGATCAAAAGCGGAGGAGACTCTTTGCGGGGACGCCCCGAAGATTTTTCGGCTCGCGAGACATGATTATTCTCAATAACATACATCTGTCCTTCAGTGACAAGGTCCTCTTCGACGGCATCAACTGGACGATCCATGAAAAGAGCCGCATCGGGCTGGTCGGCGACAACGGGACGGGAAAGACGACCCTGCTGCGCACGATCCTGGGCGACGTCTGGCTCGAATCAGGCAGCGTGGAAATCCCCAATCGCCGGAACCGGGTCATCGGTTACCTGCCGCAGGACCTCGTGGAACTCCCGGACGTCGAGCTGCTCGCCTATTTGAGGAACAAGAGCGGCATCGCCGAAATGGAGCGGGAGATCGGCCGCCTGGAGACGGAGATTTCCGAGACCGATCCCGCCGACCCCCTCCACGCGGAGGCCATGAAGGAATACGAGCGGGCGGCCGCCAGATTCCAGGCGGCGGACGGCTACGCCTTCGAGGCAAGGGCCAAGCAGATCCTCGCCGGTTTCGGCTTCCGGGAGCGGGACTTCGGCAAACGCTGCACGGACTTCTCCGGCGGCTGGAAAATGAGGATCCAGCTTTCGCTCATCCTCCTTTCACGGCCCGACGTGATGCTCCTCGACGAGCCGACGAACCACCTCGACACGGAAAGCATGGAGTGGCTCGAAAGCTATCTCAAGGACTATCCGGGCACGCTGATCGCCATCGCCCATGACCGGTTCTTCCTCGACAAGATGGTGAACACGATCGCCGAGCTCGCCGGCGGACGGATTACGATCTACCGGGGAAACTACTCCCGCTACCTGCAGGAAAAGGACCGCCGGCGCGAACTGCTGCTCAAGGAGATGGAGCTCCAGAGGGCCGAGATCAAGCGGATCGAAGCCTTTGTCGAGCGCTTCCGCTACAAGGCGACTAAGGCAAGCCAGGTCCAGAGTCGCCTCAAGATGCTGGAGAAGTTCTCCGCCGTCCGGCAGGAATCGAATGGGAAGACGATCCGCATGCATTTCCCGGAGGCCGCCAAGAGCGCCAGAGAGGTGGTCGTCCTCTCCAAGGC
>CAZDLM010000027.1:0-20467 GCA_964506465.1 uncultured Syntrophaceae bacterium
AGGCGTACTGGAGGTACGTCGAAGGGAGAGGGACGAGGGAAACGCCGCAGACGGGTGTTCCTCAACAGCCGTCTCGGCTTCCTTTTCAGGCTGTTCAAGAATGCCTGGATGCAAGGCCCCCGACGTCCCGAGCCCTGAGGCGTACTGGAGGTACGTCGAAGGGAGAGGGACGAGGGAAACGCCGCAGACGGGCGTTCTTCAACAGCCGTCTCGGTCAGCGCATGCAGACGCTCAGTACCTCCGGCAGATCCGTCTCCCCCCGAAGGACCTTGATGACGCCGTCCTGGAGGAGCGTTTTCATGCCCTGGGACATCGATGCCCGGCGAAGCGCGAGCATCGGCTCGCGGCTGATGATCATGTGCTTGATTTCGTCGGTCGCCGTCAGGAGTTCATAGACGCCCGACATGCCGCGGTACCCCGTCTGGTTGCATTCATCGCAGCCGCGCGGGCGGAAGAGCGTGAAATCGCCGCCGTAGGCGACGCCCAGGGAGGAAAAGAGTTTTTCGTCGTAGCTGCGGACAATGTCGTCGAATTCCTCGCGGCACGGATGGTAGGCCTCTCTGCAGTAGGGACAGAGCCTGCGGACAAGCCGCTGGGCGAGGATGCACAGGAGCGAGTCCGCGAAGGCGATGGGGTCGATCCCCATGTCCAGGAGACGGACGATCGTCTCCGGGGCGTTGTTCGTGTGCAGCGTGCTCATGACGAGATGCCCCGTCGTGGAGGCTTCGATGCCCATCTTGGCCGTCTCGTAGTCCCTCATCTCGCCGACGAGGATGATGTCCGGGTCGGAGCGGAGAAACGCCCGCATGGCGTTGCTGAAGTCGAAGCCTATCTTGTGATGAACCTGGACCTGCCGCAGCCCCTTCTGGGTAATCTCCACGGGATCTTCGGCCGTCCAGATCTTGACGTTCGGACGGTTGAGGATCCGCAGTGCGGCATGGGCCGTCGTCGTCTTTCCCGAACCCGTCGGTCCCACGATCAGGATGAGCCCGTAGGGCTTCCGGAGAATCTTCAGGAACTGCGACAGATCCTCGTCGGACATGTTAAGCTCCTCCAGCGTCATGATCGATCCTCGGGTCAGGATCCGCATCACCACGTCTTCCACGCCCCCGTGCGTGGGAACCGTCGCCACCCGCAATTCGATGTCCCCGAAGGTGGGAACCGTGAAGCGAACCTTCCCGTCCTGCGGCAGCCTTTTTTCCGTGATGTCGAGGTTCGCCATGATCTTGATCCGCGAGACGATGGCGGCCCGGTAGGCGTAGGGAAACTGCTCGTAGGGAATGCACTCCCCGTCGATCCGGAAGCGCACATCGACGTACTGGTCGATCGTTTCCGGCTCGATATGGATATCGGAAGCCCTCTTGGCGAAGGCGTCTGCGATCATGCGGTTGACGATCTGGACGATGATGCTGTCCGACTCCGACGGCCGGTCTTCTCCGTTGTCACGAGGCACGCCGTCTTCGTCCAGGTCAAAAAAATGGCCGATGAAGGCGATGATCTCTTCGGCCGTCGCCGGTTGATAGTCGATCGCCTTCGTCTTGAGCAGGCTTTCGATCATGTCCCGCTTGAGGATGTTCCTCGGTTCGTCAAGAAGAACCGTGATCCGCCCGTTCTCCTTCTTCAGAGGCACCCACAGCTCACGCCGCAGGTATTCGTACTTGAGGTTCTGCAGCAGCTCGGCGGGGATGGGACATGCGGCAGCGGCTTCTGCCGCCTTTTCCAGACGTTCCTCCTGGGCGGCCCCATCATTCCTTCTTGAAGAATCCCGATTGGGCTTCTTGTCTTTCATATCGCCGCATGTTCTCCTGGAACCGTCGATGCCGGAAAATTCTTCCAAACGTGATGCCGAACTATAGTCGGCGCAGGATGTTCTGTCAATTGAATGGAATCTGAAAGCCCACGGCCCTGGTATCATAAAGTCGACGCCAAATGATGTGCCCATGGTCTTTCATATAACTGTATCCATCGGAAGAAAATCATGATATCCTGCGCCCGCATAAAAGTTGCAGACCTTCTGACACAAATAACCGGCGTCTTAACTGTGATCCGCAACGTTGAAGTGAGTCGACGCCATGGGATGGAACCGGCATTTCGAGAAATTCCGTCATCCGCAAAGTCTTCGGATGCGCCTCACCCTGCTGGTTACCGCCCTGGCCGTGCTGGTTTTGCTGATCACGTCGGCTCTGATCAATGAGCGCGCCATCGATCTGATCGAACAGAATCCCCGGCAACAGCTCATATCCGCCAGCCACACCCTCTCCACCACGATGACAGTGTGGCTGGAATCCCACGTCAGCGCGCTGCAGAATCTCCTGTCCCTCCCCGACATCACCTCCATGAACCCTCAGCGCCAGCGTCCCCTCCTACAGAATTTTGCCGCCGCGTATCCCTATGTGTACCTCGTCAGCACAACAAATCTCTCCGGGATGAACGTAGCGCGCAACGACGAGGAACCGCCGAAAGATTACAGCGATCGGTCCTGGTTTCTTCGAGCCCGGAGCGGAATGCCCCTGGTCTTTGAGAGCCTCATCGGCAGAACCATCGGGCGGCCTGCCCTGATTGTCTCCATGCCCATCCGCCGTTCGGGCGGCGAGATCGTCGGCGTTGGCATGTTTGCTACCGATTTGGCCCAGCTCACTGCCCAGGTCCATGCCGCAAAGCTGGGACAGACGGGCTTCGCCTACCTCGTGGATCAGGAAAACCGGGTCATCGCCCATCCTGATCCGGCCTATGCCAGCGAACTGCGCGATTTGAGCGCCTATCCTCCCGTTGGCGCCCTGCGCAACGGGACAAGAGGCGAAGTGCGCTTTCAGGACAGCGCGGGCCGCCCGTGGCGGTCCTATGTAAGCCAGATGAAAAACGGATGGGGCGTGGTGGTGCAGCAGCAGGAAGATGAATGGATGCTGACGCGCAGCCTCTTTCAGAAAGTTGCTCTCGGAGCCATCTTTTCAGCGGTTCTTGTCCTCATGGCCGCGACATGGTGGATCGTCCAGCGATTCCTTTCGCCGATGGAAGCCCTTGCGAAGTCCATTTCCCGCACCGCCGCAACGGAGGTGATCGAAAAGACCGAGCTGGACGCCCTGAGACAGACCCTGAAGGGAATTCGCCGGAAGGACGAAGTGGGCACCCTGGCAGAGAGTTTCGACCGCATGGCGGAGCGACTCCAGGAAACCCTCGCGAAGCTTGGCACGGAACTTTCGCAACACCGGCAGACCGAAGTATTTCTGCGTGAGAGCGAGGAGAAGTACCGGACCTTGGTTGACCATCTCAATATGGGCATTTACCGGAATACCCCCGGCCCCCATGGTCGTTTCATCCAGGCCAATCCGGCCATGATCAAGATGTTCGGTTACGACTCTCTGGAAGATTTTCTGCGGCTGTCCGTCTCCGATCTCTATCAGGAAGCTGAAGGCCGCGCTGCTTTTGTCCGGGACATCACCCTTCTCGGATCCGTGCGGGACAAGGATCTCGCCTTGCGGAAGAAAGACGGCAGCCCGCTGTGGGCGCGAGTCAATGCGGCGGCTTTTTACGATGCATCCGGAAGGATACAGTGGATTGACGGTGTCATCGAGGATATTACGGAACAGAAACACGCGGAGCGCGCTCTTCAGGAAAGCGAGGAGAAGTTTCGCACCCTCGTCGACAACGTCAACGTCGGCATCACTCGCATCGATCAACAAGGGCGGGTTATCCAGGCCAATCAGGCAATGGCCAAGATTTTCGGATACAGAGATATCGCCGAAGCCATGGCTTCGGACATCACCGATCGCTTCGACGACCTTCAGGAGTGGCGGCTGTTCCTTGCGGAGATGCTGCGCAAAGGATTGGTGAAGGGTTGGGAAGCGACGATGAAGAAAAAGGACGGCACGCACCTCTGGATTTCCATGAACGCAACACTGCAGAGGGACGCCGAAGGTCAGATCCGCTGGATCGACAGCGTTTTCGAGGACGTCTCGGAACGCCGGAAATTGGAGGAGCAACTCGCCCAGGCCCAGAAGATGGAGGCGATCGGGACGCTCGCCGGTGGAGTCGCCCACGATTTCAATAACATTCTTACCGCCATCATCGGTTACGGCAACCTTCTCAAGCTCCGCATCAAACCGCCGAATCCCGCAAGCGGTTACGTCGATGACATCCTGGCCGCCGCGGACCGTGCCTCCAATCTGACCCACAGCCTTCTCGCCTTCAGCCGGAAGCAGGTCTTGAGTCCCAAGACGGTGGACATCAACGCGATCGTCAGTCGCCTGGAAAAGCTGCTCCTGAGGGTCATCGGGGAGGACATCGAGTTCAAGACGATTCTGGCGGATGAACCGTTGCTGATTGTGGCCGACAGCGGGCAGATTGAGCAGGTCCTGTTGAACCTCTCCACCAATGCGCGTGACGCCATGCCCGAGGGCGGTTCTCTGATTCTGAAGGTTGATCGCGTCTTTATTTCGCAAACGCATCCCTACCTCGAACCAGGCCCCTACGCGCTCCTCTCCGTATCCGATACGGGATCAGGCATAGACGAGGCGACACGACAGAGAATTTTTGAACCCTTCTTCACCACAAAAGAACGAGGGAAGGGAACGGGTCTTGGACTTTCCATCGTGTACGGCATCATCAAGCAGCACAATGGGGAGATCCAGGTTTACAGTGAGCCGGGCGAGGGAACGACTTTCAAAATCTATCTCAAGCTGGTGGAGACAGGCGTCGCTTCAGGGGTCGCTGAAGCGGAGAAGACACCACGCGGAGGAACGGAGACAATCCTCATAGCCGAGGATGACCCGGCGGTCAGGAGACTCATGCGAAGCACTCTGGAACAGTACGGATACTCCGTCATCGAAGCGGAGGACGGAGAAGATGCCGTGGCGAAATTCGAGATCCACCGGGATGAGGTTCTGCTTGTCATCCTCGACGTGGTCATGCCCAAGAAGAACGGCAAAGAGGCCTACGACGTCATCCGGCGGATGAACAGCAGTGTAAAAGTGCTGTTTTCCAGCGGCTACACGGCTGATATCATTCATAAGAAAGGCGTTCTCGACGAGGGACTCCATTACATTTCCAAGCCCGTGACACCGTATCATCTGCTTGAAAAGATCCGAACCATCCTTGACCGCTGAGAAAACAGCCCCCGGATCTCCGATCCGCGATCATCTTCGGATATCCGCCCCATCCCATTCCAGCTCTCCCCCTTCATGACTTGCCTGAATCTTATTCGCACCACCCCATCCATCATGTTTCCCCGGAAAATGAAATTCCACTCAAATTCTGCAGATAAAAGCCTTTCGCGATAAAGGCGGTGGATATCGAAAAAAGAGATTGCCTAAAGAAATTTGCAGAAAATCCGATAAAATTATCCAAATGAACCAAATTCCTAAAGGAGGTGTCAGCCGTGTACGAAAAAGTGATGGTTCCGCTGGATGGTTCTCCGTTGGCAGAATGTGTGCTGGATCATGTGAAATCTCTTGCTGCGATCGGTCAGATCAAGCAGCGCCTGCTTCTCGGTGTCGTGGAAACGCCTCCCGATTGGGCAAAAGAGGGGCCTGCTTTCGATTCGTTCGAAAACGAGGGTATCGCGGAGAAAAAGAGCTACCTCACCAGGGTCAAGGACGATCTGGCTCGCGACGGCATTTCCAATGTGTCCATCAAGGTCCTCGTCGGGAGGCCGGCCGATCTGATCACGGAGTCGGCGCAAAAGGAGGGGGCCGTCCTCATCGCCATTGCCACCCACGGAAGAACGGGACTCGGCAAATGGATGCTGGGAAGCGTGGCCTATAAGGTCATGCGCTACTCGCAGGTCCCTGTCTTCATGGTCAGACCGGATAGCTGCCGCAACTGACGCCTTTCGCCTCTGACAGCCAGATCCATCCGCTCTCTGTGCTCCGGCTGCGGAGAAGGTCTTTGGTGACTCGCGACGGGTGATGGATTCTTTTCAAAGGTGCGAACAGGGGAAGGAACGGGGATTCCGGAGAGCAGGCGATTTGAGAGCGCTGTTCCATGGAGAGGCTGTTCAAAATGCCCAGATGCAAGGCTCCCGTTGGTTCGACAGGTTCATGCTTCGGCAGGCTCAGCATGACAGATGCGGCCGTTTTCATCTGTGAAGAGGCCCAAAACCTCTCCTCAACTCTTCGACCGCGGAATCTCCCCTGTCGATGCTGACGCTGATCTGTTTGCCGGTATCCTCGCCGAAATGCAGAAACGCAACGACCAGCAGGTAGTCGATGTCGGATCTCAGGTCGGAAGACGGGTCCATGCCGAGCGTCTCTCCCATCCAGACGACCCGCTCCTTACGCCCGTCAGCCGTCCCCTTTGCGGCTTCCATGACTTTCAATATGAGCTGCTTGGTATATTCCACGCTCACCGTTGGAATGATCGTAGCGGCGCCAGGCGTCATGATGGCCTGCGTCGTGACGCCGCCTTTTCCGTCCGGCACCGTGATGATCTGGGTCTGGGGCGGAGCGTAAGAGGTCACCGTCGAGTTGCGAAGTCCCGAGGCAATGCCGTAGCTGTAGGACAGCAGATAGCGCGCTTTATCCGAAGTATCCAGGCGATAGCCCTCTTTGACAAGCAACCTTTCGATCTTTCCCTTGATTTCCCTGTCAAGAATCGGGTTCGCGGCCTGCGCATTCTCCAGAACGGCGATTGAAGCCCCCTTCGTCAGCACTGAGCTTCCACCGGAATGATCCAGGAACGCCGTCGTCCGTATCTGCAAAGCACAACCGCCGAGAAGGACGATCAGGACAAGGGCCGGAAGAACCTTCTTCATCATGTTCATGACCTTTCCCTCCGCATCCCGGAACCACTCAAGACCGATCCCACACCCCTAATATAGACACCGATTCCGATTGCGCAACGGGTTGGTCTGTAGCGATGGGGTAAAGATCACCGGTCCAGACCGGAATGGGGGTCGCTGCCGGCTACACCGCGCAGGGGACGGCGCGCCCGGGAAGGAGTTCCATCCGGAATTTTCGCTCGGGAAGATCCTTTTCCGGCAGCATCGCGAGGATTTCGGAAAGGGTGGACACTGTGTAATCCATCGCTTGAACAGTCTTTAACAACTCCATGAAATAGCTTCGATATATTCCACCTTCCACCTCGGCGTGAACGGGCAGGACATGGACACCGCCCCGGGCGAGCGGCGCGAGAATCTTTTCAATCGGTCTCTCCCGGTCCACCTCTTCGAAGCAGGGAAGGTCTGAGGGAATTTCCGTCAGGTTCGTCCCTTCATGGATGAAGGGCACGGACGCCCTGGTGCAGCTCAGATAACGGAATCCGTACCGTGGAATCTCCGCCATGACCCGCTCATCGATCCTCCAGGCCGGGGCGCCGAAGGCGTCCGGGCGAAAACCCGTCAGGCGCTCAAAGGCCGCGATCCCCTTTTCGAACCACTCCCGGATCCAGGCGGGAGATTTCTCCGGCAAATCGTCCTGCCAGCGCCGGTGGTCCCAGGCGTGAAACTGAACTTCGTGACCGGCGGCGATGATGCGTTTGACCAGATCAGGAAAGGAGGCGGCGATCATCGGCGACGGCAGGAAGACCCCGTACAGGGCCGTCCGGATGCCGTAGAGTTTCGGAGCTCCCGTTCGGATCATCTTTTTCAGAAACCGGGGGTTCTTGAATAGCTGGAACAGCGCGCGGCCGCTGGCATCCGGACCCACACTCAGAAAGAAGGTCGCCCGCACGCCGGCATCGGCAAGGATCGAGAGCAGGGTGGGCACCCCGTCCCTCATGCCGACGTAGGTGTCGACATCCACCTTGAGCCCGAGGATTCTTTCCAAGCCCCCTCCCCTTCTCTCCCTTGCGGCAAGGGCCTTACGCGGCGGGGAAATCCCTGTTCTCTTCGAGGAAGGAGTAGAGCGTCCTCTTCATCGACTCCTCCATTCCGACTTTCGGCTCCCAGCCGAGGAGTCTCCTGGCCTTTTCGATGCTCGGCTTGCGCGTATAGATATCCTGGTATCCCCGGCCGTAGTAGGTTTCCGACGGAACCTCGACAATTTCCGAATAGGTCTTGTCCTGGCGGTGCTCGGGGTGCTCCATGAAGAGTCGTTTCAGCAGATATGCCAGGTCCTTCACGGAACATTCGTTGCCGGGATTGCCGATGTTGATGATCTGATTCTTGCACGCATCACCGCGGTTCTCGAGGATCTTCACAAGGGCCTCGATGCCGTCGTCGACGTAGGTGAAGCAGCGCTTCTGGAGGCCGCCGTCCACGAGCGTGATCGGTTTCTTCAGCAGCAATTCCGCAATGAACTGCGTCACGACGCGGGAACTGCCCTCCTTCGCGGCAAAGAGCGAATCGAGGCGCGGCCCGACCCAGTTGAAGGGCCGGAAAAGCGTGAATTCCAGATGCCCCCTCGTCCCGTAGGCGTAGATGACCCGGTCCAGAAGCTGCTTGCAGCACGAGTAGATCCAGCGTTCCTTCTGGATGGGGCCGACGACGAGAAAGCTCTCGTCCTCCTTGAACTCGGGATCGGGACAGGCCCCGTACACCTCGGAGGTGGAGGGAAAGACGACGCGCTTCCTGTATTTGACGCACTGCTTGACGATGTTGAGGTTCATCTCGAAATCGAGGTTGTACACGCCGATGGGGTCCTCCACATACAGCTTCGGCGTGGCGATGGCGACGAGCGGCATCACGACGTCGCATTTCTTGATATGGTATTCGATCCACTCCCTGTTGATGGCGATATCGCCTTCCAGGAAATGAAAGCGCGGATTGTCGATCGCCTTGTCCAGACGGTCGGCCCCCAGGTCCATGCCGTAGACGGTCCAGTCGGTGCCCCGGAGGATGCGATTCGTAAGGTGGTGTCCGATGAAGCCGTTGACGCCAAGAATCAGAATTTTCATGTCAGCACAATCCCTTCCTTGTCTTTGAAGTATTCCGGGAGAGCGTCGCGCCGCAGACGGACACCGTCGATCTCCACATCCTGAAGACGAAGCATCCCGTCTCCCGTCTGCACCACAACCTTGTCCCCGTCAATCCAAACGGCGCCCGGCCTGTCCGTCCGGATCCCGCCGGCAGCCGGCACGCCCCACCACACAAGAAGCTTCCGGCCATCGGGGAAGAAGGCAAAGGCGCCCGGGTAGGGATCGGTGACGGCCCGAATGAGGCTGTAAATCCGCCGCACGGGCCAGGTCCAGTCGATCCTGCCGTCCTCGGGTTTCCTGCCTCCGTAGTAGCTGCCCTGCGAGAGGTCTTGGGATCTGAGAGTTTCCCTGCCTTCGCGAATGAGAGGCAAAAGCTCGTCCAGGAGAATTCCGGCCTCGCGGCAGAGCTTCCCGTAGAGCGTCCGCGCCGTGTCCGTCTCGTCGATTGCGACGGCACGCTGCCCCACGATGCCTCCGGCATCGGGTTTTTCCGTCATCAGGTGCAGCGTGACTCCCGTCCGTTTCTCGCCGTTGACGAGGACCCAGTTCACAGGCGCCCGGCCCCGATAGGCGGGCAGCAGCGATCCGTGGAGATTGAAGGCCTTCCCCGGCGCGAGGTTCAGGATCTCCCTCCCGAGCATCCTGCGATAGTAGAAGGAAAAGAGCGCCTCCGGCCGGAGAGCGGCGATCCGGGCGACCTCCCCGGGAAGATTCACATCGGCGGGACAGAAGACATCGATCCCCGCGGAACGCCCCCAGTCCTTCACGGAACCGAACCAGCAATTTTCCCCAGGGTCGTCGTCATGGGAAAAGATTGCGGGGACTTCGAAACCGTTTCTCCGCAACGCCTCCAGTCCGGCGATTCCCATGTCATGATAGGCAAAGGCGACAACCCTCATGCCTGCGGCTCCGGCGCTGATTCATGGACCTTCTCGATCGTGAATTCGGGCCGTTTCCGGACCTCGCGGTAGATGCGCCCGATATATTCCCCCATGACGCCCAGGGCAAAGAACTGCATCCCGACAAAAATGAAGAGCACGGCAAACAGCGTGAAGACGCCTTCCGCAGCCCAGGAGGCGCCGTACTCCAGCCGCGCCACGGCGAGCACGATGCCGAAGAAGACTCCCAGGGTTGCCATCCCGATGCCGCCGTACATGAGAAGCTTCAGCGGGAGGTCGGAAAAGGACGCCACGAGGTCGAATTGCAGGTTGACCAGCTTCCACATGGAATAGTTGGAGGTCCCGCCGAAGCGCTCTTCGTGGCCGACTTCGATCTCCGTGATCCGCTTGCTGAAATAGGTGGCGAGCGCCGGAATGAACGTCGCATGCTCACGGCAGGCGCACATGTAGTCGACGATATGCCGCCGGTAGGCGCGCAGCATGCAGCCCCAGTCCGTCATCCGCACCTTGGTGATGCGGCGGGCGACAATATTGATGAGACGCGAGGGCAAGGTCCGGAGAAGCGAATCCTTGCGCTGCCTGCGGATCGTGCCGACGACGTCGTACCCGCCCTTTTCCATAGTCTCGACCAGGCGCGGGATCTCCTCCGGCGGATTCTGGAGATCGGCATCCATGGTGATGACGATCCCGCCCCGCACAACGGAAAATCCCGCTAGAATCGCCGCATGCTGGCCGTAGTTCCGGGTCAGTTCAACGATGCGGAAATGCGGATCCGCGGCAAGCCCCTTGAGGATCTCGAGCGATCGGTCGCGGCTTCCATCGTCGATGAGGATGATCTCATACGGACGCCCCAGCCCCTCCATGACGGGTGAGAGCCGGTCCCGGAGGGCCCTGAGGTTCGCCTCCTCGTTGTAAACGGGGATCACGACCGAGATCTTCGACGGATCATCCATGCAGGATCTCCTTGATCGCCTCGCAGACATAGGCGACGTCATCATCCTTCATGTCTGGGAAGAGCGGCAGCGAAAGAATCCGCCCGGCGGCCTTCTCCGTCTCCGGCAGCATCCCCGGCGCCGTTCCGTAACGCCGGCGGACGTATTCCAGCAGGTGGCAGGGCGGAAAGTGAAGGCCGTATCCGATATTGTAGTCCGAGAGCCGCTCCATGAACCGGCCGCGCTCCATCGCCGTCACCTTCACTACGAACAGATGCCAGGCATGCCGGTGCGGATAGGAAGGAACCCCCGGCAGATCGATCCCCTCGACGCCGCGCAGCCCGTCGCGATACAGGGCCGCGAGTTTCGCACGACGTTCGTTGAGCTCGATCAGGCGCGACAACTGGGCGAGGCCGAGGGCCGCCAGCAGGTCCGGGAGGTTATACTTGAAGCCTGGTTCGCGGATGTCGTAGTCGGGATTGCCGCCCTTGCCGTAGCGTTTCCAGGCATCGCGTTCGATGCCGTGAAACTTCAAACCGCGGATCTTCTTCTCCAGCTCCGGATCGGACAGGGTGATCATGCCCCCTTCGGCGGTCGTGATATTCTTGATGGGATGGAACGAGAAGATCGCGATCCGGCCGAATCCCCCGGCATGGACGTCCCGATAGCGCGTCCCTATCGCATGCGCCGCGTCCTCGATGACGGCCAAGCCGTGCCGATCCGCAAGGGAGAGGATCGGATCCATGTCGGCGGGCACCCCGGCAAAGTGGACGGGAATGACCGCCTTCGTCTTCCTGGTGATCCGCGCCTCGATCTCTTCCGGGCGGATATTGAGCGTGCCGTAGTCGACGTCGACGAAGACGGGCCGCGCCCCGGCGCTCGCGATCATGTTCACGGTCGAGGCGAAGGTCATCGAGGGGGTGATCACCTCGTCGCCTTTGCCGATTCCGAGGGCCAGGAGCGTGATGTGCATGCCGGCGGTGCCCGACGTCACGCTCACCGCGGATGCGGCGTCCGTCAGCTCGACGAAGCGGTCCTCAAAATCTTTGCACAGGGGCCCCGTCGTGATCCATTTCGACTGCAGGCAATCCACGACGGCCTGTATCTCCACGTGGCCGATCGACGGCCGCGACAGCGGCAGAAATTCTTCCCGAATCTTCATGTCCTTCCTCATCCCTTCAGGCGGAGCAGGTAGAAGGCGCCGTTCTCCCAGAGGATTTCCACGGAAGAGAGGCGCTTTTGCAGCTCATTCAGGCGCTCTTTATATTGCGTTACGCAGTAAATGTCACCTTTTTCTTTGACGAGTTGGTAGAAGTTCTCCGAGGAAAGAAAGTACCGCGCGCGCTCATCCGGAGAGAGTTTCGCGATGCCGAAACCGAGCTCGCCGAAGTCGTCAACGATCGGCGTCCTGATCTTCGTGTAGAAGTCGATCCCGTACATGGCGATCCGGTACTGGTAGAGCTCTTGCCCCGGCGGCAGATGCGTTTTCATCGCCTCGACGACGGGGCGGACGGACTTGTAGGGGCCGAGCAGGTCATTGGCGGCCGGCAGGAGCGAGGCAAGAAAAAGGGCCGAGATCGCGTAGACGGAGAGAAACCAGCCCCGCCCGGTCCGGCGTCGGACATATTCCGGAATGGCGAGGAGCGCGATCTGCAGGAGAACCGGCGCCGCCACGAAAAAAGGCCACCGTTCGGAGATCAGCAGCACCAGATCCCCTCCGAGCTGCGTATTCCTGAGAAAGGGCGGCAGCACGAGGACGGCGATGAAAAGGGCCGCCATCGTGGCGACGGGGATCAGGCGGACGGTCCGGCTCCCGGCGGCGGCACCACTCTCAAAGGAGCGCACCAGCCGTCCGATGTACAGGGCAGCGGGCAGGAAGACGGGCGCGATGTACGGCACGAGCTTGGACGAAGAGACCGTGAAGAAGAGCAGGACGAACCAGAACCAGCTCCAGAGGAAACGGCGGTCTTCCCTGGCGAAAAGCGGCTGTTCTTCCCTTGGCCGCTCCTTCAGGAACTTCCAGAGAAAAGCCGACCAGGGAAGCGTTCCGGCGATTAAAACGGGGATATAGTACCAGAAGCCCTGATCGCGGCCGTGCATCTTCGTCGTGTAGCGGAGAAAATGCTCCTGTACGAAGAAGAACCACAGGAAATCCGGATTGGCCCGCTGGACCAGGATCAGCCACGGCAGCGAGATCGCGAGGAAGAGCAGAATTCCCACCGGCGAGATCAGGCGCGGCAATTCGCGCCATCTTCCGACGGAGAGGATCCAGACGAAGAGAATCGCAAAGGGGAAAACCAGGCCGATCAGTCCTTTGGCCAGGAAGGCGAGCGCGGCAAACCCGTAGGCAAGCCAGAGCCGCCATTTCCCGCCTCCGCCTTCCCGGAAATGCAGGAACCCCATCCAGACGGCGAGACAGACGAAGAGTGTCAGCGGCAGGTCGAGGATGTGGATCCGCCCGAGCAGAAAGGTGTAGAGCATGGTGCTCAGGACGGCGGCGGCGTAAAGCCCCGTCCGTTCGTCGGAAAGGCGGCGTCCCATGAAATAGGTGAGCAGGATGCAGCCCCAGGCGCAGAGCCCGACAAAGAGACGCGAAGACCATTCGCTCTCCCCGAAGAGCTGAAACGACAGGGCCGTCGCCCAGTAGACGAGCGGCGGTTTCTCGAGATAGACGACATGCTGCAGCCGCGGCGTCACAAAATCGGAGAGGCGGTTCATCAGGCTGGGGATGTCGCTGTAACGTCCCTCGTCCGGCTCGATCAGCGGCAGGGCGCCCAGCAGGACGACGTACAGCAGGGCGGGAACGACAACGAGGATGAGAAGCTTCGGAATTCTCTCCTTCACGAATATCCTTTCTCTTTTTCAAATCGGCCACTTGCGGCGCGCGAAGTCTTATTCCACAGAAACACCGCGCTTGTCAACCGCGATCGCCATCGGGGCCATTTCCCCCATTGACAGCCCCGGCGATCTGTGTGTACGTTTCCCCCGCAGAATCGACGGCTTGAAGCGCTCAGCGCAGGCGGCTGCTGCATGCAAATGACCGATCTCAGCCCGGACCGGGGCGTCCGGCGCATCACCCGGCGAACGAGGAGGCTCTTATGGCGGTGCTCGAATGGAAGAAGGACGGGACGGTGGCGATCATCAACATGACGAACGGCGAGAACCGGCACAACCCGACGTCCGTTGCGGAGATCCTGACGGCGTTTGACGAAATCGAGAAGGACCCGGAGGTCTCCTCGGTCGTTATCCGTTCGTCGGACGCGAAGAACTGGACGATCGGCATCGATCTCAACTGGCTGATGGACGTCTTCAGCAAGCAGGATCTCCAGACGATCCGCGATTTCATGTACAGTCTCAACCGGATGTTCACGAGGATTCTCCTCTTCCCCACGCCCGTCATCGCCGCCATCAACGGCCACGCCTTCGCCAGCGGCAGCATCATGGCCTGCGCCTGCGATTTCCGCTTCATGAAGGCCGACCGCGGCTTCTTCTGTTTTCCCGAGGTGGACATCAACATCCCCTTCCTGCCCGGCATGCTCGCGATCATGAGAAAAGCTCTTCCCTATCACAAGCTCGAAGAGATGGTCCTGAGCGGCAAGCGCTACGGCGCCGCGGAGCTGGAACGGAACCGCGTTCTCGTCAAGGCGTGCGAGAACGAGGAGGCGCTCATGAAGGAGGCGATTGCCTTCGCCCGAACCTTCGCCAAGAAACGGCCCATCTTCGGCGAACTGAAGCGCCGTCTCAACATGCCCATCATCGAAACCATGGAACGGGAAGACCGGGTCTATATCGAACCGCTCAAACTGATGGTCTGATCCGGCGCCCAAGCCCTGCACTCGGGTGTCCGGCGGTTTCGCGAGGCCTGCAAGTTGTACGCTCCCGCTGTCGGGCCTCCTGCGGGAAACGACGCGGCGCTGCGGCCCTGATTTCTCTTCGCCCGCAATCTCCGCCATCTGAATGGAATGCCGATGCGCAAGATCCTTCATCGTTACATCTTCAAAGAGATCGCGGGACCTTTTGCGCTCATTCTCTTCGTCCTGACGTTCGTCCTCCTGATGGCGAAGATCATCCAGTTGATGGACATGATGGTCAACAAGGGCGTCAGCGCGCTGGATATCGCGAAGCTCATCGCCTACCTCATGCCGTCCTTTCTGATGTTCACAATCCCGATCTCGCTGCTCATCGCGATCCTCATCGGCCTGGGGCGGATGTCCGGCGACAACGAGATCACCGTGATGAAGGCCTCCGGAATCAGCCTCTATCAGCTCATGATCCCCGTGGGCGCCGCCTCACTGGCCGCCTTCTTCCTGACGGCGGTCATCACCCTCTTCCTGGTTCCGCAGGGCAACTATGCGACGAAGCTGCTTCTGTTCGACGTCGCCCAGAAAAAGGCGAGCGTCGGGATCAAGGAAAAAGTCTTCAACGATGACTTCCGCGGCATCCTGATCTACGCCGACACCATACCCGTGGATGGGGAATACATGGAAGGCGTGCTCATTTCCGACAACCGGATCATCAAGGAACCCAGCACCATCGTCGCCCGCCGCGGCTACCTGCTGTCCGATCCCGAGAGCCTCACGCTCACGCTGCGGCTGGAAAAGGGCAGCACGCACGTCGTCTCCGCCGATTTCAAGAACTATCGCAAGATGGACTTCGCCGTCTACGACATCAACCTGGACATCGAATCGTCCCTCGCCGATCTTCAAAACGTCCAGAACAAGACCAGCACCGAGATGACGGTTCGGGAGCTTGCGGACAAGATCCGGAACCGCTCGGTCGAGGGCGTTGTCCTGCGGGAGATGGCGATCGAACTCAACAAGAAGATGACCATCCCTCTTTCCTGCCTCGTTTTCGGCATTCTGGCGGCGCCCCTGGGCATCCGGGCTCACCGCGCGGTCCGATCACGGGGATTCACGATCGGACTGGCCATCGTCCTCGTCTACTACCTGATGCGGATGAGCGGAGAAGCCCTTGCCGAGACGGGACGCATCCATCCGGCGCTGGGGACCTGGGCGCCGATTCTCCTCTTCGGCGCAGCGGGCGTCTACCTGTTTCTCATGGCCGCGCGCGAAAAATCCCCGTTCGGACAGACCTTGGGCAGACTCTGGGACCGCCTGATCGAGGCGCTGCCGCGGAGGTTCCGCCGGTGAAGATCCTCGACCGCTACATCGCCAGGGAATTCCTCCGCTTCCTCGGATTGGTCCTGGCCACGTTCATCACGCTGTATCTCCTCATCGATTTTTTCGAGAAGATCCGCATGTTCATGAGCAATGCCGCGACGGTGCGGCAGGTGGTTTCGCACTTCCTCTATACCATCCCGATGATCGTCACGCAGACCCTGCCGGCCGCCGTTCTCCTCGGCTCCCTGATCACCTTCGGCACCCTGTCCCGGCACGGCGAGATCACGGCCATGAAGGCGGGCGGCATCAGCCTCTACCGCATCGCCGCGCCGGTGGCGGTCATGGCCGCGGCGCTCTGCGGCGTGCTCTTTCTCTTCAGCGAATACGTGACCCCCAAGACGTACGAAAGGGCGGAGTACATCCGTCTCGTGGAGGTGCAGAAGAAGACGTCCTACGGGTCCTTCAAACAGAATGCGATCTGGTACCGGGCAAAAGACGCGATCTACAATTTCAAATTTTTCGACGTACAGAAGAACATGCTTCAGGGCATCACGATCCACTACCTCAAGGAGATGGGCGAGATCTCGATGCGGATCGACGCGGAGCGCGCGGAGTGGAAAAACGACCAATGGGTCTTCCACAACCTGCTCGTCACCCGCTTCCCGCAGGGCGATTTCCCGCAACTCCAGCGCATCCGCGAACAAGTGATCGCGCTGCCGGAAAAGCCGTCCGACTTTCAGGTCGTGCAGAAGAACACGGAGGAGATGGGGTTTTTCGAACTGCGGGATTACGTGCGCAAGCTGAGTTCCGAAGGCTATGACGCGACGCGTTACATCGTCGACATGCACGGCAAGATCGCCTTCTCACTGGTCAGCCTGATCCTTGCCGTGATCGGCGCCGCCTTCTCCGTCCGCTCCGAGCGGAGCGGCGGGATGGTCCAGAGCATCGGCGCGGGGATCATCCTCGGTTTTTCCTACTGGATCATCTTCGCCTTCGGACTGTCGCTGGGCCGCTCCGGAACGATCCCACCCTTCCTCGCCGCCTGGTCCGCAAACCTTCTCTTCGGAGCGGGCGCGATCGTCCTCTTCAGGCGTCTCCGGACCTGAGCCAGCGGTCAATAGAGCTCGCCGAACTTCTTTGCGTCGATCTTGCCTTCCAGGAATGCATCCAGAATCTTGGAGCGGGCGGCTCGTCCGCCTTCGTCAAGCGCACGGCTCAACTGCTCCGCCGTGATGGCCCCCTTTTCGAAGGCATCTTTCAGCTTGTTCCTGAGCATCGGGAGATCCGCCGGCGGTTGCGCAATCGACCCTGCCGGCTCCGCACCCTGCTGAACGGCCCCGGAAGAACCGCCCGATCTGTTCTTTGCCAGCATTTGGATCTCCCCGGAATCCGCAAGAGCGCGGGCCGCCTTGAGGAGAGCGTCGTTCACCGCGGATGCCATGACGTCCGCCTGGACGCCGAGGTAGTCGCTCTCGGAAAACGACATGGGATAGGTTTTTTGCGTCTCCGTCGCCGTCTCGTCCGAAAATACAGGCCTGCCGGCGGCGTCGGTCACTTGGTTGTTCAAGTGAATCCGCACGGTCAGTGTCTGTTCAAAGGCACCCGCTCCGCCGAATTCAAAGAAGAAATCCTTGATGGAAGGCGTGTAGACGATGTCCGTTCCGGCGGGCGCTGATTTCCCACTTACGGCCGTCGCCTGTTCAAAGAGTGCGGGGAAGACCGTCTGCGAAGCGTTCTTCATCAGCTTTCCGAAGGGAACGGTCAGGGTGATCTGGACGCTTTCCGCTTGCGGATTGATCCAGGTCTTCGTCAGCGCGTAGCCTTCATCCGGCAGGACAACCGCCGCCTTCAGGGGGATCTTCACGGCGGACAGTCGCGTCATGTCGACCGGCACGGCTTTCTCGGGAACGATGTAGCTGAAGGCGCATCCGGAGAGAAGAAGAAACGCCGCAAGCAGGAGAAAAACGAAGGGCCTCTTCATGTTCGTCAGTACAGTTCTCCGAACTGCTTGTCGCTGATCTTGCCGTCAAGAAACGAATCGAGCAGTTTCGACCGGGCCGGACTCTTCAGATCGTCCATGGCCTTGCTCAACTGCTCGGCCGAGATGAAGCCCCTCTCGAAGCTGTTCTTCAGTTTCCCCCGCGCGAGATCGACGTCCATCACCTTCGCCTTGTCCCAGTTGCGCGATACGGAAAAGCTGCCGTTGCCGAAGACCTGCGGTTTCTGCTCCATCCTCTTGAGCTTGTAGGCCGCACCCGGCACCGTGGTCTTCAGGTATTCGGCGAGTTCGTCGGCCTTGACCCACTGGTCCTTCGCCCCTTTGCCCTTCAGACCTTCGATCAGGTAGTGGCTGAAGATCCCGCCCTTGAGCTCGGAGTCGTCCTCCCAGGACTGCTGGTTCGGCGCGGAAGACGTGATCACCATCTTGCCCGAGACGGCCGGCTTGATGAGATCGGGCACGGCGAGCATGCCGACGAGCGGCTTCCCCCCTTTGGGGATGATGGATTTCCCGCCGCCGGAAAAACAGGCATCCAGCGCCAGCAGCGCGCCCTTGGCCTTCGACTTGTCCAGGATCTCCTGGAGATAGGAGACGGCGATCGCCGTCTCTTCGAGGGCCTCGGGATCCGAGATCAGGACGTCCGACGGGATCAGGAAGGCATCGACGAACTTGTCCCCTTTCGTCTTCGGCGCACCGTGGCCGGAAAAGAAGACGTAGACGTAGCCGTCCCACGTGCGGACCTTGCGCAGGGCCGCGATCATTTCGTTCCTCGTCGCCTTCTCGTTCAGGAGGAGGATCGCGTTCTCTTTCGGCACGCCGCCGTAGCGGAGATCCGTGAGGACATCGTACACCTTCCTGGCATCCAGGGCGGCATAATTCAGGTTGGGGATGTCTGTCCGGTTCTTGTAGTCGATGCCGATGACGACCGCGTGCGCGTCCTTCCGTGCGGGAGGAAGCTTTTCCGTTGAAGACTGGGCGGACAAAGCAGTTGCCGAAGCGGCCGTTTCCCTTTTCCCGGCCGTCGGAGCCGGCGCGGCCGTGGTTCGCAGCTGCGATCCCTTGCCCGCGGCATAGGCGGTCACCTCCCGCGCCATGACGATTTCCCGGGCCATCTCCCGAAAGGCCTCCATCGTCGCCTTCGTCGTCGCCTCGCCGACGAGTTCCTCCACCGGAATATACGGACTGACGACGTCACGGCTGGTCGCCGTCGCGCTCCCGATCCGCGACCAGATCCGCATGCCGTCCGGCGTGACCATGGTCACCTTCAGCGTGACCGTGGCGTCATATTTCATCCCGAATCCCAGCGCCACCTGCTTCCCCACGAAGGCCGCGTTCTCCATCGTCGGAATGATGACGGCCGCCACATCCTGCGGATAGGGCTTCCCGCCGATGATCTGCGTCTCCGCGAAAAGAGGCGGGAACATTTCCGCGGCATATTTCCGCAGGAGTCTCCCGGACGGGACGTTCGCGGGAATGCCGTACTGCTGTTTGGTGAAGATCGTGCCTTCGGGCGGAAGTTGGATCGCAACCTTCAGCGGAATCTGTTTCCCGATGGAGGGCGGCACGGACGAGATGTTCGCCATCGGCACGTTCAGTTGGGACATGCATCCCGTCGCAAGCAATAGAGACAGTGCCAACAATCCCAGGAGACATCTTTTCATCGGCGGATCCTCGACGCTTCCCGAGACTTCTCAGTAGCGGTAATAATCCGGCTTGAACGGTCCGTCGGCGGAAATGCCCAGGTAGGTGGCCTGCTTCTTCGAGAGCTTGGTGAGTCCCGCCCCCAGACGATCCAGATGAAGCCGCGCGACTTCCTCGTCGAGCCTCTTGGGCAGCGTGTGCACACCGAGCGCCAGCTTTCCCTTCGCCAGTTCGATCTGCGCCAGGCACTGGTTGGTGAAGCTGTTGCTCATGACGAAGCTCGGATGCCCCGTGGCGCAGCCCAGGTTTACGAGACGCCCCTCCGCCAGCAGGATGATGGACCGGCCGGACTTGAGGGTCCACTTGTCCACCTGGGGTTTGATGTTCTCCCGTTGAATCCCCCGCGTGTCCTGAAGGTAACTCACCTCGATCTCGCTGTCGAAATGGCCGATGTTGCAGACGATCGCCTCGTCCTTCATTCGCTCCATATGTTCGCCGCGGATGACGTCGCAGCAACCCGTGGCCGTGACAAAGATGTCCCCCTCCTCCACGACGTCTTCCAGCCTCTTGACCTCGTAGCCTTCCATCGCGGCCTGCAGCGCGCAGATGGGGTCGATTTCCGTCACGATGACGCGGGCGCCGAAGGCCCGCATCGATTGCGCACTGCCTTTTCCGACGTCCCCGTAACCGCACACGACGACGATCTTCCCCGCCACCATGATGTCGGTGGCGCGCTTGATTCCGTCCGGCAGCGACTCCCGGCAGCCATAGAGGTTGTCGAATTTCGACTTGGTCACCGAATCGTTGACGTTGACGGCGGGGAAAAGCAGTTCGCCTTTCTCCGCCATCTGGCACAGGCGGTGGACGCCCGTCGTCGTCTCCTCGGAAACGCCGCGGATCTTCTTTGCCGCGCGCTGCCAGCGTTTGGGGTCCATCCGGTACGAGTGATCCAGGCGCTCCATGACGATCCGCATCTCGGCGTTGTCCTGGCGTTTCTTCAAGAGAGCCGGATTCCTCTCCACGTTG
>CAZDLM010000027.1:20488-38530 GCA_964506465.1 uncultured Syntrophaceae bacterium
AGAGTTTCCCCTTTCCAGGCGAAAACGGCCGCCGTCCCCGCCTTGGCGATCGCCGCGGCTGCGTGATCCTGCGTCGAGAAGATGTTGCAGGAGGCCCAGCGCAGGTCCGCTCCGAGCATTTTCAATGTCTCGATAAGCATCGCCGTCTGGATGGTCATGTGCAGGCTGCCCGTGACCCGCATGCCCTTAAGGGGCTTCCTGGGTCCGTATTTCCGCCGCACCGCCATGAGGCCGGGCATCTCGTTTTCCGCCAGTTTCATCTCCTTGCGGCCCCATTCAGCCTCGGACAGGTCCCTGACCTTGTAGGGCAGTCTCGCATCGAAAGTTTGAAACGACATATCTCCTCCTTGTCCGAACGCCAGCGGGATGCGGGCTTACGGTTTGTCCAGCGGCTGACGCCGCATCGAATTTTGCAGACGCTCCTTGGGATTCACCATTCCGACCGAGATGATCAGGGTGAAGGCCTCTTCCACCGTCATGTCAAGATAGACGAGATCCTCTTCCGGGTACATGACAAAATAGCCGGATGTCGGGTTCGGAGTCGTGGGTACGTAGACGCTGACGGTCTTCCGCCCGATCGCCGCGGCGATTTCGCCGTTCGGCTCGCCCGTGACGAACGCCACCGTGTAGGAACCTTTGCAGGGGAACTGCACCAGGGCCACCCGCTTAAAACTCTTGCTCATGTCCCGGAACATCCCGTCGGAAATCCGTTTGATCGCTCCGTAGATGCTGCGCACGACCGGTATCCGGTTCACGAGCGACTCGCCGAAAATGACGAGGCGGTGGCCGACAAGGCTCTTCGTGACCAGTCCGGCGATCAGAATCAGGATGGCCGTCACCACGATGCCCAGCCCTGGGATGTGGACGGGCAGCCAGTGCTGCGGGGCATAGGGCTCGGGGATCAGGTAGAGAAGGCTGTCCATCAGGTCCACAAGGAAGAAGAGGACGTAGACCGTGAGCCCGATGGGGACTGTAACCGCGAGACCCGTAAGAAAAATACTTTTCAGTTGTTTTTTCAACTGGTTAAACCTGCCTTCTTTTCCGCTGAAAAAAACGGGGGAGAATAGATAGCAGATTCCCCCCGTCATTTCAACCAGTCATTTGAAGACGATCCCCAAGGAAGGGATTTTGAGCGTCATTCGCTCGCTGATCCCTGGCCGTCGAAGAGCTTGACAACGCCAAGAAAAGGTATATACAGGGACCGCTTTTTCAAAGGGAACGAACAAACCTACTTCAAGGAGGGATCGTATGAAATGTTTTAAGTATTCGGTTTCGCTGTTGATGGTTCTTGCGTTGGCTCTGGTTTTCGTCGGCTGTGCGAAGGCGCCTGAGGCCGAGCAGCAGGCCGCCAAGGCCGCCATGGATGCCGCCGTCGCCGCCGGCGCGGACAAGTACGCCGCCGCCGACATGGATGCCGCCAAGAAGGTGTGGGAAGACACGGAAGCGCAGATGAAGGACAAGAAGTACAAGGAAGCCAAGCAGGGTTATGTGGATGCCAAGGCTGCTTTCGAGAAAGCGACCGCGGGCGTCGAGGCCGGCAAGAAGGCCGTGACGGAAGAAGCGACCGCAGCCGTGGCGGCATTGGAAGAAGCCTGGAAGGGCGTCGCCGCCGCCGGGAAGAAGCTCGAGAAGAAGATGAAGGACCAGAAGGCCGCCTGGGATACAGACGTGAAGGCCTTTGAAGAAGGACTGAAGGCCGCTAAGGACGGGATCGCAGCCGATGCGTTCGCCGCCAAGACGAAGGCCGGTGAGCTGAAGGCCGTCATCGACAAATGGGAAGCCGCTTTCAAGGAACTGGCAGCCGCTCCCGCCGCTCCGGCCAAAGCAGCGCCCAAGAAGAAGTAGCATCCGCGTTATTCTTCTTCCGTACAAAAAGAGCGCCCCGTCCGCCGGACGAGGCGCTCTTTTGCTTTCGTCTCTTTCAAGAAACGTTGCGAACGTTTCCTAAGAATCGGCGGTTCCCTGCCGTTTCTTCAGGTCGATAACGGGATTGGCGAGCGTCGTAAAACCGTCGATCCGGCATTCGACGACATCGCCGTCACGGACGGGGACCGCCTTGGGCGTACCCGTGGAAATGATGTCGCCTGGAAGCAGCGTCATGACCCGGGAGTGGAACGACACCAGAAAATCCGGCGGGAAGGTCATGTTGGAAACGACGTTCTTTGCGTAAACGTTTCCGTTGATTACGGTCGACACGGTCAATCTCATCACGTCTGCGATCTCATCCGGCGTGACCAACTGCGGCCCGAAACTGAAGAAGGTGTCGAAGCTCTTGGCCCTCGTCAGGAACCGCGGGTTCCTCCGCAGAATGTCCTCGGCCGTGACGTCGAGAATCGTGGTGAAGCCGGCGACGACGGACAGCCAGTCCCCCCGCTCGACGTCCCTGCACTTTCTTCCCATGACGACGCCCAACTCGGCCTCCGCCGTCGTTTTTTCGGACTGGAGCGGTATCGCAATCGCCTCCCCAGGACCGATGATGGTCGTATCCGGTTT
The DNA here is from genome assembly GCA_964506465.1 of uncultured Syntrophaceae bacterium. Classification (GTDB taxonomy): domain Bacteria; phylum Desulfobacterota; class Syntrophia; order Syntrophales; family UBA6109; genus UBA6109. The sequence goes on from CAZDLM010000027.1 coordinate 22,982, forward strand.
CATGAAGCTGGCCGGCTCGTCGTCAGGAGCCTTTTCCGCCAGATCGGCGGCATGCTCCACGTAGTTGAGTCCGATGCCCCAGAGTTTCGGTGGATGCCGATAGGGCGGGGCATAGGCCGCTTCATCCAAGGAAAGAGGCCTTTCCTTTTCGAGGCGCTCCTTCCCTCCCGAACGATACCATTCGTGAAGCTGGTCGAATCCACCCCCCGTAATCAGGTCCAGCATGTCCAAGGACCATTTCTTGCCGCATCGTTGATTGATGACGTCCACCGGAACGAATCCGCCCGGCACGACGACGGCTGCCATCTCCGCGCCTCTCCAGCGGATCGATGCCGTTCTCATGATGCAAAGCCCTCCTCAGGGATGTATTGCCTCAGGGAGACAAGTCCGCCGTCCGCCAATCCTTCAGGGCAGCGGCGCGAAAACGCCCTGGGCATCGACACGATAGCTCCGGTAGACATCCCCCACGCGGTCACCCTTCTCATTGAAAGATATCCGTCCGGTCAGGCCGTTGTGTTCCTTGTATTTCCGACGGAGAAACTCGGAGGTCTTGTCGGTCTCCACGCTCTTCGTCTCCCGCATGGCCGCCGCAACTGCCAGGAGCCCGTCTCCGGCCATCATGGCATAGATGGAACCCAGGGGACGCCCATATTGCCTGCCGAAGGCCGGAAGGAACGCCCGGGCCTGTTGAGTCGCGATGTCCCCAGGCACGGGAGAACTGACGCAGAGGAAGCCTTTGGCAGCATCGCGGCCGGCGATCATGACCAGTTCAGGGTTGCTGTTCGCGTCCCCGCCGAGGATCGGCGCCTTCCAGCCCATTTCCGCCTTCTGCCGCAGCAGCAGCCCCCCTTCGGGATAGTACCCTGTAAAGAAGACGGCCTCCGCGCCGGCGGCCTTCATCTTCGCAAGAAGCGTCGAATAATCCTGACGCTCCGGGATCAGGCCGTCGAAAAAGACAATCCTGATTTCCTTCTCTAGCAGGACCCGCAATTGCTCCGCGAGACCTCTGGCATAGATGCTATGGTCGTGCAGGACGGCGATCCTCTTGAATTTGAATCGGCGGACCAGCGAAGCGGCAACTCGTCCCTGTTCGTCGTCCCGGGGGCAGGTCCGGAAGAAATACCGGAACCCCTTCTCCGTGAGCGAAACGGCTGTCGCGCCGTTTGCGACTTGAAGGATCCCTGCCTCGTTGAAAATACCTTGAACCGCCTCGGCCGCTTCGGAACCGTAAGGACCGACGACGGCCGCGACTCCCAGAGATGCCATTTCTCTCGCCGCCGCCTGGGTCGCTTTCGGCGTCCCGGCGGTATCGGCATCGATCAATTCGACCGGCTTCCCCAGGACGCCTCCCTTCTCATTGAGATCCCGTACGAGAAGTTCGACGACCTGTTTTGCCTGTAGCCCCTCATCGGACCAGGAGCCCGTCATCGGGCCCAGGAGTCCGATGCGAACCGTTTCGAAGGCCGGCGCCGGCGAAGCCGACAGAATCAGCGCCGCAAGAAGCGATCCGACGATTCTCTTCATCAAGTCCGACCTCCCGGCCGCACCTCGCCCGTCCCGGCGAGCAGCCGCGTCCCCATTTCAGCCCCGCGAACCCAGGCGGAGTCCGCCGTGAATGAAGTAGACCTCTCCAGCCATCGCCTCGTTGCGGTACAGTTCGGAGACGAGCGAGGCGATTTCATCCGGCTCCACGAGCCGGCCCACCGGCACTTCTTTCAGAATGCCCGCCAGCGCCTTCTGATCCATTCCCTTTACCATAGGAGTCGCCACATAGCCCGGAGCAACCGCCACGCAGCGGATGCGGTCCGCGACGCCCCGGCGGAAGAATTCCGCGGTGATCACCTTGGGGAAGACCGACATCGCGGCCTTCGAAGAGGCGTAGTTGATCTGCCCCGCCGTCCCCAGGGAACCGGTCGACGAGATCACGCAGATGAGGCCGCGGGAGCCGCTGTTCACCATCTGTTCGGCGCAGTCGCGCACTGTGAGGAAGACGCCCGTCAGATTGATGTCCAGGACGCTCCTGAACTGATCCAGCGACATCTTTTTCGTCACCTTTCCCGTCTCGCGGTCCGGGCTCACCATCAGGCCGTCGCGGATGATCCCCGCGGCCGGAAAGACCAGATGGATGCCGCCGAAACGCTCCACGGCCAGTTGGGCCAGCGCGGCGCTGTCCTCTTCCTTCGTCACGTTGCACACTTTCGTCGCCACCTCGCCGCCGGCCGCACGGATCTCCCGCTCCACCCGCTCCAAGGCGGCGGGGACGACGTCCGCCAATACAACGCGACCTCCCTGCCGAACCCAGTAACGCGCCATGGCCTCGCCGATCCCGCTTCCGCCGCCCGTGATCACCGCCGTCGCTCCTTCGATTTTCAACATCGCATCTACCCCCTCTCACCGAGAACGAAGCGCCCTCTTTGCATTTCACCACCCGCAGACCGGAGGAAAATGCGACGTCCGGTTCTCTTTTTCGGTATTTTGAGGGCTCCTATACCACAACTGGACGGCGCACGTAAGATGGAAGCTTTCCGGAACAGGTGCACCGGAGAACCCTCCATCTCAGGGAAGGGTCGGGGCTTCATTCGCTCCCTTTCCCCGCATTGCGCCGCGCATTCGCAGCCGGACGCGAGCGGCAGCCGCCAGCGCGGATTCCGCTAACCGTTTTCGCCGGGGATCTGGTACAATCGGCCGTCAAGGCAGACGCCTTCTCCGGATCGGAGGCGGCAGGCGGGAATCTGCAGAAAACAATTCGACGTTGCGGGAGGCGCGGATGAATGACGGTCTGATATTCGCTGTTGCGGTTCCTCTGCTGATCGGGCTCCTGTACTTCGAAAAAAGGGAGTCCCGGCGGGGACAGTTTCTGACCAAGCCCCTCCTCTCCGCCCTCTTCGTCCTGACCGCCGTCATCGCCCCCCACCGGCAGGAGGGTTATTCCACCCTGGTTCTTGCGGGCCTTCTCCTATGCATGGCCGGCGACATCTTTCTGATCTTCTTTGATTCCAGGAAACTCTTTCTCGCCGGTCTCGTGGCGTTCCTGAGCGGTCATGTCCTCTACGCAATCGCCTTTTTTTCCGTGTCCTCGCCGGGAGGGATCGCCTGGACCGGCGCCGCCCTCTCCATTGCGGCCGGCTGCGGCATCTTCGTCTGGCTGCGGCCGTTTCTCGGGAAGATGCTGTTCCCCGTTGCGGCCTATGTCGCAGTCATCACCGCCATGGTGATCGGCGCCTCATCCGTCCTGGGGGATGCAGGATTCAGCGTCACCGGCAGACTGCTGGTTTTTTACGGCGCCCTTCTCTTTTACATCTCGGACATCTTCGTTGCCCGGCACCGTTTTATGAAGAAAGAATACCGGAACCGCTTTTTCGGCCTGCCGCTGTATTATGCGGGGCAGTTCATGATCGCTCTTTCCGTCCGTTTCATCGGCTGAAAGGCGAACCCTCTCGGGAAAATACCGCTTGACTTTGCCTCGGATACGCACTATTAGCCCTTCCAGGTCTCCGGGTTTCCCGGCGCCTCCGGAACGCCTGGGCTTTCCGGGAGTTGGATTCAGACAACTTGCAGTGCAGGGTGAACCGCCAGTACGCATGCGTCTAGGCGGTCTTCTTCTTTCTGCCACGGTGGCGATCCAACTTGGGACACTTTAGAAAGGAGGAAGCAACCGATGTCAGAAGGTACCGTTAAGTGGTTCAACGAGAAAAAGGGTTTCGGTTTCATCCAGAAGGATGACGGCGGGGACGTCTTCGTTCACTTCAGCGCCATTCAGGGCGACGGATTCAAGACTCTCTACGAGAATCAGCGCGTCAGCTTCGATGTCGAGTCGGGCGCCAAAGGCCCCTCGGCAACGAACGTGAAAGTTCTGTAAAACCTGTCTTTTGGAAGGGAAGAGTCGTGTTCGTCGCGCCTCTTCCCTCTTTTTTTCCCCTCTTACAATGAAAGGAATATCCTATGAACAAGAAATTGTATGTCGGCAATCTCTCTGCGAGCGTGACCGATGAAGATCTCAAATCCAACTTTTCCCAGTGCGGAACCGTTTTGTCCGTAAACGTCGTCAAGGATCGTTACACCGGCGCTTCCCGCGGTTTCGGATTTGTCGAAATGGAAACCGCCGAAGCGGCTCAGGCGGCGATTACGAAATTCAACGGCGGCCAGCTCGACGGCAACACCATCGTCGTGAGCGAGGCCCGGCCGAAGCGTGACGAAGGCCGCGAGGGCGGCGGCGGTCGCCGCGGTCCGTCCTTCGGCGGTCCCCGCCGGCCGGGCGGTGGCGGCGGCGGATTCCGAAGCCGCTACTAGATCGCATATCGTTTCCATCCGGAGGCGGCCGCCGCGCTTCGGCGGCCGCCTCCGGAATCCCTTGACCTTCCCCTCTCCCCCTTTTATACTCCTACCATCGTAGGCGCGTTCCCATCAAACCACCCGACTTTCTTGTTCCCATTTTCCATAGAAAAGCGGCCGGCTTCGACGCGGCCCCGGAGGGAGCAATGGTGAAAGCAGCCAAAGGCAGATCGGCGACGGCGTCTGTTCGCACGGGCGGGAGCGTCGCCGAAATCAAACAGGCAATCCTCGACAATCTGGTTTGCATCCAGTGCCGCTTTCCCCCCGTGGCGACGCCCAATGATTACTACCTCGCCGTCGCCTATGCGGTGCGCGACCGGATGCTTTCGCGATGGGCGAAGACCGCCCACACCTACTTCCAGAAGGCGAGCCGTACCGTCTGTTACCTGTCTGCGGAATTTCTGCTGGGACCCCACCTGGAAAACAACATGATCAACCTCGGGATCTACGAAGACGTCCGCCGCGCAGCAGGGGAGCTGGGTCTCGACCTCCGGGAACTTCTCGAACAGGAAGAGGAACCCGGCCTCGGCAACGGCGGCATGGGAAGGCTGGCGGCCTGCTATCTGGACTCGCTCGCCACCCTCAATATCCCGGCGATCGGCTACGGCATCCGCTATGAATTCGGCATCTTCACGCAGAAGATCTCCGACGGATGGCAGGAAGAGGTGGCCGACCAATGGCTGCGTAAGGGAAATCCATGGGAAATCGCCCGGCCGGAGATCGCCTATGACGTGCCCTTCGGCGGCCGTACGGAGGGCGGCTTCGACCCATCGGGCCGCTTCCGTCCCCGCTGGATTCCGGACCGTCTCGTCCGCGGCGTCGCCTATGACACCATGATCTCGGGATATGACTCCCCCTCGGTCATCATGCTGCGGCTGTTCCGCGCGGGAGCGACGACATCCTTCGATTTCCGCTCCTTCAACGCCGGCGACTATTACGGCGCCGTCCACGAAAAAATCGGCTCGGAAAACCTGACCAAGGTGCTCTATCCCAACGACGAACCGCAGGCCGGCAAGCAGCTCCGGCTGATGCAGCAGTTCTTCTTCGTTTCGTGCGCATTGCAGGACATGATCCGCATCTACCTGCAGCGCGAGAGCGACCTGACGGGATTCCATGAGAAGTACGCCGTCCAGTTGAACGACACCCACCCGTCCATCGGCGTCGCCGAACTCATGCGGCTGCTCATGGACGTCCACGGCATGGAATGGGACGCGGCATGGCGCATCACGGAAGAGACCTTCTGCTACACGAACCACACCCTCCTTTCGGAGGCGCTGGAGAAATGGCCGGTCCCGCTCTTCCAGAGCCTTCTGCCCCGCCATCTGGAGATCATTCTCGAGATCAACCGGCGCTTCCTGGCGACGGTCCGGAGCGCGTATCCGGGCGACGAAGCCCTCGTGCAGCGCGTATCGCTTATCGACGAGTGGGGGGAACGCCACGTCCGCATGGCCAATCTGGCATGCGTCGGGAGCCGCAGGATCAACGGCGTCGCGCAGCTCCACACCGATCTCCTCTGCGAAGAGGTTCTGTGCGACTTTCACCGCATCAGCCCCGGGAAGTTCCTCAACATCACGAACGGCGTCACGCCGCGGCGGTTCGTGGTCCAGTCCAACCCGGGCCTGACGACTCTCATCTCCGAACGCATCGGCAAGGGATGGATCCGGGATCTCTCCTCTTTCCGGGAACTGGAAGAGGCCGCCGGGGACGCCGCCTTCCTCGACGCCTGGCGGGCCGTGAAACTCGACAACAAGCGCTTGCTGAGCGACGTCATCCGACAGCGGACGGGCGTAACGGTGAACCCCGAGTCGCTGTTCGACGTCCAGGTCAAGCGGATTCACGAGTACAAACGCCAGCACCTGAACGTGCTGCACGTGATTTCGCTCTACAACCGCATCTGCCGGGATCTGACCGAGGGGGCCCCCCCCCGCACGGTGATCTTCGGCGGCAAGGCCGCACCGGGTTACTTCCTGGCCAAGCTGATCATCAAACTGATCCACTCGGTAGCGGAGACGGTGAACGGCGATCCCCGGGTGAAAGACCTGCTGCGCATCGTCTTTCTCCCCAATTACAACGTCAAGAACGCCCGGCACGTCTACCCGGCCGCCGATCTCTCCGAGCAGATCTCGACCGCCGGAAAGGAGGCTTCCGGAACCGGCAACATGAAGTTCTCCATGAACGGCGCCCTGACGATCGGCACGCTTGACGGGGCGAACGTCGAAATCCGTGAGGAGGTCGGTGCGGGAAACTTCTTTCTCTTCGGCCTGACGGCGGAGGAGGTCGCCCGGAAGAGGGCCGAAGGATACCGGCCGCAGGAGGCGATCGCCGCGGACGAGGGGTTGCGCGAGGCGATCGAGATGATCGAGGGCGGCCTCTTCTCCCGGGGTGACCGGGGACTCTTCCGGCCGCTCACCGAATCCCTGCGCCGCCGCGATGAGTATCTGCTCTGCGCCGATTACCCGGCCTACATGAACTGCCAGGAGCGCGTCGGCCGCGCCTTCCTCAACGAACGGGAATGGCAGCGCATGAGCATCCTCAACGTCGCCAGGATCGGTAAATTCTCGTCCGACCGCGCGATCCGCGAGTACTGCGGGTCGGTCTGGAACATCGAGCCGGTTGCCATCGACTGACCCGCGGAGTCTCTCATGAGAAAGGTGAAGATCGTCTGCACCCTGGGCCCGTCAACGGCCGGCGTTCCGAGGCTCAAGCGGCTTCTCGAGGCCGGGATGGACGTCGCGCGCCTCAACTTCTCGCACGGTACGCACGAAGAGCACCGGCGGATGTACCTGGACGTCCGCGCGGCGGCGGCGCAGGCGGGGAAACCCCTCGCCGTCATCGGCGATCTGTGCGGTCCCAAGATACGCGTCGGCCGAATGCAGGGAGGCGGGGTGGAACTGAAGCCGGGCCAAACCGTCGTCCTGACGGCGGAAGAGCGCGTCGGGGACGGGCAACGGATTCCCCACTCCTATCCTCCCCTCAGCCGCGAAGCGAAGCCCGGCGACCGGATCCTCCTGGACGACGGGATGCTGGAATTCGTCGTCGAGTCCCTTCGCGGCGACGATGTCTTCTGCCGCGTCGTCACCGGCGGCGTCCTGACGGACCACAAGGGAATGAACCTGCCCACGATGAAGCTCAGCGCGCCGGCGCTCACCGCGAAAGACCGCGAGGATCTGCGCTTCGCGCGGGAGCTGGGCGTCGACTACCTGGCCCTCTCCTTCGTGCGCACGCCGGAGGATGTCCTTGCCGCGAAAGAGCTCGCCGACGGAATCCCGGTCATCGCCAAGATCGAAAAGCCCGAAGCCGTCGCGCGCCTCGAGGAGATCCTCGGCGTTGCGGACGGCGCGATGGTCGCCCGCGGAGACCTCGGCGTCGAGGCGGGCCCCGAGAAGGTGCCTCTTCTGCAGAAGCGCATCATCCGGGATGTCAAGAAATTCGCGAAACCCGTCATCACGGCGACGCAGATGCTCGACTCCATGATCCGCAACCCCCGTCCGACCCGTGCGGAGGTTTCCGACGTCGCCAACGCCGTCCTGGACGGGACGGACGCCGTCATGCTCTCCGGTGAGACGTCCGTAGGACGGTATCCCGTCGAGGCCGTGCAGACCCTGCAAACGATTATCGAGGAGATCGAATCGAACAACGCCGGCGCACCGGACGGGAGGATGCGGCCCCCCCGCGCGGAACGGGGCGAACGGAGGTCCCCGGCGGCCCATGCGTTTTCCGGCGCCATCGCCGACGCCTGCGTGGAGGTCTCGCGCGGACTGAAGCTGGCCGCTTTGGCTGTCTACACGGAAACGGGCCGCTCGGCAGCCCTGGTGAGCGCGCAACGCCCCGAGGCCGGCGTCATTGCCTTTTCCAGGCACCCGCAGGTCCTCAATCGAATGGCCCTCCTCTGGGGCGTGAAACCGCTGAACGGCCAGTGGGTGAAGGGTGTGGACGGCGTCGTCGAACAGGCGGAAACGGAACTTCTGAAGCACGGCCTTGTGAAGCCGGGCGACGACATCGCCGTCACCTTCGGCATGGTCATCGGCGACGAGCCATTCCAGACCAATATCCTGAAGCTCTGGAAAATCCGGAATCCTTAAGCCTGCGCAAACCTCATTCATCCCGCAAGCCAACCCATTCATCGTTGTCATTCCGGGTTTGACCCGGAATCTCGTGCAGTTGTGGATTCCCGCCATCGCGGGAATGACTGAAACTGTCATCCATCGTCGCCGCTGCTGTCGCCGCCGCAACAACTTCACCCATGATCGACATCCGTTGACATTCCGCAGCGAGGTGTACTATCCCTTCTTACGGCAAGGCATAGGGATCCAGCTGCAATTCTTAATCGCTATTTCGGGAGTCGAGAGACATGGCCGAGGTTCTGATTGTGGATGACGACGGGGACAGCCTTCGCCTGCTGCGGGCGTGGCTGACCAGGGGCGGCTTCAAGGTAACCGCGGCAGGGAACGGCGCCGAGGCGCTGGAATCGGCCCTGAAGAATCCGCCCGATCTCGTTGTGAGCGACATCCTCATGCCGGTGATGGACGGCTTCGACCTGTGCCGCAAATGGAAGGCGGACGGGCGGCTGCGCCACATCCCCTTCGTATTTTATTCTGCCAATTACACGAAACCGGAGGATGTGAAGTTTGGTCTCGATGTCGGTGCGGATCGCTTCATCGTCAAGCCCCAGAGGCGGGAAGACCTGCTCAAGGCGCTGGCGGATACCTTGAGGAAGACAAAGCCCTCCGTGTCGGAAAACGCCGGCGCTTCTGTCGAGGGGGACGAATTCGACCGCCGGCACAAGGAAATCCTCACCCGCAAGATCCAGGAGATCCTGCGGGAGGGAACAAAGCAGTTTCCCGAAATCCGCGAGTTGGCCCTGAGTCTCACAAGACGGTTTTCCGAGCTCACCGCCGCTGAAATCGGCGGTGAAATTCCCCCGGCGCTCCGGCAGATCAGCGAACATCTCGACATGGACCGCTGCACCTTCTGGGAGTTGTCGGAGGATGGAATGGAGATGAATCACCGCTACCATTATACTGCCCCGGGATATGCGGACGATTCCATGACCTTAACAAGGAAGACATCCCCCTGGCTTTTTGAAAAAGGATTGAACAAACCTTACTTGAACTTCGCCCTTCTTGAAAATCTGCCCCCGGAGGCAGCGGCGGACAAAGCGATGCTGGAGAAGAAGGGAATAAAATCGGCGCTGCTTCTCCCCTATCAGATCGGAGGCAGGACCGTCACCGGGATCACGTTCGACTCCATGAAAGAAGAGCGGACCTTTTCGGAAGATTTCATCTCCCTGGCGAAACTGCTTGGCGAGATCATCGCGGGCGCCTTTTACCGCATGCGCATGGAGGAGAAATACCAGGAGGTGCGGAAAAAACTGGCGGAGGCGGGTGCCGACTCCGGGATCGGGGAATTGTCTCTCCTCCCTGAAACGGAAGACGAGTTCGCCTACGCGGATATCGTCGGACGCTGTCCGGCGATGAAATTCATCTATGCGAGGATGGAGCAGATCGCGCCGACGGATTCATCCGTTCTCATCCTCGGCGAAACGGGAACCGGAAAGGGCGTGATCGCCCGCGCCATTCACGACCTCAGCCTGCGGAAGAAGAAAAGGATGGTCACCGTCAACTGCGCCGCCTTGCCTCAGAATCTGATCGAGAGCGAACTCTTCGGCAGGGAGAAGGGCGCTTTCACGGGAGCGGACAGCCGGAGGATCGGCCGTTTCGAGCTGGCCCATCAGGGGTCTCTCATGCTCGACGAGATCGCGGATCTTCCCCTGGAGCTGCAGACAAAACTCCTGAGGGTCATCCAGGACGGTGAATTCGAGCGGCTCGGAAGCTCCGAAACGCTCAAGGTCGACGTCCGCATTTTTGCCGTCACCAGCAAGGATCTCAAGAAAGAGGTGGCCGAGCGGCGTTTCCGTCAGGATCTCTATTACCGCCTCAACGTCTTCCCGATTGTCATGCCGCCGCTGCGGGAGCGCAAAGAGGACATTCCGCTTCTGGCGGACCATTTCCTGAAGAAATTCTCTGGCAAGATGCGGAAGGATATCAGAACCATCCCTCGGAGGATCATCGAAGATCTTATCTCCTATTCCTGGCCGGGCAACGTGCGGGAACTGGAGCATGTCATCGAGCGAGCCGTGATCGTCACGACGGGAACCAGCCTCCGGCTCGCGGAAAAGCTGGCGGAATCCGGAGCCGATGAAGCGGAAGAAACGTTTGTGACGAATCTCGGCGAGATGGAAAAGCGTCACATCCTCAAAGTCCTGGAAAAGACGGATTGGAGGATCGAAGGCCCGAAAGGGGCGGCGATTCTCCTTGGACTCCACCCGAACACTTTGAGAGGACGAATGCAGAAACTGGGCATCCGGCTTCGCAGAACAGCCTCCTGAAGAACGCCTCATATTCCACCGTATTTGGTAGAAATCCTGTATGCCGTGGGATATGAGGATGCTTCCGCCTTCCTATCATCCAAGATCTTCCATTCAATTCATAAAATAAATTAACGGCTTACAAACAATACGCCGCAGATGCCTTTCTTGGCATATATCGTGTATTCGTTACAAACAAACAATAGAAACAAAATAGGAATAGGTGGCGCCATCAATACCTTGAAAGAAGATATTCAAAGACTGGGACTGAAGGCAACGCCGCAGCGGATGGCGATTCTGGAATATTTGAGCGGCAACAAGACCCATCCGGCAGCGGAGGATGTTTACGTGACGCTGCTCGGCAGGTATCCGGGGCTTTCGCGCACCACCGTTTATAACGTGATGACCAAGCTCGTCGAAAGAAACGTCGTCAGAGAACTGGATATCGATCCGGACAGAAAAAGGTTCGACACCTTCACGGAGCCGCACGATCATTTCTACTGCCGGTCCTGCGGGAAGGTCTACGACGTGGAGGATGAGGCCGTCGCCGCGGCACGGCTGGAGAACGGCAGCAAGAAAAACATGAACGGGCATCAGGTTGAAGGGCTCAGTGTGAATTTTACTGGAGTTTGCAGGGAATGCAGTTCCGCTGTTTCCTGAAGAGAAGTTGAAAGACTCGAGGGATCCGCGCGAATTGAGAAAAAAATAGAAACAGGCTAAAAAGAAAAGGAGAAAACCATGAAAAAGTATTTGGCGGCATTGGCGGGAGTGGCGTTTCTGGCTGTGACGGCGGGCGGCGTGTACGCAGGGTCCGCAAACGATGCGGTGCCGGTTTCGGCAACGGTGAAAGCGGTTTGCAAGGTTACGAGTGTCGGAGCGATCGCTTTCGGCGATGTGGACGCAGTCGCCGATGCGGGCGGGAAAAGCGCAGACATCACGGCGCCGGGAATCTATTGCACGAAGAATGCCTCGGTGAAGGTGAACGACAACAAGGGCGCGAGAACGAACTATACCATGTCGGATGGTACGAATATGCTGACATATTCCGTGAGCTATACTAAAGATCCGACGACGATAACAGGCCAGGGCATGGGGACGAGCATCGGTTCGGCGGAGTACCTAAATCTTACGGGCAGCCTTGCCGCCGGGGCCCTGGATAACGTGCCCGCAGGGACCTACACGGATACGCTGACCCTGACCGTTACTTACTGAGAAATCTCTGAACGGACGTGCCTGCTGCCCGGATTCCTCCGCGGTGGGGCACGGCCCATCGATGAAACCGACAGGTTGGACCGTCTATGAAGAAGCTGGTTTGCCTTTTCACCCTGATCGCCGCTCTTGCTGTTGCGGCGGGAGAATCTTCCGCCGCAACAAAGACGGGGTTTGTCTCGGTCGTCGTCACGGTCAACGCCCGGGTGAATGGTTCCCTGCAGGAATCGCAGCGCGTCAATTTCGGCAACCAGCTCGTCATCGACCCGCAGGCCGGGGGCGATATCATCTTTTTGCCCACGTCCGACCAGATCATGAAGGGCACCAGCGGCACGGTCTACAAGATCAAGGTGTCGAGCGTGAACGGTACGGCCGTCAACCAGGCCTGCACCGCCAACGGCGTGAGCGGCATGAAACTGCGCTCCGCGAACTCGCCCGGGGACACCATCCCCTATACGTTCATGTGCGCCGGCGACACGGAGGGGACCGGACAGTTCCGGGGTGCGGGATTCAATACGCCCCGGGCCCTGGGCATCGGCATCAAGGTCGCGGGAGCGGACGCCGAAGCGGCCATGGCCCATTCGGATTACAGCGACACGATCACCCTGATGGTCAGTTATTGACGGGCCGGACCCGGGACTTCCCTGCTGTATTCTGCAAGAAAGGAGAGCTGACGCAGTCTCCTTTTTCTGCTTTTGACCCATGAGGACGGAAAACTCATGCGCATGCAGAGCCTCAAACGATTATCGATATGCCTCCTGCTTCTTCCGGGGCTCATGGTTCTTGCCGGCACAACTCAGGCGGCAACGACGCTGACGCCTTCGAGTGGGGCAATTTCTCTCAATGCCAACGTGGGCGTGGCATATACCTCCACGACGACTCTTGAGGCTTCCGGAGGCTCTGTAAACAAGAATTTCCCCTATACCTGGTCATCGTCGAATCTGCCCGCGGGGCTTTCGCTGACCCCTTCCGGAACCAATAATGCAAACTGCAACATTACGGGAACCCCCACCGTTTCCGGCGCCAATCTCAGCTTCCAAGTCACCGTACAAGACAAGAAAAACGTCTCGGCAACGGGCAGCTACACGATCACGATCCTCGGCGGTTGCTCCTTTGTCGGCGGGAGCACCGGCGCCATTGCCTTCGGCGGCATCGATCCCACCTCCCCGTCCGCAGTCCTGGGCACGGTCACTACGCCGCAGTTCACCTGCGCCCCGGCCGGCACGGCCTACACGATATCGGCAAACCCGGCAAGCAACTGGCAGTTGACCTCCGGCTCGAACACGCTGAGCTACACCCTCGGTGTTGCCCCCAGCGGGACGTATACCGGCACGCCGGTGAACCTGTTCACGTCAACCGGCAGCAGCATCGCCCAGGGCCAGTTCGTCAACGCACGAGCCGGGAATTACGTCAACGCCTCCCCTGTGAACGTCACCATCGGCTATACCGGAGGATCGATCGTCGCCTCTCTACCGGCAGGCAGCGTCACCGCCGCGGTGCAGAATGCCTGCGCCGTGACCGGCGGCTCTTCCGTGAGCTTCGGCGACGTGGACGCTGTGGCCCATGCCGGGGGAAAGACTGCGTCGGCAACCCCGCCTTCGATCCGGTGCACCATGGGAAGCGCGGTGAACGTAACGAGAGACAACGGCCTGAACTACTCCGGTTCGCTGCGGTTGAAGGATGCGGCGTCAAATTACATCCCTTACAGCCTCAGTTTCGCCGGTTCGCTGACCGGCGCCGGCGGAGTCTCGGACATCGGCGGCAGCCTGAGTCTGGGCGCAACGATGCCCGCCGGAGCGCTTGACAACGCACCCGCCGGCATGTATAGCGATACCGTAACATTAACGATAAGTTATTGATCTGCATCCCCGGACATCCGCGCGATGACAGTGACCGTCGTGCGGGGTGGCCGAATGCGGAGGGCGGTTGTCTCCGGGGCGGACGGGATGAGGCAACGGGGATCGATCCGGAATCCATGTGAGCGGCCGGAGAAGAATAATCCCTTTCGGGCGGCGAGGCGGTTCTATGAAGAAGGCTTGCGGTAGAATCTTTTTATCTGCAGGGAAGAAGGAAGCGGCGCCGCGGGCGCCCGGCCTGTGGGGGGCGGCGTTCCTGGCATTGCTGCTGACGGCGGCATGGGTTCCCCCGGCTCCGGCAGCGGATTTCCAGATCCAGCCCATGACCATGGACCTGGGCCGCAACGCCAAGAGCGGCGTTTTCTCCGTGATCAATACCGGCAAGGAAAAGATCGACTTCCAGGTGTCGCTGCAGGAATGGGGTCAGGACGAAAGCGGCAAGGACGTCTATGCGGAAACGAAGGACATCGTCTTCTTCCCGAAGGTGATGTCCGTGGAGCCGAACTCCCAGCGGGCGATCCGCATCGGCCTCAAGGGGCCGATCGCCGTGAAGGAAAAGACCTACCGCATCTTCGTCCAGGAGATTCCGACGCCGAAGAAGTCGGCCGAAGACCCAACGGCAAAGATCAGGGCCGGCGTATCGATCGCTTTCCGGTTCGCCATGCCGATTTTTGTGAAACCGGCGCAGCCGCAGGAAGGTTTCGCCGTAAGCGGCATCGACATGGCCAAGGGAACCATCCAGACGCATATCAAGAATACGGGCAATGTCCATGTCAAGCTGCGCAATGTGAAATTCACCGGCAGGAACGACGCCGGAGAAGAGATCTTCTCGAAGGAAGTCGCCGGCTGGTATATCCTGCAGGGCCTGTCGCTGCCCTATAAGACCGACATTCCGCAGGACCTGTGCGGGAAGCTGGCCAAGATCGACGTGAGCGCGCAAACGGAAAAGGACACGGCCACCGGAACCTTCAACGTCCAGAGCGCCATGTGCGCACCGTGATCTCCCTGCGTCTCCAATCGTCAATCAAGGGGTGATGTCGCCGGCCTCGAAAAAAGTCATCCCTGTCACCCTGAGCCTGTCGAAGGGTGAAGTAGGTTGTTGATATAACCGCATGCTTCGACAAGCTCAGCATGACATTTTCATCAGTTTTCGGCTTTTTACGAGTTCGTCAATGTTGCCGGGTAAAACTTTTTTTTTTGATCGGGCTTTGCCTGTCCGCCCTCTTCTTTTTGATTGCAGTCTCACCTCTTGATGCAGACGCGGCGGAGGCGGCCTCCGCCCCCGCAGGCGCAGCCGCGAAGAGACCGGAACAGGGCCCGGCGCCCCCCCCTTCCCCCTCCTCCATGACGTCCATCGTCGTCAGCGTCACCGTCAACACCGTACCCAGGGGCGACATCTTCGCCGAACTCGACGACCGGCACAACCTCTATCTCGGCACGGAAGACGCCAAGACTCTGAAACTGCAGTATGCAGAAGGACAAGTCGTCGTCGTCCGGGGCGACGAGTCCTACGTCCCGCTCGGCGCGCTCCTGGACGTGACCAGCACGTTCGATGAGCAGAAATTGACC
The DNA here is from genome assembly GCA_964506465.1 of uncultured Syntrophaceae bacterium. GTDB lineage: Bacteria > Desulfobacterota > Syntrophia > Syntrophales > UBA6109 > UBA6109. The sequence continues at coordinate 38,315 of CAZDLM010000027.1, forward strand.
CTGACCATCGTCGGCAAGACCACGGAATCGGGCCGGACCGCCGTCGATCTTTTTTCCCTGCAGAGTTCGGCCAAGAACATCTACCATCCGCGGGAAACGAGCGCCTTCCTCAATTACGGCGTGAATTACTATCACTCGAGTTCCGGCGGCAGGGATTCCTATTCCGTGACGAACAAACTGGGTCTGAGCTCCCATGACGTTTTCTTCACGTCCGAT
>CAZDLM010000028.1:0-37608 GCA_964506465.1 uncultured Syntrophaceae bacterium
CCAGCGCCGCGGAAATCTCCCGCGTCGTCACGGGATCGATCGTGCTCATGTCGATGACGACGCCCCCTTGGGCGATTCCCTTGATGACCCCCTTTTCTCCCAGGATGGCCTCCCTCGCATGAGGAGAAGAAGGCACCATGGTGATCACGATGTCCGACTGCTCGGCGACCTCCTTCGCGGAAGCCGCCGCCTTGGCTCCGAACCTGACCAGTTCGTCCAATCTCGGCTTGGCAATGTCATAGGCAGTGACGGCATAGCCCTTTCGAACGACGTTCTTCGACATGGGAAGCCCCATGGCCCCGAGCCCGATGAATCCGATTCTCTCCTTCATGACCTCTCCTCCCATTCTGTGACCTCTAAGGATACACGGTCCGTTCGAAAACCCTGGGATCGTGCCCCGGCAGTACAAAACCGGATATCTTCTTCATGGATTCGTAGTACTGTTCAAGATTGTTGAAAATCCCGGACGGGATATGCGGAACGGTCTCCCAGCATTCAAAGAGGCCGACCGCGTCCCCGGCGATGAAATAGTCTCCCTTTTCCGTCCTGACCGATACCCCCTGGAATCCCGGCGAATGGCTCGGAAGAAATACAGCCTTCACGCCGTCTTCGATTTCGCAATCCCCGTCGATCAACTCGATTCTGTCCAGGTAATCGATAAACGGCGGCCTGCCCAGGTCCTTCTCGTAATAGAGGGACCGATGGCAAGGCAGCGGGGCAATGGCGTATTCGAGTTCTTTTCTCTGGATAAGGAACCTGGCATTCTTGAAGAGGTGGAATCCATTGGCGTGGTCCCAATGGAGGTGGGTGACTAGGACCGTCTTGACGTCGTCCGGAGAAAGGCCCCGCGCCCGCAAGGCATTCAGCGGCTCCTGCTCGGGCGACCGCTTGACGACCAGTCCGTGATTCGCGAGACACTGGGCCGGTTCCGGCGGCCCCAGATCGACAATGATATTTTCCGCGGTCCCTCTGATGTGCCACAGGATGCAAGGCGCTTCATAGGTTACGCCTGCATACATCCGATAGGTGCATGTCGGCTTGGGAAGCGCCGCAAAGTGTCCCACATCAACCGGTACGATCTCGTGACGTTTCATCGCATAGCTCCTGGGGTCTGGAACAACTGGTTCCGCCTGATCGGCAACTCTGTTCTTCTTCTCCTATTGACATTCGCGAACGAGGTCGGCCAGGCCTAGCCGCTCGATCGTTTCCCTTTCCGGCAGACCGCTTTCCTCGTTCCAGCCGCGTTCCTGATAGTAATCCTTCAGCATGCGCTCCAGCGGCACCGTATTCCCCTTCGCCGGACCGTCCGGCAGGGGCTCGTTCAGACAGCGCCAGGGCAACGTGTCGTCGGCTTTGGAGAACCCCTCGCGCTGATTGAAAAGCCTCTCCAGGGTGTAGATCCGGTCCGCGATCATGGTGGCTTCCTCATCGGAATAATTCCATCCGGTCACCGCGTTCGTAAACCGCACCTGCTGCCGTTCGTCCATTCCGAACCGCGAAAAACTGCAGAAGACCATCGAGTCCTGAAGGCAGTATTTGTTCTGCTCTTTCCGGTTCAATTTCCCCTTTTCCTTGTGCGTCAGCATGTCCTTGAGGCCGACGCGCTCGCCCGTCAGCGTGGGGCCGTAAGAGTGGTTCGCTCCCGGCGTCGCCGTCGCGTACATCAGTCCCATTCCCACGAGGGCCCGGGGCTCGTAGGCGGCAAAGTCCTGTCCCTTGCTGTGCATCGCGAACCGGTGTGAATCCTGCCCGATCGCTTTGGAAGCCCGCTTCGTCCCTTCCGCCAGAACGTTGCCGAATCCCTCTCTGCGCGCGATCTTCTCGATCAGGGCCATGAGCACGTCCGGATTGCCGAACTCCAATTTCAACCCGTCCGTGTCCCGCTCGGTGATCAGTCCGCGCTGATAGCATTCGACGGCAAAGGCCACGGTGCTTCCGGTGCTGATGGTATCAATGCCGTATTCATTGCAGAGGTAGTTCGCCTGCGCCACGGCCCGGATATCGCCGATGCCGCAGTTGCTTCCGAGCAGTCCGATCGTCTCGTATTCCGGACCCGGCAGAACCGTGCCCTTGTAAGGTCCGTCTTTGATGAAGCCCGCTTTCCCGCAGGGAATCGGACAGCCGAAGCAGGACTCGTTGTGGATGTACAGCGTGTCCCTCACCGTATCCGGCATCAGGCCCTGAATGCCGTCGAAGGTCGACCGGGAGAAATTCATGATCGGCAGGACACCCGAAGCGTACGTGACCGCTACGGTGCCCGGCGTCCCAAGCTCAATTCTCTTGGGAACGGCGGGGTTCTCCCGGATCGTCGCATAGGTTTCCGCGAGCAGACTCTGGAATTCCCCGATGTCGGCAACGCGAACACTTTTCGTGCCCCGCACGACCACGGCCTTCAGAAGCTTCGATCCCATCACCGCACCCGTTCCGCCTCTCGCCGCCGCCCGCGAACCGACGATCACGCCGGCGAACCGCACCAGGTTTTCACCGGCCGGACCGATCGGGATGACGCTCACCGAGTTGTCGTTCAGGTCCTTCCTAATCGCCGCCTGCGTTTCTCCCGTCGTCATGCCCCAATATTTCTGGGCGTCCCTGATTTCGACCTTTCCATCGTCAATCATGACGTACACGGGACTCTTTGCCTTCCCCTTGACCACCACGGCGTCGAAGCCGCCGTACTTCAATTCCGGACCGAAGCTCCCTCCGCCGCAGACCGACCTCGACAGGGAACCCGACAGCGGGGACTTGTTCATGATGATGAACTTCGGCGCGAACGGCGTCACGGTGCCCTGAACGGGCCCTGAAATGAAATAGATCGAACTGTCGGGAGCAAAGGGGTCCGTATTCGGTGCGATCTCCCGGTAAGCGAGATACGCCCCCAGCCCCCTTCCGCCCACATAGGATCGGGCGACGGCTGCATCGAGCGGTTCCACGTCGATCTTTCCGACGGACAAGTCGACCCGCAATATCTTGCCCATGTATCCGTACATCATCGTTCTTCCCCCTACTCAAAAATCAAGGCGCCGGTGGGACAATTTCGTACGCACAGCGGCTCTCCCCCGCACAAGTCACACTTGCCAGCTTTCGTCTCGCCATCTTCCCTGTGCAGGACGATCATGTTGTACGGACATTCCTGGAGGCACTGTTCGCACCCGATGCACTGGTCCCTGTCGACGAACCTGATCGACAGGGTTTCATTTGCAGCGAAGGCCTCCGCTGGACATCCCTCGGCGCAGGGCGCTGGATCGCACTGACGGCATACGTGCGGCTGATCGATGTTTTCGATGGGTTTGTTCAGACCGAATTCCCGATTGCTCTCGATCCGGATCAAGGCGTTTCTTGGGTTAAAGGCCCCCTCGTAATGGAACATGGAGCAGGAAAGCTCGCATATGCGGCAGCCGACGCATTTTTCCTCGAGAACTTTGAGACGTTTTGCAGTCATGGCATTTCCCCTCTTCTACATGCTGGCTGCGGACATCTCCATCGACGGCAGGGCCGCCAGCATCGCCCTTCTGGCCTCTTTCGCTTCCCGGATGTGCCGTTCCAGGCTCTCTTTCGCGCCGGCGACATCCCGTTCCCTGATCCTTTGTACAATCTCTTCATGCTGGGCGGCCGCAATGGGCAGCCTGACCGGTGGGATCCGCTCCACCGGCGATCTCAGATAGGTGTGCTCGAAAATCCGTCTGAGCTCCTTGACAATCTCCCCGTTCCGGGACATCGTTGCGATCTGCGAGTGAAACGCCGCATCCAGGATCAGTTTCCTGCGGTCATAGATCTGGATGCTGTAGTCCCTGTGGTCCTGCTGCAGCCTCTCGAGCAGACGAAAATCCTCGGGCGTCTGATTCCCGATCGCCATCTCGATGGCGTAGAGTTCGAGAATCAGCCTCAAATCAAACAGGTCTTCGATTTCCTGAAGGTTGATTTTTCTCACGTAGTACCCGACGTTCGGGATGCGTTCGACAAATCCTTCCTGCTCCAGCCGCCCCAGGGCGAATTGAACCGGAGTGGAACTCATGCTCAGCGCCTTCGCCAATTCGCGATAGATCAGTTTCTGCCCGGGCACGATGTGCTGCCCAAAAATCATATCCTTGATCTTCAGATAGGCGCTTTCCATCATATTGTGGGAGTCTTTGCCGCCCTCGGAACTCTTCAAGCCTTCGATCGCCACGTTCTTCTCTCGCTATTTTCTGGGCCAATCCAGTTCGTCCCCGTAACGCTAAGCAATCGCCAAGAATTTGTCAAGAATTTTATTTAATATTTTATTATTGCTTTATTATAAATAATATTAAGTAATTGCGATGCCGCTCGACGAGGCGCGTTACCGAGGAGTGTCTTGGCGATGCCGACAACGATGGCCCGAGCCGGGAAGGAGGGGGGAAACGATAGCGAAACGACGGGAGGTTCCGCGGCCCCGCTTGTCCGGCGCCGCGAACGATGGATTTCAGAGACCTGTTACTACACGGAAGGATCTCGAGAGAGAAATGCCAGCAGCTTTTCTTCGTTCAAACCGACGCCTGGTGCGCCATCGAGCCTTTCCGACAGAGCCCCCTTTTCAAAGAGAAGCACCGTCGGATAGACCTTCACGTCATATCGAGGCGCCAGTACTTCCGCGTCATCCTGCGCCAGAACAAAGTGCATCCCCTCGATTCCCACGTGCCGTTGAAATATCGGCAGGAAGCTTGCGCAAAAAGGGCACCAGGAGGCATAGAAGAGGACAACGACGCGGTCCCCAGCCTTCAATCTTTCGATCAGATCGCTGTCATGATCGACCCAAGTGCATGGAACGTTCGTGTTCATGGACATCCCGCGGTCAGTTCCCGCCGAAAAATTTCCGCCAGTTCGCATTGGCCTTCCGGATGTTGCCCGGAATGTCGCGGCTCCATTTTTCGGATGCGGTTTTGCTGCAATTCAAATAAAGCTTCCCGTCGACGATCTTCCATACTTCCGGATCGGTAAGGGCCTTCCGACCCTCCGTCATGGCCCAGGCGCAATAGCCGTCATACTGCGGGGCGTATTTCTCCGGATCCTTCGCGAAGAGATCCCGGTTTTCCGCGGTTGAGAAATACCAGGTCCTTTGATGCCACGAAAACGAAAACGCCTCGCTGCCTTTCAGGGCTCTGCCAGCCTTGAAATACGCGACCGTGTCATATCCCCGGATCGCGACATCAGCCGCGGGCGAACCGCCGGCCTCCGCGCCGCCCCATCCGGTCAACAGCAGAAGGGCGGCTGAGAAACTCATGAGAATCTCCTGGACTGTTTTCGACGACGTCATAGGACTCTCCCTCCCCGCCCCCTCTTTTGCTTCTTCACCCCTCAATCGCCGGTGAAAAATTTCCGAATGCTCTTTCCCGCCTGCCGGAAGGCATCGCCGGTCTGCCTGCCGGCATCCCGGAACCACTCGCCGATGCTCCGACCCTTCTTCTGGGCCTCTTCCTTGCTTTCCTTCATCGACTCCTTGAATTCTTTCGAGGTCTCTTTGGCGTCTTCCTTGATCTTTTTCCCGATGTCCTTTGCCCCCTGTCCGACCTCCTTTGCTCCTTCCTTGAAGCCCTGGCCGATGTCCTTTGCCCCTTCCTTGAATTTCTGCCCGATTCCCTTTTCCTCCTGATTGGCGCCGCCGTCGGCGGCCTGGCATGGGAAGGTCCAAAGGAGCGCCAGCATCAGGGCAATCACGATTCTTCGCATAAGAGTCCTCCTTCTATTGCCAAGGTGCGTCTGCAGTGTAACACGGACGGGAATCACCGGCAAGGGACGGAGATCGGGGATGGAGACAAATCGTTATTTTTCCAGGACGAGGCAGGCGTATGTTCCGCCGAAGGAGATCCCGCTCAGGAGAGCCCGGTGAACGGGTTTTCGTATGGAAGTCCCGGCAACGAACGGCGCCAGGCTCAGGGGTTTCTTCAGACCGACGACGGGCGGGACGATCCCGTCCCGGAGGGAAAGCGCCAGAGCGGCCGCCCGCACGCCGCCCGACGCAAAGACCTCTCCCGTCGCCCCCTTGAGCGAGGTGATGGAAGCCCCGGCGCACGCGCTCCCGAAGAGCCTTTCGTAAGCCGCCGCCTCCAGCCCGTCCAGGTCGCGTCCGCCGTTGGCCGCCGCCTGGACAAGGTCGATCTCCGTCGCCTTCGCCCCCGCCATGCGCAGGGCGCGGTCCAGGGTCAGCAGAAGGCCGCGGGGATCAGCCGGCCATGCCGTGGGCGGCGCCGGCGAGGAGCCCAGGCCCCATCCCGATATCTCCGCATAGGGCGTCGCGCCGCGCCGGCGTGCGGAATCCATGGTCTCGAGGCAGACGATCCCGCAGCCCTCTCCCGCGACCGGACCGTTCCTGTTGAGGTCAAAGGGGCGCGCTCCCTCCACCCCGCCTCCCGAAGGGGAGAGGGCGCAGAAACGGGTCAGGGCCTCGTAGTAGAACGGCGACAGGATGTCTCCACCCCCGGCGAGGATCGCATCCGCCGTTCCGCGGCGGATCTCCATGGCACCGTAGACGATGGCCGTCTCCGCGGAGACGGCCTGGTGATTGACCGTCGTGTTCACGCCGCGGAATCCCATCTCGATGGAGGCGTGGCCGGCCGGGGCGTTCATCACGGTATTGGGAACGAAAAGAGGGCTGACCCTTTCGGGCCCTTCCGTGAAGAGCACCCGGGCGCTCAGGACCTTGTGTTCCGTATTTCCGAAGGCCGTCCCCATGACGATCCCGATCCGGTCGCGGTTGGCGTCATCGACGCGGATCCCCGCATCCTCCAGGGCCATGCGTACCGATGCCGTCGTCATGGCCGACAGGCGGTCCATCTTTCGCAGATTTTTCAGGGAAATGAAGTCCCGGGGCTGGAAGGCGCGGCATTCCGCCCCGAGGTGAGAGGGCAGCCCGCCGGTCGGAAAGCCCGCAATCTCCCGGATCCCCGTTTCGCCGCTCCAGAGGGCCTGCGCAAAGGCCTCCTTGCCGACCCCAATGGGCGTGACCATGCCGATCCCGGTGATGACGACGCGCCTATCCATGCCGCCTTCCCTCTTCCCGGAAGCGGCCGAAGACGACCGTCGTATTGTTCCCGCCGAAGGCGAAGGAGTTGGAAAGAACGACTTCCGGCTGCGCCCGGCGGGCCCCCGCTGCGACGTAATCCAGGTCGCATTCCGGATCTGGCGTCTCGCAGTGGATCGTCGGCGGGATGAATTCTTCCGTGATCGCCAGGAGCGCGACGACCCCTTCGATCGCACCGGACGCCCCCAGCGTGTGGCCGTGCATCGACTTGGTCGAACTGACGGGGATCCGCCAGGCCCGCCGGCCGAAGACCTCCTTGATCGCCCGCGTCTCCATGAGATCGTTGAGCGGCGTCGCCGTCCCGTGTGCGTTGATGTAATCGACCGCCTCCGGCGCAAGACCCGCGTCGGCGAGGGCCGCCCGCATCGCCCGCGCCGCTCCGGAGGCGCCGACGTCCGGCGCCGTCATGTGATGCGAGTCGCAGGTGACGCCGTAGCCCAGGATCTCGCCCAGGATGTTCGCTCCCCTGTCGCGCGCGCTCTCCAGGGATTCGAGGATGAGGATCCCCGCCCCTTCTCCGAGCGTCAGTCCCGCGCGGTTCCCGGAAAAAGGGCGGCAAAAGCCGGGATCGACGGCCTGCAGGGCGTTGAACGAGGAATAGGTCATGCGGCAGAGCGGCTCGGTTCCGCCGGCGATCATCGCCCGGGCGGCGCCGGCACGGATCAGATCCCGCGCCAGGCCGATGGCCGTCGCCCCCGAGGAACAGGCGGTCATCAGGGTCGTCTTCGGTCCCCAAAGGCCGAATTTCGTCGCGAGATGATTGGCCGTCGAAGCGCAGCAGAGCGGGGCCAGCCGGGAAAACCTGACGGAGTGGGGGCCCCGCTGCAGGTAGTCTGAAAAGACGGTCTCCGCCTCCAGAAGGCCGCCGGCTCCCCCGCCGATGACGACGCCCATTTCCTCGCGAAGCCCTTCCGGAACGGGAGCAAGCCCCGCCTGGGCGAGGGCCTCCAGCGCGGCGGCAAGGCCGAGGCAATCGGAGCGAGACATCCGTTTGAGAGAAAATTCGGCGGGAATGGCGGCGCGGGGCCGGAAATCCTTCACCTGCGCCCCGTTGTGGGTGCGGAATGCCGCCGTATCGAAAAGGGTAATCGGCCCGATCCCGCATTCCCCGCGCAACAGGGCTGCGGCGAACCGGGAGACATCGGCGGCCAGTGCGTTGACGGTCCCCATCCCGGTGACCACCACGCGCTCTTGGGTTTCTTTTGTCTTCATAGGTTCAGGAGAAGCGACGGATCAGCAGGCTCGTGTTGACGCCGCCGAAGGCGAAATTCTGGACGGCCGCGGTGTCGATGCGCTCCGCCACGATCCCCGGGGTGTGGCGGATCATGGCGCAGCGCTCGTCCGGCTCCTCGAGGTTCAGCGTCGGTGCGACGAAGCCCTCCCGCATCATATAAAGGATAAGAATCGTCTCGATGGCGCCGCAGGAGCCCATGGTGTGCCCCATGTATCCCTTGAATCCCGTCACCAGGGGATGGACGCCGTAGACGGCGTGGATCGCCTGGGCCTCGATGATGTCCCCCATCTTGGTCCCCGTCGCATGGGCGCTGATGAAATCGACCTGATCGGGGTTCAGGGACGCGTCCCGCAGCCCCAGGCGGAGGGTTTCGCCGATTCCCCGCATGTTCGGAAGGATCAGGTCGCCCCCGTTGTTGTTGCAGGCAAAGCCGATGACCTCTCCCAGGATCTCGGCACCCCGGTGCCTCGCGAACTCGTATTCCTCCAGGAGCACCGCCCCCGCGCCCTCCCCCACGACGAGCCCGTCGCGCCTGCGGTCGAAGGGCCGCGGGGTGCACTGAGGACGGTCGTTGAAGGCCGTGGAGCAGGCCAGGAGGTTGTCGAAGACCGCCACGGTCGTCGTGTCGTACTCGTCGGCCCCGCCGCAGAGCATCGCATCCTGCATCCCGAACTTGACCATCTCGTAGCCGTAACCGATGGACTGGCTGCTGGTCGTGCATGCCGTGGAGGAGGAGATCACCCGCCCGGTGATGCCGAACATCTTGGTGATGTTGACGGCCGTCGTGTGGACCATCGACTTGAGGTAATCGACCGCGCCGATCGTGGAAAACTCCGTCCGGCTGCCGGTGAAAAAGGTCTTGTAGATCTCCCGCTGGACCGAGGGGCTGCCGTGCGTCGAGCCGAAGGCCACCCCCAGGCGGCCGGAGGTCACGAATTCTGTGGTCAGGCCGGACTGCTCGAGAACTTCCTTCGCCACCTGACAGGCGTAATAGGCGACGGGCCCCATGGTCTTGCGGTAGACCCGTTTGAAATCGAACTCGACCGGATAATCCACAGTCCCGAAGACCCGGGAGTGGATGAAGCGGGACAGGAGGTGATCCTCCTTCAGCGGTTTGACGCCGGAAACGCCGCGCTGAAGGCTCGCCACGATCTCGTCGCGGCCGTGGCCGATCGGCGTGATCGCCGAACAGGCCGTAATGACCACCCTTCGCCCCGTCATGGCCGGGCTCCGGTATCCGCGGATGCGGCTTCAGGAATTTTCATACAGACGCCTCTTGTCGGCCATGAGCACGACATAGTCGATCACCTGCCGGATCGTGCGGATCTCCATGGCCATCTGCTTTTCTTCATGCGTCAGCTCGCTCTTGAGGAGATGTTCGATTTCCAGGAGCAGCTCAATGGCGTCTACGCTGTCGAATTCGCCGGCTTCGCGCAAATCGTCATCGAGTCCGGGATTTTCCATCTCGAACTCCCGGTGGAAAATATTCAGAATCTCGAGAGTAATCTGTTCTTTTGTCATCGGTTTCCTGCTGCAGGGTTTTTCGGACCGTCGTCAGACGGTGGCTTATAGTCCGGATTTCCAGCCATATCAAGCCTTACTTTCCCGGGCACTCGGCCGCCTCCGGAGGCGGCGCGTTCCCGCGGAATTCGTCCAGGTCGGCAAAGCGGTTCATTCCTTCGAGGCGCCGCAGATACTGCTGATAGCGTGCCTGCCAACCGGCCCTGCGGATCCGCCGGTCGACGAAAAACTTCATGACGGGTTGGATGACGTAGGTCCAGAAGGAGGTCCACAGGCGGCCCTGCTGCACGGCGAAGGCCGAGGGTTTCCACCACCCCAGGACCGTTTGCCGGTAATGCCAGAAGGCATATGCCAACTGATCGGCCTGAAGCCGCCGGGTCTTCACATTGGCCCAGAAGCCGTTGTACCGCTCAAAGCGGTCGGGATTCGTCACCAGGCCCTCGGCGAGCAGATTTTCCCGAAGCCGGGTCTTGGGATAGGGGGTGAGGATCTGGCAATACGCGGCGTCGATCTCCAGTTCATTGAGGAATCGGTAGTTCTCCTGGATGGCGGTATCATCGTCGTCGGGCAGCCCGAAGATGAGGCCCCCGATCACCATGATGCCGTGCCGGTGGCAGCTCAGGACGGCCTGCCGCGCCGCCTGGACCAGATCGCCCTTCTCCATGGCCGCGAGGTTCCGGCTGGAAGCGCTTTCAATCCCCAGAAACACCCCTCGGAATCCCGCCGCGGCCATCTTGGCCACCATCGCCTCATTGCGGGCCATGGAGATGCAGTCTGCCTGGACGATCAGCCGCAGGTTCCGGTATTTCCGGGCGATGATGGCGTCGCAGACGGCCGTGACCCACTGGGGGTTCAGCACCATGTTGTCATCGGTGATGAAGATGAGACGCGTCTTCCGGTTGAAGTAGATGTCGTCCAGGTCGGCGAGAATCCGTTCGATGGGATACGTCCGGTAGGAGCGCCCATACATGTGGTTGATGCTGCAGAAGTTGCAGCTTCGCGTGCAGCCCCGGGAGGTTTCCATGACCTCGATCCGGGAGTACATGAAGTGGTATCCGCGCGTCAGGCGCCGGCGGTCGCGCACCGGGAGCTTTAGCCGGGACAAATCGCAGAGTTCCCCCGTTTCGTTGTGGATCCATTCGTTCCCGCGCCTGTAGGAGAGCGACGGAACGGCCTCCAGGCTGTCGGTCCCCGCCAGGGCGTTGACCAGCCTCCGGAACGTCTCCTCCCCTTCGCCGCGGATGATGAAGTCCATCTCCTGCGCATCCGGGGATGTGGCGATCTCGCGGCTCATCAGGGTGGCATGATAGCCCCCGACGGCGATCTTCACTCCGGGCAGGAGACGCTTGATGAGCCGCATCACGGCCAGACACGTCGGGAACTGCCAGGTCATGGCCGACAGGCCGACCAGATCGGGGCGGATCTTCTTGAGGGTCTTCGTCAGATAGGCGACGACGCCGCGGCGCTTGCGGACCAGATCGATCAGATGGACCTCATGCCCCTCATCGATGTTGCCGGCGACGCAGGCGATGCCGTGGTTGGGCATGTGGAGCGCCGTCTCATGGATCACGATCGGAATCACATCCGGCATCGAGATCAGGACCACCTTCATAGCGCCGCCTTCCTTTCCATGAGGGCGCGCGCCTCGTCCACCAGCGCGGGCAGAGAGAAGGTTTCACTTCCGTAATCCGGCTCCAGGCTCCCGGCCAGTTCGACGCTGATGACCGCCTCGTCATGGGCATTGAACAGGAATCGGTCCGGCGGAAAGAGTCTCTGCGTGTTGCGGATGAGGACCACCCGGAGGGGCGATGCCTGGCAGAGACGGGCGATCTTGAACGCGCCCTTGTCGAACGGGCCGATCCTGCCGTTGCGGGACCGGGTCCCCTCGGGAAAGATGAAAAGATTTCCGCCTGCGGCAAGGTAGTCCTGCATGGCCTTGATCTGGTCGATCATGCTGGCCGAAAACAGTCCCTCGGCCAGCGAAGGAATGTAACCGGAGCGCCGCAGTATCCAGCCGAAAACGGGAAGACGGAAATAGTCGTTCTTGACGATCGTCTTCTGCTTTTCAAACAGGGAGACGAAGAGGATGGGATCCAGAAACGACAGGTGGTTGGCGATGATCACCGAAGAACGCAGGGCCCCGACCTCGTCCGAGACATGCCATTTCACCCGGGGAACCAGGACCCGCAGAAGGGCGAAGAACGACCGGTGAAGGCGGCAGTTCCATCGTTGAAAGGCCGTCTCTCCCCCGGATGAAAAAAAATGCGTGTACAGATAGAAGGGCGAAAAGAACAGAAGGAATCCCAGAATGTAGTAGGCCCAGAGGAGCGCCGTCACGATGAAGTCATGGACCCATGCCGCAACAGCACGGGGTCCGGTTGGCGTGCCTTCCGCGCTCCCGGCAGTCCCTTCCGGGTTGTCTGGCAAAGATCGTCCGCCGTCCACCGGGGAGGTTCGGCCGGTCCGTTCCGGTTGGGTCATCACGGCCGTCCCCCGCTCGATCCCGGCTTTTCCCGTCCCTTCGCGAGCTCTTCGTAAATCGGCGCGAAACGGTCTGCCCCGACCACCTGCCGGACGCCATGAAAAGAACCCATCAGGGTTCCGAAGACGCCCGGCGAAAGGGCGTTCTGGCCCGCAAGCCAGAGACCGGACGGCCCCAGGCGGTGGAGCGTTGCCGCAGCAGGCAACTGGCGGACCGACCGCAGGATCCCGTAAGGGGAGCCTTCCGGAGTATCCACCCAGTCCCGCAGCGTCAGGGGGCTGTAGGCATCGATCACCTTCGCGTCCGCCAGCGGCCCGAAGACCTCCTCGGCGTCCTGCAGGAGTTTGCCGGCGAGGGAAGCCTTTTCCTCTTGGTAATCCGCGCCCCGCCGGCCGGTGGTCGTCCGCTCCCACCGGCGCCACTCTTCATAGGGGCTCCTCGTAATGGCCACCAAGAGGTTTCTCCCCTCCCGGCCTCGCAGCATTTGATAGAAGACGCCCCCGCGGATCGAGCCATCCCGGTTTGTGCGCAGCCGGAAGATGTTGTGCGGAAGGGCCGGGTGGACGGCGGCGTCCACCGACGCATTCACAGCGAAGAGGCTCTCCGTCTCGCACAGCTCGGCGACGCGCCGGACCCGGCGCGGAAGGACCAGCCCTTCCGGCAGCATCGCCATCGCCTTCTTGGGATGGATGGCGGCAACCACCCGCGGGGTTCTGCACACCGTTCCCGACGCCAGCCGGACCCCCTCGACCGCGCCCCCCGGGGCGAGGATCGCCGTCGCCGGATCGCCGCACAGGAGGGTCCCGCCCAGGGATTCCAGCCTCGCGACAAAGGCTCCCGCCAAGTCCGCACCGGATCCCTTGAGCCGCCAGGAAGAGAGCAGATAGGATGTCAGGGCCAGGTGATGATAGAGGACGGGACACTGGTCCTCCGGCATCCCCATCCATCGGGCCGAAACGCCCAGGACGCTCCTGAGCCCCGCCGAACAGTCCATTCCGGCGAGATAATCCCCCAGCGGCGCGAAGAACGCCGGATCGATGGCCAGAGGGGCCGGCGAAAGAAAAGCGAAGTCCTTCTGGAGACGGGAAAACATGCGGAGGTTTTCGACGATCGCGGCGATGGGGCGCCCGTCGCCGGGAAACGCCTTCTCCAGCGAGGCGCCGAAGGCATCGAGTCCCACGGGCAGGTCGAATAGGAAGTCATCGAAGAGGTAGCGGTCGATGGCTCCTCCGCTCCCCATCTCCTCCGCCGCCATCTGGTCCGCAACGCCCAGATAATCGCACATCCTCCGGAGGGGTTCTCCCTCTCCGAAGGAGCCGAAATAGTGGACGCCGACGGGGCAGTCCAGGCCGTCGCGCCGGTAGCCGCGCATCAGGCCGCCCGGCAGCGGATTCCGCTCGACGATGACGACCCGGTAATTCAGCAGGGACAGGAGGATCCCCACCGACAGCCCGCCGATCCCCGAACCGATGATCGCTGCGTCAAAAGTCCGTTTGTCTTCCATGGTCATCCTTGCGGGAGGGTCCGGCCCGGAGAATCCGGCGGGGAGGATGCCTCCGCGGAGTCGTCAAGCCTTCGGGCGGTTCTCCCGGACGAATTGCGCCAGGGCGCGGACGGAGGCAAAGGCCTTCACGCCCACCTCCCGGGTCTCGATCTTCACCCCGTAGTCCTTCTCGAGCATGAGGACCAGTTCGAGGATATCGATGGAGTCGATTCCGATGCCCCCTCCCACAAGAGGTTCGTCTTCTTTGATATCCTCCGGCCGCACGTCCAGAAGCGACAGGGTGGAGATGATCTTGATCTTCAATTCCGCGAGCAGTTCATCCATCCTCTTTCTCCCTTTTGAATTTCTCCCGGCAGGGCGGATCCGCAAAAGACGGGCGCTGAAGAAAAGCTTCAGAGCCCCAGGCGCCTCGCCACAATCCCACGCATGATCTCGTTTGTTCCCCCCAGGATCCGGGTCACCCGTATATCGCGCCACGCCCTGGCGACGGCATATTCCTCGCAGTACCCGTAGCCGCCGTGCAACTGCAGGCAGCGGTCGGCCACGCGGAAGGCCATCTCGGTCGTCCAGTATTTGGCCATGGAGACCTCCGTGGTCACATCGACGCCCTCGAGATAGTCGACGATCAGTTTGTCGACAAAAGTCCGGCCGAGTTTGATTTCCGTCGCCATCTCGACCAGCTCGAACTGGACGTGCTGAAAACGGCTCAGGGACTTGCCGAAGGCGCTGCGCTGCCGGCAATACTCGCGCGTCAAATCGAAAACCATCTCCGCAGCCGTCACCGCGCTGATCGCCAGGACGAGTCTCTCCGGCTGCAGGTTCCGCATGAGCTTCTTGAAGCCCGTTCCCTTCCCGCCCAGGCGGTTGGCCTTCGGAATCCGGCAGTCCTCGAAGAAGAGTTCCGCCGTATCCTGGCTGTGCCAGCCGATCTTCCTCAGACGTTTCCCCTTGATGAAACCGGGGGTGCCGGCCTCGACCAGATACAGATCGATGGCGTCATGCGCCTTCTCGACCGACGGATCGCGGGCCGCAACGACAAGGAGGTCTCCGTTGATCCCGTTGCTGATGAAGGTCTTCTGCCCGTTGAGGACGAACGCGTTCCCCTCCTCCACAGCCGTCGTCCTGATCGCTGCCAAATCGCTGCCGGCCTGGGGTTCGGACATGGCGACGGCCGTGATGATATCGCCGGCGATGCAGCGGGGAAGGTAGCGCCTCTTCTGTTCCTCGGTGGCAAAGGCCGTGATGTAAGGGACCACGACGTTGCTGTGCAGCCGGACGGCAAGCCCGCAGAAGTTGGTGCGCGTCATCTCCTCGATCACGATGACCGTGTAGAGGAAGTCCGCCCCCGTTCCTCCATACGCCTCGGGGACGTCCATGCACAGGAACCCCTGCTCGCCCATCTTTTTCCAGGCGCTGCGCGGGACGATCCCGGCCGCCTCCCACTCCTCGATGAAGGGAACGACCTCCCTGGCCAGAAACTTCCGGAGGGCTTGCCGGAAGATGCGGTGTTCTTCAGTGTAGGGGATCACGTCCATGATCGGGTCAGCCCTCCGCCGGCTGCATCTCAGGCATCCGCCTCCGCACGAAAGGCCTGGACGCTCATGACGGCCACAATCTCGTCCTCCAGCAGGACCGTCCCTTCGAAGACCGCGTAGCCCTCCAACGCACAGCTCTTGGTCACCTCGGTGATCAGGGCAGCCGCGATCGGCAGGCGGGCACGGCGAAAATCGGCGCTCTTGATCCCCACGAGCCAGCCGGTGGCGCCTCCCCGGCCGCCCTGGATGCGTTTCCAGCCTTCGAGCAGCGCCGCCGTCTGTGCGACCAGCTCGATCGTCACCAGGGCATCGACCGATCCGTCGCCGTAAAGGGGCCAGTCTTCAGAGGTTGTCGCGGCCGTGCGCGCCCTCTGATCGTCGACGGCCAGGACCGTCTCGATCAGCTTCATCCGGCTGCGGTGGGGAATCATCTTCTCGATGTCGAGATCGATCGGTTTCACGCGGTTTCCATAACAGAAATCCCCTCATGCGGCAAGACGATGTCGGCCGGGATCGTCTCATCGGCCGGCAGGCTCTTCACGATGACCGCTTGTTTTTCATCGCGCAGGCCGAAGCCGCGGGCGAAGCATGGCGCGCCGCGAGGCAATCCGCCGTTGAAGAGCAGGATCGTCCGATGGCATGCCGCTGAGGGGCTTCACCCGGTTGACCGCCCGTGTCCGTTTTTTGATCCGGCGGTTGACGAGCGGGAGCGGTGGAATTTGCCTCTTATCTTCCCGCCGGCACCCGCTTCTCCGATTTGAGGAATACCCAGGACACGGAGATCCCGCTCATGATGGAACACTTCTTCTTCACCAAAGGGCTGTCTTCGATCACGGCGCCCTGGAGAAAATCAACGCTGACAAAGAGGTTGAAGATCCACGGCTCCATCTTCTTGTTCAACCCGATGCTGAGCGTCGACCCGCTGTATCCACCGCCGGCGTCGTACGAAGGGCGCGACGCCGTGGCGTAGGCCGGTTCGACCGAATAGAAATACCGGTGATAGCCGCGGTCGCCGAATACCGGCCCGGCGGAGATTCCCAGATTCAGACCGCTCTCGGGAAGGATATCCGATTTTTCGAAAACCAGCCGCGGGTTCCACAGCCAGCCCTCATGCCGCACCGATGAAAAATCCGTCGAGAAGACCGCCCGAAACGGCAGGACCAGACTCCATTTGTAGGCGTCCTCGCGGTTGTCCAGCAGTGTGATGTTCAGGGACGGGCCGACCTCGAAGGTCGGATCCAGATCCGGCATGTCCCGGCGGGCCTCGTTTTTTGAACTGTCGACCGGCACGTTGCCGAAGAGGCTGACGTCCAGCAGAACGTCGTCCGTTTTGAAGATCCGCCCCGAAATGCGCTCCCGTTCGACCCGGAAGATATCGCCGCGATAGACGAGGTAGGGATAGGGCAGCAGCAGAAACCTGCTTTCATCGGAGCCCCGGTAGTCCGGCATGTGGAGAAGGGCCGCCCCGACGCCCGCCTCCCAGAGGGGCTTCTCCCCGCCGCAGGCGCCGGGCGGAGACAAGAAGACCGCGAGCGTCAGGAGAATCGCAAGAACACCGCGAATGCGCACGAGACACCTCCTCTTTTTTTCCGCCGGTTCCGGCGAGCGTCAGCCCTTCGGTTCAAACTGGCGCTTGGCGGACCAGAACGATGGCAGATGCCGGATCAGATAGGCGATGCTTTTCCGATGCTGCCAAAGACGGCTGCGGAACCTTTTCCGCCACCGGGGGTCGGAATAGAAACGCTTCACATGCTCGTTGTACAGAAAGTCCAGCCTTTCTTTGGATGAAATGTCCTTCGAGACAAAAACAAAATTCAGGCAATTCATCAACGGCCAGTCTTCCTGAAACGTCCCTTCATCCCGGATCGTCGACCAGAGCGGCGCCCCGGGGAAAGGGGTGAACTTGGACATGTTCATGTCGTCGAGCCCAAGCGAAATGATGAAATCCGATGTTGTCCGGATCGACGCTTCCGTTTCGCCGGGCAGGCCCATCATGAACAGACCCTTCGCCCGCAGACCCGCGGCCTGAATGCGCCGCACCGTGTCGCAAACCTCGTCCAGCGAGACGCCCGATTTATGCCTGGCCAGCATCTGCGAATCCGCCGATTCGATGCCCAGAGAGACCATGAGACACCCGGCCTCCTTGAGCATCCGAAGCAGGTCATCGTCCGCATAACCCACCCGGACGGCGCAGTTGAAATGGATCCCCAGGGGATGCCGTGCGAGTCCTTCGCAGAGCTCGACGATGCGGCGGCGATCCGCCGTGAAGAGGTCGTCGTAAATGTTGATGTGCCGCACGCCGAACCGCGTCCGCAGGTGTTTCATGTGCTCATAGATGTAGGGAGCCGAGTTGCAGCGGAATCCCCTCCTGAAGACGGACCGGTCGCAATAGGAGCATTGAAACATGCAGCCCCGCGACGTGATCATGGTCGCCCCGGGGGTATGGACGTAGCTGAACAAAGGCAGGTGGTAATCCCGCGGGAAGCCCTGAAGCTTTTCATAGGCGGGGAACGGAAGCGAGTCCAGGTCGACGATCTGCGGACGGGGCGGATTGGTGATCGGCGCGGAATCGCGCCGCCGGATCAACCCCCTGATGTCCGCGGGATCCGCGCCGCCGGCAAGCTCCGCCATGGTGAGCTCACCCTCTCCGGCGCACAGAAAATCAAAGGCGGGGTACCCCTGCATCAGGCTATCCTGCAATGCGGAAACGTGCACGCCTCCGCAGATGGTCCTGACCCGTGCCGCCCGTTTCTTGATTTCCTGCGCCATCTGCGCGGCATCGAGAAAAGAAGACGTCGTGGCCGAAAATCCGACCATGTCCGGCCCATATCCCAGAATCACCCGAACCTGCGCATCGACGTCGGCGGGGACGCCCGGGCCCAGGCAGTCGTAGACGAAGACCTCGTGCCCCTGCTGCAACAGGTACGCGGCGATCGAAAGGATCCCCTGGGGAACCATGCGATTAGCGACATCGGTGATGTCGCGCCGGCCGGGGAACCAGTTGAATCCCCGCGGATGAACCAGGACAATGCGCATGAGCCTTTCCGCCTTCCGTCGGGCGCCGCTGCGGCACTCAACATCCTGATCTTACGGCCGACGCTGCGCCTCCACCAGGGAGCGAATATTCTCCCTGTGGCTGAATACAATCAGCAGGACCGTCAGCGTAGTTCCCGCGAGGGGAACCGCGTGAGCGCCGCCCGCGGCGATGGTCACGGCCCCGAGGGTCGCAATCATGCAGAAGGAGGCGATGAAGGGAATGTGCACGACCTGCTGGACCGCGACCCAAAGGATGCAGGAAGCAGCCGCCCCCCAGGGCGACAGCGCAAGGGTGAAGCCCAGATAGCCGGCAACGCCCTTGCCGCCCCGGAACCGGTGAAAGCAGGGGAAACGGTTCCCGGCGACCAGGGCGAGACCGACCCACGGGATCAGGTCGTCCCGGAGAAGGACCGCCGCCAGCAGCGCCAGGCAGGCGGCCCGTCCCACGTCGAGGACGAGTACGACGGCCGCCCATCCCTTCCCGGCCTGACGGTAGACGTTGGTGGTCCCCGCATTCCCGCTGAATGTCGTCCGCGGATCCCCCTTGCCCAGAAGCCCGAGGAGAAGAATGGCAAAATTGACCGACGCCGCGAGATAGGTCAAGAAGAGAATACCGGTAAACCGCATCCGTCTAAGTCTCCCGAGGCTTTCTCACCCAGGCGGGGGGCGTCCGCCTCCCGCCGGAGATGTCCCGCATCTCGAGCCCCTGGATGATCTCCGCGTCCCCGCCGTCGCGATCCCGGAGCCATACGTTGAAACGCAGCACCGGGGCCTCTCCCGGCAGAGGGACGATGCGGCAGTCATAGGTTCCGCCGGCCCGGGTCGGGGCGAGGATCCTTCTTCGCCTGAAGCCCACGGGGAAGGCGACCGTGTTCCTGTACCGCTGCGCCCAGGCGCAGGCGATATGAAAGGCCGCATCGGCGGGGAACGGGGACCCCAACGGCCCGGCCGGCTCGGGCGCTTCCCCCCCGGAGACCTCGGCCCAGGCCGCGGTTTCCGTCAGGCTGACGTCGCCCGCCACGTTCTGATAGGCCGGTCCGAAGGGAACCAATTCCTCGTAGAGAAGGCGGCACGGCAGCGTGAAGACCGGCTCCGTCCCGGCCGCGGACGGCGTCTCCATCCGGTCCGTCTCTTCCCCGGCGGGCAGAAAGAAGACCGACGCATGCTCGACCCGGCGCGTCCATTTCGCCTGCCGTCCCGAGCGGACGGTCAGCAGCCTGGAAATGCAGCTTCCGTCCGCGAAACGCGAAATCTCATGGACGGCCGGGATCTCGCGCAGGCCCGGTTCGACGATCAGAAGGTGGCTGAACGCGCCCGCTTCCTGCCGGTGAGGATCGGCGGAAACGGACGCGGGCAGCGTGGCGGCCAGGACCTGCAGGGCCTCTACGGCGGGAAGAACCACGCGGCCGGAAACGCGGTGGTCGTGCAGATACGCGGGCACGGGCACCGCCACGGGAACGTCTATCGTTTCGACGGGCTGGGAAAGGTTTTCCATAACTGAACGGTCTTGGGATCGACGGCCACGGGAATCCCCCTGGAATTGAGGGCGCAATGCCGGGTGTAGCCCCGGCAGACATCGGCCCCCGTCTCCGCGTGGGTGATGACGTAATCGAACTGGAGACGGACACGCTGGAGCTCCGCCGGCCGCGTGTGGATCCACATGGGATCGTCGTAGTGCAGCGGCTGGTGGAACTGGATCGCCAGGTCGATGATGGGGTAGACGTAGCCGCTGTCCTCGATCTCCCGATAGGGGTAGGCGGCGTCGCGCATCAGCGACGTCCGGCCGAATTCGAAATACCGCAGATAATTGGCGTGATACACGACGGTGGAGCGGTCCGTATCGGCGTAAAGGGTCCTCATCCTGCACCGGTGCCATATCAGTCCCGTCGCAGCTTCACGGACGTAACGATCGTCCTCTCCCTGAGGTTCGGTCCGAAACGGCCTGGGCTTCATGGCGCCACCCCCCGGAATATGATGCAGCAGTTTGTGCCGCCGAAGCCGAAGGCGTTCGACAGGGCCATCTCGCATCGGTGCGGACGGGCCGTGTTCGGCACGCAGTCGATGTCTGCAAAATGCGGATCGGGGATATGGTTGATCGTGGGCAGGATCACCCCCCGCTGCATGCCCTCGATCGTGAGGGCGTCTTCGATGGCCGCCGCCGCCCCGAGGGTATGGCCGATCTGGGACTTGTTCGAGGACAGGGGGATCTTCTCCAGGGACCGGCCGAAGACCGTCCGGAGGCACTCGACCTCGACGAGGTCTCCTTTCGGCGTGGAGGTGCCGTGGGCGTTGATGTACTGGATGTCCGAAGGCTGCAGGGCCGCGTCGTGGAGCGCCTCCCGGATGCCCCGGATGATCGTTTCGGGATTGGGCTTGGTGAAATGGTAGGCATCGGAGGTCCAGCCGACCCCCATCACCTCCGCCCGCGCCTGAAGGCCGTACCGCGCCAGCATCTCCTCGGCGGCGAGGACGACGACGCCGGCCCCTTCGGAAACGACGAAACCACGCCGATCCACGCTGAAAGGCCGCGAGGCCTGCCCGGGATTCTCGTACGCCCGGTCTCCGGGGACCACCTTGACGGTGGCGTTCATATTGGCGAAGCCGTGGATGATCTCCGGAAGGATCGGGGTATCTACCCCGCCGGCCAGGACGAAATCGCAGTCCCCGTCACGGATCATGCGGGACCCGATGCCGATCGCGTGGTTCCCCGAGGCGCAGGCCCCCTGGGGAGAAAAGACGGGTCCCGTGAAACCGAGCAGCATCCCCGCCTTTCCCGAAGGAAGATTGGCGCAGAGATTGGGCAGGAGGTAGGGGCTGATCTTCAGGGCGCCCTTTTCCTGGAAACGGAGCATGGCGGTCCGGAAGGAATCCACGCCATTGATCGCCGAACCGATGAGGCAGGCCGTCCGGGGACCGGTTTCCCCGTCCATCGGCAGACGGGCGTTCGCCAGGGCTTCGCGGCAGACGGCCATGGTGAGGATGACGAAAGCGGCGTCCCAGTTGTACACTTCCTTGGCATCGACGAACTCGAGCGCCAGAGGGTCCCAGTCCGGGATCTCCCCAACCACGTTGCAGGGCGAATCGACCTGGCAGCGGGTGACTTTCCGGAAACCGGCCTCGCCGCGGACGGCCCTTTCCCACGTCTCGGGAAATGTCCGCCCCAGCGGGGTGGCCGCTCCGTAACCGATGACGAAAACGCGTCTGTTCTGTGGCGCCCTCATGCCGGAATCAACCCATCCTTCACGATGCTGAAATACCGGTCTCCCGACGACGGGAAAACCGCAAAAACCCTCGCCCTGACCGGTGCCGGAATCTTTCCAAAGGTGGGAAATCGTCACCGGGACGCGTGCAGGGAAGGATTGTCAGGGTCCTCATATCAGGCAACACGGCGAAACACAAGGCAGGCGTTGCAGCCCCCGAAACCGAAGGCATTCTTCAGGACATGCTCCTGCGTCAGGCGCCGGGCGCCTTCGGCGACGCAGTCAAGATCGATCGCCGGATCGCGCCGGTAGTTGATCGTGGGCAGCAGAACGCCCCGCCGCATCCCTTCCAGGGTCAGGATCGATTCCACGGCGCTCGTGGCCCCCATGGCATGTCCCAACTGCGACTTGTTGGCCGAGACGGGAGGGATCCTTTCTCCGAAGATCTCCCGGAGGGCCTCGGCCTCGACCTGATCGCCCACCTTGGTCGAGGCGGCGTGGGCATTGATTGCATCGATGTCCGCCGGTGCAATGCCGGCGTGGACGATGCTTTGGGCCATGCAGCGCGTCACCGTAACGGGATTGGGGGCTACCACGTGACAGGCGTCGGCGTTCATCGCCCAGCCGGCCAGCTCAGCGTCGAAGGCAAGACCGTGGGCCGCGGCAAAGGCCCGTGAAGCGATCACGATGCAGCCCGCCCCCTCGGAAACGACGAATCCACGGCGCCCGAGAGAAAAGGGCCGGCTCGCCACGCCGGGCGGCAGGGGCGCTTCCCCCTCCTTGGGGCGGTAGGCGCCGTTCATCGTGGCAAAACCCGCCACGATCGGCTCGATCAGGGGAAAGTCCGCGGCGCCGCAGATGGCCACGTCGGCCATCCCCTGGGCGATGAACATCGCCCCCAGGATCAGCGAACTGCTCCCCGTGGCGCAGGCGGTGACCACCGAGGCAATGGGCCCGGTCGCCCCGGTCAGGATGGCCACCTTGCCTCCCACCATGTTGATGCAGGAATTGGGATTCATGAAGGGCTGCGGCAGCTTCCCGGCCGCCGTCCAGCTCCGGTCCGCCGCGATGAGCGCATCCAGCCCGCCGATGGCGGAGCTGAAGGTGACGGCGACCCGCGGGGCCAGGTCCGGCGTGATCTCCAAGCCGGCCTTCTTCAGCGCCCTGTGGACGACGAGCAGGGCGTGCGGGAAAATCGGGGAGGTCCAGTGGGCCATCTCGCGGGGTTGCAGAAACGGATAGGGGGCGACGTCGATGGGGTCGACCTGGCCGGCGATCCGGACGGGAAAGCCTTCTTTCAGGGGGAAGCGGGTCAGGCCCGATACGCCGCTTTCGCCCGCGGCGGCCCGGCCCCACTGATCTTCCAGCTCGGCGCCGAGGGGCGAGACGGCATCATATCCCAGGATCACGGGTCGAGTGTCGTTCATCATCTCCTCGCAGGGTCCGGCAGGGGCACGCCTCTCACCAAGGGATGAACTTGTAGAGCTTGGCGAACATCTCGTACACTTCGATCCAGTTCTGGAGGTCCTTCGTGGAGCGCAGGTGGTCCCTCTTGTTGACCATGACCCAGCTCATGTGGGCGGCACCGTCCTTACAAGTCCGGCAGTCCCGTGTCGCCGAAGTGCAGCAGCGGTGCATCGTCTCGAGGTCCGCCGCCCAGCGGATAAAGCGGATGAGGCGCTTCGGACGGGGATTGCGGTTGTCGAGGGGCTCCGTCACGGAGGGGCATTCCTCCCACCCGAAAGACCGCCCCAGCATCCGTCCGGTGGTGATGACTTCATGGTAGTACCGGCAGGAAACCACCGTCCGCGGGTAGCGATCGAGCATGGCGTCCATCTCGGCGCGGACATCGGCGAGCTGCGAGGGGCTCCAGGAGAACCCGTCGACGCCTTCATCATTGGAGAGCAGTTGCATGTGGACCTTCAGGCCCACGGCGTCGATCCTGCCGATCACCCGCTCCAGCCGCCCCAACTGCCGGGGGGTGATGGTGTACAGATAGTAGGTGAAGGGGTCGCCTTCATAATTGCGGCTGGACACGGCAAAGGTGTCCCTCCCCCGCAGGAGCTTTTCGTCCTCTTCGTCCCCCCACAGGGAGATCCCCACCATCATGTCGGGAAATCTATCGCGCGGCACCTTGATCAGCCCGTTGGTGGCACAGTAGGTGGAAAGGCGCCGGTAGAAGGCCTCGACGCGGTCGAAATGGAGGGTCGGCTCGCCCCCGATGAGAATGGCCAGATTGACCCCCCGGGCCTGTTCCTTTTCCACAAAAGCGTTCCAGCGGGCGGCGTCCATTTCCTCCCGCGCCGCCTTGTGCTCATCGGACGAGAAGAAGAAGCACCCCTTGCAGCGGAGGTTGCAGCAGTTCGTCACGTCGTAGATGGAGCTGCGCATGTTCAGGCGCGAAATCGCCTTGTAACGCTCGTACCAAGCGGGATCCAGGAGTGAACTGACGGTCTGCATCGTTACGGATTCCTCTCTTTGCATCCCGGCGGAGCCACCATCTCTGCGCAGAGATTCTCCCCCTTGTCATATCCCATGACCCAGACGGCCAGATAGGTATCGACATAGTCCAGCCAGGACTTGAAGGAGGGCGGATCCGCCACGTGGCGATACAGCCGGGCGGTCACCACGGCGCTTCCCGCCGCGTAATGCCGGCAGTCGGCGCAATCGGTGTCCGGCACGCAGCAGGCCGCTTCCCGGTCCCAGGTGAGGTCCGTCCTGAACTGGCGGAAGGAGCGTCCCAGACCGATCGCCGTAGAGGCGTTTCTCCGGGGATAGGAACAGTCGTAGAGGTCGTGCAGGCCCTTCTCCTGCGTATGGGCGACGACGTTGTAGGGAGAAAAGAGGACGTGCCGGGGATAGCGGGACATCATCTCCAGCATGACCTCCCGTGTCCGGACCAGGGAGGCCGCGTCGTGGCGCAGGCCCCCTGCGTAGCCCACGGGCGCAGAGAAGACATTGAAGGTGACGCGGCAGTCCGCCGCGGCCAGGAGGCCCATGACTTCCGCCGCCTCATCGATGTTTTCCCGCGTAAAGGTATAGACGAAGACGGCCCGCGGATCGCCGCGGTAGTTGTCGACCTGCCGGCGAAGCAACTCCCGGGCCTTGCGCACGCGCCGGCTGGTTTCGTCGTTTCCCCAGACGGAGATGTGAATCCGGTAACCGACCGCCGGATCGATGCGGCGAAACCCGTTCGTCGCGATGCAGCCCAGCGGCATCTCCGCGAAGCAGACATCGAGAAGATCGGGAACGAGCGAGGGTTCAGCCCCCGCCAGGACGACATACGTGATGCCGCGGCTGCGTTCCCGCCGCAATAGCTCGCGCCAGGCCTGAGGATCGCCGTTTTCCCGCGCAAATTGTTTGTCGCCCTCGTAATAATAACAGCCGTCGCAACGGAGGTTGCAGCGGTTCGTCATGTCATAGGTGGACTCTCTCAGGAAGAAGTACTGCCGAACCCGCTCCCAGCGGGCTTTGACGGCCGGCTCCGACAACAGCTCGGAAAACTTCCACCGCCGCGACGGCGAATCTTCCGGCACGGGCCCGCGCCTCAAGGCGGCCTCGTCGTACCCTGCCGTTCGCTCTCCGGTTTCCTGATTCAGCATCGCTTCGGCCTTCTGCGTCATCCGGTTTCCGCCCCCGGATATCCTGTCGTTCGCCGCTTCGCCTCTCCGGGCCGCTTCACGGTTTCCTGCCGGAAGCCGCCTGTTTGGAACACAGATACTTGGCGATCAGCCGGACGGTCCTCAGGGTCGGATAGTCGTCCTCATCGATTGCGACGCCGTATTCATCCTGAAGAACCAGGGCGACCGTTGCCAGATCCATACTGTCCACGCCGAGTTCGTCCACCAGATCCATATCGGGATCGAAGGTCTCCGGCGTGATGTCCTGCAGTTTCAACTCCCCGATGACGATCTCGGCGATCCGGAGGATCTGTTCGCGGTCTTCATTGCACTCCGGCATGTGTCAACCTCCAAAATTTCAAGGATTTTCCTTTCACAAATAAAAACGTTCTTTTCCTAAAAACACTGCTCTTTGTCAAGCGATTTGTGCCGCGGACTGACGACCGGTTCGGCGGTAAAAGCCCCCGTACAGGCCGGTTCGCCGGCTATTGCGACGCTGAAGAGATAGGTCCATCCGTCCCGCCCCTCCCGCCTGGATATCTTCAGCGTCAGTTCCTCATCCGGCCTGACCGGAAGGCGAAAACGGACCCTCCCGAGACCGGTAATCCTCATCGACCTTCCCTCCCCGCGTTCCGCCGCAAGGATCGCCTCTTCCACCAGCGCCAGGATGGCGATTCCCGGAAGCAGCGGGGCGCCGGGGAAATGGCCGTCGTACCACGCCGAATCCGCTGAAACGCTTGCCGAAGCCGCTATGCGGTCCGCCGTACCCGAACGGCGCGACAACGCCTGATGGAACGTCTTCTTCATTTGTCCTCCGGACCTTTCCTGATTTCGGGAACAGCGCCGGACCGCGGAAGGGTTGCCGGTTCCATCACCGGCCTGCCGGTCAACTGCGACAGCGGCACGACCTCATACCCCTTCGACTTCAGCCCCAGGACGATCTGCTCCATCTCCTCCATCCAGTCTGCGATCCCGCCGTCGCCGGACGGCGTGACGTCGTGGAGAAGGACGACGGCCCCGGGGCGGACCCTCGAAAGGATGCCTTTGGCCAAGCCCCGGATGCGGCGGTTCCCGAAATCGCCGGCCCGGCAGCTGAAGGTGATGCAGTCCATGTCCAGCGTCCTGAGCACCCCCCGCAGTCTCGGATTGGTGATGCCCACGGGCGGCCGGAAAGCGCGGGGCAGGATGCCGAAACCGGACAGCAGTTCCTGGGCGCGGGTGATCTCATCGCAGAGTCTCGCGCGGGAACGCAGCATCAACAGAGGGTCATGATGGTAGGAGTGATTGCCGATGGCGTGCCCCCGCGACAGGATCTCCCGGATCAACGCCGGATGCCGTTTCGCCTCGACCCCCACCACAAAGAAAGTCGCCGGCAGCCGATGCCGATCCAGGAGGTCGAGCAGACCGGGCGTGACTTCCGGATCGGGGCCGTCGTCGAACGTCAGGGACACCGCCCGGCGGTCTCCCGCTCCGCGGCTGATCACCGGCAGGAAGAAACCCGCCCGGGGCAGAAAGGGGGCGGCCAGGCAGGAGAGAACAAACAGGCCGAGGGGGACGGCGGCCATTTCCGCACGCACGAACATCAGGCCCCCGGAGAGGAGCATCGATGCAGCGCCCGCGATATGGGCCGGCGACGGATTCCTTCCAGCGGTCGACGCCTTGTTCATCTCAGCAACAGCTCCCACAGCGGACCGGAATGACCGCG
Organism: uncultured Syntrophaceae bacterium; assembly: GCA_964506465.1. GTDB lineage: Bacteria > Desulfobacterota > Syntrophia > Syntrophales > UBA6109 > UBA6109. Next base: position 26,871 of record CAZDLM010000028.1, read on the forward strand.
GGCGTACATCCGGGCCACGGCGCGTTCCGTCTGAGCGCTGCCGTCCCCATAAATCCAGTTCAGGCGGCCCCGGGCTTGCCGCTTCACGCGCTCCCTGATCTCATCCTTCGCAATTCCCTTGGAGCGATAAAAGATCGGGGTCAGAAGATCCTGATCCGGTGCGATCTGTCCCTCCTCCAGCGAGAGTTGATAAAGCGGGGTCTGGGGGAAGATCCGTACGCCACAGAAGAGGAAGAACACCGCCTTTCCCAGCGCCTCCATGCCGGCCAGCGTCTCTTCCAGGGTCTGTGCGTCCTCTCCGGGCCCGCCCAGCAGAAAGTAGTGGGCGATGTGGATCCCTGCCCCCCGGGCGCTCGCGTGGGCGGCGAAGACGTCCCCCGCTTGAAATGGTTTCTGGTAGCGCCTCAACTGCGCGTTGCACAGAGATTCCGTTCCGAATTCGGCGTGCGTCATTCCGGCGTCGGCCAGGGCGCTGTAATAACCCTCGGCCGGACGCCGCGGGGCCAGAAAAGCCCCCCAGGGAATGCCGAGCCGTTCGCGCCGGAAGGCCTCGGCGACGGCAAGGCTGTGGTCCTCGTCGGCGTTGAAGACCGAGTCCGTGATGAAAAGAAACCGGGCGCCCAGTTCCTCCAGTTCCCGCGCCTGCCGGGCGACCTCTTCCGGGGGGAAGAACCGGAATTTGCGCCCCTCGATCAGGGGGAAGGAGCAATAAAAACAGCGGAACGGACAACCCCGCTTCGTCTGAAGGTTCATGATCCCTCCGCGATCGAGGTAGAAGCGAAGCCCGGCTTCGCCGGGCGCCGTCCGCCGCGCCACTTTTCCGGTCCAGGGTACGGGGCACCCGACGGGTCCGCCGCGCGTTACGATCCCGGGCAGGACGGCGGGGTCCGTGCGTTCTTCGAGGGCGGCGAGCAGCAGCGACATGGCCTCCCCCTCCCCGACCACGCCGAAATCGGCATCCAGCCGGGACATGAACTCGCGGGGAAAGATGGAAAAGCCGCTGCCGCCGAGAACGATGGGGGCCTGCGTGCGCGCCCTGATGAACCGTGCAAGCGCCTCATAACCCGGAATGAAGCTCTTCGTATCGAGGGTATCTTCGTTGTCGATATTCCGGATGGAGATTCCGATGACGTCCGGACGATCGACTCTCAGGGAGTCTTCCAGACGATCCTGAGCCCCGGCAACGTTCATGTCCAGGATTCGCACCTCATGACGGGGCGTCAGGGCCTGCATGACATAATCGAGCCCGAGCGGATAAACCGGGTGCGGGGTCGTGACCGTGTTGGCCGAAATGAGCAGCACCTTCATGAAGTCAACCTTTCCAGCTCGCCGACGCCCTCACCGTCCGTCCATCTTTTCGACGGTCCTTCGCGCGGCCCAACGGAGGAAGAACAAGACATAGGTCGATCCGGCAAGCCAGGAACCGACCATGAAAACAATGTGGGAAAGGCCGTAGGTCAAGGGACCCCCGACGGCGACAACGAGCGGCTCATTCAGGGAATAGGCCATGACGGCCAGAAGCCCCACCGCCGGCCAGCCGATGAGGTAGCTCAAACCAACGAGTCCCAGCCCCACCCAGACCCGGGGTTGCGGTCTCCCGCGCAGCGAAGAGAGATCCCCCTTCTCCTCCATGGCCTCGCGCACAAAACGCATCCGGACCAGCCGGCGGACGATCGCTGCCCTGATCGGACCCCCTGACATCGCCTTACTCCCTCCGCACCCCTTGCCGGAACGCTCCCCGCCGCTTCCGGATCCGCGCCATCACCGCCGGGAACGCCATCCCCGGCCCGACCGGCTGAAGAGGTTTTATATCCCAAAAGCATCTTCAGCGCCATCTCTTTGGGTTTCCCGGCTCCCTGTCTCGTTCCCCGGCCGGGAGGAGCAGGAATCCGCAAGAGAATATTGATTTTCATTTATTTTCAGGATATGCAGAAGCCCAATGCGCGCAGGCAGGTATATGCAACTCTTCACCTCTTTCTTCAACTGCCCGCTCTTCGCTTCATTTCCACAAAAGACGCATCAAGAAATTGTCACGATAGAAAAAGGAGGATCCGAACATGAATATGAAAAGATGCGCGTCTCTGGCGGCAGGTTTTGCGCTGTGCCTCTTTCTGACTTCCTGCAGTTCGACAACCGATGCCGTAAAAGTCCCTCTGAACCATTACTCTCCAAATTTGAAGTCGGACCTGAGCAAATACAAGGGAAAACCGATCTATCTGATGAACTTCGACAATCAGGCCAAAAATACCACCAACTTTTACTATTTGAGCCTTGACCGGAAATTTGCCTATCACGGAGACTCCCTCATCCACAACTATTTCTGGTATTCCTTCGACAAGGCCCTGAAGAATCTCGGCATGGTCGTCTCCAACCCGAATCGGCCGGATGCCGTTGCGCCGGGCGTGTGGCTGACCCTGAAATCGATCACCGACGCCCGCTACGTGGTGGAGGTAAAGATCCAGACGCGATGGGAGCCGTTCTTCACGAAGACCTACGAGGTCGCGGGAGATGCCTCCGTCGGTGACGGAAAGACGCCGGCCGAACTGGAAAAGAGGGCCTACCTCATGACCAACCGGCTCATCGAGGGCATCTTGACCGACGTGGAATTTCAGAACGCCTTTTTCAAGGCCGTCAAGGAGATGGCATCGACGAAAGGCACCTGAGAAGACGACGCATGACCGGGACCCCTGACATGCCGGCAGCGGAAATGACGATGTACGAAACGATTGCGGCCCTTCTGGAGAAAGAGGCCTCCCCTTTCGTCCCTTCCGGGCCGACCATAGGGGAAATCGCCGCGTTGGCCGCCGGATTCCGGGATTTCTTCGCCCGTTCGAGAACGCCCGCCGATGAGCCGGTTTGCCTGTGCGTCGAGAACCGGTCGCACCTGCTGGCGGCCGTGCTCGCCTCTCTGGCGGGCGCCCCGCCTTTCATCCTCCCGCATGCCTGTCACCCGCAGGTTCTCAAAGAGGCGCAGGGAGAGAGGCCCTTCCGGATGATCCTCGCCGACGTCGCCGTGGAGGCGCCGAAGGGGGCGGCCGTCATCGATATCGCGGCATGCCGTCCGGGCCATGGACCCCTGAAGCTTACCCGCCCTCCGAAGCAGCCCCTCGTCTTTCTCTTCACGGGGGGCTCCACCGGAAAACCACGGCTCTGGTCCAAGACCCCCGAAAATCTGTTCGGCGAGGCCTTCCACCTGGCCGGATCCCTCGGCATCGGTCCGGCCGACCTCATCCTCTCCACCGTCGGCCCCCAGCATATCTACGGTCTGCTCGGCTCCGTTCTTCTCCCCTTCATCGCATCGGCGCAGGTCATCGGGCGAACCTGCACGTTTCCCCGGGAGATCCTCGGCGCACTCCGCAGAGACAGTGCCACGATCCTGGTCAGCGTCCCCGCCCATTACCGGGCACTCAGGGCCACGGATCTCACCCGCCATGCCCTGAGGATCGCACTCTCCTCCGCAGCCCCGCTGGATCCCGAAGACGCCGCCGCCTTCCTGGACAAGACGGGACTGGCGATCCGGGAAATCTACGGGTCGACGGAAACCGGAGGGATGGGAATGCGGACGTCCGGCGAAAATCACGGATCCTGGAAGCCCTTCACCTGTCTGGACTGGAAGATCCTCGCGGACCGGCTCTGCGTGCGTTCGCCTTTCGTCTCCCCGGATCTCCCGCGCGACGAGGCCGGTTTTTTCACGACGGCGGATCGCGCCGCCGCGGACGATGGAAACCGCTTCCGCGTCCTGGGGCGTGCGGATCGCATCGTCAAGATTGCCGGCAAGCGGGTCGATCTGGAGGAGATCCGGGAGAAGATCCGGCGGATCCCCGGCGTGACGGACGCCCACGTAACGACGGTTCCCCTGAAGGGGGCCAGGCAGATGGAAATCGTGGCCCTTGTGGCCAGCGATCAGCCCGCCCGTCAGGTCAGGGCCGCCGTCCGGTCCCTGGACGATCCTTACGGCCGTCCGCGCCGGATTCGCATCGTCAGGGCCGTTCCCGTCCTTCCGAACGGCAAGGTCGACCGGCATCGCATCGAGAAGCTCTTCGCCGCACCCCATCGCCCGAAGGCGGCCGAGGGCCTCACGGACCGCGTCCCTCCTTCCCCTCCCCCGTATCCCTGAGAAAAGTCTCGAAGTGATACCACTCGTCGGGATGCGCGCGGGCCGTTTCGGCGAGCAGATCCGCATACGTCTGGGCCGCCGTCTCGACGGCCCTGCGGCGTTCGGCGCGCGAGGCGACGGCGACGAAGACGGGCGGCTTTGCGACGACGTGGTAACGCCCTCGTCCCGTGCGATGGCCGAAGAAGATCAGGAGCGGCGCCCCGGAGATGCTCGCCAGGATATAGGGAATTTCCGGGAGCCGGGCCTCGCCGCCGGCGAACCGAACGGTGACGGACCGCTGGTCCTGAGCCCATAACCGGTCCCCCGTGAGGGAAACTAGCCCGCCGCTCCGCAGGAAATCCAGGCCTTCCAGGATGTCGATCGCCGACGCCGCTTCCTCCGGAGCCGAGACGACGCGGATCCCGTTTGCCTTCACGGTCCGTTTCTGACGCCCCTCGATCTGCTCCCGGCGCTTCTCCCCGAGATAGAGCAGCAGCCTGATCCGCGGGTCCCCCTCGCCCATGCGCATGAGGAGCTGTGCGGCGATTTCCCAGCCGCCCACGTGCGACATGAGGATGATTCCGCCCCGGCCGCCGTGGGCGGCGGCAACGATATGTTCCCATCCCTCGCAGGTGAACGGAAGCCCGCCGTCTTCCGCCAGGCGGAACCGGTCCAGGAAGACGTGGACGAAGGAGTGATATTGCCGCCAGGTGCGCAACAGAGCGTGCAGCCGCGGCCTTTCCGGGAAGAGACGGCGGTAGAACCGGACGCTGACGGCGACGCGGCGGGGGCAAAGAAGGAAGTAGCCCGTCGCCACGTGCCAGGCGATCAGCAGGAAGATCCAGTCTCCGAACGTCCTCGCCAGGGCCATGAGACAGCGGTAGAAGAGATCCTTCACGGCTGAGCCTCTCCCGGTGCGGACCGTTCGGCGACGAACCAGGTCTCTTCGCTCGCCGGCGCCGACGGCTCCACGGTTTCGATCCGAAAACCCGCGGCGCGGATTGTCGCCTCGATCGCTTCGCGGCTCCGGTAACGGGGCGTCAGGCCGAGCCTCCGGAGGCGGAATTCCTCCAGAACCCGCATCCAGGGGCGGGGCCCGCCCCCCGGGACCGTCGCCCGGATGATGAGCCTGCCGCCCGGGACGAGCCTGTCGCGGATCTGCGACAGGGTCTCTTCCAGCGCCCGGTCAGCAAGCATGTGGATGATGTCGATGACGAGGGCCGTGTCCGCTTCACCCGGAAGCTTCGCGAGATCGGGCGCACCGGCCGCCCGGACCTCTCCCCGCGGCCCGAGGGCGCGGCGGGCGACATGCACCCTCTCTTCGTCCGGATCGATGCCGTAAACCGCGGCACCCGGAAAGAGCTCCAGGAGCCAGACGGCGGGCACGCCGTAGCCGCATCCGATGTCGAGGATGCGTTTCGGATTTCTCACGAATGCGGCCAGGCGTGGAAACATGGGATCGAGGCGGATCTTCCAGCGTGCGAAGAGACGCGGGGTTGCCTCGATATGGCGGTAGCGCAGGACCGCGCGTTCGCTGTGCCTCGCCGAACCGGCCTGCAGGGCTTCCCGGGGAAGCGAGACGGGGACAAGCACTCTCTTCACCAGTTGCGGAACGATCAGGAAGGCGCCGAGCAGCGCATAGGCGATCCCCAGAAGCGATGTCAGGCCGATGCTCCGGAGAACCGCGTGCTGGGCCAGGGCCAGGACGCCGAACCCGATCAGCGTCGTCGCCCCCGCGAGGAACATGGCCTGGCGGATCAGCCCCATGAAGGGATGGCGCTCGTCGAGATACCGCTGATAGGCGCAGACGTAGTAGACGCCGTAATCGATCCCCATCCCCATGATGACGATCCAGAGCATGATCCCCGGAATATCGATCGGGCGGCCCAGCAGGTTCAGCGTCCCGATGGTGCAGACGAGGGCGAAGACCACCGGCGCCAGGGCGATCAGAGTCAGGCGCCATGACAGGAAGAAGAGAAGGAGGAGGCACACGATCGCCGCCCCGACGATCACGGCGATCTCCGTGAAGAGAGAAACAAGGACTTCGCCGAGGCGCCGGTTGAAAAGCCCCGCGTCGAAAAGGGCGGCCAGGCCCGTCGCGCTGTAGCGGGCGAAAAACGCCTCGGCGTCGTAGGCCGGCCCGGGCGTCACCATGGAAACCTGAACGAGGGAGCCCTTTTCCGCCGCGATGCCGACGATGCCGGAAAATTCAGCAGGGACGGGGGACGCAGCCGGAGGAGGCCCGGACAGCGCGGCCGTGAAGGGCGCGAAGGCGTCTGGCGCAAAGCCGAGCTCGCGCCCCGCCCGTTTCATCTCGCGCTCCAGGTCCGCGATCCGCGCGGGCGTCCAGAAGGCCCGCCAGTCCGCCGCGCGGCGCCGCGCCAGCTCTTCTCCCGGGAAAAGGTCGGCGAGGGCGAAGGCCGTCCGGATCACCCCCCGCCGGGCATCCTCCCGGAACATCCCCGCCAGCCGGTCGCTCCTGGCCTGGAGTTCCCCGGCATCCCTGCCTTCGATCATGATGTAGACCCGGCTGGTCAGATCCCCCCAGATCCGCTGGACGGTCTGCTCCGCCGCGATCGATTCGCTGCTCATGGAGTTCATAGCGTTGATATCGACGTGAAATACGGGGCGCGCGAAGAGGATCATGAACCCGAAGAAGAGGGCCGCCGCAGCGAGTTTGATCTTCCCCCCCGAAAGGACGATCGCATCCAGAAGCCCGCCCAGGCGCCGGTTGCGGGTCTTCCGGGCCGGCGGCATGACGGGGAAAATCCGGGGAAAGATCCCGTGAACGAACAGATAGGCGAAACTCACCCCGATGGCAGCGAAGACGCCGATTTGCGCCAGGACGCTGAAGCGGCTCAGAAGGAGCATCAGAAATGCGCCGATCGTCGTCGAGGCGGCGAGTCGCTCCGCCGCCCTCACCTCCCGTGCGGCCTGTTCTCCCGAGACCTCGGACGTCCGGTCGAGGAAGAGCAGATAGGTGATCCCCAGGTCCACCGTGAAGGCCATGATCGCCCCGCCGAAGCTGACCGCGAGGATGGAAAGCGACGGGAACAGAAACGAACACACGAAGAGCGCGAAGACGGCCCCTGCCGTCGAGGGGATCAGGGCCAGGAGCCCGATGAGGGGCCGGGGAAAGGTGATGATCAGAAGGAGGGCGATCCCGAATGTCGTCAGGAGGATCGCCATCCGCATATCCCGCTTTGCGGCATTCTCGTTGTCGAGGGCGGCGCGGTAGGCCCCGACGGGGGTCAGGACAAACGACACGCCGCCGGGCAGGTGCAGGCTCCCGACCTTTTCCGCCGCTCGCGCAAGCAGCGGGGGGATGCCCCTCGTATAGGCGCTGTCCGTTGCGGAGCCGGCAAGTTCCGCCAGGATCAGCAGGTGGCGGCCGTCCCGGGAGAGAATCTTTCCGCGGTAGAGCTGTGCGTCTTTGCCCGGCATGAGCTGAGACATCCGCGCCAGGACCAGGTTTCTCAATCCGAGGGGGTCGCGGGCGATGAGGCCGGTCTGGCCGATCCCTTCGAGTCCCTGGAGCACATGGAGGTTCTCGGTCAGGGCGCGATGAACCTCGGAGGGCGCCAGCATCGGCGCAACCCGGGTCTCCAGTTCCTCCCTGTCGAAGAGCAGGGGGAGGCGGCCGGCGACCTGGGCGATCATCTCCGGGAAAAGGGTCTCCATCCGGCGCGTGCCGACTTCGCGGAAGAGGCCGCTCGCCTTGAGCTCCGCTTCGACGAGTTCGCCCGCGGCGACCAGGGCGTCACGGTCCCCGCCCCGGATCTCGAGATCGACGACCAGCCTGTCCTGGGCGGGCAGATGGCGGACGACGCGGTAGGCGTCGGCCAGGACGGGATCATGCCGCGGCAGGGAGGAGAGAATGTCCGTTTCGATCTTCAGCCCGCCGTAGGATTCGTAGAGCAGGACGCTTCCGAGCACCCCCAGAACGGCGATGATCAGCGACCAGCGGAATCGGTAGCGTTCGAAGAATCCCATCGGTGCCATTTCCTGTCAGCTTCCTGTTCCGGACACGCGGCGGCCGAATAGCCCGCGAATGATCCGCAGGAAGATCAGCCTGCTGAACGTCTCCGAGTTCCGGCAGAAATCGACGAAGGGCCGGAAATGCGACACCCGTTTCGCGCCGGGGGAATAGGATACGCGGACCGGCGTTTCGACGACGGGAATTCCCGCCCACCGCGCCCGCACCAGGACCTCCACCTCGAACTGGAAGCGGCGCGCCCGTACCCGGAGTGCCGCCGCCTCCGGGAGGGGATAGATCCGCATGCCGCTCTGGGTGTCCGTAAGGGAAGGTCCCCCGGAGCGCCGGACCCAGAAGTTGGAGAATTCCCGGCCGAAGCGGCTCGTCCAGGGGGCTTTGGCCTCGGCCATCCCTTCCCTCCTGCCGATGACGATGGGACGCAGGCCGGCGGGGATCGCACGGATCAGGCCGGGGATGTCGGCCGGATCGTGCTGACCGTCGGCATCCAGCGTGACGGCCCAGTCGGCCTTTCCCGCGAGGGCGGCGAAGCCGGTCAGCAGGGCCGCTCCCTTGCCGCGGTTCTCCCGGTGGCGGATGACATGGATACCGCGCGTCTCCCTCAGGATGGCCGCTGTCCCGTCCGTCGATCCGTCGTCGACTACCCAGACGGCCAGGCCCGACGCCCGGGCCCGTTCGATGACGGGTCCGATCCCTTCGGCGTGGTTGTACACGGGAATGAGAATCGCGAAACGGCCGGCCGCATCTCCATTCATCCCCGAGACTCCTTCAGGATTTCGTCCAGTCCGGGAAGAAAGGCCACCGCCCACGTTCCCGGCCCCATGTGCGCCCCGGCGGTCAGGGACATGGGCTGCAGCAGGATCTCCACCCCCGGGTGACGCCGGGCGATCTCGGACCGCACCGTTTCGGTCACCCAGGAGGCGTTGTCGGTGTATTCCAGCATGATGTTCCCCACGCTTCCCGCCGCTCCCTCCAGCTTCTCCAGGGCAAACCGCAGCTGACCGTCCTGATTCCTGACGACCCCGACCTTTCTTGCCCCGTCACTCAGGGGACTGATGACCGGCTTCATCCGGAGCATGTCGCCGGCCAGGGCGCCGGCCTTGGAGAGGCGTCCGCCGGCGGCCAGATATTGAAGCCTGTCGAGGAAGACGTATTCCCGGCACCGGACGGCGGCGGCGTTCGCAAAACGGACCACGGCGCCGGCATCTCCCGCCGTGCGGGACAACCGGGCCGTCGCAACAGCCAGAAGTCCGAGGCGCCCGGAGGCCGCTCCGGTATCGAGAACCGTGAAGCGGCCGTCGGGATCGTTGCGGCGCCTCCATTCCGTTGCCGCGGCGTAGTTTCCGGTGTAGACGGAACCGACGCAGAGATAGAGGACCCGGAGATGGCGGTCCAGGAGGCTCCGGTAACACTCGTGGCGTTCGAACAGGGACGCCTGGGACGTGGAAACCCGCTCGCCCCGGAGCATCGCCGCGAACAGTTCGCCGCGATCGACATGGGTCTCGGGCAGCGCCGTTTCTCCGACGGTGATGTAGCTGTCCAGGAGGCTCATGCCCAGCTCCGCCGCGGTTTCGCGGTTCACGGAGCCCGCGGCGTCCGTCACGACGTGGACGGCCGGTTCGATCTTCGGCCTCCGGAAGGCGCGGACCTGCGCATCCAGATCGTCCGCGGCCCAGCGGACCACCTGCCCGATGGCGGCCAATTCCTGCCTGGCCTTCTTCCCGTCCGGGGCATGGAGATGGATTTTGACGGTGTCTCCGTCCCGGAGGACGACGACGCTGCTGCCGACGGCGGAAAGCCGCCGGTCGGCATCCGCGTCGCTTCCGTTCATCTCCAGCACCGTGTCGATGCAGCATCCGGTCTCGCCCTCCTCCCGAAAAGACGGAGAGGGACGGAGCCGGCCCGCAAAGGTCTCGGTAATCGGGACGGCTGCGGCCGCTTTTCCGGCAAGCGAGCCGAAGAACCCTTCCATGAAGAGGAAGATTCCGAGCGCGCCGGCGTCGACGACGCCCGCCTCCTTGAGACGCGGGAGAAGTTCCGTCGTGGAGAGGACGGCCTCTTCGAGCCGCTTCAGGATGCGGTCGCGCCACGCGGCGGCATCGGCCGCAGGACGCTCCTCGAGGGCTTCGGACAGGGCGTCAATGACCGTCAGGATCGTTCCGGGCTTCGGATCGGCAACCGCGAGCCGGGCCCTCTCGCATCCCAGCCGGACGGCGACGGCGAGGTCTTCGACCGCATCGGCCGTCAGAAGACCGGAGAAGAAGCGCGCGGCGATGTTTCCCGAATTCCCGCGCGCCGCAATGAGAAGATCGCGGATGGTTCTTTCTCTTCCCAGAGAAAAGCGGCGGACGGGGGCAAGGCTGACGACGAGGTTCCGGCCCGTGTCGCCGTCGGCCACGGGAAAGACGTTGATCTCGTCCAGGAGATCCGCCCACGCGGTGAGGCGCTCGATGCCGGCGATCAGGGCAGGTGCAAAGGCCGCATCCATGTCAGCAACCCAGCGCCCGGCTGATCTCTTCCGGAATCGTGAAGGCCATCTCCATCTCCGGAAGCCGGACGGCGACCTGTTCCGTCGATCCCTTGGCGCAGAGCAGCCCGTCTTTGACGAGGCGGATTGCAAACTGGTAGAGTTGCTCAAAATAGTCAGA
>CAZDLM010000029.1:0-37192 GCA_964506465.1 uncultured Syntrophaceae bacterium
ATGCTACCGCGATCCTTTCTTGTTCGGCCGAGGGGCTTCAGTTGTTTTGCGCGAAGATTCGCTCTGCTCCGGAGAGCGTGGTGATGGACAGGCACGTGACGGGGAGCGATTTGAAGAATTCTCGCAACGGCCGGGAGGGGCCAATTTCGAAGATGCGTTCCGCCGCCTCAGCCAAACTCGTCATGTTGTCCTTCCAGTGGACGGTATTGCTGATCTGCGCGGCCAGCGCGCTGGAGATCTGTTCAGCCTCATTGGTGTGGAAGGTGCCGGTAAAGTTGGAGGTGACCCGCCGGGCTCTTTCCGGATCCAGACCGCGGCCGATGGCCTGGAAGACATCGGCGAAGGCGACTTCGACGGGTTTCATGAAACGGCTGTGAAAGGGTGCGCTGACATTCAGCGATACGAAACGGAAAGGACGGTCCTTCCCGAATGAATCCTTCAGGCGCTCTTCCGCCGCCGGCATGGCCTTCGCTTCCCCGCTGATGACGATTTGCTGGGGAGAATTGATGTTGGCGACATCGATGGGAAAATCGACCAGTGCGGTACGGAGGAATTCCGCATCCAGGTTTTCGGATATGACGGCTGACATGCCCCCCATGCCGACCGGTGTCGCCTGTTGCATGAGCCGACCGCGGAGCTGGACGATGCGCAGGGCCTCTGCCAACGGCAGCGCGTCGGCGGCGACCAGCGCCGTAAATTCGCCAAGGCTGTGGCCTCCGAAGACGGAGGGGGCGAATCCATAGGCCTGCTGCAGACAACGGAGCATCGCGACTTCGGTTGTGACAATGCACGGCTGCGTGAATTCCGTCATGTTCAGTCGTTCGTCCTGCCCGAAACACAGGGCTGCCACGTCCCATCCCAAGGCTTCGGAGGCTTCCTCGTAGATCCTCCGGCAAACGGCGAAACGGTCGAAGAAGTCCTTGCCCATGCCAGGCCTTTGGGATCCCTGCCCCGGAAAGGCGACGGCGATTTGATTCGTTTTCATCATCAGGACAACCTCCTTCGAAAAGTAAACGCAGACCTGTTGCAGGAAACAGGGCATCTAATGGCAGAAAGCGTGCCAACACGTCATTCCGGTCGTCGAAGGCGTAGAACTGCTTGAGATCAATAGGAAACAAATTGAATTGCAGATCTGTCGAAAGTCAGAGATGACGGGTCTGGGATGCCTCGGATCTGCGTAAAAGATTATACAGCGCGAAGCGTCCTTCTCGGTCCGGGGCATTCGCGGGAGGATTATTTCTTCCAGAACTCCGGTACGAGCAGGATGATGATCGTATAGAGTTCGAGACGCCCCACCAGCATGCAGAAAGAAAGGACCCATTTCCCGGCGACGGGGATATCGGCGTAGGTGGTGGCGGGATGAACGAGCCCCAAACCCGGTCCCACGTTTCCCAATGTCGCCGCCACGGAGGAAAAGGATGTCATCATGTCTAGTCCCAGTGAGGACATGAGAACGGTGGCGAGGACGGCGATGCCGAGGTACAGGGCGAAGAAGCCCCAGACGCTCTGCATGGTCTCCTGCGGGATCATCTGTTGGCCGAGTTTGACCCGCACGACGGCGTGCGGGTGGATGAGCCGGTACAGTTCCCTGTAGGTCTGCTTGAAGATCAGGAGCACGCGGATGCACTTGATGGCGCCTCCCGTCGAGCCCTGAGAGCCGCCGATGAACATCAGAATAAGCAGGATGACCTGGGAAAGAGCAGGCCATTTCGCAAAGTTGTCCGTGATGAATCCGGTCGTGGTGATGATGGAGACGACCTGGAAGACGGCGAAGCGAAAAGCGGTCTCAAGCGATTGGAAGATGTGGAGCCGGAGATCGAGCGTAACGATTACGGTTGCCGTAAGGATAACGCCCAGGTAGAAGCGCAATTCCGGGTCCCTGTAACAGGAACGAACGTCTCCGGTCAACAGGCAGTAGTGAAGCGTGAAATTCATGCCGGCAATCGCCATGAAGATCGTGATGACGGCATCGATGTAGGCGCTGTTGTAGTGTCCGACACTGGCGTCTCGTGTTGAGAAGCCGCCGGTCGCCATGGTGGCAAAGGTATGGCAGATCGAATCGAAGATGCTCATCCCGCCCAGAAGGAGGAAAACGAATTCGGCGATCGACAGAATGATATAGATGATCCAGAGTGCTCTGGCTGTCTCGACGATCCGCGGCGTCAGTTTGTCCTTGATGGCGCCCGGCACCTCCGCCTTGAAGAGCTGTCTTCCACCGACGCCGAGAAAGGGGAGGATGGCGACCGCCAGAATGATGATGCCCATACCGCCGAGCCAATGTGTAAGCGCGCGCCACAGGAGGATGCCGTGGGGCAGGGGATCGATATTCCGGATCACCGTGGCGCCGGTCGTCGTAAACCCCGACATGGTTTCGAAAAAAGCGTCAGTAAAAGAAGGAAGGATCCCCTGGAGCATATAGGGCAGTGAACCGAAGAGCGACGCCGACATCCAGCCCAGCGAAACGATGAGAAATCCCTCCCTGTGCGTCAGGGCATTGCGCTGATTCTTCGGCCGGCAACAGAAGAAAAGGAGGCTCCCCGATCCGCAGGTGACGGCTAGCGACAGGAGAATCGCTTGTGTGTCCTGTTCGCCGTAAAGGAGAGAACATCCGAGAGGGAAGAGCATGCTCGCCCCCAGGATCGTCAGAAACCCCCCGAGGACGCTGAAGACGTTGCGGAAATTCATCAGAAGTATTCCAGTTTCACGGTCAGGAGTTTTTGCAGGTCGGGGATCCTGTCTCGCGGGCTGAAGACAATCACGCGGTCGCCGGGAGCGATCGTCGTGTTTCCGTCGGGGATCACGATTTTGTCGTGGTGGACGATGGCACCGACGATCGTCCCTTTTGGAAAGCGAAGATCTTTCAGTGGACGGGTGGTGATTTCAGAGGTTTCGAGGGCGATGAATTCCATGGCCTCGGCCTTCTCGTCACGCAGGGGTGCGACGGAGATGATCTTTCCCTTGCGGATGAAATGAAGGATCCTGCCGACGGCCGCGTGCCTTGGGTTGATGACGCCATCGATGCCGACCCGGGAAACAATCGGATTGTAATCGATGCGGTTGATGAGAGAAAAGACCTTTTTCGCCCCCATCTGTTTGGCCAAAAGCGCCCCCAGGATGTTGGCCTCTTCATCGTTCGTTACGGCGAGGAAAATGTCGGTATTCTGGATGTTCTCCTCCTGGAGAAGATCCTGGCTCGTGCCGTCGCCGTGGATGATGGTTGCCTTCTCGAGCCGGGAGGCGAGAAATTCGCATTTTGCCTCACGTCTTTCGATGATCTTGACGGCCAGACCTTGCCGCTCGATCATTTCCGCGAGCATCAGACCCGTGCTGCCTCCGCCGACGATCACGATCCGATGCGGAGGAGTGGTCCTCTTGCCGAAAAAGTGCAGGACATCCGTCACGCTGTCGGCGTCCGTGATCGCGAAGACGTAGTCGCCTTCCTCCACGGTTGATGTCCCCGTGGGCGTGACCCAGGTATCGCCTCGGACAATCGAGGCGATCAGGACGTTCTTCTTTTCATAAAGGCTGCGGAGGGCGGACAGCGGTTTTCCCGCCACGGGACAGCCGGTATCGATCGTGAATCCGAACAGCTTGACGCGATCATCGGCAAAGGAGAAACTCTCCGCGGCGCCGGGATGGGAGATAACATCCATCACCCGCCGCGCCGCTTCCCTCTCCGGGTTGATGCACAAGTCAATATGGAGACAACTCTTGCTGAAGAGCGGATGGTCTCCATTCAATTCGGGGTTGCGGATCCGCGCCACCCGCAGCGGCACTTTCGATTGGGTGGCGGCAAGGAGACAGGCGATCATGTTCGTTTCGTCGCTGTCCGTGACGGCGATGAGCATCTCCGCCTGTTCGAGGTGCGCCTTTTTCAGGACGTCGGGACTGCTGCCGCTGCCCGTGACCGTCTGCACGTCAAGATTTTCGGCAAGGCCTCGCAACGGCTCTTCATTCCGATCGATGACGACGACATCGTTGCCTTCTTTGGAGAGAATATCCGCGATGTTGTAGCCAACCTGACCGGCACCGACGATAACGACCTTCATGAGGCCTCACCATCTGGACAGCGGGGATTTCTCCGCGGCTGCAGTCGCATCTTCACGGGAAGTTGCTTCCCGCAAAGGGCACGTGGTCGGATATGGGGGCAAGCGGAATATTCCGCTTGCCTTCAAGATGGCGGAATATAGGATAAGCCGGAGGCATTGTCAATGAGCCGCGGGGCGTGCCTTGACTTCGCCGGTCCTTTGCCGATATGATACCTGATTCGGCATCGCAGAGAGGCTGGCATCGGAACTGTTTCCTCGGTCTAACACTCGAATAAATAAGGAACTCTGATCCCATGATGGAGATCTTTTCACTGGCCGCGGTGAGCCTGACGATCGCGGTTTCTCTTTTCATTCACCAGAAGAAGGACCCGCTTTACCGGTCTTTTGCCGCGGTGTGCCTCGCCGTCTTCCTCCAAAAAGGCGGTGAGTTCTTCTACGGGATCCTTCCCCTGCCTTTCTGGCAGATGATCCGTTTCCTCGGGCTCGTGGCGATTGCGCCGACGGCGGTCCTCTTCACGCGATATCTCCTCGGCAAGGAGACTTTTCTCGCCAGAAGGGACAGTGCAATGCTCGCCGCCGTGAGCGCCGCCCTTGCCGTCCTCAACCTCACACCGCTTTCCGCGTGGCCTTATCTCACGGCCGCTTCGGTGCTGTATGTGGCCGCTGTTCTGTTGATCTGCTATACGGCGATTCTGGTCTATGTGAAAAAGCAACCCGCCGGTCCGGAGAGAAAGCGCATCGGTTATCTGGCCATCGCCTGTGCCGCCACCGTTCTCTTCGGTGCGGTCGATCTCTTCCGGCACCTGGGATACGGGGTTCCGCCTCTGTCCAATCTGCTTATCGCGGCCCTTGCCTATTTCATCATGCTGCTCATCACGCATCCGCACCTGTCGGAGCTGCACGATCTCATGGCAAAGGCTCTCGTCGTCGCCCTCGTCACCCTCTTCGCGACGATCACCCTGTACATCTTTTTGAGCCTTTTCGGGAGCGGGCCGCCTCCACCCTGGACCCACGTACTGGTCGCCGCCTTTGTCGTCGTGATTTCCATCGAACCGTTCAAGTGGATTTTGAAGAAGAGCTTCAGCGCCCTGTATCCGGACAGCCGCGACGTCTTCACCTCCCTGTACGAATTCGACGAGAAACTGGAACGGGAGAAGGCGCTGCTGCTCGAGGAAATGGCGCCGGTGCTCGCCCATGAGATCCGCAACCCCCTGGGGTCCATCAAGGCGGCGGCGCAGCACATGGAATCGGATGCCGCCGAGGACGAGCCGCGTCGACTCCTGCGCGTCATCATCGAGGAGGTCGACCGGCTCAATCGCGTCGTCTCTCAATTCCTGGACTATGCCAAGCCGCATTCCGCCCCCCAGATGCATCTGCAGGAGGTCAATCCGGTCATCGAAAAGGTTCTCTCGTTGATTGCGGCGCGGGGCGCCGCCGTTTCCGTCAAGATCGAAAAGGATCTTCGAGCGGAACTGCCGCCCGTTCTCGCGGACGCCGAACAATTGATGCAGGTGATCCTGAACATCGCTTTCAATGCCATTGAAGAGATGCCCGGAGGCGGGATCCTGTCCGTCCGCACGTCGCGGATCGGCGGCGAGGCTGGAGAGGCGGTGGGCATCTCCATCCGGGACACCGGCCGGGGCATCCGGCGCGAGGACATGAGGCACATCTTCAAACCATTTTTCACGACCAAAGAGCGGGGCGTCGGACTGGGGCTCGCCATTTGCCAGAAGATTGTCCGCCGGCACGGCGGCAACATCCGCGTCAAGTCCCTCCCCGGCCAGGGGACCATTTTCTACATCCGCCTCCCCGCAGCCTCGTAGGCGGCGGCTTGACAGGTCCCATCTTCCATAATAGAGGAGCCTCCATGACGCACAAGATCCTGATCGTCGACGACGAACAGAACATGCGCACCGTTCTCGCGGCCATGCTTGCGAAGGAGGGCTATGAAGTGGTCGCCGCCGCGGACGGGGCCGAGGCCCTGCAACTGCTCGACGACGACGTGTCGGTTGTGGTGACGGATCTCAAGATGCCCAAGATCGACGGCATGGCGCTTCTGGAGCGCGTGACGAGCGACTTTCCCTCCACGCCGGTGATCATGATCACGGCCTTCGGGACGGTTTCCACCGCCGTCGACGCGCTGAAGAAGGGCGCCTTCGACTTCATTACGAAACCCTTCGACCGGGATGAGCTGAAGAGCGTGATTGTCAAGGCGATCCGCACCATGGAGCTCAATGAAGAAGAGATCCGGTTCAGTCCCGGCGATCTGGACCCGCAGGGACTCGTCGGCACAAGCGCGCCGATGCTTGCGATCTATGAAACGATCCGCCGCGTGGCGCCCACGACGACTACCGTCCTGATCACAGGAGAGACCGGTACGGGAAAAGAACTCGTCGCACGGGCCATTCACATGAACAGCCCGCGCCGCAACCAGCCTTTCATCAAGATCAATTGTGCTGCGATCTCAGAGAACCTCATGGAGAGCGAGTTGTTCGGTCATGAAAAAGGCGCGTTTACCGGTGCCGCGGCGAGCAAGCAGGGCAGATTCGAACTGGCCCACAAGGGGACGCTTTTCCTGGATGAGGTGGGCGACATTCCGCGCGACATGCAGGTGAAGCTGCTTCGGGTCCTCCAGGAGCAGGAATTTGAGCGCGTGGGCGGACTGCGATCGATCAAGGTCGACGTTCGTCTGATCACCGCAACGAATCGGAATCTGCAGCAGGATGTGAAAGAAGGACGCTTTCGGGAGGACCTCTTCTACCGCATGAACGTCTTCCCCATGCATCTGCCGCCCCTGCGCGAACGAACGGAGGATATCATTCCTCTGACCGATTTCTTCCTCCAACGGTTCAATCGAAAACTGAACCGCCAGGTCGAGGGTTTCTCTCCCGAAGTCCGGGAGCTCTTTCTTCGCTACGAGTGGCCGGGCAACATCCGGGAACTGGAGAATCTCGTCGAGAGGATGGTCCTCATGGCGAGCGGACCGACGATTGAGATCTCGGACATCCCGCCGGAAATTCAATCGGTCGGCAGCCTTCTGTCCGTGACGCCTCCGGAGAAGCGGGACAAACCCTTCAAGGATTTTCTCAAAGACCACATGGAAACCCTCGAACGCCAGATGGTGATGAAGAGCCTTGAGGAATGCGGCGGGAATGTCACCAAGGCGGCCCGGCAGTTGGGCTTGAGCCGCAAGGGGCTGCAATTGAAGATGATCAAGTACGGCCTGCGGAAGTGAGCCGTCTCCGGAAGACGGGCTTCTAGGGGATGATTCGGCTGCGCAGCGCCTCAAAACCGTCCTTGCCGGCGGCAAGCATCATGACAAGCGGCATGCGCTCTCGGGCGAGCGCGGTCATTTCTTCCGCGACGTTGCGGATATCCCACTGGGCATGGCGGTCCATCCTTAACCGGCAGAGATGGTACATCTCCCGGGCGTTCATCTTCACGAAAACCCGCCGCCGATGTGCATTGGTGAGGATGTAGGCAGCGGCAGGCGCCGCCTCCTTCCGGATGTCCCGGTACAGATCCTCCGTGCGATCGGCGATTTCGCGAAGGCGGTCTTCCATGCCGACCTCGCGGATCGAAGGAGGAATCGTCAAACCCAGCACCGGTTCGTATTCCTGGCTGACGATCGTTGCCATGCGGTGGCGCTTGAGTTGGGCGAAGCAGCTTGCGCTCACGACCAGCTCGAAGCTCAACTCGGCCCGCTCGAATTCCCTCAAGACGGCGTCGTAGGATCGGAGGCGGCGGAAAGCGGCCTTGAAGAGGGCCGTCCGTTCCTCCGCATTCAGAGTCTTGACCATCCTGCGGCACCGGTGCATGGAAAGGTTCGACGAAGAGAAGACGAGCAGGGACAGGACCTTTTCGTCGGCTTCCGGTGTCGCCTCGATCAGGGTGGCAACGGGCGTTCCCGCGGCGGCGCCCGGTCGGGCCCGCGGGGTCTGCCGTTGTCGGCCTGTCATTCCGTTCACCGCGTCGCTCAGGTCCCCTCGAGTCAGACGGTCATAGTCCGTAGCATCCGTGTATCGAACCAGCGACGGCGCCACGCCCCGCAGGACGTCGAGCAGCCGACCGGCACAGAGGCGCGCCTCCGCCAGGGGCGACGCCGCCAGGCGCCGGATCATCAGTTCGGCGTTGCGCGCATTGATGGTCATCCCCATCTGCGTCTGTGTGGCCAGCGCGATCGCGTAACGCGCATCCTCCTTGGCCAATCCCTCGACAGCGCTTCGTCCCCCGGGTGCGGCCGCCTCCTTCCGGTATCGTTTCAGGACATAGGGCTGAAGGCGTTCGTACAGATCGTGGTAGCAGCGGTACTGTTCGCGGATGGTAGCAATGAAGGGGGCCTCCATCGCCGTTCCCCGGATCTCTTCCGGGACAGTGAAGTCGTCGCGGAACAGGACGTACCGCTGGGATTTTTCCGTGTAAGAGCAGAGCCGGAAACGTTCGATTTCCTCCACCAGGAGACGCGAGACGCCCAAGACATCGATATTGAAGACCGCGTGTTCGGCGATCGAGCTGTGGCCCATCTCAAAGACGATGTTCCGGTTGGAGCGCCGGGCCCTTTCGACCTCCGCGCGGGACTCGGCGCGCAGTTCGTCGACGGCACGCGGGGATCGGCTGATGCGGGCATAGGCAGCGGAGATCGTTTCCGGAGTGAGATCGCCAGCCTCCGGCCGCAGAAGGCCGCATTCCTTGAGGGCGGCGTCATCGACGTTGTACCCGGCAAGAAGAATTTTCATGGTCTTTTCCCGTCAGATGGGGTTCAGAGGCTCGGCTGTTTCAGGTTTGGCATCTTCCTGGATATTCATCAAGACTTTGTCAATCCTGTTACCGTCCATGTCGATGATTTCAAATCGATATTTTCCCCAGTGGATATGATCTCCCACCACGGGCAGGCGGCCCAGGTGAGTCATGATGAAGCCGGCCACCGTGTGGTAATCGCCCTGCTCCTCCTCCGGCAAACTCCCGGTTTCGAACATCATCTTGAATTCTTCCGTTGACATCGTTCCGTCAATGAGCCAAGAGCCGTCTTCACGCTGGACGGCGCTGCGATCGACCTGTTCGATCAGGGAAGGGATCTCGCCGACGATGATCTTCATGATATCGCTGACAGTGACCATGCCTTGGATGACGCCGTACTCGTCGATCACGAGCGCCATGTGTACAGGGGAGCTCTTGAAATGCTCGAGGACCTTCAGCGCGGAGACGGATTCCGGGAAGATGAAAGGCTTCATCAGGAGTTTTTCGATGTCGGCAATTTTCACGGAAGGATATCTTTGAAACAGATCCTTGACGTGGATGAACCCGAGGCAGCGGTCCAGCGTTCCACGGCACACGGGGAAACAGGTATGATTGGATATGCGGATTCTTTCGAGGTTTTCTTCGAGGGACAGTTCGAGGTCAAGCCAGGTGATGTCCGGCCGCGGGGTCATGACATCCTTGACGTCGAGATCATCGATGCGCAACACCCGGTCGCACATCTGCTGTTCCATTTGGTGAAAAACGCCCGCCTCCGCGCCTTCTTCCAGGAGGAATTTGAGCTCTTCCTCGGAAACGGCGGTGGAGGTCTTCTTGATTCCCAACAGCTTGGACAGGGTTTCCGATGAGAAGCTCAGTAGTCGGACAATCGGGTAGAAAAGGATATAGAGGTAATGAACAGGCATCACCAGGAGCATGCCGATCTTTTCCGGCTTGGACAACGCCCACCGTTTCGGGACGATTTCGCCGATCACGATCGACAGGTAGGTGATCCCCAGCACGATGACGACGAAGCCCAGAATGTCGCCGTGCGGGCGCAAGGACGCAAAGGCATTGAAATAGGCGCCCAGATCCTTAGCCAGCGTAGACCCGCCGTATACTCCCGAAAGAATGCCGATCATCGTGATCCCGACCTGAATCGTGGAGAGGAACTTCTCGGGTTTCTCTGAGATGCTCACGAGCACCTGGGCCCTCCGGTTCCCCTTTTCCGCCAGCGATCGGATCTTTCCCTTGCTGGCGGTCACGACGGCCAACTCCGCCATGGACAGGAGGCCGTTCATGAGAATCAGAAAAAGGAGGACGGCGATGTCGATCGAAATATGTGACATTTGCTGATACGTTCCTCTGGTCGAAAGTCCGCTATGGGGTCAATGTCCGGTTTCCTGGCGATTGCATATGGAGGACAAGAGCTGGAAGCAAATATCCCAATATACAAACATGCATAACATCCTATTCTCTATAGCACAACGGTCGCGGGAACGCCAACGCCCTCTGCGTCGCCCCCTGTCGTTCAGCGGCCCAGGCGGACGACTTCGAGATTTTGGAGGGGTCGGCCCAGGAAGTCTTCGCCGATGGCCTGGAAGCGGTCCGGCAGGTCGGTGATGTAGAAGCGGTGTTCGGGTGGAGACGTCGAGGGATTGCCGAGACCTGCCCTTTCCAGAAGGCGTTCCGCTCTTTCCGCCATGGCGTCCGCGGAGTCGATGAGCGCGATATCCGGACCGGCGACTTCTCCGATGAGCGGCTTGAGCAGAGGGTAGTGCGTGCAACCCAGGATCAAGGTATCAATGCCCTCCGCGAACAGCGGATGGAGATATTCCTGAGCCACCAGCTTCGTGATCGGGTGGTTGAACCAGCCTTCTTCAGCCAGGGGGACGAAGAGCCGGCAGGTGCGGGAGAAGGTGCGGACGTCGGGCCTGACGCTTTGCAGGCTTCTCTCGTAGGCACGGCTGTTGACCGTCGCCGGTGTCCCGATGATTCCGATGAGGCCGTTGCGTGTCGCTCGGAGGGCCTGGTGCGCACCGGCGTTGATGACGTCGAGGACGGGAACGCCCGCGACGCGCTTGACGGCAGAGGAGGCGACGGCGGCAATGGTGTTGCAGGCGATGATGAGGAGCTTCACATTCCGCTGGAGGAGGAATGAGGCGACCTCCGTCGCGTACGAGCCTATGGTGGACGCGGAACGTACGCCGTAGGGGACGCGGGCCGTATCGCCGAAATAGAAGATCCTCTCGCGCGGAAGGCAGCGCAGGAGCGATCGGACGACCGTCAGGCCTCCGATGCCCGAATCGAAGACGCCGATCGGACTGGAGGGGTTGGGAGTGTCGGCCGTCACGGGAGGTGTTCTCCCTTTGCCTCTGTGTATTTGCTCTTACGGCTTCCCGCGTATAACTCGTATTCCAGGAGGCGACAGGGGATGTCGCCGTTGAAAAAAGGGATTTTTCTCTTCGTCCGCAGCCCCACCTCCTTGGCGAGATTCGGATTTCCGGTGAAGATGTAGCCGCGATATCCCCGGCAGCGCTGCTTGAAGAAGTCGCCGATCGTCCGGTAGAGCGGCCCCAGTGTCGTCGCGGCTCCCATCCTTTCGCCGTACGGCGGGTTGAGAACAACGACGCCTTGGCCCTTCGGGACTGCCGTATCCGCGAAATCTTCCTGGCGGAATGTGAGAATCGCTTCGACCCCGGCCGTCCTGGCGTTGAGTCGGGCGGCCTCCAAGGCCTCGCGGCGGACGTCCGATGCGAGGATGACCCCTTCCACCTCCGTTTTGCGTCTTCGTCCCGCATCTTCGCGGAGGTTCTCCCATGCTTCGCGCCGGAATCCCCGCAGGTGCATGAAGCCAAAATTCTTCCGCAGGAATCCGGGAGCAATATTCAGCGCGCTGAACGCCGCCTCGACGGCGATCGTGCCGCTTCCGCACATGGGATTGAGCAAATTCCCTTGCCCGGGCCAGCCGGCCGCCAGAAGAATCGCGGCGGCCAGGGTCTCCTGAAGCGGGGCTTCCAGCGGAATACGCCGGTAGCCGCGACGGTAGAGGGGTTCGCCGGATGTATCCAGATACACCGAAATATTCGTTCCACTCCAGTGGACGTGGACAACCGCGCCGACACGCTCGGGGCCGGAGTTCGGACGGATCTTTTGACGGTCGCGGATCCGGTCGACGATCGCATCCTTGGCGCGCTGGTTGACGTAGCGACCATCCCGGATAGACGGGGTGTCCGCGAAACTGGTCAGGGCGAGCGGACTGCCCTCGGCGAGGACATCTTCCCAAGGCTGCCGCTTCATCCGTGCGTACAGATCGTCAGGGTGGGAGGCGGAGAAGGAATCCATGGAATACAGCACGCGCTGGGCCGTACGCAGGTGCAGGTTCATCCGCATGGCGTCGAGGAGAGCGCCCTCCGTTTCGACGAAGGTCGGTGCTTCCAGGCGGACGTGAAGCCCCAGCGACGCGATCTCGTTCTTCAGGTACGGAGCGACGCCCTTGGCGCATGTGGCCAGAATTCTGCTTCTTGCTGTCCAGAGCATGGTTCTCGCGATTCCCCTCCGGCGGCGACTGTAACACAACTCCGGGGTGGGGCAAGGGGAAAATAGACTTCGCGTGTGAGATCATTGACAAGCCGACCTCAAAATGGTTCGATAAGTCCCGAGATCCATATAGTTCTTCAAGACAGCGCGTCGGTAAACCCGGCGCCGGGAGGAATCATGAACCGCAAGGACAAGGAAATCTGCGATCGCCGCATCATGGAAGAGACCCTCGCGAAAGCACCGGTATGCCGCGTCGGCTTTGCCCTGGACAATGAGCCTTACATCGTTCCCATGACCTATATCTATCTCGGGGGTCGCTTGTACTTCCATGGGGCGCGTCGAGGGAAGAAGATCGACCTTCTCCGGAAAAACAACCGGGTCTGCTTCGAGGCCTCCGTAATCGGTGGAGCGATCCCCTCGACCAGCGCCTGCGGGTGGAGCATGAGCTACCGGAGCGTTGTCGGCTATGGAAAGGCTGTGCTGGTCGAGGACGCTGCAGAGAAGAACGAGGCGTTGGCGGAGATCGTAAGAAAATACACGGGCAAAGACGAGGGGAGCGGGGCGCAGGATGCCGTCGCCAAGACGGCGGTGATTCGCATTGACATCGATTCCATGACGGGGAAGCAGTCACCGGCGCCGAAGACCTGATGTGCAGGTTGGAGAACCGCCTCCGACGCATGCGCCCGGTAGGGATGCCGAAGGGCGATCGAGCGGCTGAAATAGGACGTTTCCGCAGGGCGCCCCCGAAGCTCCGACCCCACTCCGGAGAGATCTCCGTGGATAAGATTGCAGGAAAAGTACGACCAGTCACGCGCGACGAGCAAGGCAGGCAGACATGAAAGAACGGAAGGCAAAGAACCGGGAGATCGTATTTGTTGGATTGCTGGTCGGCGTGACGCTGCTCTTCTTATTGCTGCTGAAGTCTTTTTTCTTTCCGATCTTCTGGGCGGCGGTGATCGCGGCGATCTTTCGGCCACTGTGCCGGAGGCTCGAAACGGTGCTGCGGGGGCAGTCCGCCGCCGCGGCGGTGACGCTCGCTCTCGTCATTGTCGTCATCTTCATTCCTGCGGCCGTCGTCGGTACGCTGCTTGTCGCCGAATCGGTGCAACTGTACGACGCGATCAGTTCAGGCGGGGCACAGCTCCGGAACGGAATGCAGCATGTGCAGAATTTTCTGGAGAGTCTGCCCTTTTACGAGCGCCTCCCAATCCCGGCCGGAGCCTGGAGCGAACGCTTCGCGGATCTGTACAAGGAGATCGCCGGTTTCTTTCTCGGCCAGCTCCGCGCCCTGACACAGAACACGCTCCTGTTCCTCGTCCAGTTCGCCGTCATGCTCTACACCCTGTTCTTCTTTCTGCGCGACGGGGACAAGTTCCTGGCCATGGTCATGCGCTTGATCCCCTTGGGGGACTTAAGGGAGAAAGCGCTCTACCAGCGCTTTGCCGCGACGGCGCGCGCGACGATCAAGGTTACGCTTCTCATCGGAGGCATTCAGGGCATTCTGGGCAGCATCATTTTTTTTGCTGTGGGCATCAAGGGGGCATTGGTCTGGGGAGTGATCATGATTTTCACATCCATCGTTCCGGCGGTCGGATGTTCGATCGTCTGGGTGCCCGCGGGCCTTCTCCTGATCTTCTCCGGGGCGCTCTGGAAGGGCATCGCCGTCCTGGTTTACGGCGTCGCCGTCATCAGCATGGCCGACAACCTGCTGCGTCCGCTCCTGCTCGGAAAAGACGTGCAGATGCATCCGTTACTGATCTTTCTCTCGACGCTGGGCGGCATCTCGCTGTTCGGCGTTTCGGGATTCGTTCTGGGTCCCATCATTACCGCGCTGCTCATCACCGTTTGGGAGATGTCCGAAGAGATCTTCCGCGGGGACCCATCAGCCGAGGGATAGCAGTCAGCGAAGGCCGGCATAGAGCGTCGCCGAGATCGCCGCGGATGCGGGAATCGTCAGAACCCACGCCCAGACGATGCTGCCTGCCACGCCCCAGCGCACGGCCGTGAGTCTGGTCGTTGCCCCCACCCCCACAATGGCCCCCGTGATCGTATGGGTGGTACTCACGGGGATGCCGGCGACCGATGCCCCGATGATCGTCAGTGCCGCTGCCGTCTCGGCACAGAAGCCGCCGATCGGTTCGAGTTTCGTGATCCGTGTCCCCATGGTCTTGACGATTCGCCAACCCCCCGTCATGGTTCCCAAGGCGATGACCAGATAGCACGACAGGATAATCCAGAAGGGGATGTAAAAAGTCGGCCCCAGAAACCCTCCATTGAAAAGCACGATGGCGATGACTCCCATGGTCTTCTGGGCGTCATTGAGCCCGTGTCCGAGGCTGTACACGCCTGCGGAGAGGAGCTGCAGTTTGCGGAAGACCCGGTCGGAACGAGCCAGAGTGGACTTCCAGCTCAGACGGATGGCGAAGAGCATCAGGAGCAGGCCGAGGGCAAGGCCGATCGCCGGAGACAGGATGATGAACGCCGCCGTCTTGAAGATGCCGCTCCAAAGCAGGACCGAGGGGCCACCCTTGACGATGCCAGCCCCGATGAGGCCGCCGATCAAGGCGTGGGAGGAACTGCTTGGCAAACCGAAATACCACGTGAACAAATTCCAGGCGATGCTTCCTCCCAGGGCCGCCAGAACGACGAGGTTGTCGATGGCGGCGGGACTGACGATTCCGGTGCCGATCGTCTTGGCGACGGGGACGCCGATGAACAGCACGGCCGCAAAATTGAAAAATGCAGCCCACGCAACGGCGTATTTCGGTGAAAGAACGCGCGTCGAGACGACGGTCGAGATGGAATTGGCGGAATCGTGGAAACCGTTGATAAAATCGAAAACGAGCGCCGCGATGACAATGAAGAGGATCCAGGAGAGCGAATCAGCCATGTTTCAGTACGATGCCTTCCGCGACATTGGAGACGTCTTCGCAAAGGTCGATCGCCTCTTCGATCCGCTCGGCAATCTCTTTGAATTTGATCAACTCGAAGATATCTTTTTCATGTTCGAACAGATTCGTCATCGTCATGCGCAGGATCTGATCCCCGGCGTTTTCCAGCGTGTTGATCTCCACGCAGGCGTCCAGAATCACCCGGGCGTGCTTCATGTCGCGCAGCGCATGGACCGCACGCTTTACGGCGGCGATCGATTGATTGAGAATCCGCACCTGTTGGAGAATTTGCGGTGAGGGTTTCTTGATCTTGTAGAGCGACATGCGGACTGCGGCGGCCTCGATCATGTCGAGGATGCTGTCCATCGTGTTGACCAGGTGATAGATGTCTTCGCGATCGAGGGGCGTCAGAAAGGTCCGGTGCATCTTTTCGTACGTCCCGTGCGTGATGACGTCCGCCTCGTGTTCGATTTCTTTGAGCTTGACGATCTTTGTTTCGATCGAACCGTAGTCGTCCAGCAGCTCCTGAAACAGTTTTCCACCTTCCTCGATCTTATCCGCCAGTTCCTCAAAGAGGTCGAAGAACTTTTCTTCCCTGGGGATGAGCCGCATGATCTTTCCTCCTTTTTGAGGTGCAATGTCGGGCGATCCCCTGCAACGGGTCCAGTCCCGCCGACCAGGGGGCGGATGGAAACTGCCACCTGGAGAATGCGAAGTTCAAGAGGTATGGGGGCGGGTGTGAGGAGGCAGAGGTGCGATCTCGAGCGTCCGCTGGATGTCGCGCGGTTTTTATCGGAATCCAATTCAAAATGCAAGGGGTTTATGGGTGGAGGATCTTTTCGTAAATGACCTTGCCATCTCCGGGCGCATAGAAATCCGGGAGGACGGCGGCCTGGCGATAGCCGCAGCGCACGTAGAAGGCGCGGGTCGGGGCGTACTGATCCCGGGAAGAAGTGTCGACGTAGACCCGGCTGCCTTTGCTGCGGAGAATGCGATCCTCGGTTCGTTTCATGAGGTCGCGGCCGATGCCGATCTTGCGGAGGTCGTTCCGCACCACGATCCAGTAGAGATCATAGCTGCTCCACGTTCCGTCGATCGCACCATAGCAGGTGTAGGCGATCGGAAGGTCTTTCCGTTCCGCGAAAAGGAATCGATAGTCGCTCCTGCGGCCGCGGGAGAGACGGTCATCGACGAGTTCCACGGCAATGGCGATCTCCGCCGGAGAAAAGAAACCCGTACCGGCAACCATGCGGCGAACCGCCGTGCGGTCCGACGGACGGGGGTTCGATCGATAGGTTACCCCCGACAGCGGCGAAAATGCGCTGCTCATGCATCCTCCTCCACAAGCCGGCGGATGACCTCGCGATAGGAAAGACCCGAATGACGGGCGGCGGCGGCGAATCCCCCATCCGGGGACAGGCAGGGATTGGCGTTTATTTCCAGAACCCATGGTTTTCCGGATGGGTCCACGCGAAAATCGACCCGGGCGTAACCGGTCAGGTGGAAGACGTTCCAGCAGTGTAGTGCCAGCTCCTTCATATGAGAGAGCATGGCATGGTCTTTTTTCCGGAATTTGAACGTCCGCGGCGTGTGACTGTACTCGAACGAGTCTTCGATCCACTTTGCGCGATAGCAGACGATGCGAAGCTTCTCCGGCGGGTAGTCCTCGAAGAGAATTTCAGACGGCGGCAGGAATTCCGGCCCGCCGGGGCCGGCCAGAATGGCCAGATTGAACTCACGTCCCTCGATGTAGGCCTCCGCGAAACAGGACGATCGTTTCAGCCGTTCCCGGATCAGGTCCGGATTTCCTTCGATGAGCGCGTCATCCGCCAATCCGCAGGAGGCGTGTTCCCAGACGGATTTGATCAGGTAGCGATCTTTCGGCCCGATGTGCCGGAGATCGTCACCGGATTCCAGCCACGGCGCCGTAGGCACGCCTTCCCTGGCCAGCATTCTCTTGGTAAGAATCTTGTTGGATGTGAAGAACATTGCGTCGGCCTTCGCGCCGGTATAGGGGATATTGAGTTCCTCCAGCAACAGCGGGCCGAGCGAAATCATCCGTCCGCTGCCGTTGACCGACTCCACCAAGTTGAACACCAGATCAGGCTTCTGACGGAGGAGCTCCTCTTTTGTCGCCTGAAGATTCAGAGAAAGGGCGAGCGGGACCGTCTCATGGCCAAGTTCGCGCAACGCGGCCGAGATCGAATCGATCTGAACGAGGACGTCCTGTTCATCAGGACCCGCTTCCGGCGGAAGCTGGCCATAGAGGAGGATGGTCTTCATGGTTTCTCTTTCCGGCAGCGGCCTTCCCGGATTCTTTTCGTCGCCGATTCCATGATCCGAGAGATGAGGTCCCGGTATGGAATGCCCTTGAGGTTGCACAAAATGGGAAGGTCGGAGTGGTGCGGATGAATTCCCGCCAAGGGGTTGACCTCCAGAAAGTGCAGGACGCCCCGCTCATCCGCGCGAAGATCGACTCTTCCCGCATCCCGACAGCCCAATCCTCTCCAGGCAGCCAGCGCCGTACGCGCGGCGTCCCGAGCGATTGCGCCTTCCACGAGACGGTATTCCACCAATTCCTCGCAGCGCTCCTTGTTGACGTAGGAATAAACGTTTTCTTCCGCACCCGGATTCAGATGGACCTCGATGGTTCCGAGGGCGTCTGCGTCTGCGCCGGTGCCGATAATGCCGACGGTGAATTCGCGGCCGGGGAGAAAGCGTTCCACCAGGACCGGCTGACGGTAGGTGCGAAGAAGCTTCGGGACGATATCCCTCAGTTGGGACGGGGAGATGATCTTCGAAGCGGCATTGATTCCCTTGCCGGTTCCTTCAGCCACAGGCTTGGCGAACAGCGGCATGGGCAGGGTGATCGTCGCGAGGTCGCTCTCGGTTTCGACGACGGCGAAATCGGGTGTCGGGATGCCGAGGTCCCGGATCACGCGCTTCGTCATCCCCTAGTGCAGCGTCAAGGAAGAAACGAGCGGATCGGAGAAGGTGTAGGGAATTTCGTAGGCATCGAGCAGGGCGGGAATTTGGCCTTCTCTCCCGAAACCGTGAAGCCCTTCAGCGATGTTGAAGACGAGGTCCCATCGGTCGCCGGCTGCCAATCGTTCCGTCAGGCGGCGGATGTGACCGATGCGGTCGGTGTGGTAACCCAGAGAGCAGAGGGTTTCATCGACAGCATCGATCGTGTCCGGGCGGTCGAATTCCGCCGTTTCTTCTTCGCCGTAGCCCTCGGCGAGGTAATCCGACCTGAGGTCGTAGGTGATCCCGATCTTCAATGCAACATGCCCCGCGATGCGATATCCCCGCCCGGAATGGAGCGGCATTTCCGGTTCAGTGTATGGCGGCGGCGGTGCCCTCCGGCCTGTCCGGATACCGAAAGGTCTGTCCCTCGTAATTGCGGAGCAACAGGTCGTTGCCGTCTTTGCCGATCACATATTCCGGCAGCAGGGGAATCTTTCCGCCGCCCCCGGGTGCATCGATGACGTAAGAAGGCACCGCGTATCCCGTCGTATGGCCCCTCAATCCCTCGATGATTTCCAGCCCCTTGGATACGGGCGTGCGGAAGTGAGAAGACCCGGGGATGGGATCGCACTGATAGAGGTAATAAGGTTTCACGCGGATTTTCAGAAGCCCGTGAACGAGCCGACGCATCGTCTCAACTTGATCGTTGATGCCGGCCAGGAGCACCGTCTGGCTGCCCAGCGGAATGCCGGCATCCGCCAAACGGCCGCAGGCCTGCCCCATCTCCTCGGTCAATTCGTCGGGATGCGTAGCGTGAATGCTGATCCAGAGGGGATGGTAACGCTTCAGCATCCGCGTCAACTCCGGTGTGATCCGCTGCGGAAGAACCGCCGGAGTCTTGGTTCCGATTCTCAGCATCTCGATATGCGGGATCCGATGAAGGCGCATCAGGAGCCATTCGAGTTTCTCGTCGGAAAGCGTCAGCGGATCTCCTCCGGAAAGAAGGACATCGCGGATCTGAGGCGTTGAGGCGATATAGTCGATGGCCTTTTCCCACTGGTCCATGCTGAAGCCGCATTCACCCTGATGTCCCACCATG
This sequence comes from uncultured Syntrophaceae bacterium, assembly GCA_964506465.1. Classification (GTDB taxonomy): domain Bacteria; phylum Desulfobacterota; class Syntrophia; order Syntrophales; family UBA6109; genus UBA6109. The sequence continues at coordinate 19,281 of CAZDLM010000029.1, forward strand.
CGGGAACGGGTGCAGTAGCGACAGTAAGCGGAACAGGATCCGGTAACAAGGAACAGCGCACGGTCGGGGTAGCGGTGTACAATACCCGGCACGGGGCTGTCATGATCTTCGGCAAGCGGGTCGTCCTCTTCTCCGGTTGTTCGAACGCATTCGTCCATGGTCGGAACGACCGCGCGCCGCAAGGCGTGGGCGGAATTGTTCGGATCGAGGAGACTGGCGTAATAGGGTGTAATGGCCAGGGGCAGCGGTCCGGTATGGCGGGTCAATGCGCCCAACTCGCTTTCCGACAAACGAAGGATCCGCGAAAGGCCCTGTACATCGCGAATGCGGTGACGCAGCTGCCATCGCCAATTGTTCCATTCATTTTCCGTCGCCTCTGGGAAAAAACGCCTGCGGCACGCCTGCGCTTTCGAGCTGTGCTGGAACCGCGGAACGCCCCGAACCGGTTTGGTCAAAACCAGCGGCCCACGATGGGGCGTGTGGATGGAAGGGAAGAGATTTGCCTGTTCGTGACCGATGCAATCGGTCATACTACCTGGAGGTTCGGCCTCCTCATTCAGAAGTGATTCGATGCCCATCTGTTCGTATGCCTCCCGATATCTTCGTGAAATCCGTCCCGCCTTCTGCAGAACTCGTTGCATTTTTTCGCGCCCGTTTACAGCTTTTCTACATTGCTGTCAATCGATATTTACATCGGTGCGATCAAGGCGTCGCATCTCCCGGCCGCTTCAGCGCATACTGCTTTACGGTGAGGACGTACCCGCCGTCTTTGCTTTCCGATAGGCTCCCCGTTGCTTCGACGTAAGCCTGCAGGTGTCCGAACAATTGTCTTCCACGTGCAGTCTTCTTGATGCGATATTCCTTTTCGTCCGCCGTCGCGATCGCCACTTCGGCAACCCGCTGCTCCTCATCCCAATCCACCGGGATCACAATTCCTGTGATTTTGGTTTCCGCTTTTTTTTTCTGGGTCACATCGCATCCCTCACGGAGACGGCCTGGGGGCCAAAAACACGGAGACACAATGAAAATAGCGTGCCGACTTTGTAAGCGTACGATTCTAAAAAGAAAACTCTATTTGAGGTTGAGGAATCGGACCTGTATGTTCCGATTCTTAAGATGGAGCCGGAAGGGGAAGGTATCTGGATCGAGGCGATTGTCCGGAAAGTCGCTAGGACAAAAGGAAATTCATTAATCGGAACATAATATTCCTATAATCAATAATCGGAAATAACAGTTCCGAATATGCGCCGGATGTTGTCGGTGAGTGCGGGCAGGTGAACGTACTCGGAGCGCGCCAGCGGAGGGATCGGATCTTGACAGGCGGGGCGAGCGATGAGAACGTGACGCCTGGAAATGATTTTGCAGGAGAGAAGGACGAGCGATGCCGGAACTGCCGGAAATCGAGACCCTGCGGCGCCAACTGTTCGATGTCTTGAGAGGAGAGCGTATCATCCATGTGGAGGTGTTCGATCCGAAGATCGGCCCGCTCTCTGGATTGCGCGGCCGGACCGTCAAAGCTGTTCGCAGGGAGGGGAAAGCGATCTGGATTGATCTGGACGGGGTCGTTTCGCTGCGGCTGCACCTGCGGATGTCGGGGCGACTGTTGTGGCGGAAAGGGCCTGCGGCGAGGCCGGCGTATGCGCGTTTCCGTTTTTGTTTCCGTGCGGGAGAGTTGCTGTGTCTCGACCCCCGCCGTTTCGCCACGGCGGAAGTCCGACGAACGGAGACGGAGTCATCTGGAGTTCCTGATGCGCTCCGCATGAAGGATGCCCCCGGGTTAGAGAAGGCGGCGCGGGACAGGCGCCTGCCCGTCAAAACATTCCTGATGGATCAGCGGATTCTAGCCGGCATTGGCAATATCTACGCCTGCGAGATCCTCTATGAAGCGGCTGTGGACCCGTGCAAAGCGGCGGGGCACGTTTCCCTGCAGGAATGGCGGACCATTGTGCAAGCGATGGCGCGGGTCTTGAAAATCGCCGTAAAGTGTCGGGGGACATCGATTTCGGACTGGCGCGATCTGCACGGGGACAGAGGGGAATTTCAGAACCATCTGCAGGTATACGATCGGAAGGGGCAAGCTTGCCGGAGATGCGGCGGGACGGTTCGACGGATTGCTCTCGGCGGTCGGGGAACCTATTTTTGTCCTTCCTGTCAGCGGTAAGAAAAGAAAAGGACCGGCCATGGGAGAGTCGCTACGTTCAAAGATGCTGCGTCTCGGCTTCAACTTCTTTCCCGTCTATCGTCGGACTGGCGCGCGCATTACCTACATCGACGATTGCTGGACGGAAGTGCGGATCAGACTGCCGCTCAACCTCTGGACCCGGAACTACGTGGGGACCCTCTATGGCGGCAGCATGTACGCGGCCGTCGATCCGATCTTCATGGTGATGCTCATCAAGGTCCTGGGGCCGAACTATGTGGTCTGGCTCAAAGAGGCGACGATATCGTTCCGCAAGCCGGGCAGGGGGACCCTCTATGCCCGTTTCTTGCCGGACGATGCCGAGATCAGAAGGATCCGAGACGAACTCGCAACCAAGCCATCCCTGGAGAAGATCTACAACGTCGATCTCACGGACGCCGAAGGCGTCGTGCATGCCTCGATCCGTGAAACACTCTATATTGCAGGAAAGAAGAGAAGCGCGTAACCCGACGAAAGCAGGCGCGGCGGAGTTCCGGGAGCACATTTACAGTTCCAGGATCTTTCCATCCTCCGCGCATTCCATCTCCACATCCGGAAGACGAGAAAGCAGATCTTCGCCCAGATGGGTAAGAATGATCCTCTTGGAGGTCATCTCCGCTTTGTGTCCCTGCAGGGTCCGGTAGTTGATGTGGTTTTTCATGCGCTTATCGTAGAAGTAGCTTTCACAGATGAACAGATCAGCATCCGCGGCAACCCGGACCAGCGTATCCGTCCACTCGGTATCGCCCGAATACGAGAGAATCCTGCCAGAGCAGTTGACGCGCAAGGCGTAGGAGGGCGCACCGCTGCCGTGGATGACGTCGAAGGGAGTTACCGTGAGGTCGCCGATGCGGACCGGTTGTTCTGCTTCCATTTCAACGTAGTGGACGGGAAAATTCCGTGTGACGGATGCCATGCCGGGATACATCGCCTCCATGAGCACGCGGGTTCTTTCTGTGAGGCCTGGGGGGCCGGCGATGATGAGGGGTTTCGTCCGTCGGGAAATCAACTGTGCATCCAGAAGGAAAAAGGGAATGCCGCCGAAATGGTCACCGTGCAGATGGGAAATGAGGATGACGTCCACCTGTTCCGTCGAGACGCCGTAACGCCTCATGGCGATCAGTGAAGAAGCGCCACAGTCGAACAGGAAACGCTCGTCGGCCGCCTCGACGAAGATGCAGGCCTGGAATCGGCCGCCGCTTCCGAAATTATCGCCGCTGCCGAGAAAGCGGACGCGCAGCGGAATGTGGCTCATTTGCGATGCTTTCATGAAAAGACCTCCCGATACTTGTCTCATTCATCTTCCATGGAAATCAAAATATTTCCACCTTGAATTCGCATCGGAATTTGTTTACATCTCATGGGGTCAAATGACCAATGGTCAATTTCTTGGTCGGTCCGGATATCGGGCGCGGGAGGGCGAATGAAAAAAGAGGGGATCGTTTACCATCATGGCCGTTTCGTCACCTGGGACAGGGCGACGGTCCACGTCATGAGCCACAGCTTCGGTCGCGGATCCGCGATATTCGAAGTCATCGGGTTTCACTCCAGTCCGGCCGGCCGGTTCGTCTTTCGTCTTGACGACCACGTCCGTCGCCTCTTTAGAACCGCAGAGCTGCTGGGGATGAGACTTCCCGAGGGGCGCAAGGGCATCCGTGATGCTGTCCGAGAGACGGTTCGAAGAAATCCCGGCCGGAAGGGATATATCAAGATCGTGGCCTATTATCCTCAGGTATCATTCGAAGTGCTTCCCCCGAAAGGAAAACTCGATCTGTCCATTTTTGTTCTTCCGGTTCGCGGAAATCAGGAAGAAATGTTGCAGAAGAGGGGTATCTCGGCCTGCGTTTCGAAATGGAACAGGCTCGATCCCAGGACCGTCCCGATTGAGGCCAAAGCGGCCGGCCAGTATCTCAATGGGATGCTGGCGAGACAGGATGCAAAGAGAAGGGGCTACGGTTACGCGATCCTCCTCGACACGCAGGGTTTTGTTGCGGAGGGCAGCACAGAATCTGTCTTCATCGTCCGAGACGGCCGCCTCATGACAGCCTGCCTCGGAACGGTGCTCGACAGCATTACACGCAAATCTCTCCTGGAATTGGCTGAAGCGGAAGGTATCGCAACCTTTGAAGGGCGGATTCCCGTTTCACTTCTCGATGAAGCGGACGAAATCTTCTTTTCCAGCACCCCGATCAAGCTGCTTCCCGTCCGCAGATGCGGACGGCGTGTCCTGTCGGGCGTGCCTGGAACGATTACGAAGCGGCTCATGAATTGTGTGGAAGAGATCCTCCAAGGGAGGGATCGGCGCTTTTCATCTTGGATGGCTGCCGTCGATTGACTTTTTCAGCGGTATTGAAGGAGGTGGTTGTGGGGGGAGATTATTTTGAGATATCTTCGGAGATCATTGCAGCGGCCCTGGGCGAAAAACGGACCGCTCTGACGGAATACGAGTCTAAGAAGATATTGGGTAGCTACGGTGTCCCTGTTGTGAAGGAAACTGTGGCCGCTGATCCCGGCGAGGCTGTACGGGCGGCGGATCGTTTCGGCTATCCCGTAGTTGTCAAGGGCCTGGGCACACGCCTCACACACAAGACGGATCGGGGACTGGTTGCTCTGAGCGTGAGGAGTGCCGACGAGGTCTTATCGGTGGCGGCAAGGATCGCCGGCGCCGCCGGCGCCGATCTGGAGGCATTCCTTGTCCAGCCGATGATGCAGGGGAAACGGGAGTTTGTCGCTGGCCTGTTTCGGGATGCTCAGTTCGGGCCGGTCGTCATGTTCGGTTTGGGCGGGACATTCACGGAAGTCCTTGATGACGTCGTCTTCCGCCTCGCGCCGATGAACGCGGACGAAGCTTCGCAGATGATTGACCAATTGCGCTGCGCGAAGCTGCTGGGGGTATTCCGCGGGGAAGCGGCGGTCGACAGGGATGCGCTTGTCGCGGCACTCGTGGGTCTGTCGCGCCTGGCCATGGACTTTCCGCAGGTCGTTGAGGTCGACATCAACCCGCTCCTGGCCGGTGCGGACGGCTCTATCCGGGCTGTGGATGCGCTGGTCGTCATCGGAGCGGAACGGAAGACGGCCGACGTCACGGAAGCGGTGGACCCACGCGCGATCGGCCGCCTGTTCTATCCGCGCAGCATTGCTTTTGTCGGAGCAAGCGCAGGATTCGGCAAATGGGGGCACATGCTCTTCACAAATGTCATCGCCGGCGGTTTCGAGGGGCCCCTGTATCTCGTCAATGCCAGAGGGGGGAAGATCGCCGGCAGAGATGTCTACCGAAGCATTGCAGAGATCCCGCAACCCGTCGATCTTGCCGTAGTGACCGTTCCGGCAGCGGCAGTAACTTCCCTGATTCCCGAACTGCAGGCCAGGGGAATTCGGAGCGTCCTCTTAATTTCATCCGGCTTCGGGGAAACGGGACCGGAGGGAAAAGAACGGGAGAAGGCCCTCGTTGCCGCGGCGAGGAAGGCCGGCATCCTGATCCTCGGGCCCAATACGATGGGGATATGCAATCCCCACGGGAAGCTGTACTGCGCGGGAGCGCACGTACGGCCGAAGCCCGGTTCAACGGCGCTGGTCTCCCAGTCGGGTAACCTGGGGGTTCAGTTATTGGGCTTCGCGGAAAACGAGGGAATCGGCATCCGCGCTTTTTGCGGTTCCGGGAATGAGGCCATGATTACCATCGAGGATTATCTTGACGGATTTGCCGTCGACGAGCTCTCACGGACGGTTGTTCTGTACATCGAGAGCGTTAAGCGGGGTCGGCGTTTCTATGAGTCCGCGCGAAAGGTGGGGCGTCGAAAGCCGGTCATCGTTCTGAAAGGCGGCCGTACGGAGCCCGGCTCCAAAGCGGCGGCAAGCCATACGGGCGCGCTGGCGTCGGACGTTCGTGTCTTCGATGCCGCCTGCCGCCAGGCGGGCGTTGTGGCTGCCGGCCAGCCCATGGAACTCCTCGACCTGTCGGCGTGCTTTTCCTCTCTGCCGCTCCCGAAAGGCAACAGGACGGCGATCATGACGCTGGGGGGAGGCTGGGGTGTTGTCACGTCGGATCTATGCATGGAACAAGGATTGGACATACCCCCTCTTTCCCAGGAACTGATTTTCCGGATCGATCGCATCCTTCCCCCGTACTGGAGCCGCGCCAACCCGATCGACCTTGTGGGGGAGTTCGATCCGCAGATTCCGCTCGCGATCCTGGAGGAATTGATGGGATGGGAAGGGTGCGATGCCGTCCTGCACTTGGGAATTCTTGGGCGGATGGTCTTTGTCCGTGACATGGTTCGATCCATTGAATTGGCCGATCCCGATATGGACCGCAGCTTCCTTCGCGACATCCCGCTGGCAATTCTTGACTATGAGAAGACCTACAGTGAACGCGTGGTTCGGCTGATGGAGGAGCACGGGAAGCCCATCATCGGCGTCAACTTGCTGCCGGACGAACATTCCCGGGCAGTGACAGAGATCCCGGGAAGACGATATCGCAGCGTATCGTTTCTCACGCCCGAACGCGCCGTGAAATCCCTGGCCAAGATGTCCGAGTACCGGCGGTGGCTGGAAAGTGAAGAGAGAGTGCAGACGTCCGGGGGCTGAACGGAGGGAAATCGTGGCCGGATCTCATCTGCGGGAGCACCGAAACCTTTCGTCCCGTAACTTGTATGACTTTCGCTGTCGACAGCGAGGACTGCATGCAAGATAGTCCTTTCTACCCTTACAAATTCGATTGTTCCATGACGATCTTCTCCTGCTTCTCCAGGATGTGAATGGCAAAGATCAGGCGACCGAAACGCTCATCTTTCGTCTGCTCGAGGAAGAACCGGAAGTATCGTCGCCATCTCCCAGTCGAGAGAACTCCAATGATTGTCATTGGATCGGACGGATCGAGCACAACGCTGTCAAATCGGTAGTCGTTGTGGATCACCACAGCCCCTCGCTCCGGCGCAAGCGAATGCTCAACCTTTTCGACCTGAGCGGCAAGATCGCCCTTGTGACGGGTGCAAGCCGGGGTATTGGCGAAGCAATCGCCAATACCCCGGCTTGTTATGGGGCGCGCGTGATCGTGACTAGTCGAAAACTGAAAGGTCTTCGAAAGATGGCAGGAGAGATCGAGGCAAAGGTGGCAACGCCGAATGCATTGCCTGCCACTCGGGTGAAACGTCACAAATCGCCCGTCTTTTTGAGGAAATACGCGCCCGCCATTCGCACCTGAACGTCCTCGTCAACAACGCCGGAACGAACCCCGATTTCGGCGACGTGCTGAGCGTCGATGAACGTGACTGGGATAAGACCTGTGATGTGAATCTGAGGGGATATTTCTTCACGAGCAGCATGCGGCGAAGATGATGAAGGAATCCGGCGGAGGAGCGATCATCAATGTCGCATCGGTGAGTGCCGTCCGACCTGCGCTGTTTCAGGGCGTCTATTCCATCCCCAAGGCCGGCGTTGTCGCGATGACGAAATCATTCGCCAAGGAGCTTGCGCCTTTCGGGATCCGTGTAAATGCTCTCTTGCCCGGACTTACGGATACGCGTTTCTCCAGCGCCATCATTCAGAATTCCGATATCATGAAGGCTATGCGGCTGATGATAACGCGCGGTCGTGTCGCTGTACCGCAGGAGATGGCGCGCGGTCTTGTATCTTGTTTCCGGGGCATCGTCTTATACAACGGGCGCATGCCTTCCCGTCGACGGGGGAATGCTTTCCTGAGGGGAACGGCAACAGCGGGTAGAAAGCCTTTGATCATGCAAAAAGATCGTTCCAGCCGAATTTCCGGTCATCGGCTTCCTGGCCCTCGTGCATTTGCCGTTCAATCTTCAGGCGCCATTCTTCAAACTCCTGTTCACTGAGGACCGCCGGGATAACGAACGGCTCATCCCAGCGAATGAGGATGCGGGAGAAGGGTTTGGGGATGAGGAAGCGGTCCCAGCTATTGAGAATCCATGGATTACTGAATGACACATATACGGGGAAGACGGGTACGCCGGTGCGCTGCGCCAGACTGATGAGACCGGCCTTCATAACCCCGCGAGGTCCGCGAGGTCCGTCCAGGACATGTCCGACCAGTTGATTCTTCTTGAGATCCTCTATGAGCGCGGCGAGAGCCTGGCGTCCGCCCTCGGAACTGGAGCCGCGAATGGGCCTGATTTTCAGTCGACTGGTGAGTTGCGAGGCGATCTCTCCGTCGCGGCTGCGGCTGATCATCACTGAAGGGGCATATGGGCGGAAACACTCGGCGTATCCTGCCGCTGGAAAGACGCGGGAGTGCCAAATCGCGATAATGGCTTTGCCGCCCTTTTGAAGGTGAGACATCAGCGTGTCTTCACCGATCACCTGACGCCTGATCGAAAACATGTAGAGGCGAATCAGGTCGTACCCCGCAGGCAAGAGACCGTAGCGAATGGCCATTTGAGAGAGCGTCTTGAGCATGCGTGGCTTCTCGCAATGACATCAATGCATTTAACAGTTGAGGTATGACAGGTACCGGGAATTTGTATCCGATACTTGTGCCAATGTCAAAGGTCCGCACTCTCGGTCAGTCGGTACGGTCAAGGATTTCTTATCAGGCGGACGGGTGCCAGGAGCTGGGCATGGGCTCCAGACCGTATTTCCATTTCAGGAATTCTTCTCCCGTCGTTGGGTAAATTACATAGGTTAGAACGTCCTCTTCAGTTCGGGCGATGGCCCCGAGTTTTTGCCTTGCCGCTTCCATTTCCGGTTCCAGGCAATCGGCGGGCCGGCCCGTAATGGGGGTCTGTCCGCGTTTGTACCCCTTCAGTGCCACCTTCTGTACTTTAGGATTTACCGGCGTGGGCGTCTTTCCGTAAAGACCGTAGACAAGATCGCGGAACTGAATGCTGACCATGCGGTATCTGCCCGAAATGACGTTCATGACTGCCTGGACGCCGATAATCTGCGATGTCGGCGTCACCAACGGCGGTGTGCCTGCGTCTCGTCTTGTCAGGGGGATTTCTTTGTGTACCTCGGGAAGTCTGTCCAGCGCCTTCATCTCCCGGAGCTGATTGATGAGATTGGAAATCATGCCGCCAGGGATTTGATGGCCCAGTACATTCGCATCGATCAGGGAGAGCTTGTTGTCCGCCAGGAATTGCTTGTACTGTGGTGCGATCCGCTCCAGGTGTTCCCCGATTTCAAGCAGCGCAGGCAGATTCAGTCCGGTTTCGCGGTGCGTGCCCTCCAGGGCGACAACCAACGGTTCAATGGGCGGCATGGAGGTCCGCATTGCATAAGGGGCGAGGCACGTGTCGACGATATCGACACCGGCTTCAATGGCCTTCAGGTACGTCATGGACGCCATGCCACTCGTGCAGTGAGTATGAAGATGGAGAGGCACCTTGACCGTCTTCTTGAGAGCAGAGAAGAGCTCATAAGCATCGTAAGGTGCTATAATACCGGCCATATCCTTGATGCAGATCGTATCGGCGCCCATGGCCTCAAGTCTCTTTGCGATGCTTATATAATAGTCGAGATTAAAGACGTCGCCTCCCATATGACGCTCGGTAAGCGAATAACTGATCGCACCCTCGAAATGCTTGCCGTTGGCCTTAATCCTCTCAACACAGGTTTCGAAATTACGCATGTCGTTGAGCGCATCGAAGACGCGGAAGACGTCAATGCCTGCCTCGCACGCCTTGTCTACAAAGGAACGGACCACATCATCTGCGTAATGACGGTAACCGACGAGATTCTGGCCCCGCAACAGCATGCTCATCGGAGTTTTCTTGATGTATCTTTTGAGAATCTTTGGCCTTTCCCACGGATCCTCGCCGAGGAAACGATGCATCGTGTCGAACGTCGCGCCTCCCCAGACCTCCATTGCCCAGAAACCAATCCCATCCATCGCCTCGGCGATGGGAATCATGTCTTCGGTCCGCATCCGAGTTGCATAAATGGACTGATGTCCGTCGCGGAAGGTGTTGTCCTGAATTTGAAGCGGATGTTTCTTTGGATCCTTTTTGCACTGCATGAGCACATTTCTCCTTCAACCGACTGAGATCCTGCCAAGCATGAAGTCAGTGCGTCTATACTATGGCTGCAAATCTGTCAAGGTCTTTGCCTTTTGTAAGATACAAAGAGGGTTTGAGGATAACGAAGGTCGCTACTGTCCGTTGCGGGTGTGCGAATTCCACCCGGACGGATAGGGGATGATGTGATGGCGGATGAAGTTTTTTTGGCGAAAGCAACCCTCTCGGTGACAGGTTGCCATCGTTTGAACTGTGGAACGAAACTCTCGACCTTGTTCCGTGTTTCACGTGAAACGGATTTACGGATTCTTGATCCGCTGAGAGAGAAACTCCGGACCTCCGTGGCGGAAAACGCCGTTTGACCTATCGCCCAGTCCAATCGGATCTGCTTCTAGCTCGCCAACGCACGAGCTACACGGACAAGATCCCCTTTCCCCAGGGGACAGGCGCTGCAGATCGGCGTCTTCCTGCAGAACACTTTTCCCGTTTCAACGATGAGAGCGTGGTATTGCTTATATATCGGGATTTCCTTTGGGAGACTTGCCATAAAAAGTCTTTGAATGGAGGGGTAATCCGCTGTGGATGAAATCAGACCGTGCCGGGAGAGAATCCTTTTGGTGTAGGCGTCAACGACAAACGTCGGCCTTCCGCCGGCATAAAGGAGAATGCTGTCCGCAGTTTCCGGGCCAATTCCATGGACGGCCAATAAGGTACTTCTCAAAGATGGGGTGTCGACGGCAAACATCCTATCAAGGCTGTCGCCGTAGTTTTCATGAAGGAACCTGAGGAAAGCCTTAAGACGTGCAGCCTTGACATTGAAGAATCCCGCAGGCCGTATGATGGACGCCAGCTCCTGTTCGGGAAGCAACCGCATCGACCGCGGATTCATGATCCGGCGGTTCTTCAAGCGCCCGATTGCCGTTTCCACGTTCCTCCAAGCGGTGTTCTGTGTGAGAATAGCTCCCACGATGATCTCAAACGGGGTCTCTCCAGGCCACCAGTGCAGATCGCCGAAGTACGCATCCAGAGAACTATAGATTCTGCGCAACCTCAGTTTCGGATTCATGAAGGAGCGTCCGCTATCAGGCCATCCTGCCGATCTACTTGCGCAGTGCAATGAAAAATGTTGTTTTCCCCCGTTTGATGAGCAGAAGGAGACTCTTTTTCGCTGCGGATTTCGACATCTCACGCAAATAGTCTTTCATCGATGTGACCTTGACCTTGTTGACCTGCGTGATGATATCCTGCGGCTGAATGCCGACCTCGTCTGCGGGGCTCCCTTCTTGAACCTCGGTCACAATGACCCCGATTTTGCGAGAAATTCCCAGATACTGGGCGATCTCCGGAGTGATCTCTTGGACGGTCATTCCAAAATCTTCGTTCAGGTTCTCGGAAGCCGCCAATTCTGCCTGTTCTCCCCTTTCCGCTACGGCCACCTGCGATGCCTTTTCCACGCCATCCCGCACATACTTCAACTCAACCTTGTCCCCGACGCGCAGAGAGGCGATAATGATCAGAAGCTGGTGCGTGTCCTTAATCTTTTTTCCGTTCACTTCAGTAATGACATCACCTGCCTTCAGGCCGGCCTTGTCAGCCGGATCTCCCTTGAAAGTATCCGAGATGAGTGCTCCGCTCTTGTCTTTTAATTTCATGCTCTTGGCAATATCTTCCGTAACGTCCTGAACAGAGATTCCGAGCCATCCGCGAGTGACCTTTCCCTTGGTCTTGAGATCGGGAAGCATCTCTTTGGCGCTGTTGACGGGGATAGCAAAACCAATCCCCTGTCCCTGCGCGACAATGGCGGTATTGATGCCAATGACTTTACCGTCGAGACCAAAGAGAGGCCCGCCGGAATTGCCCGGATTGATGGAGGCATCGGTCTGAATAAAATTGTCATAAGGTCCCGCCCCGATGACACGGCCTTTGGCACTGATGATCCCCGCGGTTACGGTCTGCTCCAGACCGAACGGATTTCCGATGGCGACGACCCAGTCGCCGACGCGGAGCTTCTCTGAGTCTCCCATCTCCGCCAGAGGGAGGCTTTCGTTGGGCTTGATCTTGATAAGGGCAATGTCCGTCTTGGCATCTCTGCCGATGACCTTTGCTTCGTATTCCTTTCCGTCGGACAGCTTGACAAGGATTTTGTCGGCCTGCTCGATCACATGGTTATTTGTAAAGATGTATCCGTCGGCGCTGATGATAAATCCTGAGCCGAGACTGCGCTGTTTGAATTCGCGCTGCGGCATATCGCCGAAGAAGCGATTAAAGAAGTCTTCGCTGCCGAAAAAGCGATCAAATCTCGGATCTCCAAAAGGAGAGCGAAGGCCGCCGGAGCGGATTGTCTTCGTCGTGCTGATATTGACGACCGAAGGCTTCAGCTTGTCGACAAGGTCGGCAAACGACACCGGCGCACCCTTCGGACCTTCCATGACGGAAACAGCGGAAGCAACTGGAACATCAGGACCGGGCGTCGAAGGCAGAAAAGAGGATCTCAGCACCTCCACGACCGAAACAATCAAAAAACCGATCAGACATGCTGATAGGAAATACAGGAATGTCTTTCTGTTGCTGTTTGACTGATTCTTCATCTATTCCTCCCGATGAGTCGAAGATACTAAACGACCGTGAAATTCTCTTCTTCCGGATCGTCACGATCGCGCGAATGGAAAAATGCTGCGAACAACGAAAAAAGTTGCCGCTATTATATGTACCCCGCCTTTTTTGTCAACGCGGCTGTGCGCACGGGTGGGTTATCGATTCTTCTACTCGAGGCGCACGGGATTGGTGAGTTGACCGATGCGTTCGACCTCAATCGTTACGGAATCCCCATCTTTCAGATAGACGGTGGGCTTCCTTGTAAACCCAACGCCCTCGGGGGTTCCCGTGAGAATGACAGTTCCCGGAAGCAAGGTGATCGATCTGCTCAGGTCGCTCACGATGGTCGGCACATCGAAAATCATGTCGGAGGTAGTGGAATCCTGGAGGACTTGCCCATTCAGAATTGTACGGATTTTCAAGGCGTTCGGGTTAGGAATCTCATCCTTCGTCAAGATCCACGGTCCCAGAGGACAAAAGGTATCAAAACTTTTGCCTCGAGCCCACTGTTTCTTCTGTTTCTCGATTTGCCAATCCCGAGCGCTCACGTCGTTGGCGCATGTATAGCCGAAGATGCACTCCATCGCAGCTGCTCTTGTCACGTTCTTGGTCTTCTTTCCGATGACAATGGCCAGTTCGCATTCGTAATCGACCCTGTCAGGACCTGCGGCGGGCAGCAGAATCGTCTCCCCGGGCCCTATGACGGTTGTATTGGCTTTTATGAAAATCACCGGTATCTCGGGATAAGAGACTTTTGTTTCGTCCGCGTGCTTGCGGTAATTCAGTCCCAGCGCCAACACATTGGGCGGAGCCACCGGAGCCAGTAGGCGTTCTATCATCGCTTCTTCGCCAGTCTCCTCAAAACCAGCGGCGAAATCCCCGCGTAGGATACGGGATCTCTCAGGTCGCCGCTCATGATAGGCTCCATACAGCGTTGCCCCCTGTTCCGATACGAAACGGATGAGCTTCATCGGCGAGGCTCCTTCCCCGGCAAATACTCTTATGGACCATGACTTCTACACCATTTGGCAACTCCTGAAAATGTTTTTTTCGTTCCGCTGTTTGCGCGGTGCTTTGTCCTGTGTTACAATTACAATTTTCTTGGAGGTGGCGTAGTTATGGATTTTGTCGCGCGGATCGGTCGAAGTGCCATCCGGACAGCGAGAACACTCAGCGATACGTTTGCCTTCGCTTTCCAGATTTTCGTGAAGATAGTCGACCGCGATACGTACAACAGCGCCGTACGGATTGTCCTCGTCAAGCAAATCTACTTCACGGCCGTTCAGATCCTGCCTATGTTTCTCGGCATCGCTGCGGTATTCGGCGCCGCCGTCGTTGGCATCTCGGCACAATATATGAAGGAATTGGGTCTGTCCGGCTTTTTCGGACAGATGCTGATGGGGTTCGTCGTCACGGAGGTATCTCCCTTCTTCACGGTCCTTCTGATTGCGCTGAGGTCTTCTTCGGCGATCAATACGGAGATCGCTGTGATGAAAGTCAGCAGGGAATTGCAGACGCTGGAGGCCTTTCGCATCGATCCGGCCCGTTATTTATTTGTTCCCCGCATCGTAAACGGGATGGTTTCCGTAACGCTCCTGAGCAGCCTTTTTGCCATTGCCGTCCTTCTAAGCGGGTGGTTGTTCTCCAGAATCATTTTCAGCATGAGTCTCGACGAATATGCGACTCTGCTCATCGCTTCCGCAAAATACGGCGATATCTTTGCGATGCTTCTGAAGTGTCTCGCGCTCGGCTTCTTCAGCGTGCTTATCCCGATCCGTTTCGGATTGAGCGCTACCAATGAATTGACCAGTGTCCCCATCTCCGTTCTTAACGGCATGGTGTGGGTCTTCATTGCCATTGTCTTTATCGAGGTGCTATCATTAATCGCCACATCTCTCTTGGGAAAATTGGTCTGACGCTGTTTTCGAGCGAAGGGGACCTACTTGACGGACAAAACACCTTTGTCTGCGAATATCGTGATCACGTGGGGATCGTTTCGCCGGATATTCCCTTGATCTCGAATCTGGATGTCCTGGGAAATATCGCTCTCATCCGTGAATACCACGGCAACCTCCCACGGGAAGCAGTCGAAGACCAAATCCGCGATCTTCTTCGCCGGTTCGATCTATCCGCCATTGCCTACAGAAGAAGCGCCGTTCTCAGCGAAAAGGACCGCTTCGTGGTTATGCTCTTGCGGGCGGCGATGGTCATGGAGGCCATGATCCTCATCGATCGGCCCTTCAGAATGCTGCACGATCCCAGGGATTACGCCTTCATCTTGACGTCATTGAAAAAAATTGACGAATGGTACAAAGAATGCCATATTTTCGATTATTCTTGGAACGAGGAGCGCTACGGAGGCACAGATGCCCCTCAAGACGGAACATAAGGTCGGCCTATTCATCATTGTGACGGTTCTGCTCGTCGTGGCAGGCCTTTTTTTTATGGCCTACAAGAAGGGCATTTTTCACAAAGAGTATACCTACCAGTTGTCCTCCAAGACCGGCGATGGATTGACAATGGGCATGCCGGTAATCTTCTCCGGCTTCAAGATCGGCAGGGTCACCGACCTCGTATTGACAGAGCAGGGCATCGTTCTCGTCCAGTTTAAGGTTCCCGCCGAACATGTTCGCTGGCTCAAGGCCGACAGCCGTTTCATCCTCGAAAAACCGCTTCTCGGTTCACCGCGGATCAACGTCAAGACGGAGAACATGGGAAGCGATCCGCTTTCGTCCACCCAGCGGCCGGACGTGACGGAAGTCAACGACATCAATGAGACCATCAAGCGCTTTCAACCGATTATCGACAAGGCGAATCAGATTGTCGCAAACGTCGAACAGATCACCGCGAACATTGCCGATCCCAATGGAGAAGTCCGCGGTATTCTCAGGAATGCACAGACAATCACGGGGAACTTCACTGATAAGAAATCCGCGCTCGAAATTGCCGTTGGGGACCCGGAGAGCATAAAGGCCATTTACGAGTCCATTCGGAAACTTAAGGATATCACAGCCAAGGCGGAGGACATCCTTAAGAAGGCCGACAGCATTGCCGGTAAGACGGATCAAGAGCTCTATGGACCGGAAGGTCTGCTGTCCGAGGTCAGCGCAATCCTCAGGGATCTCCTCCAGAAGATGAAAAAATTGGATGTCTCAGTGGACAATATCAACAAAATCACGACGGAGACGTCCGATGCCGCGAAAGATCTGAAGGTTCTTCGCAGTGATTTTGACGCCGGAATACGTGCCATTGGCGATCTCGCGAACGAGATCGATAAGAAGATTCCTTTCAAGAAGGAACCGGAGATCAAGCTGCCGTGAAAAAGGTCGTGATCGCGTTTTCTGCCCTCCTTTTTATCGTCGCCTGCGGCGGCTCCAAGCCCATCCGGGACTGGGTCAACATCAGCCACAGCCAGATGGAAACATTCAAGCGGCACGCCCTTGCCGGGCGCACCTCGACCTCAGAGTTGCATTTCGGGAAGGCACTGGAAGAAATCAAGAAGAGCGGCAATGTCGATCTGCTGGCCAAAGCACATCTTGTCAAGATGGCCATCCAGGTAGCACTGCTGGAAGAACCGAAGACTGAGAATTTTCTCCAGGCAGATGCCGTCGAGTCTGTCCCGGAAAACAAGAGTTACTATTATTTCCTTACGGGCCAATTCGCCCGGGTTGACGAGAAGGTTCTGCCGGCGCCTTATCGGCCGCTCCAGCATGCATTGCGAAATGCTCAGTCAACCGGCGACACTTCACAAATAGTTGAAAACATTGATGATCCGCTGTCGCGGCTGATCGCTGCCGGCGTTCTCGTCCGCGAGGGGAAGGCCGATGAGCGAACGCTCCAGGCGGCCGTGGGTGCAGCTTCTGAACAGGGATGGAAGGCCGCCGTGATCGGATATCTTGGACAATTGCGGTCCTACTACGATCGGACCGGACAACCGGCCAAGGCCGATGCGATACGGTCACGACTGTCCCTGATTGAATAATCTCCTGCTCCGGGCGGCGTCACCGCCTGCCATTAGGCGTCAGTTATCCCACTTTCCTTCTGAGCGAAGCTTGGCGACCGCCTCGGATGCTGACTGTTTCAGCGCCATATAATCCGTCTTGGCCACGCGATTCAGCGGCATCTTCCCCGCATCGACGATAATCACATGAGAGGGACGAGAATAGGCGGCAATGTCCTGACAGGCATCCAGCACCTCTTCGCACGCGACTCTCCTGGCGGGGTCGACTGATTCGACGAAGGTCATGATGGCTTCGGACCATATCCGGTGCTCCACGCCGACACAGGCCACCATCCCGACACGACCCTTGAGTTTTTCCGCAATGTGGTTTTCCACATCCTCGGGGAAGACCTGATAGCCCTTCGGTTTGATGACGAGCTTGGATCGACCCGCGAAGTGAAGCCCCTTGCCGTCATAATAGCCAAGGTCTCCCGTATAACAGACGCCCTCTTTGGAGACGGTCTTGGACGTGTTTACAGGATCCCCCAGATACCCCAGGAAGACTTGCGGGCCCGCGAAGCAGATCTCACCGACCTCTCCGGCCGGTTTTTCCTTTCCCGCCGTTCCGTCCGGGTTCATCGCATCACGAATGCTGATCGGGCATAACGGCATGTCGAAACCGATGCCTGCCACCAGGTCATCGACGGCAGCATCCAGATCGGTATAGGTGCAGAAACCCGCCGTTTCGGTAAGCCCAAGTCCCGTGCCGATTTTCGGAGCCATCTTCGACATCTTCTCCAGGAATTCCCTTGAAACGGCTTGGCCGCCGTAAATGGCAAAACGCAGGCTAGACAAATCGAAGCCGGCGTATTCGGGCAATCGCCACTCCATGTTGAATAGAGCAGGGATCTGGCCGAGCGTTGTAATCTTGTGTTCCTGAATCGCTTCGAGGCTCTTCTTCGCATCGAAGATGTGCAGGATGACGGAAATACCGCCGCCGAAGATCGTCGTCGCCAACTGTTCGGTGATGCAACCGACATGGGAAGGCGGCAGGTTGATGAGCATCCGGTCGTTTGCCTTCATATCGAAAGCGACCGCAAGCCCTATATTCTGGACCAGGATATTCTCATGGCACAAGAGGGCGGGCTTGGATGAACCCGTCGAACCGGTTGTAAAGATGATGAGACACGGGTCGCGCCTTTCCACCTGTCTGCGGGCCTTC